>JBGANO010000006.1:0-84420 GCA_044222305.1 Anaerolineales bacterium
TGATGACCGAGGTGAAAAATACCATCAACACATTCCACGGCGAGCGGAGGGAGGCGAGACCATCGAGAAATTTATTCATCAAACTGATGATGCGCTCATGCAGTCGCTTCGGTGTGAGGCGATAAATAAACCACAGCCCAAATTTTGCCGTCATCTGTGGGAACATCGCCGCGATTAGAAAAACAATCAACGCGCCGATGAAGATGCCCGTGCCGATCACCGCCACTTGCTGGATGTTGCCAACAAAGCCCGAGGCGCTGGTGAGTTTTGCCAACTCAGGCAAATTGACGAAGACGAATCCCAGCATGACCACGCCGTCGAAGATTCTTTCCACGATGATGGTGGCTAACGATGCGGAGACCGACACACCTTCTTTGCGTTTGAGGATCACGGCGCGTAACACTTCACCTGCGCGCGCGGGATAGATATTATTTCCCATATATCCGATGGTCGTGATGGGGAACATGGTCTTGGTGGGAATCTCTTTGATGGGTTTCAGGAGGTAATGCCACCTCCATGCCCGCACCCACACGCCGACGAAGTACACGCCAATGCCTGGAATCAACCAAACGTAATTCGCTTTTTGAACTGCGTTCCAAAATTCGTCCAACTGCAAGCCGCGCAGGGCGAGCCAGATGAAGAGGACGCTGATCAATACGCCAAGCCAGAAATGCCATTTTTTCATGCGGCGGATTTTATCACGGGGGTGGGGGCAAGGCGTCCGCTGGCGAGACAGGTAAAAGTCGGGATGAGGCGGGACGGTTTTCATCCCCGAAATTTGATAGAATCAAGCCGTGACCATCGAACGATCTGCCCGTATCGCATTTCTCAAAAAAATCCATCTGTTTTTTGGGTTGGAGGAGGATGAGTTCGCGTCGATTGTAGAGGAACTGGATGAGATGCAGGTGGCAAAAGGGGAGATCGTGTTCAAGCAGGATGGGGCGGCGGAGGGTTTTTATATGATCTTTGGGGGCAAGGTGCGCGTGGTGCGAAAACTTGACGGCAGGGAAAACCAGCTTGCGTTGTTGGTGAAGAACGATTATTTTGGCGAGATGGGGATCATGGGAAACCGACGACGTTCGGCAACCGTGACGGCGCTGGAGGATACTTCGTTGCTCGTGCTGTCGAAGGGCGATTTCGACAAACTGTTCAAGGAACACCCAAAATTGCGGGGCAATCTTGAGATCGCGGTGCGAAGCCGCCAGTTGGCGCGGCAGTTGCGCTTCAAGTGGTTAAGACCCGACGAGGTGGTGTATTTTCTGGCGCGCAAGCATGTGATTGCCATGTACCCGAATATCCTGCGCCCCATCGCTCTGCTTCTTGTTCCCATCTTTTTTACATACGCGTACTTTTTCATTTTGCCGCAGACGATCGTATGGCTGGCGGCGCTGTTATCGTTTTTTGCTTTTGCCCTCTGGCTGGGCTGGATCATCCTCGATTGGAGCAACGATTATTACGTGGTCACCAACCAGCGCGTGGTGTGGCTCGAAAAAGTGATCGGCTTGTTGGACAGCCGGCAGGAGGCGCCGCTTTCGATGATCGTTTCATTGGGCGTGGAGGCGAATCAGTTCGGTCGCTGGCTCGATTACGGGAATGTGATTGTGCGGACGTACGTGGGCAGGATCGATTTCTCGCTGGTGAATCATCCGAACCAGGCGGCGAAAATGGTGGAGGAGTACTGGCAAAGGACGAAGGAGCTGGCGGTCGCCACGGAAAAAGAGGCGATGAAGGATGCCATCCGCAAGCGACTGGGAATCCCGGTTCCTGCCCGACCTGCGGCTGATTCAAACCAGCCGACATCTTCGGTCGCCCAACCGCGGGGCGCATGGTGGTTGAAATTGCTCGGGTCGAATACTCTTAAACTCCGTTACGAAACGAGCGAAGGAGTGATCTATCGAAAGCATTGGGTGGTGCTGGTGTTGGACGCATGGCTCCCCATTGTCGGATTCTTCGGCGTGTTTATTTTCTTCCTCCTGCGGCTGTATCAGCTATTGGTTTCACCGCTGGATGTTTTCATCTCGCTGGCGGGCGGACTCTCGATCGATATCTACGCCTTATTCAGCCTCGGCGCCATGTTCCTGCTGGCGGGCTGGTTTTGGTATAAACTCATGGACTGGAGTAACGACACGTTTGAAGTCACCGGCGACCAGATCATCGATATTGATCGCAAACCTTTCGGGACCGAATCGCGGAATGCCGCCCAACTTGAAAACATCCTCGGCACGAAATATGAACGACGCGGGCTTTTGGGAAACATCTTCAACTTTGGGCATGTGTACATCACCGTGGGAGGTAACAAACTCATCTTTGAAGATGTGCTCGACCCCGCCAGCGTGCAATCAGATATCGACCGCCGCCGCGACTCGCGCGTGGTGAAGAAGAATCAAGCCGCCGTCGCCGCGGAACGCGAACGCATGGCAGAATGGCTTGCCACGTATCATAAAAGTTCGGAAGAATTCAAACGAGAAGAAGAGAACAAGAGGAATCAGAATAATGGCTCTACGTAACATCGTGACACTCCCCGACCCTGTGCTGAAACGCAAGGCTCATGTAGTTACAAAATTCGACAAGATCCTTCAAACATTGATTGAAGACATGGTGGAGACCATGCGCGAAGCGCCGGGCGTGGGTCTCGCCGCGCCGCAGATCGGGTTGTTGGAACGGATCGTGGTCATCGAATATTTCGAGAAGCCCGAAGAGGAAGAGAACGAAGACGCGCCCAAAAAAGTATGGGCGGTGATCAACCCGGAGATCGTGAAAGTTTCTGAGGAAACTTTAATGGGCGTGGAGGGATGCCTCTCGATCCCCGGTTTGCTGGGCGAGGTGGAACGCCACGCAGAGGTGCATGTCAAAGCATTAAATCGTCATGGTCAGCCGATGAAGATCAAAGCCAAAGGCTGGCTGGCACGAATATTCCAACATGAAATTGACCATTTGAACGGTATCTTATTCACCGAACGCGCCACGCGCGTCTGGCAACCGCAACAGGAAGTGGATGCGGAGCAGGAGGTATGAGGGGACAGGTAGACACGGAAATAGGTAGACGCGTAAACAAGTAGACAGGTAAACAAGTAGACAGGTAAACACGGAACACGCAATACGCAGTACGCAATAATCTCCAGTCTCCAATCTCTAATTCTCTAATTCTCTAATTCTCTAATCCTCTAATCCTCTCCCATGCATCTCCGCCACCTCTCCCTCACAAACTTCCGCAAATTCACACGGCTCGCGCTTGATTTTCCTCAACGCGCGGTGTTGCTCACGGGCGCGAACGCGCAGGGCAAGACCACTGTGCTCGAAGCGATTTATTTTCTCGCGGCATTCACATCCTTTCAAACAAGTACCGACCGCCAGCTGATCAACTTCATCGAAGCCGATAAAAAAGATTCGCCTGCCGTTGCCCGCCTCGTCGCGGACTATCAGCGCGGCAATCGCAAGCATCGCATCGAAGCGCGGCTTATCCTCGAACCTGTCGGCGTGTTGAACGGTCAGCGGCTCCGCAAAGAAATTTTGCTCGATGGCGTGAAGAAACCCATCAACGATGTCATCGGTCAGTTCAACGCGGTCGTCTTTGTGCCACAGATGTCGCAGATCATCGAAGGCGCGCCCGAAGAACGCCGCCGTTATTTGAATCTCGCGCTGGCACAGTCCACGCCTGCGTATGCGCGTGTGCTCGGCGAATACAATCAGGTTGTCACACAGCGTAACGCATTGCTCAAAGCGTTGAGTGAAAATGGAGGAAGCCGCGACCAACTCGAAGTGTGGGATGACGCGTTGGCGCGTCTCGGATCGCAAATCATCTTGTGGAGGATCGAAGCCGTCCAGCAGATTCAACAACTCGCTTCGCGCGTCCATTTCGAGCTGACTCACGGAAGCGAGACTCTGCGCCTCTCCTACGAACCCGCGTACGATCCGCTTCCGCAACCGAATGGACAATTGGGTTTGAAAATGGATACCGTCGTTGACCGTTCAAGTTTGAAATTGAATGAAATTGAAAATGGATTCCGCGAAAGACTGCGCGAGTTGCGTAACGACGAGATCGCGCGCGGCGTGACGACGATCGGTCCGCATCGTGACGAGTTGCGTTTCATCGCCGATAAAGTTGACCTGGGCGATTACGGCTCGCGTGGACAAATCCGCACCGCGTTGCTCGCGCTCAAACTCGCCGAAGTGAATTGGATGAAGGAACGCACGGGCGAATGGCCCGTGATCCTGCTCGACGAAGTGATGGCAGAGTTGGACTTGCAACGCCGTGCCGACTTGTTGAAATATGTTGGCGAGAGTGAACAAGTTTTATTTACGACGACTGATTTGAATTTATTCGCGCCTGAGTTTGTGGAGAAGGCGGACGTGTGGAAAGTGGAAAGTGGGAGGGTGGAAAAAGCATGAACCCTTTGGCGAAACGCGCGGTGAAAATCCACGAAAAATTGCTGGAGTATTATGGCGAGCCAATTTGGCGCAATCCATTGCCCGCGATTCATGAGTTGGTCTCGACCATCCTCTCGCAAAATACGAACGATGTGAACCGCGACCGTGCCTTCAATTTATTGCGCGCCAAATTCCCAACGTGGGAGGCTGTCCGCGATGCGAAGACGAAAGACGTGATCGAAGTGATTCGACCCGCAGGTTTGGCGAATCAAAAAGGTCCGCGCATTCAGCAGGTGTTGAAAGCCATCACCGAAGAACGCGGAAATTTGGATCTGTCGTTTCTCAAGAAGATGTCTGTGGATGATGCGCGAAACTGGCTGATGAAATTCAACGGCGTGGGACCGAAGACCGCCGCCATCGTGTTATGTTTTTCGTTGGGCATGCCTGCTTTCCCCGTGGATACGCACGTCTACCGCGTGACGGGCCGCATCGGACTCCGCCCTGAGAAGATGACCGTTGAGCAGGCGCATCCGCACTTGGAATCGTTATTCCCGCTTGAAACATACTACGCCGCGCACTTGAACATCATCCGCCTCGGACGCGAAATCTGCACCGCGCGTAAGGCGATGTGCGAGAAGTGTCCGATCGTGAAGTTGTGTGATTACGGAAGAAAGGTGTCAAGTGGTCAAGTTTCACGTGCCAAGTAAAACCTGACACCTGAAACTTGGAACTTGAAACCTATCGGTTATCCCCATCCCCTTTGATCTTCCCCCGTTCCAACCGATCCAACAACTTGGCGATATTCGCCTCGGCAATTTCATCCAGCGACAAGTCTAACTCGGTGGCGACTTGCGAGATGTACCACAGCACATCACCGAGTTCGGCTTTGAGCGCCTCGCGCGTTTCTGCGCTGATCTCGCCATCCTTATCGCGGAACACCTTCTTGATCTTGCCCGCCACTTCCCCCGCTTCATTGACGAGTCCCAGTGTCGGGTAGATCACTCCATGCCCGATGACGGGATATTTTGCCGTGGCGCGTGATTTGGTTTGGTAGTCGTTGAAGTTCATAATGTGTTTATTTTCCTAAACAAACGCCGCTGGCGAGACTTTGAATTTCTTTGCCAACTCTCTGATTTGCCGAACATTCAATTCGCGTTTGCCATTCAAGATTTCTGATACCACGCCTTGTGACCCAACTTCGGGTAAATCGGATTGAGTCAAACCATTTTCATCCATCAGGAAGCGCAAGATGTCTGCACTCGAAGATTCAGGAATTGGATAATGTTCTTCTTCATAGGCGTGGATGAGTGTGCCAAGCGTGTCAAGCAGGCTATAGAGTGGATGTTTTTCGTTTGTGCCGATTTCGTCGAGCAATTCATTCATGTGCTTGACCGCCGCGTTGTATTCGCGCTCGTTGCGGATGGTAAGCAGGGGAGCGATATTTGTCCAGTATGTTTGGATTTGATCGTTTACGAGTGTCATTTCTTCCAATCTCCTCGGTCATATTCTGTGTGCGTCAGAACATGCCGAATGTAAACTTTGCCTCGGTTAAAGTGAATAGATGCGATCAACCGATACTTATTCCCGCCGATGTTGAAAACGATCCAATCTTGTACTTTGTCTGCCGATGGGAAAACCCCTCTCAATTCAGTAAAACTTTGAAACTCAGTCGTTTTCACAACTTTGAACCATCGGGCAAGCGCTGTTTTACTGTCGGGATACTTTTCCCAGAACTGGATCAAAGCCTTGCGGGAGATGATATGCACGCCGAGAGTTTATCTCAAAATGAGATATTTTGCAACCCCCAATTTTCAGGCATTAGCGAAATTGCTCTGTCAACCATCTCCACCACTCATCCCTCTCCTCAGGCACAAAGGGAGTGTACAACGTCAGTCGATCCGCGATCCCCTCATAGCGTTTCTTCAATTCACCAGCCAGCCCTGAGCCTGACGAAGGGTTTTCATCAGTCACCAAACAAAACTCGTTCAGCATTTCATCTGTGATGAGCATCGGCATCTCAGCCCATTCGCTCTTCGCCGCGTGCGCGGACAGTGTCTCCGCGACGCCGCTCCAGCCGTGCAAATCCATCACGGGGCGGTAGGATGGTGTGGAGGCGTAGAACGAAATCTGCGCGCGGGCGAAGTTCATCTCTTCGGGAGTTGTCGCAACGAAGGCGGTCACTGAAACGGAAACATCTTCGCATTTGCGGTTTGCCTTTTTTGCGCCTTCTTCGATCGCAGGCAACATCACTTCCTTCAAATATCGCGGCGTATTGAATGGATGAACAAGAAATCCCTCGCACATTTCGCCCGCGAGTTTGGCAAGCCCTGTGTTCACGCCAGCAATATAAATCGGAATGTTTGGATGTTCAATTGCACCCGCATTAAAGAAGGGAGACATGAGAGTTATCTTGTAATACTCCCCGCGAAAATTCAACTTCGTCCCGTTCTGCCAGCAATCCCAAAAGGCGCGGATGACTTGAATCTGCTCGCGCAATTTTTTCACAGGCGACTCGGGCCACGGCTGACCAAACCTCCGCTCGATGTGCGCTTTCACTTGTGTGCCAAGCCCGAGGATGAATCGTCCGTTTGATTGGGCGGCTAAGTCCCAGGCGGTGTAGGCGAGGTTGGCGGGCGAACGCGCGAAGGAAACTGAAACAGCCGTCCCGAAGTGAAGACGCGTGGTATGTTCGGCGATCAACGCGCAGGGCAGGAAGGGATCATGTTGAGTCTCCTGAGTCCACAGCGCGTCGAATCCAATTTCCTCCGCGGCTTTCGCAATCGCGGGGACGTCTTTCAATCCAGTGGGGGGTAATCCAGCGTCAAGCTTCATAAAACCTTTTTACCGCGAAGATCGCGAAGAACGCAAAGAAAACCTTTTAAAAATCTTCGCGCACTTTGCGTGCTTAGCGGTTAATCAGAAAGCAAGTATGCCATGATCCAATTCGTTGTCGCGTTCAACCCGTCCATGTGCGCGCGTTCGTAATTGTGCGAGGCATCAATGCCGGGCCCGATCAACGCCAACGCCACGTCGCCGCCCGCGCGCCAGAACGCTTCGCCATCTGAACCATAGAACCCATACACATCGGTCTTATACGGGATGTTATGTTTTTCGGCTAGCGCGCGCATTTTATTGTTCAAGCCAAAGTGATATGGTCCGCCGCCGTCTTTGATGCACAACGTCGCGCTGAACTCATCCGACGCCTGCCCCGCGCCGACGACCGCCATATCCACCGTGACCAACTCCGCGACATCGGATGGGATTCCCGCCGCCGCGCCGTGACCGACCTCCTCGTAATTGGAGAAGTGGAAATACACGCTTCGCGCGGGACTTCTGCCTGATTCGGCCATCGACTTGATCGCCGCCACGACATTTGCCACGCACGCCTTGTCGTCGAGAAACCGCGAGCGGATGAATCCATTCGTGACTTCAACGCGCGGATCGAACGCCACGCAATCGCCAATGTTGATTCCCAACTCGCGCGTTTCTTTTTCGCTTGTCGTGCGCGCATCCAAGCGGACTTCCATGTGGTCATCATTACGCGGAGTCTCTGTGCCAGCCTGACCAAAAATATGACCCGACGCATTATCTATCAACACCGAGCCGCGAATCTTTTCGCCCTTCGACGTGAACACCCACACGCCCTCGGTCTCGACGCTGGGCCACTGAATCCCGCCGATACGACTCAACTTGAGTCTGCCGCTTGATTTAATTTCCTTCACCACCGCGCCAAGCGTGTCCACGTGCGCAGTCAGCGCGACAGGCGGCAAATCACTTTCTACTTCCCATTTCGCCACCAAGGCACCTTTGCGAGTCCTCGATAATTCCAATTGCTTATACTGCAACAATTCTTTTTCAACAAACGCAATCGCAGGCTCCGCAAACCCTGTGGGCGAGGGGATGTTGAGCAGGTCAACGAGAAATTTGGTGAAGTGGTTTGTGTCAATGGTTGGGAGTGACATATTATTTTCCTTCTTTAGGTATAAAGGTGCGAACATATCTCGAAAGGTGAAACGCTACCATATAAACTTCATCTTCTTTTAGTGAAATTGGCTCATGGGAAATAAAGCTTGGAAGCGCTTTAGGATTCAGTGTATCCAAATGTCCGCGCCACTTTTGGTTTTGTCAGTATACCAGCCAGGAAAAAGAATAACAGGTCGAATTTTAAAGCTTTTCCCTGTACTTTCTTTCAAGAGATTTTGTAACCAGCCAGTTAACGCTTTTACTTGATTTATAGGATTGCGTTCAATTGCCATTCCATCTACGTAAACATTTTCATTATCAGAAGTGATTGTTGTTTCTTTATTTATCGGTTTTGAATATGTCTTTGTTTCGATCAAAAAGATCCCATGTTTTGATACAACGACATGATCTATGTTGAATTTGTCGCCTTGTATATCGTGTAGAACAGCAGCCCCTTGCCTTATCATTTCCTGAAGCCCTTCTGCGACCAGTTTTTCCCCATCCCTCCCCATTTTGAGTCTATCTATTTCTCTTTTTCCTTTGATAACCTTGAAAACCCCAATTATTAATAGAGTTATTGCAACAACAGTTCCAGCAATCGGCTTTGGTGAGGGCTGTGGATTGAGGTACCTAATCCAATCGTCAATTGTGAGAAGGGTAATTAGGACTGGCAGCCCAATCCATGAAAAAGCCAAATTAAGAGCTTTATCTTCAATTTGCTCACCTAGGGATTGACCAGCATATCGAAGTGGTTTTTCTTTCAGTGGTGAACGCTTTTCAGATTTTGATTTCATAATCCCTCAAATCCCATTATTTTTTCTCGCCACTCCCGCGGAATGGAAATCGTTTTCTCGGCGCGATAATCATACGTCACCATCACTACTTCCCCTTTGGCAATTTCCCTGCCCGACTCCGCATCTTCGACGATATTCTGCTCCCACGTCATGGACTTGTTCCCCAATTTTGCAACATGCACTCCGACCTTGATGTTCTGCCCAAAATAGACTGGCTCAAGATACGTGACGTGCACATCCGCCAGAATCACACCGATTTCCATGAAAGATTGATTCTTCGTGAACAGTCCCAACTCGATCAAATATGCAATCCGCGCTTGCTCGAAGTAGGTGAGATGTTTCGCGTTGTTGACGTGCCCCTGCGGATCCAAATCCCCGTAGCGGACTTCGATGGGATGATAAAAACGGAAATCGCTCATAGAGAGCGATTATACCGTTTGATATGTCGTTGCGAGGAGTGAGCGACAGCGAACGACGAAGCAATCTCCTCGCAACAATGGTTAATAATCGGCACGATGTGTTTACAAAACAGGAGATTGCTTCGCCACTTCGTGGCTCGCAACGACATTTACCTGCAATACCTCGCCAGTCCTTCACTTTTCTTTATCCCGATCCTTCCATCGAGATTATCAATCAATCCCTGTTCCTTGAACATCACCATCGCCTGATTGACTCGCTTCCGCGATGCGCCGACCAGATCGGCAATGTCGCCTTGCGTGAGCGTGATGCGGATTTGCGTCACGCCGTCTTTTTCATGCCCATATTTTTCGGCAAATGCCAACAGTTGACGCGCCACGCGTCCGTTTACATCGAGAGTTGCGAGCGCCTGAATGAGTTGATCCGATAATCGAACGCGCGCAGACAATATCTTCACCAAGTTCCGCGCCACAGGCGGGAAGTTATCGAGCAGGTAATTGAAAGTAGTCCTGTCCATCCACAACATCAGACTGCTTTCCAACGTCACCGCGCTGGCGGAGCGCCCAATGCTGTCAATCAGACTCATCTCTCCAAGTAAGTCCCCGCTTCCCAAGATCGAAAGGATCACATCCCGTTCGCCCTGTTCGATATGTATCTTCACCGTGCCATGCAAGATGATATACACCGCTTCGCCAGGCTGTTCAATCGTCAGCACATTTCTGCCCGCCTCAAAAATACGACGATGCGCGTGCTGGGCAACCCAATCCAATTGAGTCGGCGTCAGCCCTGCGAACAGTTCGATGTCCGCGAGCAGGTTGCGCGTGTTGTCTTTCCTGATCTCATCCATTTTCAGCATATTGTACTGCCCTTTCTTTCGCGCTGAGCGGAAGGAGCGGAGCGACTGAAGACGAAGCGTTTTGCAACACAAATTCCAAACCTTCATACGCGGCAACCGAATCATTGAACAGACTCTTTGCCGTCCGTTCCATACCCGCGATCATTGCGTCGTCATACGCAGGATCGTGATGGAACAACACCAGCTGTTCAACTTCTGCCGCGGCGGCGACCTCGCAAGCCATCGTCACAGTTGAATGTCCAAATCCCTGCGTGGACGGAAAGCCCACCAACTGTCCGCGATAATATTCCTCCAAATATTGCGCGTCGTGGATCAACAAATCCGCATTCCGCGCGAACTGCACCAGTTTGCGATCCGTGCCGACGTAGCCTTCGGTATCTGTCGCGTACACCGCAGACTTTCCGCGCCACGTGATTCGGTAGACGTAGACTCCGCCAGGATGCGCGTACGATTTGTGAATGCGGATGACGACCGCTTCATCACTCACGGGTAAGCCTGACTCAGCCACACGGACTCCCTCTGCATCCCAAACAATGACCTGCGACTCGCGCACCGCTTGAATATCCTTCGACGAAGCCATATCACGCAAACCAACAGGAAACGTTTCAGATGATTGATTGCGTTCCAGCACATCCTTCAACGATTCGTGCGTGCCGTCGGGACCATAAATGTGCAACTTCGTATTTGGGATATACGCGGGGACAAAAAATGGAAACCCTTGCGTGTGATCTTGATGCAAATGGCTGAACAGTAACAAAAGTTCACCCGCCCGTTTTGTTCTCGCCAACTCACGCCCCAATGGAATGATTCCTGTCCCAGCATCGAGAATCATCGTCCGCTCGCCCGCGCGGATCTCCACGCTGGGTGTATTCCCCCCATATTTGATCGTCCCCGCGCCAGGGGTGGGATAACTCCCGCGCACTCCCCAAAATTTGACTCTCAATTCGTTAGGCATCTTTGCATCTCCGTTGTTTTGTGTAGGGCGCATTCTCTAATGCGCCGTTGTTGGCATTCGTTGACGCAGGAGAGTGCCAACCTTCGCAAATCAATTTCTACTTGTATTATCCTCACGAACAAAAATCGCTCAAGGAAAGTTTTCGCAAAGCAAGTGAGAAGTTTGTCACAAGGGAGGTTACAACCCATGAGTGTCCAACTCCGTAGGCTTAGCCACAGAGTTCACAGAGTACTCAGAGTTTTTTCTCAAAATCTCTGCCGTCTCGCACCGTCGTGCTCGCGGCACGAAGGGTGTGCGCTCTGTGGCTTAATATGCCCACTTTGCCACGCCCGAAAAATTAGAAAATTTGTGCTATACTTTGCCTGTGGCTGTCATCCGCTCATCAGACATCGGGAACTACCTCTACTGCCGCCGCGCGTGGTGGTACAAAAAGCAGGGGGTCGAATCCGAGAACCAAGCCGAAATGGCGACAGGCTCCGAACTCCACCGCCAGCATGGGCGGAAAGTCCTCGCCTCCAGCCTCACGCGGACGGTTGGGTTGATTCTGGTAATGCTCGCGCTGGTTCTGCTGGTCGCCTATTGCACCGCGCGCCTCCTCTAAAATACGCAGTACGCAACACGCAATACCTTCCACGTAACTCGTAACTTGTAACCCGTATCTTGATCCCATGCTCTACCTCGCCCTCTTCCTCCTCCTCCTCGCCCTCCTCTTCTTCTGGCAATCAAACCGCCAGCGGAGCGAGGCAGGCTTGCCAGGCGGACGCGTCATCTATACCGACACGCGCGGCTGGAGTAAATTGGAGAAGCCGCTTTTCTATGCCGCGTTGGAATTGACAGGCAAACCCGATTATCTTGTCGAACAAAATGGAAAAATCATCCCCGTCGAAGTGAAATCGGGACGCGCGCCCGAAGCGCCGTATGATTCGCACATTTATCAATTGGCATCGTACTGTTTATTGGTTGAGAAAACGTATCACAAACGCCCCCCGTATGGGATCGTCCATTACGAGGATAAAGATTTTTCGGTGGAGTACACCCACGAGTTGGAACAATCCCTGTTGGAGTTGATCACCGAGATGAAGCGCGATGGGATGAAGAAAGAAGTCGCAAGGTCGCACGAGCAGGCCTCCCGTTGCAAGAGATGCGGGTTTCGGTCGGTGTGCGATCAGAGTCTGGCGTGAGGGACGTAAACATGGAAATACGTAAACACGTAGACAAGGAAACACGTAAACAAGTGGTAACTCGTATCTCGTAACCCGTAACCTGTATCCCTGTGTACCTGTATACTTGTTTACATTTATAATAATCCCATGCCCGAATCTTTTATCCCCAAGCGACCCGTCGTCACCGCGCATCAGAAGATGCCCGAAGCGGTGACCGAAGCGGAAGCGATGTCTGCGTATTTGAAAAGCAAGGGTATGGACGCGCCCTGCGGTTCGATCTATGATGAAGACTTGCGGAAGCGCGTGCGCGGCGGCGAGTTCGATATGTTGATCATCGCTGGCGGAGATGGAAGCGTTCTGCGCGCGGGTCATCTCTGCGCCCCGAGCGGCGTGCCGATCCTCGGCGTCAATTTGGGCAGGCTTGGTTTTCTCATTCAAGTGGAACGCAATGAATGGCGCGAGTACTTTGACAAATTGTTCAACGGCGAGGCGTGGATCGAAAAACGCATGATGTTGCGCGCCGAACACATCCGCGCGGGTGAAACGCTGGGCGACTGGCGCGCGTTGAATGAAGTGGTGGTCGGGCGCGGCGCGAACCTGCGACCCGTGCATCTGACCGCTTTTGTGGATGGAAGCCCGCTCACCAGTTATCTCGCGGATGGATTGATCGCTTCGACTCCGACGGGGTCAACTGCCTACGCCCTCGCGGCTGGCGGACCCATCCTGCCGCCCAAGTTGCGCAACATTTTGCTCGTGCCGATCGCGCCGCACCTTTCAGTGGATCGCGCGGTTGTGTTGGCGGAAGGTTCGACGGTGAGCATGACTCCAAAAAGTGAGAATGCCGTGCTGAGCGTGGATGGGCAATCGCCGGTCACGTTGATGGAAGACGATCACATTGACGTGCGCGCGGCGGACATCAATGCGCAGTTCGTCCGCTTCGGCGACCCTGGATATTTTTATCGCAACCTTACCGCGCACATGAACGAAAATTCGTTGGGTATGCCGAGATGAATCCTGACGATAGACCATGGACGATAGACGATCGTGAATGGTCCATGGTCAAAGGTCAACCGTCTGGCTCCACCACGCAACCAACTTGGAATGGAAGATAAGAAATTACGACAATGACTGAAACTCTTTACTGCTACAACCACCCAACCCGCGAAACGTCTTTGCGGTGCAACAACTGCAACCGCCCGATCTGCGCGTCGTGCGCAGTCCGCACGCCGACGGGGTATCGTTGCAAAGAATGTGTGCGCGAACGGCAGAAAACGTTCGACACCTCCGAATGGTACGACTATGTCGTTGGCTTCATCATTGCGAGTGTGCTTTCAGGTGTTGCGGCGTTTCTTGTCACGTTGGTCGGCGGGATCGGTTTCATCGGCTGGTTCCTTATCGCCGCGGGCGCGCCGACGGCGGGCGTGGCAATCGCGGAAGGCGTGCGTTTGTTTACGCGTCATAGACGCTCGCGTTCATTGTTCATCACGGTTGCCGTTGGCGTTGTGGTTGGAGCGCTTCCCGTCATCTTGTTTCAATTAATCATCGGCAATATTTTCGGAATTATTTTTCAAGTGATTTATCTCATACTCGCCACCCCGGTGGTCTATACCCGACTTTCTGGAATCCAATTGTTCAGATAAAAATTAACCATGCTAACCGAACTTCACATCCAATGTCCCGCTCTTGCAGGGTCTGTGACCCTGCAAAAACCAGCCAATATTTTTATGCGGGGGTCACAGACCCCTACTGAGCAGGGCGCATAATGCTTACCGAACTTCACATCCACAACTTTGCGATCATAGATAAACTCGACCTGCGTTTCGGTCCCGGGCTGATCATCCTCACGGGTGAAACGGGCGCGGGCAAATCCATCATCCTCGATGCCGTCGTCATGCTCATCGGCGGCAAAGCGGACACGACCTTCGTGCGAACCGATTCAGATGCCGCATTCGTCGAGGGTGTGTTCCAGCTCAAAGGTCCGGAAAGAGAAGCGGTGCACGACATCCTGAACCGCGAAGAATTGATGGACGATCCGAATTATGTCGTGCTGATGCGCGAAGTCCGAAAAGAGGGGCGGAGTGTGGCGCGCGTCAACGGGCGGACGGTGAACGTTTCTCTTTTGAAGGAAATTGGATCGCTGGTCGTGGACATTCATGGGCAGGCGGAGCATTTATCGCTTCTCGATTCTCGCGCCCATTTGGGCTTGCTTGACCGCTTCGCTGAAGTTTCGCGTCCCCTCAGCGATTATCGTCAGACGTATCACACACTGCTTGGTGTGCGTCACGAGTTGAATGAGTTGCGAAAAGCCCAAGCAGATGCGGATCGCCGCGTCGAGTTTCTCACGTATCAAGCCGAAGAGATCGAAGCCGCGCGTTTGAAGGCGGGAGAAGATGAAGAACTGCGCAAGGAGCGTGACCGACTCGCGAATGCCGAGTCGCTCGCGCAAAACGCGCAAGAGGCGTTATCGGTTTTGGAAGAAGGCTCGCCTGAAACTCCCGCCGCAACCGACTTGATCGGGCAAGCCGCGCAAGCCCTGCACGCGCTCGCAAAAATTGATTCGGCGCAAAGTGAGTTAGCGAATCAAGCCGAGGTGTTGATCGATACGATTTCGGATGTGATTAGCAACTTGCGCGATTACTTGGAAGAGATCGAATTCAACCCGAAGCGACTCGATGAAGTGGAAGAACGACTCGACCTGATCCATTCGCTCACGCGCAAATACGGTGGAAGCATCCCCGCTGTAATTTCTTCTGGCGAGAACGCGCGCAAACAACTCGAAACGATCACAGGCGCGGCAGATCGCATCAACGAATTGGAATTGCAAGAAGCAAAATTATTGGAGAAGATGGGCAAGCAGGGACTGGCTCTTTCAGAGAAGCGCAAATCTGCCGCCACAAAAATGGGAAGCGGTATCGAAACCGAACTCGATGACTTGAAAATGTCCGCCGCGAAGTTTGGCGTGGACTTTCAGACCAAGCCCGACCCGAACGGCGTGCCGCTCAACGGCGGTCCGCGCATTGGGTTTGACCAGAACGGAATTGACCGCGTCGAATTTTTGATCGCGCCGAACCCAGGCGAGGGACTCAAACCGCTGGTAAAGATCGCCTCAGGCGGTGAAACGTCGCGTTTGATGCTGGGGTTGAAAAATGTGTTGGCGCGCGCCGATGAAGTCCCATCGCTGATCTTCGATGAAATTGATCAGGGCATCGGTGGGCGCGTCGGCATGACCGTTGGTCAGAAGTTGTGGAACCTCTCGCGATCGCACCAGGTCTTTTGCGTGACGCATCTCCCGCAGTTGGCTGTGTTTGGCGACGAGCATTATCAAGTTCAAAAATTGATCCAAGGCAATCGCACGTTGACCCGCGTCGAACGTCTCGACGGAGAGCCGCGCCTGCTCGAACTCTCGCAAATGCTTGGTGAAGTGGGCGAGGGGACGCTGAGGTCCGCGCATGAGTTGTTGCAAGTGGCGCGGCAGATGGTAAAAACTGCGAAGTGAAGCGGCGAAGTTCCAAAAGAAACTGTAAACGGCGTTCCCGAAACTTGATGTAACCGCGAAGCGCGTGAACGAAGCCGCTTCGCGGTTGACGATTTAATAATGGCGCGATCTCCTTTTCAGTCCCCTCTCATTGAGTTCCTGTAAAATTGGATGAAATGAAGAAATCCACCTTAACCTATGAAGGGATGGTTTCATTCTCCCAATGACTGACAATTTTTCTGCAAACCCTGAAGAAGCGGTGGGAGATGTCTGCATACCGAACATCAGCCCGTCGGAGAGACAGAAGCGGAAACGATTTGCCGCGCAGTATTTCGCCTTCACGCTGGTTGTGTTGGGCGCGCTCGCCCTCCTCGACGCGAATCCGCTTTGGCGATTGCCCCTCTTTTTCTTCTTCAGCGCGGCGACGACGAGTTATTTTCAAGCGCTCGATAAAACCTGAGTAGCGCTTGCCTCGCGCGGTCTGCGCCACACCTCCGACAAAATGGAACGCATCAAAGACAAATCAGAATTGAAACAAGTCCGACGACAGGCGTGGCGCGTGATCATCAAAGGTGTGCTTGCCGCGTTGCCGTTGACCCTGCTCGCCTATCTGATTCCATAAATCATGCGGTGTATAATCGCCGCATGATCCTTGATCTTCCCCTCATCCTCGAAACTCGTCGTAATCACGCGCTGGAACATGCCACCCTGCGCATCCTGGCTCGCAAATACAAAACATCCATGGCGGGGCATTCCAACCCGACAGGATTTTTTCTATTGGGCGATGTGACCACCGAGGATGTGATCGCCTGTGTCAACGAAGCCCACACGCGACTCAACTCCGGTGAAAGCGGACTCGCCGTCCACGAAGGATGCGGCACCAACCTCGTCGTTGGGGCGGTTCTTCCCGCCGCCTTTGCCTGGATGCCCCTTCGTGGAGCGCGTTCCACCTTCTGGCGCTTCTGGCTGATTCCCTTCGCGTTGATCCTCGCGCTGTTCGGATATCTGTTGAGTCGCCCGCTGGGACCCTGGCTACAAAAACACATCACCACCGAGGCTGATTTGGGCGACATGCAGATCGTGGACATTCGGCTTGTTCGCAAAGGCCTTCATCGCGTGGTTACGAAGTAAACAGGTACACAAGTACACACGTAACGTGTATCTCGTATCTCGTATCTCGCATCCATCCACTTTCCACTTTCTTCATCCTTCATAATTCATCCTTCATCCTTTCCCTCATGCCCAACCTCTATTTCCTCTTCGGCAACGACGAATTTGCCATCTCGCGCAAACTCAAGGATTTTGAATCCGATTTCAGCGACCCCACCAGCGCGGATATGAATACCGCCCGCCTCGACGCGCGTTCGATGAGCGAAACTGACTTGAACACTGCCGTCAACGCCATCCCGTTCCTTGCCAAGAGACGGTTGGTTTTATTGGCAAATCCCTCCTCGAAATACAACAACGCTTCTTCGAGAAAGAAATTTCTCGAATTTATTGAGAAGGCTCCCGACACAACGCGGCTCGCGCTATACGAATCCGTTGAGCCAAAGGAAGCCGACAAACACTGGCTGGTGAAATGGGCGGAGAAGAACAGCAAGTCCATTCAAACCAAAGCCTTCATGCTCCCGAAACTCAGGGATATGACCGGCTGGATCGTCAATGAAATGAAACAACAGGGCGGGCAGATCGAGCCTCGCGCCGCAGAAATGCTCAAAGACATGGTCGGCGTGGATACGCGTCAGGCGGGGATGGAGATTTCGAAGTTGCTGGCATACGTCAATTGGGCGAGGCAGGTCGGCGTCGCGGATGTGGAAGCGGTGTGCATTATCACGTCACAGCAATCGGTATTCGATTTCGTCGACGCGTTGTCGAGCGGCAACGGCAAATCGGCGCAACATCTTTTGCATCGCCTGCTCGAGACCGAAGACGCATTCTCATTGTGGGGGATGGTGGTGCGACAGTTCCGCTTGTTGATTCAAGCGCGCGAGATCCTCGATGGGCGCGGCAACAAGGACGATGTGGCGCGCGCGTTGGGCGTGCATCCGTTCGTGGCAGAAAAGACAACAGGGCAGGCTGGGCGTTTTTCGATCGAATCGCTTGAGAGCATTTATCGAAAATTACTGCGCATCGACGAGGGAGTCAAGACCGGGCAATCCACGCTCGAGCTGGCGCTGGACACGCTGGTCGTTGAATTGACGAACTGACCCAACTTGGAAATTCGCACCGCAAGTTCGCTTTGCGCCTGAGCGGCGTTCATAAGCAGAAGGTAGAGGGGGAAGCAACAGAAATTGATACAATACGCGCATGCCAAAACTTCGTCTGGATGTACTACTCGTCGAGCGCGGACTCGCCGAATCGCGCGCCAAAGCGCAAGCCCTCATCATGGCGGGACAAGTCCGAATAGCGGATCAGGTCGCATTGAAGCCTGCCACGCCTGTGGACAGCGAATCCACCGTGACAGTTGACACCGGTCCGCGCTTCGTCTCACGCGGCGGCGAAAAATTGGATGGGGCGCTTGAAGCCTTCCAACTCGATGTGAAAGATATGGTT
Organism: Anaerolineales bacterium; assembly: GCA_044222305.1. Taxonomy (GTDB): domain Bacteria; phylum Chloroflexota; class Anaerolineae; order Anaerolineales; family Villigracilaceae; genus Defluviilinea. The sequence goes on from JBGANO010000006.1 coordinate 18,545, forward strand.
TGTGCTGATGTTGGCGCGTCCACCGGCGGATTCACCGACTGCCTGCTCCAACGCGGCGCGGCGAAAGTCTACGCGATTGACGTGGGCAAGGGCATCCTGCACTGGAAACTCCGCAACGATCCGCGCGTTGTCGTGATGGAGGAGACCAATGCAAGGTATGTTGAATCGTTGCCAGAGAAAGTTGATCTCGTAACAATAGATGCGTCTTTTATTTCGTTGAAGATTTTGTTGCCAGTGGTGAAATCTTGGATTGCCAAGTCCAATTCTTACCGCCAAGCACGCGAAGATCGCAAAGAAAAATTAAATCTTAGCGCCCTTGGCGGTCTTCGCGGTGAAAAAGATACGGAAATCATCGCCCTCATCAAACCCCAATTCGAAGCCGGTAAAAAGGACGTCTCGCGCGGCGACGGCGTGATCCGCGACCCGGAGATTCACAAGCAAGTGCTTCTCGATGTGTTGAGCTTTACACAAAACGCAGGTTTCAGCATCCGCGGGCTGGTGAAGAGTCCGCTGGTGGGACCGAAGGGGAATGTCGAGTTTCTGGTGTGGATGGATTTGACGGGCAACAGCATATCACCAGAGCAACTAACAAAAGAAGTTGTATAATGGACTCACGATGGTCGCTGTAAACGTCCCCACCATTGATAGGCGTAAGCGCATTCCACAAGAAGCCATTGACCAAGTGGTGGACCAGATCGTGGAAAAGTTCAAGCCGCAGAAGATTATTTTGTTCGGCTCGTACGCGCGCGGGAATCCACGCCCTGAAAGTGACGTGGATATGCTGGTCGTTATGGATACGCCGCTAAAAGAAGTGCAACAAGCCATTCAGATCTGTCAGCAGATTGACTATCGCTTTGGCTTAGATTTGATTGTCCACACGCCGAAATATCTGGCAGAGCGAATGAAAATGAGAGATTGGTTCCTTCGTGATGTCATAAAAGAGGGCAAGGTTTTATATGAAGTCCGCAACAGCTGAGTGGGTCAAAAAAGCGGAAGGCGATTTTCTCACGGCAGGGCGCGAATTGCAGGCGCGTAAATCTCCAAATTACGATGCGGTTTGTTTCCATTCCCAACAATGTGCGGAGAAATATCTCAAAGCCGTGTTGCAGGAAAACGACAAACACATTCCCAAAATTCACAATTTGGTCGAGTTGATGTTGCTCTGCGAAGAAATTGACAGCAGTTATGAAATGTTGCGTGCCGATTTGGTACCATGGAGCGTTATGCGGTGCGCGGACGTTATCCCGGCGAGACAGCGGAGAAGGAAGACGCTCAATCTGCCTACGCCGCCGCTGGGACAGTGCGAAAGTTTATCAGGCAAAAGTTGGGATTGAGGTAAAAGCTGGCGCAACGGCGTGATCTGTAACCCAAAGATTCATTTTGGGCATAGGAGAAAACCATGGCAAAGACTTACATGCAGGGACTCATGGGGCAAAACGAAAAGATCGTGCTGGTAACCCGCCAGCATTCATTTGTCTTATTCAGTAATATCCTCTTGGAAATCATATTGACATTGGTATTGATCGTGGGAGTCGTCGCTGCGACAACTCTCAATCCTCTTGCCGCGATTGGATTTGTCCTCGTGCTGGCGCCTCTGGGCGGGATGGTGCGCGACATTCTCGTTTGGTACAACCGTGAATACATCGTTACGAATCGGCGGGTGATCCAGATCTCAGGCGTCCTAAGCAAGAATGTTGTGGACTCCTCCCTTGAAAAAGTGAACGACGTCAAGATGAGCCAGTCCTTTTTTGGCAGGGTATTCGATTATGGTGATGTTGAGATCATGACCGCCAGTGAGATCGGGGTCAATCTATTCAAACGTATCGGAGACCCAGTCAAATTCAAAACAGCCATGCTTAATGCCAAAGAAAAACTTGGTTTTGACGATTCTGGCGTGGATCGCAAACGGGAGGATGATATCCCCTCCATGATCGCGAAGTTGGATGAGTTGCGCAAGAAGGGGATCGTTTCTGAAGAGGAATTCCAGAAGAAGAAGGCGGAGTTGCTGGCGAAGATGTAGTTATCGCGCGCAATTTTGATTCTTTGTAGGGGCATAGCGAAACATCATAAGAGTCTGACAGGAAATTGATTCGCTATGTCTTTGCCAAATAACTGCTTACTTCATCTTGTAATACGTGTTCTTGCCTTTCCCCTCGCGTTTGATTAACCCCATTCCGATCAATTTATTGAAATCCAGCCTGCGGGTTGGTCGCGCGCGATTTACCAAGCCCGCGTAATCTTTGTCAGTGATATAGCCTTTATCTTTGATGAAATCAAGAATCTGCTGGTGATGCGGCTTGAGTTCGTCTTGCGGACTTTGGCTGGAACGCGGCAGGATCTTTTCGACGCGCAGAAGTTCGTCAATGATGCCACCCGTGAAATATTCCAGCCATAGACTGAAATCAACCGTCTGCGCAATCTCGTAGTAGTTTCCCCGCACGCCCACTGTTTGAAAATAGCGGGTCACATTCTGGTTGTAGTAATTTTCGAAACTGAACAGATTGAACGTATTCAACCCCATGTTGGCAAGCAAAATCTTCGTGAGCAGGCGTGTCGTCCTTCCATTTCCATCCATGAAGGGATGGATGACCACCATCTGCTTGTGAAACAAGCCAGCCAGAATCAACGGGTCTATTTTGGTTATGTTGGTTTCAACGAACAGAATCAAATCTTTCAAGAGAGCAGGGACACCTACGGCATCGGGGGGCCAGTAGATGGTGTTTCCCGAACGCGGATCGTTTACGAAAACAGGATCAATTCTCAGTTTCCCTGATTGTGATGCGGGCAGCAGTTTCTTTGTCACTTGTTTGTGGATTTGCAATATCAATGACAGTGTGACAGAAATTGCATCCCTACCAAGTTTGCCATTGATCTCCTTCATCGCCTCGTTGTAGTTCAATACCTCCCGCTCGCTGTCACGGATGTTTTGAGGTGTGCTCTTGAGAATGCGCTTCACATCCGTCAGCGGAAGCGGATTCCCCTCGATGCTGGTGGAGGCAAAACTCGAAACCGCCTCGGCATCCTTTTGCAGTTCGACAAGTACCGTGTGCGGAAACCGTCGCTGGTTCAGAGCCTGCGTCAGGCTGGCGATGCGCTTGATATTATCGAGCAGGGCATGAGTTATCTCATATTTCGGTTCAAACATTAGTCGAATTATAGTCGAATCTTAGTCAAATGAAATGTGTGTAGGGGCACAGCGAGACGATCTCTCGTCAAAATCCTTTCAGGATTCGCTGTGCGCCTACCCATCTAATTTCTTCTCACACAGGCACAAGGATTTGGCATACGCGATTTAGGGTTGAGGTTGCCAGGTCACGCCCTCTTTCAGAACACCGTCTGTAGTCAATTGGGCTGGTTGCGTGGACGGATCATTCAACATTTCTTGAATGTCAAAAAGATACAAATTTGTGTCAGTGTCGCCGGACATGATTGCGATCACTTGATTATCGTCTGGCGACCAGATAACATCAACGATGTCACCAGATAATTGTGAATTGAAAAGTTGTCTGACTTCCGTGCCGTTTGAATTGACATAATAGAACCAGAGATTTTCCTCCGGGCAGTCAACGCCGATCAGAAAATTGCCTTTGTTTGATCTTTTGTATAACCAGCTGTATTGAAGACCATCTTTCAATCTACATTTTTCGGAAACTTCCAAGACATTGATTGTTCCATCATTACGCGCCCAAGTAAGTGTATTTCTAAAGCCAATAATAAAGGATGTATCATTCCACCAGCCTCCCAACGTTGAGTTCGCCCGCGTTTTTGGAACCAGCGGACCCCCATCCAGAAATGCTTCATAGGCAAACCATTGCTGGCTTTTTTCATTCATCGCTATGAAGATCAGAGATTGGCTATCGGAAGACCAGTAGTAATTAAAGTTGGCTACTTGTTCATTGGGATGCAGGGATTTTGTAATATCAATGGGGTCGCTCCCATTAGCGTCTACAACATAGATGCGATTCGCGTTTGGGTTTTGAGGATCGGTCGCGCTATAGGCAATATGCTTCCCATCTGGCGACCATGAGACATCAAATAACGTTATGTCTCCGCTGGCGAGCAGGATTTCATTTCCTCCGTTGATATCTATGGAGTAGAGTTCCAAGGGAACGGGCGGCGCTCCTTTTTCAGGATACACTCTATGGAAAAAGAGCAAATGGCTTCCATCCGGCGACCAGGGATTGGATATGGCATAGTTCATGGTCATTTCATGCTCGATTTCGTCCAATGTAAGTTGCGTAACATTGGACCCGTCGGCATCCATCAAATAAATTTGTGTGAACGCCGCGCGGTTGCTTTCAAAAGCAATGCGTTTGCCATCCGGCGACCAGGCTGGGTTGGAATCAAGCGCTTCATGATTGGTGATGTTAGACAGATGACTGCCATCTGCGTTCATGGTGTAGATTTCAGTGTTGCCATCTTCTTCGACGACAGTAAAAGCAAGTAACCTGTTCTTGGAAGATGTCTTCTCCGGTTCAGTCGTTGTGTTTTCGACAACTTCGTTTTTGACGACGGGTTGCCAGATTGCCCAATATTTCACCGTATCATCTGTGGTCAATGGGACTGGCTGCGTGGATGGATCGTTCAACATCTCTTGAATATCGAAGCGATATAAGTTCGTGCCTTGGGCGCTGGGGATGGTCACGACCACGGCTTTTCCATCCGGCGACCAGTTGATGCCTGAGACGGTTGCGGGGTTGGCAATGGAGAAATTGGTGAGTTGCACGAATTGCGAGCCATCGGAGTTTTCGAGATAGAACCATGTGACGCCTTCCCCACAATGAATTGTTACGAATGCCTGTTGCCCGTCCGGGGAAATAACATGAGCGCTATCCTCCACAAATGGGTCATTTGGCTGTGCGCATTTTTCACTGAAGTTCCAGGGCTTATAGGGTATGGGCGCGCCTTGATAAGTCAGCCAGACCAGGGAATCTTTGTTTTCGATCACATAAGTCTTATCAAAGATGGCAACAATAGGAAAGTCGGATGAGACGAGTACAGGATTGGCATTTATAGAGTTTGTGTAATTTTCTATCGTATAAAATCTTGTAAGAGTCCACATCCCCCACGCTGGTCGATCTCTGTTCGAACTGATGGTAATGAACTGTTCTGAAGACTCCCAATGGATTTGATCGTGTTTTCGGCCGCCATCGCCCTCGAAGAAGGGTTCATCAAGAGTGTTTATGCCGTCAGCGCTGGCGACCATAACACGCTCCCGGTTGTTTTCAACGTGAGTGTCTTTATAAACGATATTCTGCCCATCGGGTGACCAGCCAAAAATAGTATACGATCCTGGTTCGCTGGTTAGCGCCATCTTGTTGCTCCCATCCGCATTCATCACCATAAGGTGACTAGTACCGGAAATAGAACCTTCGCCGGATTCGCTGGAGAGATACGCGATCCTTGTTCCATCTGGCGACCAAAAGAAATGTTCGTTGAAGGTGGATGAATCGGTCAACTTCCTTACGTTACTTCCATCGGAGTTCATGAGATAGATGTCCCTGCCGCCGCTTCGGTCGCTGACGAAGGCAATTTGTTTACCATCCGGTGACCAGGCAGGAAATTCGTCGGTAGCAGGGTCGTCCGTGATGTTGGTCCTTTCACTGCCGTCTGATTTCATGGTGTAGATTTCGGGTTTGCTATCTTTTTCCACCAATACAAATGCAATCAACGACTCTGGTTGCGCGGGCGCGGGGACTTGAGTCCCGTTTGTTGCGGCAGTGTCCTTTTGGAATCTTGAAATTACAGAAGTAACAACAAAGAACAACAAGACCAGCGCGGCAGTTCCGCCGAGCAGGTTGAATACAACGTCAATTCGTTTTTGCATTTTGATCCTCCGTGATTGTGATCGGATATTTTTCAACACACGTTCAGAAGGACCGTCTTGAGTATCCCAGCGCGAATGGAATTCACTTTGCAGGCGCGATGTCAGCGAAGATAAAGATTGGGATTCGGCGCGGCAGGCTTCACATCCCGCGAGATGCGTTTCGAGGGCGCGTCGCTGAGCGTCGCTGAGCAGTCCATCCAAATCTGCACGCAGATAACGTTTGGCTTGTCTGTGCGTGATCTCGTTCATTCGTCTTCCTTTAACAGCGTCCGCAATTTGTCGCGGGCATGATTCAACCGTGAATGGATCGTGCCGACGGGCATACCCAACATCTCCGCGATTTCAGCGACGGGCAGATCGTGATAGTAGCGCAGGATGACGGGGATGCGATGTTTTTCGCCGAGGGCGTGGACAGCGCGCCACAACGCGGAGTCGGATTCGCGTTGTATCGCATCGGACTCGGGATGAGCCTGATTCTGCAAAAACAAACTTTGTAAAACCTGACGCAGTCTTCCACGACTCTGAGCGCGCTGTAACCGATTTCGACACACATTGACAGTGATGCTGAACAGCCAGGTCTTGAGCGATGATTCGCCGCGGAACGAATCGAGGGCGCGCAAAGCCGCGACGAAAACTTCCTGCGTTGCATCGTCGGCATCATCGGCGTCTTCGAGGATGGAGAGCGCGAGGCGGCACACATCCTGTTGATATGTTTGTACCAGTCGTTCGATTGCCAGCGAATCTCCCTCACGGCATTGCTCAAGCCAGCGGCTGTCCATGACGGTCATTCTACTGGATTAGACAAGGGTCGAGGCAAAAACCTTCATTTTCTATCAACCGCCAAGAACTCGAAGCCCGCAAAGATTATTTTGTTTCTTCGCGCTCTTGGCGATCTTTGCGGTTAATTTATCTCCGTGCTCTCCGCGTCTCTCTGGCTAAATAAATTCGGTTATACTTCCCCCGCCTATGACCGACCACATCCGTAATTTCTGCATCATCGCCCATGTTGACCATGGCAAATCCACGCTTGCCGACCGCTTGTTGCAACTCACAGGCACGATCTCGGAACGCGACATGTCCGAGCAAATGCTCGACACGATGGACCTCGAACGCGAAAAAGGCGTCACGATCAAAGCCTCCGCGGTGAGAATGTATTACACCGCGAAAGACAATCAAAAATACGAGATCAATCTGATTGACACGCCAGGTCACGTGGACTTCGGTTACGAAGTCAGCCGCGCGCTCAAGGCGTGTGAAGGCGCAGTGCTGGTGGTGGATGCCACACAGGGCATCGAAGCGCAAACGCTGGCGAATCTCTATCAGGCGCTTGACGCCGATCTCACGCTCATCCCCGTCATCAACAAAATTGACCTGCCCTCCGCCCGTCCCGACGAAGTGGCTGAGGATGTCGGCGCTCTGCTTGGTATCGACCCCACAAGTGTGATTCAAGTCTCGGCAAAAGAAGGCGTCAACGTGGATCAAATCCTCGAGGCGATTGTCACACGCGTCCCGCCGCCGAAAGATTTGGATGACGCGCCGTTGCGCGCGCTCGTCTTCGATTCGCATTACGACTCATACAAGGGTGTCGTCGCCTACATCCGCGTGGTCGAAGGCTCGTTTAAATCCACCGATGTGTTGCGGATGTTTTCGACGAAGGAAGAGATGCGCCCTGTTGAAATTGGAATCTTTTCCCCGAGCATGACACCCACCGCCACGTTGGGATCGGGCGAAGTGGGCTACATCGCGACGGGATTCAAAACCGTGCATGAGTGCCGCGTGGGAGACACGATCACGCGCGCCGCTCAACCTGCTTCTAACCCTCTGCCTGGGTACCAAACCCCGAAGCCGATGGTCTTCGCGGGGATTTACCCCGTGGAGGCAGACGACTACCCCGAACTGCGCGACTCGCTCGAAAAATTGCAACTCAACGACGCTTCATTGACGTATCAACCTGAGACATCGCAGGCGTTGGGATTCGGATTCCGCGCTGGCTTTCTCGGTCTCTTTCACATGGAGATCATTCAAGAACGCATCGAACGAGAATATGATCTGGATGTGTTGTTCACCGCGCCTTCGGTGGAATATCAGGTGTTGATGATTGATAACGAGATCATCCCCGTTGACTCGCCCGCCGCGTTGCCCGATGAATCGAAGATCGTCGAAGTACGCGAGCCGTGGATGACCATTGAGATCATCACGCCGACCGATTATTATGGTCCCATCATGGACATTGTCACCAAACGACGCGGCATCTTCAAGCAACAGGAATATCCCGCGCCGCATCGCGTGCAACTCGATTTTGAAATTCCGCTCTCGGAAATTATCATTGACTTCTTCGATGATTTGAAATCGCGCACGAAAGGCTATGCTTCATTAGATTATCAATTCCTTGAATATCGCCCCGATGAGTTGCAGAAACTCGAGATCCTCGTCAACGGCGAACCTTTAGACGCGCTCGCGACCATCGTCCACCAGAAGGATGCGTATCACAAGGGTCAACGGCTCATCACCAAATTGAAAGATTTGATTCCCCGTCAATTGTACGATGTGGCGGTGCAAGCCTCGTCGGGCGGACGAATCATCTCGCGCGCCAATGTCAAAGCCACGCGCAAAGATGTGCTGGCAAAATGCTACGGCGGCGACATCACCCGCAAAAAGAAATTGCTCGAGAAACAAAAGAAGGGCAAGAAACGCTTGAAGATGGTCGGCAACGTCGAAATCCCGCAGGACGCGTTCATGGCGGTGTTGAAATTGAATGAGGAATGAAGAACGTACACAGGTAGACACGGAGACATGTAGACAGGGAAACACGTAAACAGGGAACGTGTGTACTTGTGTACTTGTGTACTTGTGTACTTGTTTACTTGTGTACCTCCCCCAAAGGAACAAACATGAAAGACGCAAAAAAATGGCTGCCCGGCGCGATCATCAGCATCGGCTTGATCGCCGCAATTCTCTACTTCGTTGACCTGCGCAAAATGGCGGACGCGCTTCGCAACGCGAATTACGTCTATCTCGGCATCGCGTTGATCATCGGCTTCGTGTGGATGGGTGTGCGCGCGCAGGTGTGGCGAACCCTTTTACGAAACCGCGCCTCGTTCAGCGATGTCTTTTGGACGGTTGGCGAAGGCTACCTATTAAACAACTTCCTCCCGTTCCGCCTCGGCGAGATCGGACGCGCGTTTCTGCTCAGCCGCAAAACTTCGATGACCTTCATGGAGATTCTTCCCACCATCGTCATCGAACGCACCATGGATTTGATCTACACCGCCATCATTTTTATTTCCGTGATTCCGTTCGTCGTCGGCGCGGAGGGAAGCGGACGAGGAGCCTTCCTCATGGGCGGGATCGTGCTGGCAGGCTTCGTGCTGATGTTCATTCTGGCGCGCAACAACAAATGGGCGCTCGATCTTTTTCACAAACTTACCGCGCGTTTTCCGCGCTTGCAACAACTTGGCGGCAGTTTCCTCGAATCGTTCTTCTCCGGCTTGAGCGTGCTCACCGACGGCTGGCTCTTCGTCAAATTTTTGTTTTGGATGACGCTCAACTGGTCGCTTGCCATCGTCGCTTACTATCTCATCATCCGCGCCTTCTTCCCGCAGGCAGACGCGATCTGGGCGATGTTCGGCTTGGGCATGGCGGCGTTCGGCGGAGCCATCCCATCCGCGCCCGGCGCAGTGGGAACATTTGAAGGCGCGATCGTCTTTGCCCTGAAAATCCTCGGCGCGGACGAATCCTCCGCTCTTGCCGCCGCGCTAGCCATGCGCTTGTATAACTACATCAACAGCATCGTGGTTGGCGCCATCGGCCTCTCGCGCGAAGGGCAGACGCTTTCGGGCGTGTATCAAGAGCTAATGAGTTTCAGAAACAAGCAAGGAAAAGCGGAATAGTTAAAACGTCCCGCAGGTTGCGTAGTGGCGACTTCAGTCGCCCCACAGCCGAACGACTGAAGTCGTTACTACGGTTTTATAGCCTGCGGGACGGTGTATCATCAAACAATTTATAGGATACAACGTGAGTCGTAATTATTTCATCACAGGCGGAGCGGGATTCATCGGTTCGAACTACGCGGGCAGGCTGATTCAACGCGGAGAGCGCGTCACCATCTTCGACAATCTCTCGCGTGCGGGCGCGCCGCGCAACATGGACTGGTTGAAGAGTCAGTTCGGCGAAAACGGATTCAACCTCATCGTCGGAGATTTACGAAGCGCAGACTTGTTAGCCGAGTCTGCCAAAGACGCGGATGTCATCGTTCACCTTGCGGGACAAGTCGCAGTGACCACATCCGTGACGAATCCGCGCGATGATTTTGAGTCCAACGCGCTGGGGACGTTCAACGCGCTCGAAGCCGCGCGCCTGTCGAAAAAGAATCCCATCTTTTTGTACGCCTCCACCAACAAGGTCTACGGCGGCATGGACGATGTGAAGTTGGTCGAAGAATCCACGCGCTGGCTATACAAAGATTTGGAACACGGCTGTTCCGAATCGCAACCGCTCGATTTCCATTCGCCCTATGGAGTTTCAAAAGGTTCTGGCGATCAATACGTCCGCGATTATGCTCGCATTTATGGTTTGCGGTCTGTAGTGTTCCGCCAGTCTGCGATTTATGGTCCGAGACAATTCGGCGTTGAAGATCAAGGGTGGATGGCATGGATGATGATCGCGGCTGTGACCGGCAGAAAAATCACTGTGTATGGCGATGGCAAACAAGTACGCGATGCGTTGTATATCAATGATTTGTTAAACGCTTATGATGCCGCCATCGAAAAGATTGACATTGCCAAAGGACAAATTTACAACGTCGGCGGCGGGAAGCAAAACGTGATTTCTATCTGGGCGGAGTTCGGTCCCATCTTGGAAAAATTGCTCGGCAAAGAAATCGAAGTGGCGCGCGAAGATTGGCGTCCCGGCGACCAGAAAGTTTTCTACGCCGACTTACGTAAAGCAAAAAACGAACTCGGCTGGGAACCGAAGATTGATCTTGAAGAGGGGATGGAATTGATGTTCGAATGGGTAAAGGCGAATAAGGATTTGTTCTAAACCAAAACCGTTTGCCACAGAGACACAGAGATCACTGAGAAAACCTTATTAATATCTCGGCGTCTCAGCGACTCTGTGGCTAAAACTTATGTTCTCTTATAAAACAACGTCAACACTAACGCCCCCATCATCCCAATAAACATATCCACAATCGTATCTTCCAATCCGCGCACCATGGTTGTGCCGAAGAGGTAATCGAACGCGTTCTCGTAGAATTCCCACAAGATGATCGTTGTCCCTGTGCAGGTGAAGGCAAACAGGACTTGGATCAACGCGGGAATATCCCCAAGAAATTTTTGTGATTGCTTGATGGCGGAGCGAAAAAAATATGTGATCGCCGCGCCGCCCATAAAATGCGTGGGAATATCGAGTGGGGGAAAACGGTCGTACCAATCGAAGACCAGCCCGACCAAATAAAAGCCGAACACGCCCAGCGGCGCCCACGCAGACTCGCGCAGGGTGGCAAGGAACCAGTCAACGAATTGTTTTTTGTTTGTCATGGATCACCTCAACAGGCGGTGATTGTATCAAGTTATTTTCCATGGAATCTCTGACTTTCTTGATGTCGTTGCGAGCCGCCGCTCTTGGTTTTGGGTGGCGCAGCAATCCCCTCGCTGATTCGGAGATTGCTGCGGGCAAAGAACAAGAGCGCCTCGCAAAGACAGGCTTGCTGTAAGGGTATAATCTTCCCGCTTTATGAAAATCCTAACCGTACTCACCTACTATCGTCCGCACACCTCCGGGCTGACGATCTATGCCGAACGCCTCGCGCGCGCCTTTGTGAGACGCGGGCACGAAGTCACTGTGATGACTACACAGTATGACCCGTCATTGCCGCGCGAAGAAATGATGGATGGCGTCAAGATCATCCGCGTGCCGGTTGCGGTTCGCGTCAGCAAAGGTGTCATCGCGCCAACCTTTGGCTCAGTCGCGACAACGCTCGTGCGCGCGCATGATGTTGTGCAAATGCACCTCCCCCAATTCGACGCGCCCGGCGTGGCATTGCGCGGACGTTTCTTCGGCAAGCCCGCCGTGCTCACCTATCACTGCGATCTGCTGTTGCCGCCCGGATTCTTCAACCGCTTCGTCAACATGGTGGTGGACTTTCAAAATAATATGGCGGGACTTTTCTCGAATCACATCGTCACCTACACACAGGATTATGCGGATAACTCTCCCTACCTCTCGCGTTTCGCCTCAAAACTAACCCCCATCCTGCCTCCCGTTGAACTGCCGACTCCACCCCCCGGCGCAGTGCAAGCATTTGCAGAGACGCATCAAACCAAGGCGCGACATCCCGTGATCGGCATGGTCACGCGCTTCGCCTCTGAAAAAGGCGTCGAGGTGTTGCTGGACGCGTTACCCACGATCTTGCAGAAATATCCGAATGCCCAGGTGTTATACGCGGGACAACACCAGAACGTGATGGGCGAGCAAGCCTATTTCGACAGATTGATTCCAAAGATCCGTGAATACGAATCGTCGGGTCACTGGAAATTTCTTGGGAACCTCACACCCGTTCAACTTGCCGCGTTATATCCCAACCTCGATGTGTTGACTGTGCCATCTTTGAATTCAACCGAAGCGTTTGGTCTCGTGCAGATCGAAGCGATGATGAACGGCGTGCCGTGCGTGCCGTCCGCGCTGCCGGGGGTGAGGCAACCGGTGACAATGCACGGCATGGGACGCGTCGCTCGCATTGGCGATGCGGCAGACTTGGCTGAGTCAATCCTCACCGTCCTGAATGAACCGCAGAAATTCAAGGGCGATGTCGCATCCATCCAGAAATCCTATAACCCCGATTCCATTGCGCAGGAATATGAAAAATTATTTGCAAAACTTATGGGCAAATCATGACCAATCATCAATCGAAAGATTTCCTGTTCCTCCATCTCCGCGACCTGCCCTACTTCCGCGCGTTTTTGCGGGCAATTGAATCATCGTACTATCAAGACCTGCCCCTGCCCGCGCCGGTCTATGATGTGGGATGCGGCGACGGTCACTTCGCCTCGTTGACCTTCGACCAAAAAATTGACGTGGGACTCGACCCCTGGCATGGACCCATCCACGAAGCAAAAAAATTAGGCGCGTACAAATCGTTGGTTGAATCGGACGGCGCGATGTCCCCATTCCCTTCGAACTATTTCGCCAGCGGGTTCAGCAACTCAGTTTTGGAACACATCCCTCACATTGACCAGGTATTGAAAGAAACCGCGCGCGTGTTGAAGAAAGATGCGCCGTTTTACTTTTGTGTGCCTAACACAAGATATTTTTCCGCGTTGTCTATTTCAAAGGCGTTGGGCAAGCCGTATGAAAACTGGTTCCGCAAAATTTCGCGCGTGCATCACGCCGATGAACCCGAGGTGTGGAAGGAACGCCTCGAACGCGCCGGTTTTGAAATGCTACGGTACTGGCACTACTTCTCGCCCTCCGCAATGCGCGTGTTAGAATGGGGACATTATTTTGGCGTTCCATCGGTATTGGCTCGCGTTCTCACAGGGCGTTGGATACTCTCACGCACAAAATGGAATCTCTGGTTGACAAAAAAATATGTAAGCAAATACGCCTCGCCTGAACCAATCGAGAACGGGACGTTTACCTTTTACATCGCGCGCAAAAGACATTAGACGATTGACGACAGACCATGTGTCGCATTTCATTGTCCATCGTCCATCGTCCATCGTCCATTGTCCATTGTCCAATCATGCCCTTCGACGAAAACTATTTCTCCACGCACACCTACTCCAAGATCACCTTCGCCAAATACAGCATGTATTGGTGGTCGAATCGATTCTTCGCAATGCTGGCGCGGCGATACAGCAAACGCGGCGCGCGCCTGTTGGAGGTGGGGTCAGGGATGGGCCATCTCGTAGGGCAACTCGAAGATGCGTTCAAAACGTACGGTTGCGACATTAACCACTGGGCGGTCAAGCAATCAAAATCCGTTGTAAAGAATACAAGTTTGCAAACCGCCAGCGCGCAGGAACTTCCATTTAACGACAACTCATTTAACGTGGTTATCATTAAACACATTGTGGAGCATTTACCCGACCCCCAAAAAGCGATCCAGGAGATCGGGCGCGTGACTGAAGTAGGTGGCATATTGATCCTTGCCACGCCGAATCTCGATTCGCTCCTCAAGCCGTGGAAAGGCGAAAAGTGGATCGGCTATCAAGACCCCACTCACGTTTCGTTGAAGCGACCCGTCGAATGGGTCTCCTTGATCGAAAGCGCAGGCTTTACAATTAAACAGATTTTCGCCGATGGCTTTTGGGATGTGCCGTATATTCCGCTTATCCCCAGCGCGATCCAAAAACTGACCTTCGGTTCGCTCGGCGGTTTGCAAGCAATCACCGGTTTGGTTTTTCTTCCCAAAACCTGGGGAGAAAGCATCATGGTGATAGCAAAGAAACAGGAAACCAAGTAGGCAGTTAAGCGCGAAGCATACAACGCAAAACGCAATTGCAGTCTTGCCCTGAGCCTAGTCGAAGGGACGCAATACGAACTCATGACCACTCCTCATCATCCACCCCCGTTCGACGAACCCAGCGTCCTCGATTACGTCAAATCCCTGTTTCGAGGCGGCAGGGTTCAGATTCCCGATTTTGTCGATGAAGAAAAATCATCTCAGCCTGAGAGTTCGCAGTCTCCAGACTCTAGTCTCGATACGCCCCTCGCATCAATTACTAATTCCGAATTACCTTCCCCCTTCCCGTGGCTCTCCCTGCTTGCGCTCATTCTTACGTTGGCAGGTCAATGGTTTCTTGAGCCGCCGCCGGACCCCAAACTGGGAATAGCGTTATTCGTAGTCGCGCTGTTCGCGTTGGGATGGGGACTCCATCGCGGCGAATGGACTCTCGCGCCTCTCGCTGAAACATCCGCAGGGACAGACCCGCTCACCTATCGCCCCGTGGTGTTGATCCTCAGTTTGGGGCTTGGTCTGTGGGCGTTCACCCTGCTGGACGAGAACCTCTTCACGACGCTCAACGTCACGATCTGGGCATTTGCTGTGCTCGCATTCATGGGCGCGTTCTGGATTCGGAACGGCGGAAGGCAAAACTGGCTGGCGCAAACTATCGTTTTTTTCAAACGTGAAACGTGGACGATCACCATCTCGCGTTGGGCAATTCTCCTCATTGCCGTCACCGCGTTGGTGTTCTTCTTCCGTTTCACGCAGACCGAAACCGTGCCGGCGGAACCGTTCAGCGACCATGCCGAAAAACTGTACGATGTATACGATGTGTCACAGGGCGATACGCATATTTTCTTCCCGCGCAACACCGGTCGTGAAGCCATTCAAATGTACTGGACTCTCTGGGTGGCGAACATCTTCGGCGCTGGCTTGTCATACCTCAGCCTGAAACTCGGCACCGCCATCCTCGGCTTTTTAACCCTCCCCTTTATTTACCTGCTCGGAAAAGAAATCGGCGGAACGCGCGTGGCGCTCTTTGCTTTTATGCTCGCGGGAATCGCCTACTGGCCCAACGTGATCAGCCGCATCGGATTGCGCTTCCCGCTGTATCCCCTCTTCGTGGCGCCGACGCTTCTTTTCCTCCTGCGCGGCTTGCGTACCCGTAACCGCAACGATTTCCTCCTCTCCGGCTTGTTCCTCGGGCTTGGCTTGCATGGGTATAGCCCGTTCCGCATTGTTCCATTCGTGGTCATCGCGGCATTCGTCTTATACTGGATTCACTCGCAATCGAAAGGCGCGCGCCGGGAGTTGCCGGTCTGGCTGGCGATGCTGGCGCTTACCTCCTTGTTCGTCTTTCTCCCCCTGTTGCGTTTCTGGATCGACAACCCGGAGATCTTCGGGTTCCGCGCTTTTTCCCGGTTGAGCACGGTCGAACAGCCGTTGCCGGGACCCGCCCCGCTCATCTTCGCGTCGAACGTGGGCAAAGCATTGATGATGTTCAACCTCGACGATGGCGAGATCTGGGTCAACTCGATCCCCCACCGCCCCGCGCTCGACGTGGTCACAGGCGCGTTGTTCCTGTTGGGGTTTGTCCTCGTGTTGATTCGCTACATCCGCAAACGCCACTGGCAGGATTTGTTCCTGCTTGTATCCATTCCGTTGTTGCAATTGCCATCCACGTTATCGCTGGCGTTCCCCGGCGAGAACCCGGCGCTCAACCGCGCCGGCGCGGCAAGTATCCCCGCCTTCCTGCTGGCGGCGCTGGCGCTCGACGGTTTGGTCACCAGCCTGAAAGGGAGAGGGATGCGAAACGTCGTCACCTGGGGGCTGACGGGAACCCTGTTGGTCGCTTCCGTTTTGCAAAATTACAATCTGGTTTTTGATACGTTCGCCAACTCGTTCCGCATGGGATCATGGAACACATCCGACATGGGACGAGTCATACGAGAGTTCGAGCAAACCTACGGCACGACAGAAACGGTCTGGGTGGTGCCATTCCCGTACTGGGTGGATACGCGCCTGCCCGCCGCATGGGCGGGAATCCCGAACCGCGATATGGCGCTGTGGCCCGAAAATTTTGCCTCAACCGTGGAAATGCCGGGTCCGAAATTGTTCCTCCTGAAAGCCAACACCGCTGAACCGTCGGTGAACGACCAGCAATCGCTGGACGCGCTGAAAGAGTTATACCCAAACGGGACATTGCGGTTATTTGTTTCGGATATTTCCGGGCACGATTTTTGGATGTTCTTTGTGCCGGGTCAATAATTAACCGCCAAGCGCGCGAAGCACGCTACGATTCTTTTTTTCTTAGCGGTCTTCGCGGTTCAAAGAGATTATGAACTACAAAAAATATTTCTGGCTCTTCGATATTCTTCTTGTGCTTGTGCTCGCGCTGGCGGGCTATTTGCGTTTGACCGGCCTGAACTGGGGCGAAGGCGAGCACCAGCATCCGGATGAGAATTTCCTTTCGGGCGTGGTTGCCAATCTTCGCGCGCATAAATGCGCGGACGCGGCTCTGCCGATCGACGCCTGCCCCTCCGAGAAACAGGTTTGGATCAGCCTCGGCGATTATTTCAACAGCGAAACCTCCACGCTCAGCCCGTACAATCGCGAGCAGACTTTCTTCGTCTACGGCAATCTGCCCATCACCCTCGTGCGCATCGCGGCGGAGGCGACCGGTCAACTCGATGTGAAACTGTTGGGCAGGCAATTCTCCGCCTTTGCCGACCTGTTCACGATCCTGATCTTGTATGCCATCGTCTCGCGCTTGTACGACCGCCGCATGGCGTTGCTCGCATCCCTGTTCTCCGCGCTGACGGTGATGCAGATCCAGCAGTCGCACTTCTTCACCACGGATCTGTTTGTCAACCCGTTTGCGTTTCTGGCAATCTACTTCGCCGTTGAGATCATGTTGTGGAAAAAAGAGAGACTAGGGACTGGAGATTCGAACAGTCTCCAACCCTTCGGCTACGCTGAGGACAAGTCTCCAGTCTCCAATTCTCCAATTCTCCAATCTCCATCTACCGATCTCGATACGCCCGCAACCAACGATTCTCCAGTCTCCAACCCTTCAACACGGCTCAGGGCAAGTTCTCTAATTCTCAAATCTCTATTCTCTACTCCTCTACTCCTCTTAAGTATCGGCTTTGGCATTGCCTACGGCATGGCGCTGGCATCGAAGGTGAATATATACCCGCTGGCGATTCTCCTGCCCGGCGCGTTCGCATTGCGTTATCTGACCATAGATCGTGGACAACAGACCGAATCTGTCATCCCTGTGGAAGATCAACAAGGTGAGGCAGAAACCGTCCATCGCCCACAGCCAATTACCAATTACTACTTACTAATTGCTCTGTGCCTCATCGCCGGCGGACTCGCCGCGCTGATCTCCTTCCGCATTTTCCAGCCGTATGCGTTCGATGGGCTGGGACTCAACCCGCAGTGGATCGCCAACATTCAGGAACAACGCATCCAGGCAAAAGGCGATGCCGACCTGCCGTGGAACCTGCAATGGGCGCGGCGCTCGCATTTGTATTCGTTTGAAAATTTAACCACGTGGGGCTTAGGTCTGCCTCTCGGCATCCTCGCGTGGATCGGTTTCCTCTACATGGGCTGGAGAATCATCAAAGGCGAATGGCGTCACGCGCTCCTCTGGGGTTGGACCGCCGCCTATTTCCTCTGGCAGTCCATGGAATTCAACCCAACCATGCGCTACCAATTGCCGATCTATCCACTGCTTGCGGTGATGGCGGCGTGGGTGGTCTTTGAGCCGATACAAAATTACGTTGTACGCAATACGCAACACGCAATACGTACTGCGTACAACGTACTGCGTATTGTCATTACTCTCATTGTGGTTGTCCTCACTGCATTGTGGGCATTCGCCTTCCAAAGCATTTACACGCGCGAAGAACCGCGCATCGCCGCCTCGCGCTGGATCTATCAAAACGTGCCGGGTCCCATCAACCTGCGGGTCGAAACAGACAGTTCGATCTACAACCAGCCCATTCCGATTCAACCCGAAACCTCCGTCAACGCGTCCGCGCCATACAACACCACTTTTGTTTCCAACACGGATGGACTCCTCACCGCCATCACCCTCGGACACGCCACCAACGCGCTCGCCTCTGCCTCCACCCTCAGCCTGACTCTCTCCAGCGGCATTGACCACACCCCGGAACAAATTCTCGCCACCACGTCGTTGACCTCCGACTTCCCCTCCGCCAACGACCCGCGCGGCAAGGAATACACGCTTGAATTCGACAAACCTGTGAAAATCGCAAAAGGCATTCAATATTATTTGCGATTACAAATCGACCAGGGAATTCTGGCGATCACCGGCTCTGCCGTCGTCAACGAAACAGACTACGACTACCCGCTTCCCTTCCGCGTGGATGGCTACGACGCCTTCGGCGGACTCTACCGTGGCGACCTGAACCTGCAAGTCTACTGGGATGATAACGCCGAAAAACTCACGCGCTTCGTCACCACCCTCGACCAGGCAGACTTCATCTTCATCCCCACCAACCACCAATACGGACAGATCACGCGCCTGCCCGAACGCTATCCGCTGACCACACTGTATTACCGCGAACTCATCGGTTGCCCGATCGGCGAAAACATCATCCGTTGTTACCACGAGGCGCAACCCGGCACGTACGAAGGCAGGCTCGGTTTCGATCTCGTCGCGGTGTTCGAGGTGTTCCCCAAAATAGGCAACTTTGAGATCAACGATCAGTACGCCGAAGAGGCATTCACCTTCTACGATCACCCCAAAGTGTTGATCTTCAAAAAGAACGGAAACTACGATACGGCGCAAGTGCAATCCATTCTGAGCACAGTTGACCTGACAAAAGTAGTGCGCCTCACCCCGCGCCAATTCAGCGACTACAAATCCCTCATGTTGCCCGCCGACAAACTTGCGCAACAACGCGCCGGCGGCACGTGGTCTGAGTTGTTCGATTACAACTCCGCGCTCAACAGCAACCCGTGGCTGGGCTTGCTGGTTTGGTATCTCTTCATCTTGATTCTTGGGCTTGCCGTATACCCGCTCACGCGGATCGCCCTGCCCGGTCTGGCAGATCGCGGTTATCCGCTCAGCCGCGCGCTGGGACTGGCGCTCTTCGGCTGGCTGGCATGGATGGGAGGCTCGATCGGCATCCCCTACACGCGCCCAACCATTGCAATTGTATTTGGCTTGATCCTGCTCATGGGCGCGGGGCTTGGTTATTACCAGCGCAATGAACTGCGCGAAGAATGGAAGAACAAAAGAAAATACTTCCTGCTCGTCGAAGGCATCTTCCTGCTGTTCTTTTTCATCGACCTCTTCATCCGCATCGGCAACCCAGACCTGTGGCATGTGGCAAAAGGCGGCGAACGCCCGATGGATTTCTCGTACTTCAACGCCGTCATCAAAAGCACGTCCTTCCCGGCGTACGATCCGTGGTTCGCGGGCGGGTACATCAACTATTATTACTACGGCTTCGTGCTGGTCGGCACGCCGGTCAAATTGCTCGGCATCGTGCCATCCATCGCCTACAACTTCATCCTGCCAACATTATTTGCCATCGTCGGCATCTGCGCGTTTTCCATCGGCTGGAATCTTTTCCAAAAGGATGAAGACGGAAGGATGAAGGATGAAGAATCATCTGAACACAATTCATCCCTTCGACAAGGCTCAGGGCAAGCCTTCATAATTCATCCTTTAACCTTAATCAGCGCCCTTGCCGCCTCCTTCCTCGCCATCCTGCTGGGCAACCTCGGCACCGTGCAAATGATCTACAACCGCCTGCAACAACTCGGCTCGCTGGGCGCTTTCACCTGGGATTCGACGTTCGGGCAACGCGTGAAATGGGCGACTGAGGGATTGAAACTCATCACACAGGGCGGCTCGCTTCCGGTCGGACCTGGAGACTGGTACTGGGACCCCAGCCGGGTCATCCCACCGGGCGGGGGCAACGAGATCACCGAATTCCCGCTATTCACCTTCCTGTATAGCGACCTGCACGCGCACATGATCGTCATGCCGCTGGCATTGCTCACCATCAGTTGGGCGCTGTCGGTGGTGGCGGCGCGCGCCAGTTGGAAGAGTCAAGCCCACCCTGCGGCTGAAGCGTGGATGACCGCGCTGGGATTCTTCATCGGCGGGTTGATCATCGGCGCGGTGTTCCCCACCAATCTATCCGACACGTACACCTACTTGTTGATCGGGGTGATTGCGGTCGCCTATGCCGTGTGGCGATATGTCGAAGCCGGGTCGTTGCTAAAACGCCTCGCGTGGACGGGCGGCGCAGTCGTTGCTTTGTTTGCGCTGTCGAGACTCATGTACCTGCCGTATCGAATCGCATACTATCAGGCGTACAGCGCGCTCGACCCGTGGAAGGGACCCTTCACGCCGCTGGCTTCGTACTTCACCATGTGGGGATTGCTCCTGTTCATCATCGTCGCGTGGATGGTTTGGGAAACGCGCGAGTGGATGGCTCAAACACCTGCCTCATCCTTGCGAAAGCTCAAACCTTTTCAATGGCTGATCGAAGGCGCGCTGGTCGTGTTCGTGTTGATGTTGTTCGTGATCCAGTACATGCAATCCAGCACCGAGTACGGCGGCGTGGCGGTGGCATGGATCGCGTTGCCCATCGCGGCGTGGGCGGGCGTTTTGATCCTGCGCCCCAACCTGCCCGATACAAAACGTTTCGCGTTGTTCCTGATCGGCACAGCCCTGCTCATCACGGTGGTGGTTGAGCTGGCGGTTGTGCGCGGCGATATTGGGCGGCAGAACACCATCTTCAAATTCTATTTGCAATCGTGGTTCATGCTGGCGGTGAGCGCCGCCGCGGCATTTGCATGGACGTTGCCATCCGTCATGCGCTGGCGCCCGGGCTGGCGCGCGTTCTGGCAGGGCGCGATGATTCTGCTGGTCTCCGGCGCGGCGATGTACACCGTCACCGCCACGTCCGGCAAGATCAAAGACCGCTGGATCCTCGAAGCCCCGCGCGCGCTCGACTCGATGACCTTCATGCAATACGCTCAATATGATACGTACGGTCAACGCCTGGAATTGAGCGAGGATTACCGCGCCATCCGCTGGATGCAGGATAACGTGCAAGGCTCGCCAGTGATCGCGGAAGCCGCGTCTGCGGGAAGACAATACGAATGGCACTCGCGCTTCACAATTTATACCGGGCTTCCCGACGTGATCGGTTGGCAATGGCATCAACAACAGCAACGCGCTTTGTTTTCTCAACAGGTCATCGACCGGGGCGCGGAAGTCAATGATTTCTACAACAGCCTCGATCTCGAAGTCGTTCGGGCATTCCTTAAAAAGTACGATGTGAAGTATATTATCGTCGGTCAGCTCGAACGCGCCGCCTACACGCCGGAGGGTATCGCCAAGTTCGAACAATACGAGGGCGAATACTGGCGCGAAGTGTATCGCGACGGCGCGACCGCGATCTATGAAGTGATGCCGTAACTACGCAGTATGTAATACGCAACACGAAGTAAAAATTACTGCGTACTTCGTATTGCGTATCTTAAGAACAGGAGCCCCCATGATCTACCACCTCACCTTTCGCAAAAATTGGAGATACGCGCTGGCAACCGGACCGTACAAAGCCAAAAGCCTCGAAAAAGAGGGGTTCATCCATTGTTCGACCATGGAGCAACTTGTGCCGGTAGCGATGGATTTCTTTCAGGCGCGCCGCAAGTTGACGATCCTTGTGATTGATGAAACGAAACTTACCTCGCCTGTGAAATGGGAAAAAGCATCCGGCGGTCCCCCGCCCGGCGTTCCCGTCAATGCCAAGTTCCCGCATATCTACGGTCCCATCAACCACGACGCGGTGACGAAAACGCTGGACATGGAACGCAACGCGGACGATGTCTTCGTCCCGCCGGATAATCTCTAGTCTCCAGTCTCTGGCTTCGATACGCTCGCAACCACCGCTCGCTACTCGACCAGCGTCAATCGAAAATCGAAAATCGTCAATCGTCAATCGTCAATCGCAAATCGAAATGCTTTCCTTTCTCCTCTGGTATCTCCTCTCCACCCTCCTCGGCTGGCTGACCTTTCCTCTCGCCTATCGCTTCTTCCCCGCGTTGAAAGATCGCGGCTACACTCTCGCGCGCGCGTTCGGCTTGTTGGTCTGGGGATACATCTTCTGGCTGTTCGCTTCCTTTGGCATCGCGCAAAATGACATCGGCGGATTGTTGCTGGGGTTAATCGTGCTGGCAGGCATGAGCGTATGGACAATTTCCAATTACCAATTATCGCGAAGCATCCCCTCAGGACCAATCTCCAGTCTCCAGTCTCTATTCTCCAATTCTCCAATTCTCGCTTTCGTCAAGTCGAATCGTTCCCTCATCATCACCACCGAACTCCTCTTCCTCCTCGCCTTCGCCTTCATGGCATCCATCCGCGCGACGAACCCGGAGATCCTCGGCACCGAAAAGCCGATGGAGTTGATGATGATCCAAGGCATCATGAACTCGCCGACCTTCCCTCCGCGCGACTTGTGGCTTTCGGGGTATTCCATTTCGTATTACTACTTCGGCTACGTGATGACTTCGATGCTGGCGACCTTCACCGGCACACCTGCGACAGCCGCGTTCAACCTGATGACCGCGCTCATCTTCGCACTCTCCGCCATCGGCGCGTATGGGATTTTGTATAACCTGCTTTCAATGCGTCAAACGTCAAAGGTCGAAGGTCAATCTGAAATCGCAAATCGTAAATCGCTAATCGTAAATTCTCTCCTCGCGCCATTATTTCTCCTCCTCATCTCCAACGCGGCAGGCTTCCTCGAAGTCCTCCACCGTCGCGGATTATTCTGGGCAAACGGAAACAACTTCTGGACGTGGCTCGACCTCCCCGAACTGCGCGACGCGCCGACGCAACCGCTGGGATGGACCCCCGACCGCTACTTGTGGTGGTGGCGCGCCTCGCGCGTCATACAAGATTATGATTTGAAAGGCAACTGGACGGGTGATGTGATTGACGAGTTCCCCGCCTTCTCGTTCATCCTCGGCGATTTGCATCCGCATATATTGGCGATGCCGTTCGTTCTGCTGGCGGTGGCTGTTGCATTGAACCTCTTCTTCGGCGGCTTCAAAGGGAGGATGGATTTCTATTTTGCGCGGCTGAACATCAGCAAGACGGGATTCTTCATCATTGCCCTGCTCATCGGCGGGCTTGCCTTCCTCAACACGTGGGATATTCTCATCACGGGCGCGCTGATCCTCTTCGCGTATGTGCTGGCTCGGGTGAGAGAAGCAGGCTGGGGCTGGGAAAGACTCGAGGATTTGTTCCTGCTGGGCATCCCCATGCTGGTCGTCGCGTACGTGCTGTATCTTCCGTTCTTCATCGGGTTCGATTCGCAAGCGGGAGGAATCCTGCCGTCGTTCATGTATCCCACGCGCGGCGCGCAATTATGGGTGATGTGGGGCACGCTGTTCATCCCGCTGTTCGCGTTCCTGTTGTATCGCCGCGTGAACGGCTCCGCGAATTGGCGCGTTGGGATGAAAGCATCATTCGGAATTGTGTTCGTTTTATTCCTCGCGATGTTCACGGTGGGAGCAGTCGCCTTGTTTGCCCGCCCAGATCTCATCGACCCGTGGATCGCGTCGCAGGCTGGCGGCACAGGTGGATTCATTGCCGCGAGCATGATGCGTCGGCTGTTGTATATCGGGAGTCTCGTCACATTGCTGGCATTGCTGATTCCCACACTCTCGTATTTGTTGACCAATGAACATGCGGAAGATGTCTCGCCTGTGGAAGAACACCAGCCATCGCGCGCTTTCGTATTATTGCTGATCTTCCTTGGGCTTTTGTTGATCCTCGGTCCCGAATTTGTTTACTTGCGCGATAATTTTGGGTATCGCATCAACACTATTTTTAAATTCTACTTCCAGGCTTGGATGGCGCTCTCCCTCGCCGCCGCATACGGGACGGCTGTCCTGCTCAGGAATTTACAGGGCAGGGCAAAGGGAATATTCTCGGTTGTGTTTGCAGTGGTTTTAATCGTCGGGCTTACCTATCCAGCGCTTGGGTTTGCGAACAAAACGAACAACTTCAAGCCGCCGTTCCTCGGCTATTCCCTCGACGATTTCGACCGCGTCAAAGCGGAGAATCCGGATGAAGCCGCGGCGATCCTGTGGCTCCGCTCCGCGCCGGACGGGGTAGTTGCCGAGGCAGTGGGAGGCGCATACTCCTCCTACGCGCGTATCGCGAACTACACCGGTCTACCCACTGTTCTCGGCTGGGACAATCACGAAGGGCAGTGGCGCGATCAATCGTTGCAAGGCACGCGCCGGCAGGATATCGAAACGTTGTATTCCACGCCCGATTGGTTCACCGCGCGGGAGATCATCGCGCGTTACAACATCCGTTATGTGTATATCGGGACTCTCGAACGCAATACCTACGCGATCAACGAGGAAAAGTTAAACCTCTTTTTGAAAGTAGTATTTCAACAGGGGAATGTGACGGTCTACGAAGCGCCGTAAAAACAGCCACAGAGAACAGCGAGTATTTTGGATTTGTTCCAGAGCGCGTCATTCGCAGACAAGACATAGAGACTTACTCAATAAACGACAACACAGCCTCTAACGCTTGTGGAATATTCATCGGCGCGTTTGCTTTGATTCTTTGCCCAACGTGAATGTGATCGGGATGCGTCTTGACTTCGGGATGATGCGGCGCATTGTCCCACCTGACGATCATTCGGTTGTCGGATGTTTGAAGATGAAAACGGTACTTCAGCCGCTTGAACTCCGGTTCGGTAACAACATATTCTGCGATATGAAGTTCAAATACGCCGCGCAGTGTAATCACCCCTCGAATGTAACACTCCTCCTCCGAAACTTCGTCGAAGGATATATCCGTTTGAATTGCGTGCGGCGCGGCAAGGATCGCCTTCTGAACGCCGGCATAATACTCACGCGAATTCACACAGAGATTCCCGAAAGGATTTCATATCGTTCGCGCCACAGCATCAACCCGCGCGCGGCGGCATACCAATCGAAGAATTCCTGCTCGTCTCCAAGTTTGCCGGTCTCGAATTGCTCCACAAATTTTATCGACGTCATTTTGTGCTTCTTCTCGAATCGTTTACACACGCCTGCATAATGCTCGAAGCGCTGACGCGCATTCGACGCGGCGCTATTCAACGCGAAAGACACCGCATCGCGGATATTTCCTTTTTCATAACGAGACGATTTGGTTCGCACCGAAAGGTTCATAACATACCTCTGTTAGAATAAATTGTAGCATAAACCACCTTGCATTTTCCGCCTTTCATCCAAGCACATCACATCACTCGTAACAAGGTAAAATTGCGTCCATGAATTCCCCCTCCATCAAACACGAAGGCTGGCTGTACGGGCTGGCTTTTCTTCTTGCCATCGCCCTGCGATTCATCGCGCTCGGCGCAGCGCCGCTCACCGACTCAGAAGCGACTCTCGCCCTGCAATCCCTCGCCCTCGCGCGCGGGGAATCTCCCCTGCTCGCTCCGCAGTCCGCGCACATCCTTTTCACCAGCGTGCTGTTTGCGGTGATGGAAAGCAACAACTTCCTTGCGCGTTTTTTCCCCGCGCTGACCGGAAGCGCGCTCGTTCTTGTGCCGCTCCTCTTCCGCGAACGGATCAAACCACGCCCAGCAGTGATCTTGGCGCTTCTCCTTGCCATCGACCCGCTTTTGGTGGCGTTCTCACGCACGGCGGGCGGGACCATCCTCGCCGTGACCTTCCTCCTCGCCGCCGCGGGATTCTGGATGAACAAACGCGCCATCCCAGCCGGGCTCTTCGCCGCCCTCGCGCTTCTTTCCGGACCCGCACTCTGGGCTGGCATCCTCAGCCTCGCCCTCGCGTGGGGTATTGTTCAAGCCACAAAACCAAAATCTACAGAGACCCCGCCACCCACCTCAAACCCAGAATCTTCAATCTCCAGTCTCTCACCTCAACCCTCTGATTCTCCAATTCTCCAATCCTTCGATTCCACCCAGGACCAATCTCCAGTCTCCAATCTCCCGCCTCAATCCTCCAATTCTCCAATTCTCCAATCCTTCGATTCCACCCAGGACCAATCTCCAGTCTCCAGTCTCCCGCCTCAATCCTCTAATTCTCCAATTCTCCAATCCTCAGTCTCCAGTTCCCAATTCCTCATCTCATTCATCGCCACCCTGCTCCTCTGCGGCACGCTCTTCTTCCTCGCCCCCAACGGATTAAGCGCCGCGCTCGCCTCCATCCCCGCGTATTTCAGCGGCTGGGTCGCGCAGGCTGGCATCACGCCGTCGCGCATGAGCCTCACCTTTCTACTCTACGAACCGCTGGGGATTCTCCTTGCCGCGCTTGCCATCCTCCGCGCGATACGCGCCAACGGAAAACGCGCCAAACGTCTGGCGATCTGGCTCGGCGTGGCGCTTCTGCTCGCCGTGTTTTATCGCCAGCCCGCCGCGCTGGTGTGGGTCGTCATTCCATTACTCGCCCTCGCCGCGCTCGAACTTTCGCGTGTCTTTGAAATTCGCCGCGAGGAATATGCCGAAGTCGGCATTGTGGTGCTTGCCATTCTTATCCTGCTGGTCTACATCTCATTCACTGTTTCGAACCTGGCGCTCAACCCGTTCAGCCAGCCCGCCACACTGCCGCTCATCGGCACTGTGGATAACCCACCGCTGGCTGTGTTAATCAGTTCGTTCGCCATCCTTCTCGTGTGCATCGCCCTGATCGCGCTCGGCTGGTCTGCCCGCATCGCCCGGCTCGGGACAACCATCGCGCTCACCGCCTTTGTCAGTTTGTACACGCTCGCTGTGGCATGGGGCGCCAGTGGGCTGCGCTACCCGGACGGATTCGAACTTTGGATGACCGACTCAAAGCCGGTCCAGCCAGAATTGCTCCTCGCCAGCGTGAAAGACATCTCGGAATTCAGCCTCGGTCACGACCAGTCTCAACCTGTGCTCATCGTGGGAATCGATTCTCCCGCCCTCGAATGGACCCTGCGGAACCACTCCGTTGGGGTTGTCTCCTCGCTTGACCCGCAGACTTCCCCTCCGCTTTTCATCACCCCGGTCATGGACAACCCCGGCCTTCCCGCCGCCTATCGCGGACAGGATTTCACGTGGCGTTCCCAGCCGCAATGGGAGATCGCGCAGACCACAGATTGGATCTCATGGCTCGTCTTCCGCAAACTACCGGCGGAAAACGAGACCATCATCCTGTGGGCGCGCGATGACCTCTTCCCCGACGCGCGCACAAGCGGACAGCCATGATCCCCAACATCATTGCCATCGACGGACCCGCCGCCTCCGGTAAATCCACCTTGGGTCTGAGGCTCGCCCACGCGCTCGGATATTTATTCTTCGATACGGGCGTGATGTATCGCGCCGTTACGTGGCTCGCGCTGAATCGCGGAATTGATGTGAGTGAGGAAGACGTAGTCGCCACACTGGCGAAGGAAATTCCAATTGATGTGGCGCCAGCCTCCACGTCGGATGGACGCGCGTGCGATGTCCTCGTGGAGGGCAAAGACATCACGTGGGAAACAAGACTGCCAAACGTCGAGGCGAATGTGTCGCTTGTCTCCGCGTATCGCGGCGTGCGTAGCGCGTTGAGTCACCAACAACGGCGCATCGGCTTGCGCGGCAAGATCGTCATGGTGGGGCGCGATATTGGCACGGTGGTGTTACCCGAAGCGGATTTGAAGATCTACCTCGATGCCACCGCCCAGCAACGCGCCACGCGGCGATACCACGAGATACTCTTGCGCGGCGGCGCGGCGGAGTACGAGGAAATACTCGCGAAGGTGATCGAGCGCGACCGCATCGATTCGACGCGCGATGTGGCTCCGCTCAAAGCCGCCGACGATGCCGTGATCATCGATTCAGATGCGATGGATGCGGATGAGGTCTTCGAAAAAGTGTTGGCATTGTGCAAGTGAGGGAATGTCTAATTAAGTGCCTTAAGCCACAGAGCGCGCTGAGGCTTTGAGATTTTTTCTCAGCGTCTCCGCGACTCTGTGGCAAAGAACTTTTTACTCACGTGTTTCGCCGTCCATTAAGTGAGACAAAACCGCGCAAATCACGTCATGGGGTATCACGCGAGAACAACGACGCCGCGCATCGAGGTTCATCATATGCAGGAACAATCCGCTCAACCGCCCAAACCCGTAACTGAAGTCTGGAAGCCCGACCTGATCGTCCTGCCGCGTCTCACGCCGGCGCGGAAGGCGTTTCGATATTTCTATCGACTTCTGATGAAATTGCTTACCTTCATCTTCCTTCGCCTCACCGTCAGAGGGTTGGAGAACTTTCCCAAAAAGGGACCTGCCATGGTCGTCTTCAACCACGCCGGGGATGTGGACGCGGTCGTGCTTGTTGCCGCCATTCCATACATGCTGGATGGAATCGTAAAGATCGAAAACCGCGACGATCACTGGCTGGTTGGTCCATTGTTCCGCGCCTATGGCTACATTTGGATTCATCGAGGCAAACCGGATCGAAGGGCATTGCGGGTGGCATTGGATGGCTTTGCGGAAGGGCGCATCATCGTTCTCTCACCGGAAGGACGCCAAACCCTGACCGGCGGATTGGAAGAGGGCACCGATGGCGCAACCTTCCTCGCGCTCAAATCGGGGGCGCCGATCGTTCCAGTCGCCATGACCGGGACCCAGAATGCAAAAACGTACGCGAGCATGAAACAATGGAAGCGCGCCCCGGTCACGCTCACGGTGGGCAAACCCTTCCACCTGGAGGAACAACCCGACCACCAGGAAACGATCCGCGAGGGCACGCGCCGCATCATGGAAGAGATCGCGCGCTTGCTCCCGAAAGAATATCGGGGCAAATACGACTATATCTCTTAAATCATCAAAGGCTCCGAACGCCCATGGAGAATCAAACCCACGTTCCCCCAAAGCCGGTTACCGAGGTGTGGAAGCCCGAAATGGTTTCGCTCCCACGCCTCACTCTTGCGCGACGCGTCTATCGCTTAATCTTCGGCTATCTCGTGAGAGCGTTCGCCTACTCCATCATGAGCATCACCTACAAAGGGCGCGAGAACAAGCCGAAGAAGGGACCAGCCATCATCGTGTTCAACCACGTCGGCGACGCGGACGCAGTGCTGAACCTCGCCTCCTTCCCTTATACCGATGAAGTCATCGGAAAGATCGAGAATAGTTATGACCACTGGCTGGTGGGACCCGCGCTTCGCGCCTACGGGGTGATCTGGATCCACCGCGGACAGCCCGACCGCCGCGCCCTGCGAGCCGCCCTCGATGCCCTCGCCGAGGGACGCATCATCGCCATCGCGCCCGAAGGAAGACAAACGCTCACCGGCGGACTTGAACCGGGCACCGACGGCGCGGCATTCCTCGCCATCAAATCGGGCGCGCCGTTGATTCCGATGGCGCTGACCGGCACCGAAAATCAAAACGTATATGGGCACATGAAACGCTGGCAACGCGCGAAAGTCACATGGACGATGGGCAAGCCGTTCCATTTGAATGTCGACTCAGATCGCCGTGAATCCATCCACGCCGGGACGCGGCAGATCATGGAAGCGATCGCGCGCTTGTTGCCAAAGGAATATCGCGGGGTGTACGATTACGCGCAAGACGAATGACCAACTACACAGATGAACCCAAACCGGTTGCTGAGATCTGGCGACCCGACCTTGTCTCCTTGCCGAGGCTGACGTTTGCGCGGCGTATCTTTCGCGTTCTGCTTCAAGGCGTGGCGCGAGTCGTTGTGCGATTCGTGACGCGCCCAACCTTCAAGGGATTGGAAAACGTTCCGCGGCAAGGACCTGCCTTGCTCGTGTTCAACCATCTCGGCGATGCCGATGCGCCGGTACTCCTTGCCGCGCTTCCTGCCCCAATGGATGCGATCGGGAAAATCGAATTGCACAACGATGGCTGGGTGGGAGTTGTCGGTCGCGCCTATGGAGTCATTTGGGTTCATCGCGGCTCGCCGGACCGCAGGGCGCTTCGTTCCGCGCTCGAAGGTTTGCAAGCGGGACGCATGATCGCCCTCGCGCCCGAGGGGCGAGAATCGCTCACCGGCGCGCTCGAAGAGGGCACGGAAGGCGCGGCGTTTCTGGCGGTGAAGTCTGGCGCGCTCATCGTGCCCATCGCGTTGACCGGCACCGAAAACAAATCCATCTTCGAGCGCAAATGGTTTCAGCGCGCGCCGGTCACGGTCACAGTGGGAGAACCCTTCAGGATACAGGAGCAAGCGGCACGGGTAGAGATGATCCGGGCAGGCACGCGTCAGATCATGGAAGGGATCGCGCGCCTGCTTCCGAAAGAATATCGCGGGAAATACGATTACATTTCATCTGGGTAATATCGCTGTTCTTGGGTTGGATTAACGCTATAATCCCATCATGCAGTTCATCGCGACATTGCTAACGCGCCTGGCATACATCGATACGCCCTCGCTGGCTGGGTGGCTGGTCTGGGTTGGGCTGGCAGGACTGCTCGCCTTTCTCCTATCGAACTGGCGCAAGTATCACTCAAAGATTTCGCAACGCAACACGTGGGTATTGATCGCGTTGGCGCTTTTCACACCCATCGCCACATTATTCCTCGGTTTGGAATTTTCCTCCGGCGGGGCATTGCCCGTGCCCGGCATCCCGGCTCAGGCGCCCGGCTCCACCGTGATGATCTTCTCCGCCATCCCATGGACTCTGGCAGGCGGCTTGTTCGGTCCGTTTGTGGGAGCGGCTCTTGGCATGTTGGGCGGACTCTTGCGCGGCGTGTGGGATACGCATTCTATTTTTTCCATTGTTGAATTTGGAATCCTCGGCGCGGTGTTTGCCGCAAACACACGCCAGCGGTATCGCACTCCGCTTTACAACCTGCTCCGACAGCCATTGTTCAACGTGGTATTCCTCACCTTGATCCATGCGCTGTTGTTCATCGTCGGCGCGGTCACCGCCGTGTCCGCATCGCCGGCGGAAAGACTCGATTACGCCTTCAGTAATGTGGGCTCGTCAAGTTTTGCCTTCGGCATCGAAATGCTCATTGCAGGGTTCGCCGCGCAGGTCATCTCCACAGTGTTTCCGAGGCTGTGGGGCGGGCGCGGAGCCTTGCAACCTTCTCCCGCCGAAAAAAGCATCGAGACGCGTTTTGTTTCCGGCGCGGGCGCCATCATCTCCACCTTGCTC
Organism: Anaerolineales bacterium; assembly: GCA_044222305.1. GTDB lineage: Bacteria > Chloroflexota > Anaerolineae > Anaerolineales > Villigracilaceae > Defluviilinea. The sequence goes on from JBGANO010000006.1 coordinate 49,981, forward strand.
ATCCTGCTCCTCGTCGGCGCGTGGGTGGTGGCAGGCTCCGCCGCGCGCGGTCTGCTCGAAGACCGGCTTGCCAGCGCGGCGCAATTGAGCGCGCAAGCCATCCCGCAGTTTTTAGAATCGGGGCAAAGCCTCTCCTCGCAAATCGCATCAGATCCGCGCCTCGCGCAAGTGAGCGGCGGTGAATTGCAAACGGTTCTGGCTGAACGTATTCAATCGGTGGCGTTCTTCAACCAACTTGCCGTTATGGATATTTCTACGAACCAGCCGGTGGCGAGTTACCCGGCGGAACAAGCCTTTCAACTGACCGATGGGGAAACTGCCGCGCTCCCGCTTCTTTCGCAGGGGATTCTGAATCAACAACTTGCGATTCCTCCCTCCGACCCCGGCGGACCCGCCCGCATCTCGTTCATCGCCGGCATCCCCAACACCACCCGCGCCCTCATCGCCCGCGCCGACCTCAACACCAACCCCACGTTGCGCTCACTGACGCTCACACTCAACGGCATGAGCGAATTGAACGGCTCGGGCATCCTGCTCGATGAGCGCGGGATCATCCTTCACCACTCGCAAGCCGACTTGATCTTTTCTCAGTACCCCGGCGAACGCAAAGACTCGCCAACCTTTTTTGATGAAACCTCGCCCAATGGCACGCGGCAGTTGGTGTACTACCAGCCGGTGTTCGGTTACCCCTGGTCGGTGGTGGTGGCTGTGCCCGCGCGGCAAGTGCAACAGATCGCGCTCGACATTGCCCTGCCGATCGCGTTGATGATCCTCCTGCTCGGCGCCATTGCCCTGATCGCATTGAGCGTCAGCCTGCGCACGGTGACCGTATCTCTGCAAGACCTCGCCGCCGAAGCGAAATATATCTCCACCGGAAAACTGGACCGTCCGCTTGCCGCCTCAGGCGAAGACGAACTCAGCGACCTGCGCAACGCCTTCGAACATATGCGCTCCAGCCTGCAAGCCCGCATGGAGGAACTCAACCGCCTGCTGGTTGTCAGCCGGGGCGCGGCGGCAAGCCTCACGCTGGGCGAGGCATTGCACCCGGTGCTTGAAGCCATTGTGGCAAGCGGCGCCACCTCTGCCCGCATTATTTTGAGTCGGGATTTTCTCCCCCCCGATACGCCGTTCCGCTTTGCCGATGGGGTCGAGCAGGATGTGTACATGCACCTCGATCACCAGGTGGTGGGGCTCACCGAAACTCAGGAACGGGTGGTGATGGCAACGGTGGCTGGTAACCGCATCCTGCTCATCGACCCAAACCTGCCGCGCCCTGAATCGTTGATCGCGCTGGCGTTGCGCCATGAAAACCGATACTATGGAACGCTCTGGGCGGCGTACGATAAACAGCACATCTTCACCGAGTCGGATTTGAAATTCATGTCCACGCTGGCGAGTCAGGCGGCGCTGGCGGTGGCGAAGATTCGCCTCTTCATGACGGTGGAGACCAGCCGTCGTCAGTTGGAGGCAATCCTCAATTCGACGCCGGACCCAATCCTCGTCACAGATGCCGCGAACCGCCTCATTTTGGCGAACCCGGCCGCCAGTCACGCGTTAGGCGTCAGCATCCGCCAGGGCGAACGCGCGGATACTGAGAAGACGATCCAGGTGAAAGCGTTGAACGACATCCTGCGCGCAGCCTCCACCGAGCAACTTTCGGCAGAGATCGCCATGCCTGATGGAAGAACCTATCTTGCCATGACCTCGCCCATGATCGCCGACGAGAAGATCACCGGACGCGTGTGCGTCCTGCGCGATGTGACGCAACTCAAGGAGATCGACCAGCTCAAATCGGATTTTGTCGCGACGGTGAGTCATGACCTGCGTTCGCCGCTCACGCTGATGCGCGGCTATGCCACCATGCTTGAAATGGCTGGCTCATTGAACGACCAGCAGAAAAATTACTCGCGCATGATCGTGCAGGGCGTGGACAACATGGCGAAACTCGTCAACAACCTGCTGGACCTTGGGCGCATCGAGTTCGGCGTGGGACTGCAAGTGGAGACCATCCCCGTGCTCGATATTCTTGAGCGCGTGACCGGCGAGTTGCAAATGCAAGCCAAGCAGAAGAATATTTCTCTGGAGTTGGAACTTCCGCGCGATCTGCCTCATACGATCGAAGCGGATCAGGCATTGCTCCACCAGGCGTTATATAACCTGGTCGAAAACGCGATCAAGTACACTCCCGATGGAGGCACGGTCACTGTCCAGTTGGACCCGCAACCCAACGGTTCGTTGATCTTCGCCGTGCAGGATAGCGGCATCGGGATTTCGGAGGAGGATCGCAAACGCCTGTTCGAAAAGTTCTATCGCGGCACCAACCGCGACGCGCTGATGCAGCGCGGCACCGGGTTGGGGCTTGCCATTGTCAAATCGATTGCGGAGAGGCACGGCGGAAAAGCATGGGTGGAAAGCGAACTGGGGAAGGGAAGCGTTTTCTTTTTGCAGATTCCCTGACGTAACGGGAGTGGCGAAACCTGTGTGTAAAAATTCTCTTCGCCACAGAGATCACTGAGACTATAGAAGGTTGCCCGACGATGAAAACCATCCACGAATAAGCGAATGCGGGACGAATATTCGAGTATTCGTGAGAATTCGTGGATGGTTTACTCAGCTTACGCATCCGTTTACGAGCTTTGCGCTGTACTACTAACCGCTCCCGACATAACCGTATAACGCGGATTCGTAAAACAGACGTATAATGCAAACCCTCGCTTTTGCGCGGGGATTCTTTTTGCCACCATGAGCCATCAAAAAAATACGCCATCCACCCAGGTCATCCGCCGAACGGCGAAACACCCCAGTTCAAGCCTCAGTCATTATTTGTTAGGACGTCCCCTCTCCACAGCCGACGCGGCGCACGAAACCATCGGCAAAAGCGTGGGGCTGGCAGTCTTTGCGGCAGACGCGTTATCTTCCACCGCCTATGCCACGCAGGAAGTTCTGGTGATTCTCGCCGGCGCGGGAATGCTGGCTTTCGGTTATGTTTTTCCCATTTCCATTGTCATCGTCGCCCTGCTCGCCATTGTCGTGCTTTCCTACGAGCAGATCATCCACGCCTACCCCGGCGGCGGTGGAGCGTACATTGTCGCGTCGGATAATCTTGGGAAAATCCCGGCGCTGGTTGCCGCGGCGGCGTTGCTGACCGATTACATCCTGACCGTTTCGGTCTCTATTTCTTCCGGCGTGGCGCAGATCGTTTCGGCATACCCGCAATGGTACGAGTATCGAGTTGCCATGGCGGTGTTTTTTGTCGCCCTCATCATGGTGATCAACTTGCGCGGTGTGAGAGAATCGGGCGCGGCGTTTGCCGTCCCAAGTTATTTCTTCATCGCGATGATGTTGTTCATGATCGGGATGGGGCTTTTCCGCATCGTGACCGGTTCGCTGGGAACGGTGGTCAACCCGCCGGAGATCGAACATGTGGGCGAACTTACCGGGATCAGCCTGTTTTTATTGCTTCATGCTTTTTCGAGCGGCACCACCGCCATGACCGGCGTGGAAGCCATCTCGAACGGCATTACGGCTTTCAAAGAACCGCGCAGTCGAAACGCCGGCATCACGTTGATCTGGATGGCTTGCATACTGGGAGTTCTTTTTATCGGCATTTCCTACCTCACGCGAGAGATCCAAGCCGTGCCGTCTGAAACGGAAACCGTCATCTCACAACTTGCCCGGACGATCTTTAACGGGCAGGGGATTCTTTATTTAGGCGCAATTTTAGGAACAACCGTCATTTTGATCCTTGCCGCGAATACCGCTTTTGCCGGTTTTCCGCGATTAAGCGCCCTGCTCGCCGGCGACGGGTTTATGCCGCGCCAGTTGACCTATCGCGGAAGCCGTCTTGTTTATTCCTACGGGATATTCGCGCTCGGGGCGGCGGCATCCATTCTCATTGTCATCTTTCAAGCAAGCGTAACGCGCCTCATTCCACTCTATGCCATCGGTGTTTTTCTCTCGTTCACGCTGGCGCAGGCAGGCATGACCCGGCGGTGGTGGCGTTCAGGAAAATTGAATACGACGATCCAGCCTCAGGACCATACCGTCGCTCATCCTTTACATTACGACAAACGATGGTTCGTCAAAATGATCAGCAACGCGCTGGGCGCGCTCTGCACCGCGTTGGTGGTCGGCGTATTTGCCGTAACAAAGTTCCACGATGGGGCATGGATCGTATTAATCCTCACGCCTATTTTGATCGGCATCTTCCTGTGGATTCACCGCCACTACGCCAACATGGCAAGCCGCCTCTCGCTCGAAAATTACGGCGAGCCGCCGCCCTACAACGCGCGTCACCGGGTGATCGTGCCGATCAGCGGCGTGCATCGCGGCACGCTCGCGGCGCTTCGGTATGCGCGCATGTTATCAGACGATGTGACCGCCGTGCATGTTTCATTGGAGCCCGAAGATACCGATAAGGCACAGCGTAAATGGGCGAAGTGGGGACGCGGCACACGCCTCGTCATCCTTGATTCACCGTACCGCCTCTTCGTGGAACCATTGCTGAGTTATATCAACGAGATTTTAGCCAGCCACCAGCCCAACGAAACCATCACCATCGTTGTCCCTCACTTCGTGGCTGAAACCAAACTCCATAACGCGCTCCACATGCAGACCGCCGAACTGCTTCGCCGCGAACTGCTCGAAACCCCCGGTGTGGTCATCACCGAAGTTCCCTATCAAATCCCCTAACCATCCAACCCGATTATTGATTTAGACTATAATCATTGCCGCTCCTCCTAACACAGGGCGTCTTTGATAGATAAGAGAAACATATGTTAAGTCCGGAAAAAAATCAAACTGAAATCTTAAGGCGGCAAAGCGACTACAAGCCGCCGCGTTCCCTGAGTCATTGGTTCATTGGAAGGCCGTTATCTACAGCCGATGCGCCCCACCAAACCATCGGCAAGCGCGTAGGGCTGGCGGTCTTTGCGTCGGACGCGTTGTCTTCCACCGCCTACGCCACGCAGGAAATCCTGGGCGTGCTGACGGTAGCCGGCGCGGTCGCGCTTTCGTTTGTCTTCCCAATTTCCATTGCCATCGTCATTTTATTGTTGATCGTCACGATCTCATACGAACAGACGATCCACGCCTATCCCAGCGGAGGCGGCGCGTATATCGTCTCGAGGGATAACTTGGGCGAATCGGCGGCGCAGGTCGCGGGCGCGGCGCTTCTGATGGATTATATTTTGACCGTTGCGGTGTCCATCTCCTCGGGCGTGGCGCAGATTGTTTCGGCATATCCGGCGCTGGACGCTCATCGCGTCGAGTTGGGCGTGGCGGCGGTGTTCATCGTTATGCTCGTCAACTTGCGAGGGGTGAAAGAATCGGGCTCGGCATTCGCCGTTCCAACTTATTTCTTCATCGTCATGATGTTCATCACAACGGGGATGGGACTGTTCCGTTATTTCAGCGGCTCACTGGGAACCGTGACCGACCCTCCCGAGGTCCACCTGATGAACACGCTGGCGCCGGTCACCGCTTTCCTATTGTTGCATGCGTTCGCCAACGGCACAACCGCGCTTACCGGGGTGGAAGCCATCTCGAACGGCATTACCGCCTTCAAAGAGCCTCGCAGTCGAAACGCGGGAATCACCTTGATCTGGATGTCCGTCATTTTGGGCGCGCTGTTCCTCAGCATTTCCTTCCTCACCGGGCAGATCAGCGGCGTATTCTCGGAAGAAGAAACGATCATCTCCCAACTTACGCGCACGATCTATGATGGGCGCGGGCTAATGTATCTTGGGACAATGGCGGCTACAACCGTGATCCTGCTGATGGCGGCAAACACGGCGTTTGCAGATTTCCCGCGTTTGAGCGCGCTTGCCGCCGGTGACGGATTTTTGCCGCGTCAACTCACGTTTCGTGGAAGCCGCCTGGTGTACTCGAACGGTATCATCACGCTGTCGGTGATCGCATCCGTTCTGATCATCCTGTTCAAAGCCAGCGTCACTTTGCTCATTCCGCTTTATGCCATCGGCGTGTTTCTCTCGTTCACCCTGTCGCAATCCGGCATGGCGAGGCGATGGTGGAAGATCGGCCGATTAAAAGAAGGCGAAGAGATCGTTGAACAAGGGTCGACACTCAAGTATGAGGCGGGCTGGCGGCATAAAATGTTCATCAACGGATTTGGCGCAGTCTGCACAGCCGTCGTGATGATCGTATTTGCCGTGACCAAATTCCGCGAGGGCGCGTGGATCGTATTGATCCTCATCCCCTTGTTGGTGACAATGTTCTTTACCATCCATCGTCATTACAAAGAATTGGCGAAATATCTTTCCCTCGATAAGTTTGGCGGTCTGCCGCGGCGCCAGTCGCGTCATCGCGTAATCATGCCGGTGAGCAGTGTCCATCAAGGAACCCTGGAAGCCCTGCGATACGCAAAGTTACTCTCCGACGATGTGACCGCCATCCACGTTTCGATCGATCAGGCAGAGACCGAAAAGGTGCAAAAGAAATGGAAACTCTGGGGCGAAGGGACGAGGCTGGTCATCCTCGATTCTCCTTTTCGGCTTTTCATCGAGCCTCTGCTGAATTACATCGAGGATATTTTGGAACGCCGCCAGTCGAACGAGACCATCACCGTGGTCGTTCCCGAGTTTATCCCGTCGAAACGCTGGCATACCGCGTTACACATGCGCACTGCGGACCTTCTGCGGCAGGAATTATTATCAAAACACGACGTTATCGTAACCGATGTGCCTTATCACGTTCATAAGGAAGAGAAGGAGTAATCTATCATGAATTTCATCGTTGTGGGATGCGGCCGCGTCGGCGCGGAACTGTGTTACCACTTGTTCACTAGCGGTCATCAGGTCGTTGTGGTGGATAGCCGCCGAGAGGCGTTCAACCGCCTCCATCCCGATTTCCGCGGGCGCACGCTGGAAGGCGAAGGCTTGGCAGAAAGCGTGCTCGAGCGCGCCGGCATTCAAGAAGCGGATGGGCTTGCCGCCGTAACGAATTCAGACACGTTGAACGCGGTTGTGGCTCACACCGCGCGCGCGTTCTATAAAGTTCCCAACGTGGTGGCGCGTAATTATGACCCGAACTTGCGCGCTGTCATCGAAGCGTTTGGGTTGCATACGGTAGGCTCCACCTATTGGGGCGCGCAACGCGTGGAGGAACTATTAATGAACCCTTCGCACCGCGCGGTCTATTCCGCCGGCAACGGCGAGGTGGAAGTGTACGAGATCATCATCCCCGAATTATGGAACGGTAAAACGGTTGGAGATCTACTCACCCCGCTGAAACAGTGCTACCCCGTGGCGCTTTCACGCGCCGGTAGAGCCTCCCTGCCGGAGATGGGCACCACCCTGCAAACTGGCGACCTGCTCAACGTCAGTTCCACATTCGAAGGGATGGGCGCATTGTCCGCGCTACTCACCGGAAAGGCGGAGGCGTAACATGTTCGTATTAATTGCCGGCGGCGGGCGCACAGGCACGCGCCTCGCCAGTTTATTAGTGAATCAAAACTATAAAGTCCGTCTCATCGAGCATCGGCGCGAATTGCTCACCCACCTTCACCAGGAACTGCCGACCGAGGTGATCTATGAAGGCAACCCGGTAGACCCCGGCGTGCTTGAGGCGGCAGGCGCGCGCGAAGCGCATGTGATTGCCGCAGTCACCAGCGAGGACGCGACCAACCTTGCCATGTGTTTTGTCGTCAAGACCATGTTCGATGTGCCGCGCACGATCGCGCGCGTGAATAACCCGGTTAACGCCTGGCTGTTCAACGACACATTCAAGGTGGACGTGGCGTTGAACTCGGCGGATGTGCTGGCGCATTTGATCCAGGAGGAAATGTCGCTGGGCGATATGATGACGATCTTCAAGATCCGCCGCGGGCACTATTCAGTGGTGGAGGAAAAAGTGCCGCCGGGGGCGAAGGCGATTGGAATTCCGCTCAAAGATATGGCGCTGGCTGAACATTGCGTAATCGCGGCGATCATCCGCGATGGCGTCATGACGTTGCCGCGCGGCGACAGCCTCTTGCAGGAAAACGATGAGATCATCGCGGTTGCCAGCCCGCAAGGCGCGCAAAAACTTGCGGAGATGCTCGCACACCCGGTTTACCCGGTTCGCAATGGGAAGCAAAAAGAATAAGAGGCGAACCAGCCCGCCCCTGCGAATGAAGCGGGTAAAACGTCCCAAGACTCTTGAAACCACGGAACATCTTCCGACAATTCTCTGACGATTCCAAATTGACCGAATCGGAAGCCCTACGGTATAATGTCGTGCCGCTTTGAAAAGCGGCCGCCATTATTTTTGAAACGAGGAACGAAGAATGACCAAACGCACGTATCAACCGAAAATCCGCCGCCGCGTTCGCGTGCACGGCTTTCGCAAGCGCATGGCTACGGCAGATGGGCGCGCGGTGCTCAAGCGCCGCCGCTTGCGTGGTCGCGCGCAATTGGCGAAGACCGCCAATAACCATGTGAAAAAAGTCCGCTGGTAGGCGGCAAATAGCGCGTTGAGGCTGTGGGTGCAGAGAAAGTTTCGTCTGACCCGGTCTGAAGATTTCAAGCGGGTGCGGCGTTCCGGCAGGTCCTATGCCCACCCGCTTGTCGTTTTGATTGTCGACAAGAACCCGCAGGGCAACCTGCGAATCGGGGTTGCGGCTGGGCGATCTGCCGGCGCCGCCGTGCGACGCAACCGGGCAAAGCGACTCCTACGGGAAGCGATGCGGACTCTGACCCCAACCATCGCCTCTCACGCAGATTTGATCCTGATCGCCCGTTCGGGGTTAGCCTCCGCCACCCTGGCAGACACACGTTCTGCCCTGCTCAACCTGTTGCAACGCGCGCAATTGATCTCATCACCCCCGCATGAATCCTGAATTTCATCTGCACGATTATTCACACGAACCGCGCCTGCGCGATCTGCCGCGCACGATCTGGAATGTGCCGCGTTTTGCGCTGTTATCGTTGATCCGCTTGTATCAGATGACCATTTCAAAGGGATTGCCGGAAAACACCTGCCGGTTCTACCCATCCTGCTCGCATTATGGGTATCAGGCAATCTACAAATTCGGCGCGTTCAAAGGCCTGGGGATGGCGACCTGGCGCGTGTTACGATGCAACCCGTTCAACCCCGGGGGATACGACCCCGTTCCATAGGAGTATCAATCATCAATGAGAAAGAAATTTGTATTCATCACGATCATCCTGCTCGCGGCTGTTTTTCTGAGCGGGTGCACAGGAGCCGTGGCGTGGCCCGGTTTATCTGCCAGCGGCGATGTGGCGTATCTGGCAAACACCAACACGGTCTATGCCGTGGACGCGAAAAGCGGAAAGCAATTGTGGAAGTTCTCCGGTGAAAGTTCCGGCGGGATTTTTTCGTTTGGCAAAAGCCCAAACATGTACATTACGAACCCGGTGGTCACCGCAGACGGACTGGTGATCATTCTCGATTCGAGCAGTAAACACATCATGTATGCCGTGGACCCGAATGATGTTGATTTTGAAAAACAGACCCCCAGCATCAAATGGAAATTTTCAGCCGTGCATGGATTATGGATCGCCCCCCCGCTTGTGATTGGCGACCGCCTGTTCGCGCCGAACTCGGACGGCAATGTCTACGTGCTGGACCTGACGGATGGAAAATCTGAAAAACAAGCCATCGAAACGATCACGGTATCCGAATCATCCAAAGAGGAAGCCCGCTTGTGGGCGCAACCCGTCACCGACGGCGAACGCCTCTTCGTCACCTCATTGGATAAAAGCGTGATCGCCATCGACCTCGAAACCTATGATGTTCTCTGGCACGAAGACCTCGGCGGCGCAGTACCCGGCGGCGCGGCGCTCGGCTCAGACGGCATGTTATACGTCGGCTCGCTCGCCAAACAACTGGAGCGCTTCGATCCCGCCACCGGCGCGCACGAACCGGTATTGGATACCAAAGGCTGGATCTGGGGAACCCCGGTTGCCAACGGAGATAACCTATACTTCGGCGATGTAGAAGGCTACGTCTATTCCTTCAACACTGCGGAAGGCACGCTGAACTGGGAAGCGCAACCCGACTCTGTCATTACCGCCAGCCCGCTGGTTTACGGCGACCAAATCCTGGTTGCAACCGAATCGGGCGGCGTCTACTCCTTCAACACGGATGGCGACTTCGAAGAATGGTACAAACCCGCAACAAAGGGCAAAGCCTACACCACCCCGGTGATGGCAGGCGACTTTGTGCTTGTCGCCTATTTGGAATCGGATTATTATCTCGTAGCCCTCGATGCCGAAAGCGACGAGAAATGGACCTTCTCAGGAAAGTAAGAGCAACCGACACATGAAAAATCCCGGTAATCAAACCCAGGCGCAACGACCCGAACTCCCGAAGGGCTTCGCCACCGAAACGGTGAAAACCATCGCGGTCATCGCCATTCTCGTATTGGCATTCACCAACTTCAGCGCGGTCATCAACTTCGTTGTCAACATCCTGATCTTCATCTACACCTTTGTCGGCAAAAGTTTCGGCATTGCCATCATCCTGCTCACGGTGTTGATCCGTCTCATCACGTGGCCCCTCAACGCCCAACAGATGAAAGGCGCCAAAGCCATGCAGGATATGCAGAACGACAAGGATTGGCTCGCCATCCAGAAAAAATACGCCAAAGACCGCGAGAAACTCGCGCAGGAACAAATGCGCGTCTACCGCGAGAAAGGCATCAACCCGTTCGGGTCCTGCCTCCCCACACTCATCCAATTCCCGATCCTGTTTGCCCTCATCCCAAGCATCACGTACGCCATCGGTTCCACGCCGTTGAGCATTCTCAAACTTTCGAATAGTTTGTACTCGTTTCAAAACGTGGCTTCGCTGGTGCCGCTCAACAGCAAATTTTTGTGGATCGACCTGGGCTTGCCGGAACGCACGATCATTTTCGGGGTGGGCATTCCGATCCTGGCGTTGACGGTGGCGCTCACCACCTACATCCAGAGCAAACTCACCATGCCGGTCTCCTCGACCCCCGGCGATCAATCGGCGGCAACGGCGCGCATGATGAGCATCTACATGCCGGTCATGTTGTTTCTATTCTCGGTCAACTATGCCTCCGGGCTTTCCATCTATTTCGTCGCCAGCAATATCTTGAGCATCGTGCAATATGCCTTGATGGGCAAGGTAAACTGGCGCAACCTGTTGCCCGGCGGGCAAAAATCCTAACTTCAAAGGAGGCGGGCATGAACGAAAGAACCACACTCGAAATCATCGCACCCACTGTGGAGGAAGCCCTCGCGCAAGGGCTGGCGCAACTGGGTCTCACCGCAGACCGCGTCAGCATTGAAGTGTTGGACGCCGGCACAAAAGGGTTGTTCGGGCTGGGCAAAACGCAGGTGCGCGTCAAGTTGACGGTGATCCCCGAAGGCGGGATGCCGGCGGCTACGGAGGAACCAGCCAGACCGGCGATGGAAGCGAAGCCGCGCGCGGTTCAACCGCAGGGGAAGCCTGCCCCAGTCCAGCCGGCCGAATCCCAGCCTGACGAAAAATCGCAGGACGAGATCGAACACGATGTTGTCCTCGACAAAACGGAAGCGGCTGTTTCAAAGTTGATCCATTTGATGAATCTCGAAGCGCAAGTCTCGGCGCATTATGCTGAGCGCGACCGCGACGGGCGGCGCAACATTCACGTGGATATTCGCGGCGACGACCTGAGCGTGCTGATCGGGCGTCATTCAGAGACACTGAATGCGTTTCAATACATTGCCTCTCTCGTGGCTGGCAAGGAAGTAGGCGAATGGGTGCAATTGTCGGTGGATGTGGAAGGCTACCGTAACCGCCGCGAAAAGCAATTGATCCAAATGGCAATGCGCATGGCAGATCAGGTTGCGAAAAACGGAAAGAAGCAATCGCTCGAACCCATGCCCTCCGGCGAGAGGCGCGTCATCCACATTGCCCTGCGCGATCACCCCGATGTAAAAACAGAAAGCGCCGGCGTGGAGCCTCACCGCAAAGTGACGATCGTCCCCAAAGACGGATGACCCACACCCCCTCAAGCAGAATTTTCCTTTCCTCTTTCTTCTTTCTTCGTAAAAGACGAAAGAGGAAAGTCTTTTAACGGGGCGGCGAGTATAATCCGCTCATGCGCACTCTGGATTCGCTCGAAGCAGTGGACTATCTCGCGATCGGTCATGTGGCGCATGATCTCACCGCGAACGGAGCCAGACTCGGCGGGACCGTTGCCTACTCCGCATTGACGGCGCGCGCATTGGGAATGAAAGTGGGAATTGTTACCGCGGTTGGAAAAGAAACCCCGCTCGGCGCGTTGGATGGCATTCCTTTCATCTCCATTGAATCCACGCACAGCACAATATTTGAAAATATGTATACAGACTCTGGGCGCGCGCAATATTTGCGCGCGCAAGCCGAAAAGATCGATCTCGATTCCGTGCCAGCATCGTGGCACAATGCTTCGATCATCCATCTCGCGCCGATCGCGAATGAAATCGATTCATCCTTACCAAACGATTTTTCGCCCGCGCTTCTCGCCGTCACCCCGCAAGGATGGATGAGACAATGGGATTCAAGCGGGCGCGTCTCGCGCAGTGAATGGTCAGCATCAGAATCTCTTTTGCAAAAAGCGAACGCGGTCGTCATCAGCCGCGAAGATGTGAACGGCGATCACGAACTCATCGAACAGATGGCGCATCAAACGCGGATGCTGGTGGTCACCGAAGGCGCGGAGGGATGCGTCTTGCACTGGAACGGAGATCGCCGCCGCTTCCGCGCGCCGGAGGTGAACGAGGTGGATGCGACCGGCGCGGGCGATGTGTTTGCAACAGCATTTTTTATCCGATTGTTCAGGACGCGCGACCCATGGGAGGCGGCGCGCTTTGCCACATTGATCGCTTCTATTTCTGTCACGCGCGTTGGGCTGGAGGGAATCCCCACGCAAGCCGAAATCGAATCTTGTTTGATGGAAGTGTTGCGGGCAAGATAATAGACTCTATCAGAAATTTCTCTACCGTACATGAGAAGATTTTTACCGCAAAGCACGCTAAGGTCGCCAAGTTAAACAGGTTTTCTTTGCGAGCTTAGCGGTGCAAATGTACGGTAGAGAGTCAGAAATAAAAACAGGACGCAGACACTCGCACCGAACGCAAGCGCGGTGAAAACGCTGATTAACGCTGATTCAAAGAAAAAAATCTGCGTTTTCTGCGTCCAAAAAAGTTCGTTCGGCTTATTACCGATAAAGTCTAATAACGTAACCGCATGTAGTTGGCGTTTCCCAACGCCAACTTGTCTGATGGGAGTGTTGCGGGCAAGATAAATCTTGCCGTACTTAACCTGCCGCGATCTTGATCAAGGCATCCTTGAGTCTGGCAACTTCTTCCAATGTGTTGTAATGAGCGGCGCCGACCCGCACCATGCCGCCCTGCTCTTCCACGCCAAGCCTTTCAGAGACATTGAGGGCATAGTAGTTTCCATCCCACACAAAGATTCCCTCCCCGGCTAGTTTTTCTGCAACCACACGTGGGTGTATATTGTTCAAGCGGAATGAAAATGTAGCGACGCGCTCCTCCAGTCGGCGGATATCATTCAACCCGTAGAGCCGCAAGCCGGGAACATCGTTGAGGGCAGAAAGCAGTGCCTTGCTCAGTTCAAACTCATAGGCATGAATGGCTGACATGGCCTTTTTTAGTTCCAATCGGCGCCCTTGATAATTCTCCCCGCCAAGCCCTTCAACGTACTCGCCTCCAAATTCCCTGCCAACCCATTCGAAGTATTCGATGACACCCAAGACCCCGGCAATGCCTTCGTGGTTTTGTGTGCCGGTTTCAAATTTTCCCGGCAGGTGATTGGTGGCAGGGCGGACTTTGTAGGCATAGAGTTCTTCCAACAAATTGCGCTTTCCATATAAGATCGCCGAATGGGTTCCGAAAAATTTATAAGCGGAAGAGATCAGGAAATCGCAATCCAATTTTTGCACATTGATCGGACCATGCGGGGCATATTGAACCGCGTCGATATATACCAATGCGCCAGCCTCATGCGCCATATCGATAATCTTCTTGACCGGGTTGATCGTACCCAGGGAGTTCGAGGCATAGCCAACCGCCAGAAGTTTGGGCTTTCGTTCGAGCGCTTTGTGCACATCGTCCATGTTGAGCGTGCCTTCTTCCACGTCGAAGTCCACCCAATTGACCTTTACTCCGCGGTCCTGCGCGGCCAATACCCAGGGCGTTACATTGGCGTCGTGATCCAGGCGGGTGACGACGATTTCATCGCCTTCCTTCCACTCGCGCGAGAGTGAGCGGCTGAGATGGAGGGTAATGGTGGTCATGTTGTTGCCAAAGACAATTTCTTCCGGAGATGCCGCATTGTAAAAATCAGCCATGGCGCGATGCGCCTCGTCCAAAACCGCATCGGAGGCGATGCTCGTGGCAAACGCGCCTTCGTGGTTGGCATTGCTCTCGATCAAGTAGCGGGTGACACGGTCGAGGGATGGTTTCGCGATCTGCGTCCCGCCTGGATTGTCGAAGAAAATTTCGGGGCGGTTGAGCGCGGGGAATTGGCGTCGTACTGAGTTGATATCGTAAGTCATGGTTTCCTCTTGTAAAAAGGGTCTTGTAATTTAACGAGAAAGCGCCTCACCACAAAGGACACAAAGTACACGAAGGAAAAACGGGAATTAGATTCCTTGCGATTTTTCCTTCGACAGACTCAGGGCAGCCTTTATGATCGTCGCGTCATTTCGGCAAGCTCAATGCAAGCCTTTGTATTTAAAAGGGTTCCCGTTAAAAAACAGTAGAGCCGTAAAAAGTTATAGCCTCGAAGAGGTGATGGTTTACTACATCTTCTCGGGATTGTTGCTTGCCAAGTTCTCCGCTTTTGCAAATTCTTCGGGAGTGTTCACATTCCAAAACGCGAGACCGGCAGGGTCTGCGGATTTGAGCTCGTCGGAGGTCAACACTCTCACCTTCACGTGCGGGAACCATGCGATGACCTTCCATTGATCGGCGTTAATGGCGGATTCAATCGCGGGCAGGCAGGTCTCGCGGCGATAGAGCGCGTGAAGCGGCTCGTAGCCCTCCTCGCCTTTGGCGATGACGACATCGACGTTTTCTATATCCACAATGTTGACAGAGGCTTGAATTAGTTTTGCGTTGGCGAAGGGCATGTCGCAGGCGATCACGGCGACCATCGGATGCGCGGCGGAAGCGATCGCGGTGTAGAGTCCGCCGAGGGCGCCGCGACCCGGCTTCACATCCGGAAAGAGGCGAAGCTCGAGAAAAGTAAAATCGTCAGGATGATTCGTCGTCACGATGATTTCATCCGCGATTCTTTGCAGTCTTTCCACCACGCGTTGGATAAGGGGACGCCCAAGAAATGGTTTGAGGGCTTTGTCTTCGCCCATGCGCAAGGACGCGCCGCCGGCTTGTATACAAACGGTGAGCATGGGTGTATTATAAAGGAAGAGGCTGTATGACGACTTCAATCGGCGAGTTGTTGGATACGCTGACCGTGACCGGGGACTTGTATGAAAAACTGCCCAACAAGGAATTACGATGCTTTGCGTGCGGACATCGCTGTGTGATCCGCGATGGGAAACGCGGGATTTGTCAGGTGCGCTTCAACCGGGACGGTGAACTGCGCGTGCCGCATGGATACGTTGCCGCGCTTCAAAGCGACCCTGTGGAAAAGAAGCCGTTCTTTCATGTTCTGCCCAGCGTCAACGCGTTGACGTTTGGGATGTTGGGATGCGATTATCATTGCGGATACTGCCAAAATTGGTTGACCTCACAGGCGATGCGGGATTCCAATTCAGATGCTTCTGTGAATTTGATCCGCAAAATTTCTCCGCAAGGGATGGTTGATCATGCAAGAAAAACAAACGCTTCGATTGTCGTTTCCTCGTACAACGAACCATTGATCACCAGCGAGTGGGCGGTGGAAATTTTCAAAGAGGCAAAGAAGGCGGGGCTCATGTGCGCCTATGTTTCCAACGGCAATAACACGCCAGAGGTGATGGAATATATCCGCCCGTATATTTCGGCGTACAAGGTGGATTTGAAATGTATGCAGGATAAAAATTATCGCAAACTCGGCGGCGTTTTGCAAAACACATTGGATGGAATCAAACGCGCGTACGATGCGGGTCTGTGGGTGGAGATCGTGACACTGACAATTCCCGGCTTCAACGATTCAAATGAAGAGTTGTGGGATGCGGCGCGATTCATCGCGGGCGTTTCAAAAGATATTCCGTGGCATGTGACCGCGTTCCATAAAGAGTACAAGATGATCGACCCCGATAACACCGACGCGAAGACTCTTATCCGCGCGGCGGATATCGGGCGCGAGGCCGGTCTGCGATTCGTGTACGCGGGGAATCTGCCGGGACAAGTTGGGGAGTATGAAGATACCTTTTGCCCGGCGTGCAATTTCAAACTGGTGAAGAGACGGAGTTATATCATTCAGGAGTATCACATCACCGGCGATGGGAAATGCCCCGCATGCCATACAAAAGTTCCCGGGTGGTGGCACAAAAACCCCTCTCAAGTAGTGTTAAATGGGTTGGGCGTCCCCTTACCCGTTTACTAATCTTTCTTTTGCTGTATAATCTGCCCATTATCCGAAAGGAGGCATCCTCTCGCAAAAGCATTCCGATTCCCCCATCGATATAAGTTAACAAATCCAAACCAAATTTCTCTTAGGAGGAGAAACGTGAAACGAAACCTATTCAGTTTGATGTCACTGCTCGTTCTCGCGAGCTTGATCCTTGCGGCGTGCGGCGGCGGACCCGTCGCCACCCAGGTTGCGACCGAAGAACCGGCCGCCCCGCCCACCGCAGCCCCGACGGAAGCGCCCACAGAACCCGCAATGCCCGCTTTCGAAGGCACCTCCGTTTCCACAGAAAGTTGTGATTACGGCGGCGAATTCAAATCCATCGAAGCGGTGGATGCGTATACCGTCAAATTCAGCCTGTGCTATCCGGATCCTGCGTTCCTCTCGAAAGTTGCCTTCGCAGCCTTTGCCATTCAGGATGCTGACTACCTGAACGAAACGGGCGGCGATTCTGCCAAGATGAGCGAAGCTCCCAACGGAACTGGTCCCTATATGGTCAAAGAGTGGGTGCGCGGCGATCACATCACCTTCGAAGCGAACCCCAACTTCTGGGGCGATGCGCCTGCCAACCAAACGCTGATCTTCCGCTGGTCAGCCGAAGCATCGGCTCGCCTCCTTGAATTGCAATCCGGCGCGGCGGATGGCATCTTCCTGCCTTCTTCCGACGACTTTGCAACCATCGAAGCCGACCCGAATCTCAAGTTATACCCCTTCCAGACAGGCAATATCTTCTACATCGGTTTGAACAATACGATTGCTCCGTTCGATAACGACAAGGTCCGCCAGGCTGTGGCAATGGCGATCAATAAAAAGCAGATCGTAGATACGTTCTACCCGGCTGGTTCCGAGGTTGCCCAACAGTTTGTGCCTCCCTCATTCCTGCCTGGTTATAGCACCAGCGGCGACGGCGCGACCTGGTACGACTATGATCCCGCGGCCGCCAAAGCGTTACTTGCCGAAGCGGGTTTCCCGAACGGTTTTGAGACAACGCTTTCCTACCGCGATGTTGTGCGCGTCTACCTGCCGAACGTAAACCAGGTGGCGCAGGAAATTCAGGCTCAGCTCGCCGAGATCGGTGTCACCCTCACTATCAACAAGATGGAATCCGGTCCGTTCCTTGAATCTGTGGCGGCTGGCGAACAGGGTTTCTACCTGCTCGGTTGGGGTATGGATTATCCCGACTCCACCAACTTCTATGACTACCACTTCGCAAGCAATGCGCAACGTTTCGGTAACGAGTGGCCCGACCTGGTGGAAGAGATCAAAGCCGCCGCGCAGTTGGGCGACCCAGCCGCGCGCCAGGAGCACTATGACGCTGTGAACGCGTTGATCAAAGAGCATGTGCCGGTGATCCCTGTGGCGCATGGTTCGACCGCGAATGCGATGCTCGCCAATGTTGGTAACGTGGTGATGGGCCCGCTGAATGAAAACTTCGAGCAGATGACCACCGAATCCGGGCAACTTGTGTGGGTTCAGAGCGCTGAACCGATCATGCTCGCCTGCCAGGATGAAACCGACGGCGAAACCCTGCGCGCCTGTGAACAGATCTACGATTCCCTGCTTGGGTATGAGTTCGGCGGCGTGGCGCCTATTCCGGCGCTTGCCACCGAATGGTCATCGAACACCGACGGCAGTGAGTGGACCTTCACCCTGCGCGAAGGCGTGACCTTCCACAATGGCGCGACCTTCGACGCGAATGACGTCGTAGCGACCTACGGCGCCTGGTGGGATGCCGCCAGCCCGAATCATAAAGGCAATAGCGGTGTGTTCGAATACTTCACCGGGTTCTTTGCCCAGTTCATCAATGCGCCTAAATAATCCCGGCGGTTGATGGTTCAATAAATTCTGTGTGCCCTGGGTGTTTTGTGAAACTCAGGGCACACAGTAACATTAACATTCCCCATGTCACAGTTTTTAATTCGACGGTTTCTGCTTACATTGCCAGTCCTTTTTGGCATCACTTTCGTGACGTTCGCGCTTGCGCGCATTCTGCCCGGTGACCCGTGCTATGCAATCCTTGGCGAGAAGGCAACCAAGCAACAATGCGACGAGTTCAGCGAACGCATGGGGTTGAACGATCCGATCGCGGTCCAGTTTGTGAGGTATCTGGGTGAGATCACACGCGGCAACTTCGGTGAATCTCTGAAGGATAGCCGCCCGGTTCAGCAAATCATTATCGAGCGATTGCCGATGACCATCGAAGTGACCATCGGCGCCATGTTGTTTTCCACAACGTTTGGAATCCTGTTCGGCGTGATTTCCGCAGTGCGCCGCAACACCGCCATCGATGTGGGGACCATGATGGGCGCGAACGTTGGCGTTTCGATGCCGGTCTTTTGGCTGGGTTTGATGCTGGCTTATCTGTTTGCCATTCTGCTGAAGGATACTCCGTTGTGGATCCCTCCTTCCGGCCGGCTCTCTGCCGGGATTTCAATTCCGCCGCTCGCGGAGACTTGGGGGATCCAGGAACCCAGCGCGCTGGTCTTGCTCTTATCCCATTCCGTTATCTTTAATTCGTTTGTAACCGGTAATTTCGCAGTATTAAAGGATGCTCTTTGGCATTTGATCTTGCCGTGCATCGCCGTTGGCACCATTCCCTTATCCATTATTGCCCGCATGACGCGTTCAAGCCTGCTTGAAGTGCTGGGGTTGGATTACATCCGCACCGCGCGCGCCAAGGGGTTGACCGAGCGGGTCGTCATCTTCAAACATGCCATGCGCAACGCCACACTCCCCATCGTGACGGTTGTGGGCTTGTCTGTGGGAGGTTTAATGGGAGGCGCGGTGTTGACCGAGACAGTCTTCGCCCTGCCTGGCGTTGGCACACAACTGGTCAGCGCGATCCTCTCGCGCGATTACGCGGTGGTGCAGGCATTCACCGTTATTATTTCTGTTATTTTTGTGTTCGTAAATTTACTGGTCGATCTCTCTTATGGGTTTTTAGACCCGCGCGTGCGCATGCACTAGCGCGAAGTATCCTATGTCATCCACAGCCGCCCCCATCCAACTCGAACCACTCACTACTGTTGTTTCGCGCACACCCTTGCAAAATATGTTGCGCAGATTGTTCCGCCACCGTTCGGCGCAGGTGGGCATGTTCATTTTGAGCATGCTCACGTTGATCGCGATTTTTGCCCCGCACATCGCGCCCTACGATCCGATCAAGCCGTTGCGCGATGTGAAGCGCCGGACTCCGCCGTGTATTCACATGCTCAACAATTGTCCTGCCGATGAGCCTCAACACATCTTCGGTATTGATGGCAACCAGCGCGATATGCTTTCGCGCATCATTTATGGCTCACGACTTTCGCTTCAGATCGGTGTGTCCACCGTGACGTTTGCCATTATTGTAGGCGTCATTCTCGGGGCAGTGGCTGGGTTTGTCGGCGGATGGACGGATAACATTATCATGCGGGTTATGGATGTTTTACTGGCGTTCCCAAGCTTGCTCTTGTCGATCGCCATTGTGGCAGTGCTGGGACCCGGCTTGATCAACGCCCTGCTTGCCATTGCATTCGTATCCATTCCCGTATACGCGCGTATTGTGCGCGCCAGTGTGTTACAGGTCAAGGAACAGGATTTCATCTCCGCTTCCCGCGCCCTGGGTTCTTCGCCGTTGGAAATTTTGATGGGACATGTGCTTCCAAACGCGTTGACCCCGCTGATTGTTCAGGCAACCTTGGGAATCGCCTCCGCCATTTTGGACGCGGCGGCTCTTTCCTTCCTTGGGCTTGGCGCCGCTCCCCCAACCCCGGAGTGGGGGTTGATGCTCGGGGAGGAGCGCAACAGTTTATTCAATGCCCCACACCTCGTTGTGATCCCTGGTGTGGCAATCATGTTAACCGTCCTTGCTTTCAATTTACTCGGCGACGGCCTGCGCGACGCGCTCGACCCGCGCCTGGCGCACGTCAGTTAGCGAACGCTGCAGTCGTGTATCAACCCGCCCCGTCGGAAGAATCGTTCTCATCCGCTGGCAGAATGATGATTGCTATCTAATTTTGTATAGCAGGAGGTTGCCCGACACAGATGTCTCTCTATTCGTTTACCCACGCATCGAAAAACAGAATCCATCTCTCTTGGAGGAGAATCATGAAACGAAACCTGCACGTTTTACTGTCTCTGCTCGTTCTCGCGAGCATGGTGTTGGCGGCTTGCGGCGGAGGCGCCGAAACCGAACCCCCAGCCGTTGCCACCGAACCGGCGGCGCCCGAAGCGACGGAACCCGCGGCTACCGAACCGGCAGCGCCCGTTCAGAGCGGCATCGCCGTTGTCACCTTTGTGCAACAGCCGACCACGCTCAGCCCCTTATACCAAAACCAATGGTTTTCGAGCATTACCACGCAATTGTGGCTGAAAGGCTTGTGGTCGTTCGACTCAAATAACAACCCGGTGCTCGAAATTGCCGCCGAGATTCCTACCACCGAGAACGGCGGAATGAGCGCGGATGGTCAGACCCTGACGATCAAATTACGCGACGATGTTCTATGGAGCGACGGCGAACCCGTCACCGCGAACGATTTCATCTTCACCTACGAAATGTTCGTGTCGGATAAGAATGTCGTCAATAGCACTTACCCATACGCGGATTATGTGACCAGCATGGAAGCGCCTGACGATCACACGCTGGTGGTTAACTTCAACGCGCCGTTTGCCGCCTGGCTGACCACTTTGTTCAACACCGGCGTTCTGCCGGAACACGTGTTGCGCCCGGTGTTTGACGCGGATGGCACGCTGGATAACGCCGCGTGGAATACCGCGCCGACGGTTGGCGTTGGTCCGTTCGTCTTCAAAGAATGGGAAACCGACAGCCACATGATCTTCGAAGCAAACCCGAATTGGATTCATCCCGCGAAGTTACAGCAGGTGTTCATCCGCATGGCGGACGATGCCGCGCAAGAGGTCGCCATCCTTGCGGGCGACACGGACATCGCGACGTTTCTCGATTGGTCGCAAGCGGACGCCATCAACACCAGCGGCAAGGCAAAATTTGTGACGCAACCCTCCGGCTACGATGAGGGCTGGTTCTTGAATTTCAACCCTGAAACCGCTCACCCCGCCATGCTGGATGTGAATGTGCGTAAGGCAATTGTGTTGGCGACCAATCGCGAGAAGATCGTTAACGATTTGCTCGGCGGGCTGACCACCGTTCCCGCCACTTTCTGGGACAGCACTCCCCCATACGGAAACCCCGATATTTCACCCTATCCCTACGACGCGGAGGAAGCGGGCAGTCTGCTTGATGCGGCGGGATGGAAAGATTCCAATGGCGACGGCACGCGCGATAAAGACGGCGTGGAACTCGTATTGCGTTATATTTCTAATCAGCGCCAACTTCGCAAGGATGTGCAAGCCGTGGTGCAACAAATGTGGGCACAGGCTGGCATCGGCGTGGAAATAGTGAACTACGGCGATGATTTCTTCAACAGTTATGCGGATGGCGGTCCGATCGCGACCGGCAACTACGACATTGCTGAATGGTCGGATGTAACCAGCTTCCCCGACCCGGAACAATCCTCCTACTGGCTGTGTTCGCAAGTTGTCGGACCGGATAACCCGGACGGTGGAAACTGGCAGAGCTACTGCAACCCCGAATTGGACGCGTTGTTCGACCAGCAAGCCACCGAGACCGACCCGGAAGCGCGCAAGCAACTCTATTACCAGATCGGACAGATCATGTTCGACAATGTGGTTTGGGTGGGCATGTGGAAGGACCCCGACCTCTGGGCTATAAGCAATCGCCTGCAAGGAGTGAAATTCTCCGGGGCATCGCCATTCTGGAACGCGCACGAATGGTCGATTATCGAATAAGTCAACAAAGTTACCAGCGGACAGGATGACCGAGGTCACCCTGTCCGCTGATTTGTTACAACACAGGCGGTCGTCATGGTCAACTACATCATTCGGCGTCTCCTTCAGTCCATCCCTCAGCTATTCTTGATCAGCCTGGTATTATTCCTTTTGATGCAGGCATTCGGCGACCCGATCGCTTCGCTGGGAGTGCGCACGCCTCCCAAGCCTGCCGACAGAGAGCGCCTCCGCCGCCAATTGGGGCTGGATCAACCCGTCTACATTCAATACGTAGTGTGGCTTGCCGGCAACGACTGGATGAAAATCGACATGGATGGAGACGGCATCCCTGAAACGCCGGGCAAACGCCTGGGGGTTCTGCGCGGCGATTTTGGAAATTCGCTCATCAACAAACGCCCTGTTTCCGAACTCGTCACCGAACGACTGCCCAACACCTTGTTGTTGATGGGGGTGGTTGAAATCGTCATTATTGTTTTCTCGCTCGCCTTCGGGGTCTATTCGGCAGTGCGCCAATATTCGCTGTTCGACAACCTCTTCACCGGGTTTTCATTCATCGGTTATGCCATGCCGATTCCCCTGCTGGCATTGTTACTCATGTATTTGTTTAGCATCAATTTCAAAGAATGGGGGTTGCCTTACCTTCCCACTGTCGGCATGTTCGATCCGCAGGTTGGGCGCACACCGGGGCAGGTTGCCCTGCACATGATCCTGCCGGTGGTTTCCCTCTCGATCATCAGCATTGCCGGGTACAGCCGTTACGTGCGCTCCTCCATGTTGGAAGTGCTCGGGTTGGACTACATCCGCGCCGCGCGCGCCAAAGGGTTGCAAAAACACGTAGTCGTGATCAAACATGCCCTGCGTAACGCGACCTTGCCGTTCGTCACGCTCATCGGTTTGGATATTCCCTTCCTGCTCGCCGGCGCCGTGCTGACCGAAACGATCTTTGCCTGGCCCGGCACCGGGCGGTTGTTCGTCACATCCATTTCGCAATCGGATTTCCCGGTGTTGATGGGCATCTTAATGCAGACAGGCTTGGCGGTGGTGTTTTTTCAACTGATCACCGACATTGCCTATTCATTCCTTGACCCGCGCATCCGAATCGACTAACCGGGAGAATCCCAAATGACGACGATCACGCTCCCTGAAACACCAGCCAGCGATAGCCTGAAAAACCAGCCACTCACCCCCGGTCAATTGATGTGGCGCAGGTTTCGCAGGCATAAAGCCGCGCTCTTCGCCCTCGGTGGCATGGTCATATTGCTCCTTTATATTTGGCTGGGAGGGCTTGTATTCTCGCGCGGCATTTGCGCGCCCACCGGCGAATTTTTAACCGCCGAAGCATACGCCAATTGCAACGACACCGCGCAGAAACTCCAGCCGCCCTCGCGCGAGCACCCGTTTGGCACCGACACGATCGGGCGCGATATCCTTGCCCGCACCATTTATGGCGGACAGATCTCGCTCACCATTGGAATTTTTGCCGTGATCGTCGAGGTGGTGGTGGGCGTTCTGGTCGGCGCGGTCGCGGGATATTTCGGCGGCTGGGTGGACGATTTCCTCATGCGCATTACCGAAGCCATGCTGATCATTCCCAGCCTGTTCCTATTGATCGTTCTATCGAAAGCCATCGGCGGCAGTGTTCCCGAGATTCATTTCCTCGGGCGCGCATTCAGCGGGAGCGTGGTTGTGATCATCCTCGTGATCGGGTTTACCAGCTGGATGTACCTCGCGCGTATCGTCCGCGCGAACGTGCTCTCGCTGAAAGAAATGGATTACATCTCTGCCTCGCGCGCCCTCGGCGTTTCAGACGCGCGCATCATTTTCAAACACCTGTTGCCCAACACCATCGCGCCCATCATCGTCTCCTCCACTTTGGGAGTTGCCAACGCCATCACCAGTGAGGCATACGTGAGTTTCCTCGGTCTCGGCGTGCAGACACCCACCGCCAGTTGGGGCAACATGCTGGATAGCGCGGTCAAGTACCTGCAAACCGCGCCGTGGTTATGGCTGTTCCCGGGGATGATGATCATGCTGACCGTGTTGTGCATCAACTTCATCGGCGACGGCTTGCGCGACGCCCTCGACCCGCGAAGCGCGAGAAATATTTGATCGAAAGATCAACACCCCTGTTTTACGAAAGTTCATGCATCCACCTCCCGGTTATAATGACCGGGAGTTTTCATTCCGGTCTGTAGGAGGATACGATGAAACGCAAGGGTTTGTTTGGTTTTACAGTTTTCGTTTTGACTCTCTCGTTGGCTGGCATATCATGCGGGTTTTCAGATGTCGCCAATATCTTCGCCACCGAAACACCCACGCCCACGCAAACATTCACGCCGAGTCCCACCGCCACACCCAGCGCGACTCCAACACAAACGCCGTCTCCAACGCCGCCGCCGACAGGGGTCGAAACCCGTGAAGGCTCCGGCGGGACGACAGTGTTCATCGACTACGACAACAATTTTCAACTTACGCTTCCCTCCGACTGGTTCATCATCCCTCTCAGCGCGGAGGATATCACCGACGTGCTGAACAGCATGGCGGAGGAGAATCCTGATCTGAAGAAATCGGCAGACGCGTTCAAGAATCTCGACCCCGATGTGATCCGCGTGATCGCCGTCAACAAGGATTCGAAGTACCTTGTGAAAGGGTTTAGCGCCAACTTAACGATCACCGCCATCAAGGATAAATTTTTGACTGGGTTGCCGGTCGCGTTTGTGACCGGTTCCATGGAGGCGGAAATGAAAAAGAACGGCGTGAAAATTATAGAGGTGGAAGAACTGGTCTTGACCAGTGACAGCGGCGTGGAAATCGGTGTCATGGAATTTATCCAGGATGCGCCCACAGCCACTGGCGGCACAATTTCCGTCCAATCGCGCATGCTGGTTTTCCAAACAGGCGACGCGCTAATCATGGCGCAACTTGTCACACCCAGGGAATTCACCGTAGAACTCTTCCCGATCATGGGCGAGATCGCGCGGTCTGTAAAATTGCTAAAATAAAACACCCATTCTCTAATCCTCCAATTCTCTAATCCTCTACTCTCTACTCTCTACTCTCTACACCATGCTCATCCACTCCTCCTCCCAACTTCTTACCCTGCAAGGCGGTCCCCAGCGCGGACATGCCCTCGGTAATCTCGGCATCATCGAAAATGGCGCAGTTGTTGTTCACAATGAAAAAATTGTTGCCGTTGGAACGACGCCCGAACTCAAAGCATCCTATCCCGACGAACCGACTCTCGACGCCAGTGGATGCGTTCTCATGCCCGGCTTCGTCGACCCGCACACGCATCTCATTTGGGCGGGTGACCGCGCGGATGAGTTCGAGAAAAAAATGTCGGGCAAGCCGTATCTTGAGATTCTCGCGGAGGGCGGCGGGATCATTTCAACAGTCAAGAAAACGCGCGCCGCCAGCATGGAAACTCTCATCACGCAGAGTCGTTCCCGCCTTCTGCGCATGTTCATCCACGGCACCACCACCGCCGAAGCCAAAACGGGATACGGCTTGCAAACCGCCACCGAACTGCGCCTGCTCAAAGCCTTGCTCGCGCTCGACGATGAATCGCCGCTCGACCTCGCCATCACGTTCCTCGGCGCGCACGCCATCCCGCCCGAATACAAAGACAACCCGCAAGGCTACACCGATCTCGTCAGCAACACGATGTTGCCCATGCTCAAACAATGGTGGGAGACTCACGCGCCGCGCCTCTCACTTCCATTTGTGGATGTGTTCTGCGAGACCAAAGCCTTCGACTTAACCCAATCGCGTCAGATCCTGAGTGCGGCTGGGTCGCTGGGATTCCCCATCAAGATCCACGCTGACGAGTTCGACAACCTCGGCGGCGCGTCCCTTGCAGTGGAGTTGGGCGCGGCATCTGCGGATCATTTGGTTGTCACCTCCGATGCGGACATTGCCGCGCTGGGAAAATCAGAGACAGTTGCCGTGTCACTCCCCGGCACGCCTTTTGGACTCGCTGAAAAAGAGTACACCCCCGCGCAAAAGTTGATCGCCGCCGACGCCTACTTCGCCCTCGCCACCGACTGCAACCCCGGCACCACGTGGAACGAGTCCATGCAATTTATCATCGCGCTGGCATGTCGCGCCATGAAGATCACGCCCGCCCAAGCCATCGCCGCCGCCACCATCAATTCGGCGCACGCAATCCGCAGGTCCGATTTGATCGGCTCCATCGAAGTCGGCAAACAGGCGGATATGTTAATCCTGAACGCGCCGGAGTATCGTCACTTGGGCTATCGTTATGGAACGAATTTGGTCCGTCAAGTTATCAAACGTGGAAGGGTGTATTCGGTGGATGTAGGGTATTATAGGACTGCTTGAACCGCAAAGACGGGGAAACCCGCCTTTTTTTATCTAAACTGCAGGTGTTTTTCCTTGAGCCTTGAGTGGATTATCTTTGCCTCGATCTTGTTAATAAACTCGCTGGGGGCTATGTTCATTGCCGCCCTCCTGACGCGCAGACCGCATGCGCCCGGGCGAATGTCATTGCTTGCCATGCTGGTCATGCTCGCCGTGTGGAATTTTTCCTATGCGATGATCACGTTTTCCATCTCGTTGGAAGAAAAACTCCTGTGGCTCAAAATTGAAAACATCGGCATTCTCACGGTCCCAATTTTCTGGTTCTTTTTTGCCCTGCGCTATAACCGGCTGGATGGGTGGCTAAACCGATATACTGCTTCATTATTCTTCATCATTCCGGGAATTTCTCTCCTCTTTCTGTTTTCAAATCAGTGGTTCCACTTGTATTATGCCTCCGTCAGGCAGGTTTCTGAGGGCGGCGGACCGTTGATGATCGAGCGCGGACCGTGGTATGTTATTGCCGCCCTATATGCGTATCTTGTGAGTCTGGCGGCGATTACATTACTCATCCGACGAGCGCTACAGCACCGCAATATCTATCGCAGGCAGATGTATGTGTTGATTGCCGCGGTCTTGATTCCGACTCTGGTCAACGTGGCGTATCAACTGGCGCTCAGCTTTTTACCCGAATCCGCTCTTCATATCGACCTGACGCCCATCTCTTTCATGGTCTCCGCCGTGTTGATCGTGATCGGCGTGTTCGGGCTTCGCATCTTCGACCTCATTCCCATTGCGCGCCATTCTGTGCTGGAACACATCCCTGAGATGGTCTTTGTGGTAAACGCTCATGATATTGTCGTGGACGCGAACACCATTGCCCAGAAAACATTGGGGAAAAGCATGGACGAGATCGTCGGCAAAGACCCATTGGATGTGTTTCGCGAATGGCCCCAACTTCTCCACCACTTCCTCGTTGCCGATGAAGCGCGCGAGGAAATACAGATCCCCGGCGACCCGTCGCGCACGCTGGAAGTGATAGTGACCGCGTTGTACAATTCGGCGAACCAACTCGAAGGGCGCGTGATCGTGGCGCACGATATCACCGAACACAAATGGCTGGAAAACGATCTTACCTTTGCCAATGAAACCCTCACCCGTCAATTGGAGGAGATCAACAAACTACGCGATGAATTGCAGGAACAGGCGATTCGCGACCCATTGACCGAGGTATACAACCGCCGCTATATGAATGAATTTTTGTCGCTGGAGGTTGCGCGAGCGGAACGCGATGGAACCCCGTTTTCCGTGGTCATCATGGATATGGACAATTTCAAAAGGTTCAACGATACCTACGGTCATAAATGCGGGGATATTATCCTGCAAAAGATCGCCGCGTTCCTCGTTCAACACACGCGCAAAGGGGATGTGGTCTGTCGTTTCGGCGGGGAGGAGTTTGTGATCCTCATGCCCGGCGCCACCCCCGAAAAAGCGTATGAACGCGCCGAAACATGGCGTCAGGATTTTACGAACACCACCATCGAATATGAAGGGATGAAGTTAAGCGCTACCTTTTCAGCGGGCGTGGCATCCTATCCCCAACACGGCGACACGGATGAATTTGTCCTGCAAGCCGCAGACCGGGCGTTATATCGTTCGAAGGATGCCGGTAAAAATAAAGTGACCATGTATGCATAGCTTGTGAGTCTTTTTCACCGCCAGGGCGAGAAGGACACAAATACATTTTAGGAGCAACCAATGCAAATAGACATCATCGGCGTGCCCATCGACCTCGGCGCGGATCGTCGCGGCGTGGATATGGGACCAAGCGCGATCCGTTATTCAAGCCTTCGACAGCGCCTCGAAAAACTGGGGCATAGCGTGGAGGACAAGGGAAATATTGAAGTGGCGATTCAGGAAACCTGTTCGATCACCGACCCCAAACTCAAATACATCGACTGCATTGTGCCGATGAGCCGGCGCGTGGCGGGCGCGGTTGCCACCTCCATGCAGAATGGTCGCTTTCCCCTGGTGTTAGGCGGCGACCACAGCCTTTCGATTGGGTCTGTGCGCGGCGCGGCGAAATACAAGAAGATCGGAGTCATCTGGCTGGATGCGCACGGCGACTTCAACACCCACCTCACCACACCTTCGGGAAACATTCACGGGATGTCGCTTGCCGCGCTGTGCGGTTTCGGCGACCCGCGCCTGACTGCGCTCTACGATGAACCGGTTCCAGCTATCGACCCGGGGAAGGTTGCCATCATCGGCGCGCGCGATCTCGACCCCGGCGAAAAAGATAACCTCCGTTCTGCCGGGGCGCTTGTCCTCAGCATGGAACAAGTGGACCGCATCGGCATGGTCGCCGCGCTGGAACAATGCATCGCGCACGTCAGCCGGGATGTGGATGGAATCTACCTCTCGATGGACCTTGATGCGCTCGACCCGCGTTTCGCTCCGGGCGTGGGCACGCCGGTGCCCGGCGGGTTAACTTATCGAGAAGGACACCTGGCATGTGAAGTGGTGGCAGAAACCGGTAAGCTCATCGGCATGGATGTTGTGGAAGTGAATCCCATCCTTGATGAAAAGAACCAAACCGCAAAGATCGCTGTGGAATTTGCCTGTTCGGCATTGGGGTCGCGCGTCTGGCGGGGTTAGGGCAACCGCATTAGAAAATTTAGACACCAAACACCCGGGTTTTTCTTGAGAATCCGCTAATCTCCACGAATTCACTCTAATCTTTTCAGGAAAATTCGCGCAGATTAGCGGACAAAAAGCCCAAATGCGATTGCCTTACTGGCAGAGGAGTCGTTGAAGGCGCGAATCAGACCGGGGAACTGTAGCAGTTTCATGTCAGAGCATGAGGCGGGTTTGCCCATCCTGCGGATACGGTAAAATCGAGTTATGTGCGCCGCGTATGGACCCATCCTGATCGTCGAGGATGTTCCCAATGTTCTCGAACTGCTCGAAGTGACCCTGCGATTTAAAGGCTATTCTGTGATGACCGCCCGCAACGGGGAGGAAGCGCTCGAAGTAATTGCGCGGCAAAGGCCCGTGCTCATCATCACCGATATTTTGATGCCCAAGTTGGACGGGTATGCCTTTGTGCAAAAGTTGCGACTCAACCACGAAACGCGCGCCATCCCGGTCGTTTTTCTCTCCGCCACCTACGTTACGCCGGAGGATAAGGATTTTGCCCTGAGCCTCGGCGCCTCGCGCTTCATGGAAAAACCCATCGACACCGAGGATTTCCTGCTCACCGTTGCCGAACTTGTCACCCAGCAACCGTTCACCCAACCCCTGCCGCTGGATATGGAAAGATTCTATCAAGGCTATCGCACGCGCCTTGAAAACAAACTGCGTCATAAAAACACGCAGATCGCGCGGGCAGAGCGATTACTCGGCACCCTGCCCCCCGACCAGAGACCGGCTTTCGAAGCGCTGTTACAACAATCGATGCGCGACCGCGATGAAATACAGAACGAACTCTACGATATTTACAAAACGCTCGACGAATTGAAAAAATAGTTCATTCACAATTGCGGCGGGCGAAAACCCGCCGCAACATTTTCTGGGAGACTTATGCAACCAACGCTGGCGTATATCGAAGAACTTGCGCGAGGAGCGGGGGCGATCCTGCGCGACGGATATGACAAGGAACACCAGGTGAAATACAAAGGCGTGATCGACCTCGTCACCGAGGTGGATCACAAATCGGAGGCGTTCCTGCTCAGCAAGATCCAATCCGATTTCAGCGGGCATCACCTCTTCACCGAGGAAAGCGGCGAGATTCACGGGGATGATGAACATATCTGGTACATCGATCCGCTGGATGGGACGGTGAATTACGCGCATCACCTCCCGATTTTTTCTGTTTCCATCGCCTACGCGTTTCGCGGCGCCCTGACGCTTGGCGCGGTGTACGACCCGCTCCGTGACGAGATGTTCTCTGCCGAACGCGGCAGTGGAGCAAACTTGAACGGCAAAAGGATCAAGCCTGCCGCCACCACAGAATTGCAGAAGAGCCTGCTCGTGACCGGGTTCCCCTACGATACATGGAATACAAAACTGGATAATATGTCGAATTTCAACCACCTCGCCAAGTTGACGCAAGGCGTGCGCCGGCTCGGCTCGGCGGCGTTGGACCTGGCATACACCGCCGTGGGGCGCCTTGATGGGTTCTGGGAGCTCTCCCTGCATCCGTGGGATGTGGCGGCAGGCGGGTTGATCTGTGAAGAGGCTGGCGCGCGCGTAACGAATGTATACGGTGGCGAGGATTATCTGACCCCTCCGTTATCTATTCTTGCCACAGCCCCCGGTATCCATGCCCAAATGTTGGGAGAACTGAAAAAATCCTTACACTAAGATCTCCCTAAAAGTATAAAAGTGTGATGAAATTCGGATCGAATCGATCTGTGCGAATCGGTAAAATTTGAAGAATCAATTTCACGCAATGGCAAAATCATCCATCCCAATCAGCAAAACGAAGATCATTGTCCCGAATCGCCGGCGGGAACTGCTCGCGCGTCCGCGGTTGTTGGAAAAAATAAACGGGTTTCTGGAAAACAAGTTGATCCTGCTCTCTGCCAGCGCGGGGTATGGAAAAACGTCATTGCTCATCGATCTTGCCCAACAGGCAAAAGTTCCGGTGTGTTGGCTGGCGTTAGACCCGCTGGACCGCGATCCACAGAGGTTCATGGCATACCTGATCGCGTCGCTGGCAGAGCGCTTCCCGAAAGTGGGCGAAGCCTCCCAGCCATTGTTGAACAACCTCAAGTCGATGGAAAGCGATGCGGAAACGCTTCTCGTCACCCTGACGAACGAGCTATACGACCAGGCTGAGGGCGATTACTTCGTGATCATCGACGATTTTCACTTGTTGGATGATGTGACGGTCATTGCTTCGCTGGTTAACCGCTTCCTGCAACTGGTGGACGAGAACTGTCACCTCATCATTTCCTCCCGCACCCTGCCCGAACTCGATGATGTCACCCTCATGGTGGCGCGTGAGCAAGTAAAAGGGTTGAACCATACCGACCTGGCGTTCCAGCCGCGCGAAGTTCAGGCGTTGTACATTCAGAACCACCACAAGTATTTACCGGATGACAAAGCGAACGAATTTGTGGAGAAATCGGGCGGGTGGATCACCGGCATGGTCCTTTCCAATTCCACCGAGGTGCAATTTTCCGGCAAGGATGCGTTTGCCTATTTGGGTAAACAGGTGCTCGACCAGCAACCCCGGCATGTGCGCGAGTTTCTTATACGAACATGCCTGCCGGAAGAATTCAACGCGGAGTTTTGCGAGATCGTATTGGGTCCGTTCTATGGCGCTCCCCAAAATTGGCTCAATCTCATGGGCTTCATTTTGGATAAAAACCTGTTCGTTCTCCCTTTGGAAGATGGGCGCTGGCTCCGCTACCATCCGCTCTTCCGTGAGTTTTTGCAAACCCGCCTGCGGGAAGACTACCCGGAAGATATCCCTCCCATTCTGCAGAGAATGGTTACCGCCCATGAAGCAGAAGGCGAGTGGGAAAAAGCCTATTACACCTGCAAACAATTAAACGACCCGAACGCGCTCGCCGAATTGATCGAACGAGCTGGCACGCCGATGTTGCAAACCGCGTTGATCACCCTGGAAGGCTGGATCAACAGCCTGCCGCCGGCTGTTGTCCGTTCGAAGCCGGGGTTGATTTCGCTCCGTGGCATGGTCTCTGCCGTCAAGGGAAATTTGCCAGAAGCCGGCGCCCTGCTCGATATTGCGGTTGAAACGTATCAGAAGGAGGAGAATCAGGCCGGACTTGCGCTTGCGCTTGTCCGCCGGGCGCATGCGTTACGCTTGTTGGGGAAATATGCCGACTCAGTTAAAGATGTAGATGATGCATTAAGAATCGCTGAAATTGACATGTCTATGCAGTCACTGTATGCAGAGGCGTTACGAATCAGAGGCTTGAATTACTATCGATTGGGGCAATCCAGAGATGCCGTAGATGATTTGGAGCACGCCCTTCACCTGTATAGTGAAACCAAAGAAATGGGAAGCATCTCAATATTGTTGGTGGAAACCGCCATGGTTCGTGCCGCTATTGGAGATGTTGACGCGGCAAAAAGTCTCTACCTGGAGGCTTTGAACCGATTGCGTCGTGAAAAAAATCTCCATACACAGGCGGATACGCTCAACAACCTTGCGGTGCTTTATTTGCAACTTGGTGAATATGAATTTGCATCCGATACATTCGAAGAAGGACTGGAGTGTGCCCGGAATAGCCGAAACCAACATGCCGAGGCGTTAATTCTTGCAGGGTTAGGCGATTTGTATACTGAAATCGAAGAGTTTGATGCCGCAAACCGCGCATACGAACAGGCAGATACTGTGGCTAATAATGGCTCGATTGTCTTTATCTCAAATTACCTTATGCTGGCGCGAGCAAACCTGGCGCTTTTGCAGATCGAACCCGATATGGCTGATGAATTGCTCAAGCAATTCAGGAAGAAGTTGAAATTTAACCCATCGGGGTATGAGCGTGGTTTGTGGTCCTTGCTTGAAGGTAAACTTCGTTTCATACGAGGCGAACTTAAAAAGGCGGTTGCACACCTGAATGATAGCAGGATGCAGTTTTTACAAGATGGTCGTGAAGTAGAGTATGGTTGGTCTGTTATTTGGCTGATGGCAACGTATACTCAGCTGGGGGAGAGGGAGAAAGTTCGGGCTGAATTCCAAAAAATCATGGAGTCCACCAATAAATCTGGACATGCTCTGCTGATAGCCCTCCATCAAGCATCCTCTTGGCTGGCTCCCATGCAAATTGACATCGAAATCGGACAACAGTTAGGTGGATTGCTAAATGAATCGCGGCAATTAAGAGAGAGAATGCCATCCACTCGAAGAGTTTTACGAAGACTGGCCCAATCCATTCAAATGCCGACAGCCAACCTTAAGATCCATGCGCTTGGGCGAGCCGAGGTGGTTGTCAACGGCAGGGCGGTCAATGTCTCTGATTGGAGGACACAGTCGGTCCGGGATTTATTCTTTTATTTTCTCTATAAACAGGAAGCGGTTACAAAAGAACATATTGCCGAGGTATTATGGACCGATCTAGACGCCCCAGATGCCATCAAGGGCCGGTTTAAACATGCCATATACTGGCTTCGACGCGCCGTAGGCAGGAATGCGATCATGTTTGAGGATGAATATTACCGATTCAACCGGGAGATGGACTACGAATATGACGTCGAAGCCTTTGAGTCATACCTGAAGAAGGCATATCAAACTCAAGATACGATCGAACGATTGGCGTTGTATCGAAAAGCTGTGGAATTAGTGGAAGGACCTTACCTATCTGACCTCGACGCAGATTGGGTGTACATTGAACGCGAGCGGCTGGGACGTATTTACCGGTCTGCCTTGGAGGAACTGGCGCAGTTATACCTGGATACAAATCAATTACCGGAATGTCTCGAAACTTGCAAAATGGCGCTAAAAGAGAACCGTTTTAATGAGGCAATCTATCAAGTGGAGATGAAGGCCCATGCAGCATTGGGTGATCGACCGGCTGTAATCCGTCTGTTTCATGAATATAAAACCATGGTTCTAGAAGAATTGAACGTATCTCCTTCTGATGAAATGAATCAAATATATCAAGAATTGTTGTTGAAATAACAAGGAATTCCTTAATTGATCGGTGAGACGCACCATATATAGGGGATACGCACGTCGGGACGCCAAAATATGGCGGCATTAATTTTATTTGTCTATACTGATTT
>JBGANO010000070.1:0-16095 GCA_044222305.1 Anaerolineales bacterium
GGAACGGCTTTTGCCTTGTGGTGTGCCGCCACGCAGGGATATTGCCGTGACAATTCATTCCTTACCGCTAAAACACCACAAGCGTCGTCGCGTTGCAATGAAAAGTGTGGTGGTGGTGTTGGGAACAGCAGTCTATGAGTTTATGGAAAGAATCTCCAAATAAAAAATCCCCGCCATTTGTTTGGCGGGGATTAGATTTTGAGTTTAGTCTGCTATGGCGGGCGCAACCGTTCGGATATCATCCTTCAACTCTTTACGCGGCGTAAAGATGGCGGCGACCCATCCCAGCGCGGCGGCAATGAAAGCGATCACAAAAACAAGATGGATGGCATTTGCCATGGCGAGGCGCGCGCCCGTCTCGACAACTCCGCCTGAACTGGAGAGAGGGTCGAGGAGTTGGGAGATCAGCCCCACGTCCAGACCTGAAGCGTTTAGGTTGGCGGCGAGTCGCGCGCTTAACGCGGCGCCCATCACGCTGACTCCCAACGTCCCACCCATCGAGCGGCTGAATTGAAGCATCGAAGTTGCCGCGCCGAGATGACGCCGCTCCACTGTGGTTTGCACGGCAATCACGTACGCGGGAATCGAAAGCCCCATGCCCATGCCCATCAGGGTGACGAAGACCATTACGAAGATGCGGCTTGCGTCCGCGCCAAAAATGGCAAGCAGCGCCGCGCCGATGATAAATATGCTTGTGCCAATGATGCTCAAGCGGCGATAGCCAACTTTCAACAAAATGCGCGAGCCGAAGATACTGCATGCCACCCAGCCCAACAACATCGGCGTGACGGTCACGCCCGCCTGCGTGGGGCTTGCGCCCAGCACCGATTGCACGAACAATGGGATGAATGAGATCGTCCCGAACACTGCCCAACCGGTGAACAAGCCGTGCGAGGTGGCGGTGGAAAAAAGTCTATCGCGAAACAATGCCAGCGGCAGGATCGGGTCGGCGGCGCGGCGTTCCACTCGAAAGAGGATCACGAAGAGGACAACCGCAGACGCGATAAAGACCCAACCTTGCGGCGTGCCGAGTTCCATCAACCCAAGCAGGAGCAGGACGACGCTTGCCGAAAGCAACGCCGCGCCGGCATAATCCACAGCGGGTCTTTCGTGACTGTAGACTTGATCCCGCCACGCGAAAGCAACCAACGCCCCTGCGATCAGACCGGGAAACACGTTGATGTAGAAGATCCAATGCCATGAAAGTTGATCCACGATGAAGCCGCCCAATAGCGGACCCGCCACCGACGAGACGCCCCACACGCCGGAAAATACTCCCTGCATTTTGGTGCGTTGTTCAAGCGAAAACATTTCGCCGATGAGGATGAACGCCAGCGGCATGATCCCGCCCGCGCCGATTCCCTGCAACGCGCGCGCGAGGATCAGGTGAGTCAATGTGGTTGCCATGCCGCACAGCACAGAACCCGCGAGGAAGAGCGCCATCGCAAAGACATACAACTTGCGCCTGCCGTAAATATCCGAAAGTTTTCCGTAGAGGGGGACAGTGGTTGTGGATGCCAGCATAAACGCGGAAAAAACCCACGAGTAATTTTCCAGCCCGCCCAGTTGACCGACAATGGTCGGCATGGCGGTGGCAACGACGGTGGATTCCATTGAAGCGAGGAAGAGGCTGAGCATGATGCCCACTGTGACGAGAATGATTCTATTTCGTGACATGTTTTCCTTGTGCGGGTAAATTTTGCGCAAGACCTCGATGTGCTTTGCGAACATAATCATACCTCGAAAAATACCGGGAGCGCTTACACCTGAAGTAACGTGAGTAATGGATAATAATTTCATGTCATGCTGAGGGGCGATCTTTGCCCCGAAGCATCTCTGAAAGGATCATCCGAGACCCTTCGGTCGCGAAAACACGCTCCCTCAGGGTGACATGGTGGTGTGGTTGGCTTATCCATTACTGACGTTGAAGTAATGAAATGTCACCTTGAGCAACAGTGGAGATTCTTCGTCGCTCCTCACATCGTCCCGATGTCCTTCGGGAGAATGGCTTGTTGTGGCAGGTCAGATAAGAAAACTCCCGCTGACTGCGGGTCAAGCGGGAGTTTTCTATCGAAGACTCACCAACCGATCACCTGGTTTTTCCTTTGCGTTTCTGCGTCGCTAATTTTGCCCTGCCCGCCACGTCCCAGCGTCGCTCGCGCTGTTCCTCTTCTCGAATATTTCGGAAACGCGCTTCGAGTAACCCGGTGCGGCCCAGATACCCCAGCAGTTGACGTTGATCGTCCCGGCTCACCACGGGCAATCGCCCGATATCGTGCCTCAACATTCTGGCAACGGCAACTTTGAGCGACTCGTCCGGAAAAGCCACAATTAAAGTACCGCTCCCCGCCTCCAACACGGTGAGGCTTCCATTCGGGTCCGCTTCCAACGCGCGGACGATATCACTGCGGGTGAGAATTCCCAGCAACGCGCCTTTTCCATCCACGATGGGAGTGCCCTGCCGCCGCGCCACAAGGGGATCGCCGCGCGCGATCCGCGCCGAAAATTCGGCAACAGTGGTAACGGCGGAGATCGTGACCGGTTCCTTATCCATGACTTCAGACACGCGCGTTAACGCGAACGGGTCGACAGAATATTCGCGAAGAATGTGATGCCCGCGCCGCGCCACCTTTTCGGTCAGGATGGAACGCCGCAAGAGCAGAACGGTCACCGCGTCGGCGAGGATGCAGGCGAGCAAAAGCCCCGGTAACACGTTCAGATCGTGGGTGAGTTCAAGCACGAACACCATCGAGGTCAGGGGTGAGCGCATGGTGCCGCCCATGATCGCCGCCATGCCGATGAGCGCCCACAAGCCGGCATCGCCATAGGGAATCCATTGCGAGAAGAACGCGCCGAGCGCGCCTCCCATGATGAGCAACGGCGCGAGCACGCCTCCCGATGTGCCGGAGCCCAGCGCGATTGACCACACGAGCGCTTTGACGACCAGTAACCCAAGGACAGCCATGCCGATCATTTCGCCGCGCAATAATTGGTGGATCAACTGGTAGCCCACGCCCAACACGCGCGGATCGATCAACCCGCCGATGCCGATCGCCAGCCCGCCGAAAATGGGCCACCACATCCAATGGATCGGCAGTCTCTCAAAGAGGTCTTCAAACAAATAAACAAGCGTTGTCAAAACGCCCGAAGCCAAACCGGCGGCAACTCCAACGAGACAGGCAATCAACAGCGCCCATCCGCCAAGCGCTTCATGCGGCGAAATTCCAAAGATCGGACCCGCGCCAAGAAACGCCACGCGCATGGCGCCGGCAACTGCCGCCGCGAGGGCAACAGGGATGAACGAGCGCGGCTTCCATTCGAATAAAAGCAATTCCACTGCCAGCAGAACCGCCGCAACCGGCGCGGCAAAGATCGCCGCCATACCCGCCGCCGCGCCAGCGACGAGGAGCGTTTTCCGTTCCGCCGAGGTGAGATGAAAAAATTGAGCGAACAACGAGCCGATCGCGCCGCCGGTCATGATGATCGGTCCCTCCGCGCCAAACGGACCGCCGGTGCCGATCGAAATGGCGGAGGAGACCGGCTTGAGCACAGCCACTTTCGGCTCCATGCGACTGCGACCGATGAGGATCGCCTCCAACGCTTCGGGGATTCCATGCCCGCGAATCTTTTCGGACCCATAGCGCGCCATCAACCCGATGATGAGTCCGCCGATGACCGGGACGAAGACCGCCCAAATTCCCATGTGATTCCCCGCCGGTGACGCCTCCTGCGCCGACAAGCGTTGATAATAGGCTAGGTTGGTAAAAAGGTTGATCAGCCAGATGAGCGCGTATGCGACCAGCGAGCCGAGGGCGCCGATGACGATCGCCATGCCGCTCAACACGAGCACGCGTTTGTCTGTGGTGAAGTCGGCGAGTTGCGCCTCATGGCTTGTTTTTGCCACATTCATTGATAGTCCTCCATAAAACAGATATATGATTAGGAGTTACGCCGTTGAGCCTGTTTTGTCGAAGTGGCGCTACAAAGGCGGCACGATTTGCCAAGCAAATCAAACTGCCCGCCAACTGCGTAAGTCATAATGATTCAAAGCATTCCGAGGGGAAACTTTGAATTCATAATAGTACCGCTAGATTAATTCAGGTTAAAAAAATCCGCTGACCCTTTCGGGTCAGCGGAATCGATTTGATCGTCTGTTTTCCATCGTTATGCCAAAACTGCATCATGGTCAGTTGGCAGTATCCACAAAATCGCCGCCAGAACAAAGCCAGCCACAGGGATGAGCAGGAATAATAGCCACCACCCGCTCTTGCCGATGTCGCGCAAGCGACGCGTTCCTGCCGCGAGGAAGGGTAAGAGCACGGCAATGAAAAATACACTCGCTACCCCCTGACTCAGGTATTCCAACGCCGTGGTGACGAGGGCTATGAACAGGGCAAACCACCAGAACTCAGCTCTTGTCGCGCGCCCGGTGAAATCCGCGTATTTTGTGAGACACACGCGGATCGCCCCGAAGAATGTTGCGGGGTCCGCTTCTCCGCTGGCATTCAAAAAATTATCCATTCTTAACTCCTTGCCGATTATCGAGACGGCTTCTTTCCAAGATGTAGCCTGATGGCTAGCGCCATTGTCGGGTATTTCCCCTCCTCCCGCAACTGTGGAATACCCGAGGTCGCCCACAGGTCTTCCTTTCCCCGCGCTTGGGGAAGCCCCTAGTTTTAGGATTAGCTCAGTCCGTGAACCGACTTGAAACTTGGTGTAGATATTTTTCAAGTGGAATTCAACCGTGCGGGTGGAGATCCCCAACGCGGACCCGATTAGCTTGTTGCTTTTTCCCTTGAGCAAAAGGTCTACCACTTCCTTTTCACGGGAACTCAGTATTTGCGGTTGTGTCATTTCAATTTTCCTGTTGGACGCGGAAAAACGCTGATTACGCTGATATAAAAGAAAAAGATCTGCGTTTTCTGCGTGAATCACGCGTCCCATTTTATTTCGGATAAGGTCTATTATTTATGAGGCGGTTCGATAAAAACCTCTACCGCTATTTTTCTGACAGGGGTTTCCAGTTCTCTGGCGGTAAAAAGGTTTTTATTCCATCAGCGCTTCGATGATCTGATTGTTATTCGAGATGCGTTCGGCGAGCAGGCGCACGATCCACTCGTGGAATTGAACCGCCACGTCCGGGTCTTTCGCCTGCATGGTCTTGAGCGATTCGGCGGAGAGGCGATACACAACGCTGGGGTGCGCCGCGATCACCGAGGCGGTGCGCTCCTGTTGCAGGTACATGCCCACCTCGCCGACCATCGCGCCGCCGCGAATGCTTCGCAGGCGCAGGCGTTTGTTATTGGGGAGTTCCAGTTCGATCGTCACCAATCCCGATTCGACGAAATACATTTCTTCGGCGGGGTCGCCCTGTTTGATGAGAACCTCCCCCTCGCGCAGTTCGCGCTGTTCGAGGTATTGCAACAGGCGCTCCGTGCCTTTGAGGTCGGGGAATACGCGCTGGAGTTGGCGCTCCACTTTTTCGATGAAGCCGGTCAGGTCGTTCATGCCCTGCCGCGCAAGGATCTTGTTCTCGCACCATTCCACGCCTTCATCAAGGCTGGGCTTGATGACGAAACTGTTGTCGGTATCGTCTTTCAAGCCGCCAAGTTCGAGGTTCTTCACGATCTCCGGCTTGACCTCCGTCCACACCATGAGGATGTTGTTGGCTTGTATGACTTGCTTCAGGCGGGTAATGCCAAACACGGCGGATGAATCGAGGTGGGTGACGCGATGAAAGTCGAGCACGATGAAGCCAAGTTTACACAGGTCGTTTTTATCGATGCGGTGGCGGATCTTCTCCAACACATTTTGGATCGTGCCGAAGAAGAGGAATCCCTGCAGGTTAAGGATGTAGATTTCATCGCCTTTTTCGTGCAGGATGTCGCGGTGTAGTTTGGGACGGTCCACTTTGCTGTGATAGATCGAACCGTTGAGCGCGTTCTTGATCACATCCACGCGGCTGTAAGAGACTACGAACAGGATGGCGGCAATGAATGTGCCGGCGATGATTCCCTCCAGGAAGCCAACGGAGGCGATGATAAAGAGGATCGCCCAGACGAGGATGTAATCGAGGGTCGGCAGGGCGCGACGCGCGTCGATCAGCCAATCCACAAGAAAGGAAAGCCCGAGGTAGAGGAGCATCCCTCCCAGCACGGGTTTGGGAAAGTACGAGATGACTGATGCGCCGAAAAATAATGCCGCGCCGCAGATCAACGCGGAAATAATATTGGCAAGCCGGCTTTTTGCGCCGAGCCGATGAGCCAACGAAGACATGCCGAGCGTTTGATACCCAACCGTACTGCCTCCCAGTCCGCCCAGCAGGTTTGCCCAGCCCGCGGCTTGCAGTTCGCGGTTGAGGTTGATATCTTGTTTGACGGTTACTTCGAGCGCGCTGGCGTTGAGCAGGAGGGCGATCACGCTCAGGATTACGATGGTGACAATTTTGTCTCCATTTTGCAGGATGGCGGACCAGTTCACAAGTCCGAGGGAAGCGGGGGTGAGGGGTTGGTACAATCCGCCGGAGGGGAAAGGTCCCAACAGCCATCCGCGTGAAGATGCCTCCGCTACAGAAATCCCAGAGAGCATGAGGTAGCCATAAAATAATGCAGTGGCGATAATCAGCGCGCCCGGTGTGATGAGGTAGTGATTTGATTTTCGCAGGACAACCAAGAGTATGACGGCAAAGACCAGTCCGGGAATCCAGTTGAATAAAGTATCGGGCGTGAATAATTGCGGAAGGGTGGAGAGCGAAAGGTTCGCATTGGTCATCACCCCGAACGCGCCGAGGCTTAAGAGCCAGCCGGTGCCCGCGAGGAATCCGCCAATGACCGGGTAGGGGATGTAGCGCACGAACCAGCTGGCTTTGAACCAGGCAATGAGCAGGTATACCGCGCCGGTGACGATCGATGTGACAGCAATTGCCCCGACCACGGTGGCGTATGCCGCGTTTGGCTCCGCCTTTTTCATGCTCAAGGCGATCGAAGCGGCGATCAATGCGAAGATGGCGGCGGGCGTATCTTGCGGCACGCTGATCGTGCCGGGCAGTGAGGTGAGCAGGGCAGTCACGATCCCAATGACGAACGCGCCGAAAAGCATCAAGCCGATTCCCCCAGCGAGGAATTGGCTGAGGGTGCCGGAGAAGATCAACGCGGCGAGGGAGATTTCCATGCTGATGGTGACGATGGCGGCGATCAACCCGGCGGTGAGGCTGGGGAGAAGGACTTTGGGCTGGAATTCCTGCTTGAATTCGCTCAAGTTCATGGATGGTACTCTTTTCGGATTTGTTGGGTGGGATTAACTATTTTGTGAGTATAGCATGTAATGAGTTTGATTTGCTACAACCATGAGCGGGTGTTACAATCCTTCCATCACGTTAGCCTGCTGAAAGGGAATTTGGAAATCGTCGCACCATGCCAAAGTCAGACCTGATTCTGCTCGCGCTGGATGATTCGCCCGTGTTGAGTTTGATGGATCGTGCCTTGCGCGTTAAATATGAAACAGCCATCGCCAGAGATGCCCGCTCTCTAGCGATGATTCTGCAGGGGAGTGTCCCGGCGCTAATGCTGGTGGGGGAAAAATTCGATGGACGGGACGGAACGCGCATCGCGGAAGAATTGCACGAGCGGTTCCCCACCCTGCCCGTTTTGCTCTATCTCGAAAAAGCCAGGCTCGACCATATCAAAGAGATATTCCGCCTTGGGTTGAGCGGATACTTAGCCCCTCCGCTGAAAACCGTCGAGATTACAGAAATGGTCGAAGCCAGTTTGAAGAACGCCAACCGCACGGGAGACTGGCTCCGCCGTGAAGTGCGACGCACGACCGCCTCGCTCAAAAAACGCGCGCAGATCTCCGAAGCCGAGCGCACAAGACTCGAATCGGTGTTCAATAACATCCACGACAGCGTGATGATTCTCGACCTGGAGAAGAAAATTCTCCTGCTTAACCCCGCCATGTGCCGCACGTTTGGGCTGGATGGGAATTCGGCGGTGGGGAAACCCGCGCTTGAGGTGATCACCCATCCAGACCTGCTTGCGCTTCTCACGCGCAAGAACGGCAACGACCCTTTGAGTTATTATGAAGTGGGTTTCCCGGATGGGCGCGTGGGCAATGCGCAACTCACGACGATTCAAGAGGTGGGATATGCCTTAACCATGCAGGATATTACCTACCTGAAGGAAATGGATCGCATGCGCAGTGAGTTCGTTCACACCGTGTCGCATGATCTCCGTTCGCCGCTCACCTCGGTGATCGGATATACCGAATTGGTTGAACGCGCCGGCGAACTCAACGAAAACCAGCGTGATTTTCTCAAGCGCATACAAGACAGCGTTCAGCACATCACCGCGTTGATCAACGACCTGCTCGATCTTGGGAGCGTGGAGGCGGGCATGGACACGCGGCGCGAATTTGTGCATCTGGACGCCATTTTGCAATATACGCTGAACATGTTGCAAGGCACGATCAAGACTAAAAGCATCAGGGTGCATACCGAGGTTGCCCCATCCCTGCCAGCCGTTCGCGCCAACCCGATACGTCTGCGGCAACTGCTCGATAATGTTGTCGGCAATGCCATCAAATACTCGAATCAGGATGGGAAAGTGGATATCTCGATCCTTGCCGAAGGAGACCAGATCATCCTCAAAATTTCAGATAACGGTCCCGGCATCCCTGCCGAAGACCAGCCGCACATCTTCGAC
The DNA here is from genome assembly GCA_044222305.1 of Anaerolineales bacterium. GTDB lineage: Bacteria > Chloroflexota > Anaerolineae > Anaerolineales > Villigracilaceae > Defluviilinea. The sequence continues at coordinate 8,700 of JBGANO010000070.1, forward strand.
AAGTTCTACCGTGGAAGTAATATCACTGAAAACATTACCGGTTCGGGGTTGGGTCTTGCCATTGTGAAATCCATCGTGGATAGTCATCAGGGTCGCATCTGGGTGGAGTCTGCGCCGGGCGCGGGCACATCTTTTTTTATTGTCCTGCCGGTACGATCGGATACACAGCCGCTGAGGAAACCCGCATAAAAAAATCTCCGTTCATCTTTGACGGAGATTTTTTTGTCCTTACCAGTGGGTTCATTTTTGCGGCAAGCGCGAAAGAATGGAATTCTTCGGTTTGCGCGGCTCATCCGGCGGTTCGACGCCGGTGCGCATACTTTCCATCTCGGAGCTGAATTTCAGCCAATCCTCCACAAGAATGACGAGATGCGGGGTCTTATCCTTGAAGAAGAATCGTGAGAGGAACAAGCGCAGGATGACGGGGGAAACCGGGTAACCGTTTAACTCGAGGACTAACGCTGTCTTAGAGGCGAGCGGAGAGAGGACGTCTTGCGCCCAGCCAGACATGCCCTTGAGCGGGAATAACTGCCGCATCTCTGTTGTGACGGTGCGGCGGATGCGCCGGTAGGAGATGTTTATTCGCAGGAACGGTGTGACAAATTTCAGGTAGGCGGGATGCGGCTGGACATATGCCATGAAACGGATGGCAAAAAAGAATGCGCCGACAAAAATGGCGAGCGCGCCGACTCCTGCAAATACCTGCCACGGAAGCGGGTTGAACTCGGCAGTGGGCTTGATGTACTCGGCATACGCGAGCGCGAATAAGCCAAACCCCATGAAGATCATGGCGAACCACCAGCGGCTGACGATGTGACGATAGATGATGAGAGGGTATTTTTTCCCGGGGCGGCGTGCCATGCGCTTATTCGTCCTCGTTCAGGTTCATGGACAGCCCGTTCTCATCGGCTTCGTCCAACCCGCCGTTCAATTGACTGCTCAATTTGCGAATGGCTTGTGAGAGATCCTCTCCGCGCAGGGAGAAGGTCACATCGCCGCGCGTCTTTTCGATGATGCCGCGCGCGAGGTCGGTTTGGCGGCGCAGACCGTTGGTGATCGCGTCGGGGTAATCAATGGTGACAAGCACCGAGTATATCTCGTCCATGTAGCTGAGCAATCTTTCGGCCTCTTGCGAATACCCCGAACGGAGAATATCCAACGTGCGGCGGCGAAGTTCGCCGACGACTTCCGCCAGCCCGTTGAGATAGGTCGAGTTTTCGACGCCAAGTTCCCCCGGCGTTTGAAGCGGTCTGTTTTGGATCAACGCGCAGGTGACGTTGGCTTCCACAAATTCTTTAAGCGCGTCTTGTGTATAGCCTGCATAGTACAGGTCAGGATGATTTGCCAGATCGGCGCGTAATGTATCCGCCAGTTTGTGCGCTTCATCGAGGTGTTCTTCCATTTCCTCCTGCGCGCTTCGATGCACCGCGCGGATGGCGAGCGAGCAGGCGCGCGTGAGTTGGCGTGTGAGGGCAAGCGCTTCATCCCGCATCTTGGTGCGGACATCGAAACTTTTGCGAATATCGTCGGCGATCTTTTCGAGTTTATGCATGGTTACTTTCTCATGTCATTCTGAGGAGCGAAGCGACGAAGAATCTCTACTTGATTGAGGAGATTCTTCGCTCCGCTCAGAATGACACGCCTTATTCTTTCGGTGGCTCCGGCGGATGCAAATTGCGGAAGAGATTGTCTGCAAGCGTATTTCCGCTGGGAATTTTGATCTCGCCGAACGCGGCTTCGAAGCGCGATAAATTTTCAGTCAGCGCGCGCATGAGCAATTTTGCGCTGAGCGGAGTCATCACCACGCGCACGTTGATGTTTGCCGTCGGTTCAGCGGGGATCATGTGACCGAAGTCAATGACGAACTCAGTAGGCGAGTGCGAGATGCGCGCCAAGTTGGCATACGCAGGCTCAAGCCCATCTTTTATTTTGAGTTTAGGTCCCGCAGGTTGCGCCAATATGTTCGGGGGCTTCGCAGATTGAGGATCAGGTGTGGTCATGATTTCTTTCAAGAACATTGCCACAGAGACCACTGAGAAAAACGAGTTTATCTCAAAGATCTCTGTGAACTCTGTGGCTGATAGGCTGGTTCTCGCCGCCGAGGACGGCGGCTGGAGCAATTAAGCTAAAACGGAATATCATCCTCGGCAGGCATCTCGGCGTGATCCATGCCGCCCGCCATGGGCGCGTCGCCTCCGCCGTCCGCGCGAGAGAGGAAGCGGACGGTGTTGGCTGTCACTTCGAAAGACGCGCCGGCGGAGCCATCCTGTTTGGTCCAGATACGAGGTCCCCCGGTGGTTTTATCCGGTGTGAGCCGTCCTTCCACGAGAACCTTCATACCTTTTTTGACGTACTGGTTGCACGTTTCAGCGGTCTTGCCCCACGTGGAAATGCGGAACCAGATTGTTTCTTTCACCTGTTCTCCGTTGCCGGTGGTGTACTGGCGATTGGTGGCAACTGAAAACGATGTGACCGCCTGACCCGATGGCGTGTAACGCATTTCGGGGTCCTTACCGACATTGCCTGCGATGATGAGAGTGTGATACATGGGAAATTCTCCTTGGGTTGAGGTACCCGCCGACTCAGCGGCGGGGAAAATATGACAGTTCGTATTGTACTCCAACATGATTTAATGACAAAGAGAAAAGTTAGCCATGCTATACTGCCAGAAGTAACGCCGACTTAAGTCGGCACTACAAGGAAACACTATGCCCATCATCTATCGCCAAGGCACGATCGAAGATTCACATGCTGTATTTCAAGTCTTCGTCAAATCCATCATGGATTACAGTGAACGCATGAATGTGATGGCGCTTACGGGTGGGGACGATCCCGAAGTATTGAAATCCATGTGGGAGCGGCGCAAGCCAATGTTCGAATTCCTCGCGCGGACTTCTCCGCACTTTTGGGTCGCCGAACAGGATGGGGAGATCGTCGCGTACGCGCGCTCGATGGAACATGGCGGCTTGATCGAGTTGACCGAGTTCTTCGTCTCGCCGCTTCATCAATCGGGCGGGCTGGGTCGCCAACTTTTAGCCCACGCGTTCCCTTCAACGGATTCACCCCTCCGCACCATCATCGCCACCCTCGACGAGCGCGCATTGGCTCGTTATTTGAAAGCAGGTGTGTACGCGCGCTTCCCGCTCAAATATTTTTATCGCCAAGCCGAGAAAGTGGACTTCAAGACCGACCTCGTCATCGAGCCGATGCAACAGAATATTCATCTCGAAAGAATGAATCAGATTGACAAACAGATCATCGGTCATTCGCGTCTCGTCGTCCACGAATGGATCGCCACCACGCGCGATGGCTTCGTCTACAAACGCGGCGGCGAAATTGTTGGTTATGGTTACGCTGGCTCGAGTTCGGGTCCGTTCGCGTTGTTGGATGAAAACGACTTCCCTGCTGTGCTGGCACATGCGGAAAGTCACGTCGCGGAAAAAGGCGGCGAGTTCGGCGTGGAGACTCCACTCATCAACAAAAAAGCGATCCAATATTTCATGGATCGCAAATTCAAAATTGATTCCTTCACCGCGCTGTTTATGAGCAATGTCCCGTTTGGGAAGTTCGAGAATTATTTGTGCTTTAGTCCAGAGTTTTTTATGTGAGCATTATCCTCGCCGCTCTTTAGTCAATCTCTACTGCGAAGTTCGTAACGCGGTCCTACGGGTAGACCTGATAGGTTGATGCCAATAATTCTCATATGAAATCTGCCCATCTCTGTAAGATGGCGATTAATTCTTGAAATCCGTTTCTGTCCAAATTTATTTTTGAATAACCTCGATCTAGTGGCTGATAACTGGGGTCTTGTAATGCAAGAGATGAAAATTGCCTTATTTCTAAACCAATTTTCGAGAAGCCAATCGTCTTACTTATGATCAAAATTGTTATGATTGAATTGTCAGACTTGACTGCCGGATCATAGATTTGAAGGTAATGCTCTAGTCTTGTGTTGGGAAACCAATCTGGATGAAGGCGAAATTCATTTAGCTTCGAAGACTCGATTGGTTTTAGCATTTGCCGCCTCTCCATCGCGTTAAGCTGATATTGCTCATGGTATGACGAAAGAATTTCTATTAAGCCTTTCAAGCCAGTTTTATATAGGCTTACGAGACCTCCCTCCATAGTCAGTGGATTAGGCAATTTTCCTTGATACTCCCATGTTTCAGGTTCAATGGTTTGAATGTGAAATGTGGCTATCTCAGGGTGTTCTTTGTTCCTTAAGAATGCTAAAAGTGGACGCGAAACATCGTAGCCATGGGGCAAATCAATTGGTGTGCCAAAGAAAATATTTTCTTTGGCATTAGCTATATTGGCAGGTATTCCATAGAGCGATTGTGCTAGTTGTGGCGGAATCTGAATCCAGTTCATTAGATTTATTTTTCCAACATCATCTTCGCCGCTCTTCGCCCGATCTCCACCGCGAAGTTCGTGCCGCGATCTTAACTGAATATCACGCGATGCTTGACAGAATCTCCTTCCAAAGCGAGCCCAGTCCCAGACGAGTGATCCATCCGTCCATATATTTATGATCCAATTGATCTTGCCTGGCGCGCAAAATTGCGGCAATATCGCGGGAATGTTTCGATTGCTGGCTGATCCCGAAGTAGATGAGTTTATAGAGAATCAGATCTTCAGGTGAATGAATATACACCTCTCCAATCGGTGGACCATAATCCACGCGTTGTCGTCTTTGAAATGCGCTCCGTCGAAGTTCATCTCCTTCACGCATTGGATATAAATCTGCCTTGAGTCCGCTATAAATATGGATCGCATTAATGGGAATATCTGCACGGTCTTCCAGAACCGTATCCAATATGACCTCGGCTGGAACGAGCATGTCTCTTTTTTCGAGTTCTTTTGAGAATTTGCCGATAGACTCGATAGGAAGATCAATGACAAAATCCAAATCTTGAGTCGCTCGTGGTTCGCCCCATGCCCATTCTGCAATCGCGCCGCCAATCAAATAGTCAACATCAGCGGCATCCAAGGCTTCGATCATCAACTTGAGGAAACCCGTAATATCCAGTGGATGACCGTTCATTGGTTATATGCACGTTGCAATGCCATCCGATTCGCTTCATCTGGAGATAAGTTCAGATTTTCCTGTCGAATTCGGTATGCGACCACATTGCGAGCAGTGTCACTGATTGCACAACCTTGACGAAAGCGATCTGCGAATGACAGCCGTTGATAAATGTCAATTTGACGCTGATCGATCTCCGCTGCGCTGCCTTTCAACATCCGCCTCATGTCGGAAGATAATGCTGGTTGCCCGTGAACGTAGTAACCGAGCTGGCCCTTGCGGCGACCATACACCAATCGAAAGCCTTTGGGTTTCAGATTTGACATAGCAATAATTATACGCCTTTACCCTTCAAGCAACATCATCTTCGCCGCTCGTCGCCCGATCTCCACCGCGAAATTCGTGCCGCGATCCCATGGGTAGACCTGACTCATCGAGGCGAAATACAAACCCTCGATGGGCGTTTGAATAGCGGGAATATTTTTGGAGTGATTCACCAGTGGCACAGGTTGGGCGTAATTTGTTTTGTTCACCCACACTTTTTTCACCCAATCTTTTTCAAACGCGGGATTGATCCGTTTGAACGCGGGAATGAATCGCTCCAACAATTCTTCATCGCTCAACGAAAAATATTCGTGACCCACTTCCAAATAATCGCCCGCATAGACGATTCGATCGCCGCCAAAATGATCTTTTGAGACAAAGTTTGTATGCTCCACCAACGCGAGCAATGGAAAGCCCGCTTCTTTGGGGAGACTGAACCAGTAATATCCCTGCTGAGACAATTGATGTTTGAGCGACAACACCATCACCACCGCGCCCATAGACTTCAACTCAAGCAATCCTTTTAAATAATTTTCAGGGAGATCGGGACACATTTTTGCCATCAAAGATGGGGACGTGGTGACCAACACTTTATCAAACGACTCAACGTCCACGTTCAAACCGCCCGACGCCTGATTCTGTTTAATGAACTTGATCGGCGCCCCCAGCCGAATCTCCACGCCCATCGCGCGTAGTTTCTCTGCAAACAAGTCGGCGAATTGTTGAAAGCCGCCCTCGAACGTTCCCAGCCGCGTCGTCCGCGCTTTGATGCGCGCCCACATCCACGCCATGTTGACATCTTTGTAAAACGGACCGAACTTCCCAACGATCAACGGCTTCCACATCTGCTCATAGACTTGTTTGCCAGCCCATTTCAGCATCCACTCATCGGCGGTGACTTTCTCCAGCGCGCGCCAGTTATTCGTGAGTCGAAGAAACAGCCCGACGAATCCGAAGCGGATCTTGTTGAGACCAAATCCAAGCCCGGGAAAGCGAAGCGCGTTGATGATTGAGTCGAAGGGATAGAATTTTTCGTTGTAGTACATCACTGTCAACGGGCGCGGGAAGATGACTTTATCCTGCAAGCCGAGTTCCTGGATCAACCCCATCATCGAAGCGTCCGATTGAAACCAGTGATGATAGAACTTCTCCACTGACCAATCCCAATGCGGCTCTTTGAATCCGCTTGCCAGCCCGCCGACATAATTTGCGGATTCAAAAATGGTTACTTCATTTCCTGCCTTTTTCAAGTCATATGCGGCGGCAAGTCCGCCAAACCCCGCGCCGATAATTGCGATTTTCATAAATTGTCAGGTCTCCAATATCCAAGGGCTTTATCCAGTCCCTTAATTGCCTCTCGAACATCTTTATTTACTCTCAATTTTTTAGGAAAGTCTGTCTTTTGAAATTTGAGTAGATTCAGTCGTAACGCACCAAGTATTTCCCCAGATAGAGAACTGACACTCATTGCGTTTTTAAACTCAGATACCCAATACAGTTCGTTGATTTCCCTTAATTCGTCAATCAGGGTACTTATGAATTGAAATAAGTCTGAATTATTTGAGAATTTTCTTGACATTGATTTTAACTTTTGTCATGCTACCTTATTTGTTTGCCTTTTGCTCAAGTTTTCCCGCAAGGACTTTGAGCCTGTTCCATTTTTGACGCACCACGTAAATCATTGCGAGGGTTTGCAACCAGCGCGGCTCACATTGCGGATTTATCGCCAACTGCTCGAACACTTCCATTGCCTGATCGTCTGTGCGGCGCGTTTTCGAATATTCGGTTGCCAACTGAACAAGATACGCTTCCCGTTGTTTGCGGACTTGCGTATCTTGCATGATCCTTTGTTTAGCCTGTTCTACGCGCACGCGAACTTTGCCGATGGATTCTTCAAGCTCATCCCCAGTGAACGGCTTGATGAGATATTCCTGCACACCAACCGCAATGGCGTGGCGGAACGTTTCCGCATCCTTTTCGGCTGAGATAATGATGCAACCCGTTTCAGGATATATCTTCGTAATTTCGCGGTACGCGGTCAACCCG
>JBGANO010000071.1:0-15810 GCA_044222305.1 Anaerolineales bacterium
CGGCATCACCCATTACGAAGCGGGCGGGAACGAATCAGGCGACCTTGTCGTTTTGGTTCATGGCTTTTCTGTCCCATATTTTATTTACGATCCCACGTTTGAGTTTCTTTCACGATCAGGATTTCGCGTCGTACGCTACGACTTGTTTGGTCGCGGCTACTCCGATCGCCCGCAAGCAACCTACGATATCGACTTCTTCGTCACACAACTTGCAGATTTACTGGACGCCCTGCGCATCTCCTCCCCAGTGAGTTTGGTCGGGCTGTCGATGGGCGGACCCATCGCCTCGACGTTTACCGTCCGCTACCCCGAGCGGATTCGCAAACTCGTGCTGATCGACCCTGCCGGCGCCAAACCCATCGCCATCTCTCCCCTGCTACGGGCGGCGAAACTGCCGCAGGTGGCAGAGGCAGTTTTACGTCTGGTTGGAAGCGATTTCATGTTAAAAAGTATTGCCGACGATTTCTTCGATCCCATATTGGTGGCGCATTTTCAATCGAGGTACAAAATCCAAATGCAATATAAAGGATTCATGCGCGCCATCTTATCCACGATCCGCAATGGCATGCTCGACTCGTTTTTGGATGTGTATCGGCAACTCGGCGGCATGGAAACGCCCGTCCTGCTGTTTTGGGGGCGGAACGATCACACAGTCCCGTTTGCGCACAGCGCGTTGATTCGCGCGGCAATTCCAAATGTGGAATTTCACGCGATCGAAGGATGCGGGCATCTCCCGCATTATGAGAAGCCTGAACAGGTTAACCTGATCCTGTTGGAATTTTTGAGGCAAGCATGATCCGCAGATTTATCGATTATTTTTCCCACAACAAATATCGCCTGACGATGTTTGCCCTGCTGGCTGGCGCGACGATCATCTCGGTCGCCATCTGGCGTTTCCGCGTGGACTATAGCGGGAGCGGCAATTACACCTTCCTGATCTGGAATTTGTTCCTGGCGTGGATCCCGTTCATCATTGCGTATTTCACATATACCCTCACCCTATCGCGGCGGTTTGTGTATGTGGTGGTTCCGATCGCCGCTTTCGTCTGGTTGATCTTCTTCCCCAATGCGCCATATATCCTGACTGATTTTCAGCATCTGGATTACTGGCACGATGTGCCACTCTGGTATGACGTGATGTTGCTGGTCTGGTTCGCATTTACCGGGTTATTACTGGGAATGGTTTCCCTGTTCCTCATGCAGGAGATCATACGACGCGAATTTGGGCGCTGGGTCGGTTGGGGATTTGTCGCGCTCGTAGCCGGGCTGAGTAGCGCGGGCGTGTATGTTGGTCGCTTCCTGCGTTGGAACTCGTGGGACATCTTTTATAACCCCGCCGGCATGGCACAACACACCTTGCAAAGCATTCAAGACCCCAGCCTGCAATCTGTGGGCTTCACCAGCCTGTTCGGAATGTTCTTCCTGTTCTTATACGTTACACTTTACACGTTCGGGCACCTTTTACTGGAACGGCAGGCAAATCTTCAGGCGAACTGAACTCGTACCGCAAAGTTCACTTTGCGCTTGCGCGTCAAAAGAGAGCTAGCCAAGGGCAAGATATCCTTCGGCAGGCTCTGGACAAGAACCCTGCCCTACAGATTGTTCGGATTATTAACTCGCCTTACGCAGTGACAGCAGTAACGCGGGATTTATCTCGCCCTTCAGGCTACTCTTGCGCAAGAGCGACATGAATGCCTGCCTGAGTTTATCGAAGGGTCGCGTTACAGAAGCCAAATTGATTTCGATTGCGTAACCCCAGTGATTAAGGAACATCATGAACAAACAAGATATTCAATTCCTCTTCCACTACAACCAGTGGTCGACGAAAAAGATCATGGACGCCGCATCACTCCTGACGCAGGCGCAGTTCCTCGCGCCCGCGCCATTTCCGCATGGAGGCTTGCGCGGCACGCTTGTCCACGCGTTATTCGCAGAATGGATCTGGCGCAACCGCTGGGAAGGGACATCGCCCGCGCGCCGCATCCAACCCGATGAGTTCCCAACCTTCGAGTCTCTCCGCGACCGCTGGCTGGAAGAGGAAAGACTCTTGATGAAGTTCGTGGAGGAAATTAGCGAGGAGAGGTTGAACAGCCCGTTCAGTTACACCAATACCGAGGGCAAGGCGCTCACTCGAATCTTGTGGCAGGCAATGGCGCACGTGGTCAACCATGGCACGCAACACAAAACGGAAGCCGCGGCGATCCTCACCGCTCTCGGTCACTCGCCGGGCGATATCGATATGATCTGGTTTGCGGCGGAAAACAAATAAACCCAATACGAAAACAGGTTCTTGACGCAGTTGCACTGCGTCAAGGCAGGTGACACAATTTGCAAAGCAAATCGGACTGTCGCTTAACCTTTCGTGAAATATTGATAATACAACACAATACCTTCGCCAATTAGGCGGTAGAAACTGGTTCAAAAGCGGGGTGAACCATGCCCAAACGGGCGATTTGTTGGAAAATCTCGGACAATAAAATACCATCAGGTTTTTGCGGAAGCATTTTTATAGTCTCGGCAACATATCGATACCCGCGGTACTGGGATTTCAAATCCAGAACGCTGAACTCTGAATTGTGCTTTCGATATTGACGGAGAAGGACAGAACTGAAGTTCACCATGAAGAAGGACAGGTTGGCGGCATTGGTGACCGCTTCTTTTTTGATATTCATGAAATCATCCAGACCCCAATACTGCTTGGCGTCGCGGAAGTTGAACTCGATCTGAAAGCGCAAGGTATAGTAGTCATGCAGTTTCTGGTAGGACAAATCTAAATCCGTGCTGAACAAAATCACATGCGCCTGCTTCTTGCTTGAAAGATTGGTCTTCAAAATGACCACAACATTAATCGGGGCGGCAAACTCGCGAGCGAGCAGTGTCGCCTGATAGATCTGGGTACGAATGCCTGCTTCGGTTTCATCGGTTTTCAAATATTTCTTTTTCATCGCGCGCGCATCAACTTTGTCGCCATAGGTCGGATGGGGACCGTGTCCACAATACTTGCCTGTGAAGGGTTCAAATAAGGCGGCATCCGAACGGAATTTTGAAACCAGTTGCAAGCCTGTTTGTAACACCATCCAGGCGCTTAGATGGTTTCCAAAGTGACCGTCCATCACCAAGTACCGCACGGTCAAAAAACCCTTCAAAACCGCCAAAAAAGCCTGCAACATTGGCTGAAGGCGCAATAATTCCGGGCTCAAGATGGGCGGCTCCTTCTTCTTATTCTTGCTGCCTTGTGGACGACCGACTGGACGCTTTTTCGCTTGGCTTGGTTTTTCCTTTTCTTTCTTCTGCGGTGGTTTCGACTCCTTGATGATTTGCACGGCTTGCAGGGGATACGACTGTCGCTCTTGAACATCGATCAAAGAAAAGACAAAGAACGATAACCCAGGGATCGCTCGGTCAGGATCGGCGTGTGATACAGCCGTTGGATCGTTCGGTAACTACCGCCTTCCTCCGTCCAACGCGACAGTTCCAACATGGTCATCCGTCCGTTGCCTATACACAACATGGCTCAACTGCCGCAAGGTCGTCGTGGAAATTACTGGCGCAATACTTTGTAAAAGTGCTACAATTTCTCTCATGGGCTTCTCGGTGTAAGTTTGTTGTTGTAAACCTACTTTACTCGAAAAGCCCTACTTTTTTAGCTCCTTTTTTGGCGAAGGTATTGACCATAAGGTTCGACCACAATGAAATGTGCGACGCTCAGGTATCGCCAGACCGGGGCGTCGCACCGTGGATGGATGTCACAATGGATAATCCGCCGGAGCGCTACAAGGCTTATCTTTTACGAATGTGGCGAGCCTATCGAGGCGGGCAGTGGGTCTTCAGAGCATCTTTGGAAAGTATCCATACAGGTGAGCATTGTAACTTCTCCAGTCTTGAGGCTCTCATCACCTTTCTGCGAAATGAAGCACTGGAATGTTCTACTGATGAGATCGAGGAAAGTGATGGAAGCAATCCTGACATGTTATCACTGTAAATGAACTACCACCGCAATGGAGGCATTCTCCATACGGTGTTGATGAATTTGGCGAAGTAGTTCGTGCCGCGTATTGCATACTTCGTAAAAGAGACTCGCTTTCGGGCGAGTCTCCTTATATATTCTGCAAACAACCTACATCGGATTCGTCTTCAACCCCGCCAAACCTCTCTCGATGGAGGCAAGGCGTTCCATGATGTTGCGACCTGTGCTTTCGCGCAGTTTGGCAACGTACAACACCTTGCCAGCCTCCGCGCCGAATTTTTGCAGGCTCCGAATCACGGACGAGGAATACCCAACTCCGTTTTCGCGCTTGCCGAACGCCATCACGCCGAGGAACTCGGGCTTCGAGGCGCGCTTCAGGGTGAGAGGCAGATATAACGAGTGATGCGAAGCCTCCGCGGGGATAACCACCTCTCCCTTTTCCAGTAAGAGTCGGTCTTTGTCTACAAGAGTGATCGAGGGCAACTCTCCTTCCTGGGGCAGAGGCTCGGTCAGGAATAAATTTCCGTTTTCGTGTTTGAGAAAAATTTCGATCTCGGTCAGGTCCAATTGCTCTTTCACCTGTCGCGCCAGGATTTTCAAAATGTCGCTCGAAGACAACATCAACTGCGCCTCAGGGGCGAACTCGACGATCGTGCCGCTGAAGTCGATCTCCTCGGGCTTGAAGCGACGGTCTACAAAATTCTGCAAACCATCGCGCAAGGGAACAAACAGGAGCGCCACAGGGAAGATCGCCAACAACCCAAAGAATGGCGACGAGGCGCTCAGATATTGCTTCGCATATAGTTCGAATAAAATTGCGCCTGTGATGCCTAACGATCCCATAATTGCGGTGTGGGCGCTGTAAACCAATGTGCGATTGATGACAATGTCAATATCCCAGATGTGATAACGAAGCGCGGAGATCGCAAAGGTGACGATGAAACCATAGGTGAAGAAAAGCGTCAGGAAGAACAGAGTCAGGTCAACAACAGAACCGGCAGTGTACCCGAAGATCTGATACTTCAACCAATAGAGGATGTAGAAAAACGTCATGCCGACCAGCGAGAGAGCGATCCACTTCAATTGCTGGCGTTGAAGCGCATCCTTTGTAACGAATAAGCGATAGACCTGCGCCAACACTCCCAGCCCTAATACCCCAAGACGGAATAACGCGGGCAGGGTATCAAGGAGGAATGTTCGAATCACATCGGATAATCCCGAAGCGAGGAAAATCATGACACACAGGTACACAGGCAGGATCAACATCCCAAGCAGGCTTAACGTGAAAAACCAGCGCGTCCAGCCAGGTGTCCATTTTCCGTTGGGGAAGGTCAATAACACGTACAGCAACAGGGTGGACAATAAAAGCGTGTACCCTGTGCCGAGGAAATAGGCGATAAACCAGTTGATCAATTCATCGCCGGTTAGATTCATGGGAAACCAAAAGTCGAACCCGGTGCTGGTACTCGTCCACGTGACGAGCATGAGGGACACGATCACAGCCAGCCGATCTGTCGGTTTGCGCCAGAAGATGATCGCCGCCGCGATCACGCCGACCACGAACGAACCGAAATTGAAATAAATGTATACCCACTTCTCTATGTCTGTTTGATCGGTTGCCAGCTGTTGAAGCGACCCATTGACGCTATACACAATGGACGGGATCACCACCGCCAGCCAGCATAGCCTCACCAGAAGACTCTGCAAGATTGGGGACTTGCGCGCGTTGGTTTTTATCTCTGTGGAAGTCATGGCGTTCCTCCTTTGCCTGATTCGATTAACTTAACCCCCAACGACTAATTCAAGGTACGTGATTTCTTTTTACACCAACCCCTGTTTTCTCGCAATGTCCGCCGCCTGGGTGCGGTTCTCGGCTTGGAGTTTGGCGAGGATGTTGGAGACATGATTTTTCACCGTGCCTTCGGTGATGAACAATTTCTCCGCCATATCTTTGTTGGATGCGCCTTGCGCCAGCAACACCAACACTTCCCGTTCGCGCTCGGAAAGCGATTCAATCGTGGAGGATGTCGGGCGCATCATTTCACGCAAGGCACGCGAGGCGATCTCAGGCTGGATAAATACTTCGCCTTCATGCACACGCCGAATCGTTTCGATCAATTTATTTGCAGGCGTATCTTTGAGCAAATATCCCATCGCGCCCGCGCGCACGCCTTGATAGACATAATCGTCGCGGTCGAACGTGGTGAGGATGATGACCTTCGCCTGCGCCCATTCGCGGCACAGCTTTGCCGTCGCTTCGACGCCGTTGAGGACGGGCATTTGCACATCCATGAGAATGACATCGGGATGTAATTCAAGCGCGAGTTGGACGCCCCGTTCACCGTCTCCCGCTTCGCCCACGACGTGGAAGCCGGGTTCCAGATCGAGAATCGTTTTCAGACCCTGACGCATCAGAGTCTGGTCTTCGACGAGGAGGAGGTTGATTGTGTTGGACATAAATAATTCGGTTCAGGTGGCAGTTGCACTGCCGCATGTATAGCCCAGCAGTGCAACTGCTGGGCTATCTTCTGATTCATTCAGCATGATTTGCTAAGCAAATCGAACTGCTGAACGAGCAAATCCCAGGAGTAGGCAAAAGCCATCAAAGCAGATGCAATCTTACAGTGAGACTTGAACCGTTACCTTTGCTAGAGAGAGTCAACGTGCTACTTACCGTCCAACAGTGCAACTGTTGGACTAACGTCTAGAGGAGAGGCAGTTTCACGTCGACGCGTGAACCGTTGCCGTTGCCCGAGAGAGTCAACGCGCCGCCGAGTCCTTCCACGCGTTCGCGCATCCCGCGTAATCCATAATGCGCTGGTTTATTTTCGGCATCGGGAGGAAATCCACACCCATCGTCTTTGATGACGAGCGTTGCATATTGCGATTCAATATCAAGGTTTAAATCCACATTACGCGCGGCGGCATGACGTTCGATATTCGCCAGCGCCTCCTGCGCGACGCGCCAGATGGTTTCAGCATACACAGGCGAAAGTTGATTCGCATCATCGTGAATGTGACACGTGACGGCAAGATGCGCGCGTTGGGCAACATCCACGCTCAACGATTGCAGAGCCTCGCGCAATTGACGCTCGCCCAAACCCGGCGCGCGCAGACCCGCGAGGGAACGCCGCAATTCGTCCATGCTGGCGCGTGTGTGATTCTTGAGTTCATCCACTTGTGCGGAGGCTTTTTCGGGGTCCACTTTATACAAACGCTGGATGGCTTCGAGTTGAACGGATAACGCCACCAGCGAATGACCGAGGCTATCGTGCAGGTCGCGCGCGAGGCGTTCGCGCTCGCGCAAGGTTGCAAGTTCGGTATCGCGTTGACGCGCCGCTTCCAACTCCCTTTGGGCTGATTCGAGTTTCGTGATCAGTTCTGCCCGTTGACTGCTGGTGCGGATGATTCCATAAATGAACAGAAAGACCGCCATACCGCCAAGCCACATGAACGAAAAACCGAAGGCGGCGCCGAAGGGGACTTGCACGATGTTCCAATCGGAAATGATCAATACAATGAGAAATGTGACGACGGCTGTTCCGAATACCACTCCTCGAAGCGGCAAGATGCCGAACATCTGCCCAAAGTAGGTGAAGCCCAGCCACCAGGTAAATGGATTCAGCCAACAAGCTAACACCCACATGCAAATTCCGCCGACAAAATAAATGGTGAGATTTTTATTTGAAATGGGCCAGCCACTTCGCGTGATGCAGAAAAAATATAATACTCCCTGGGCGATGGACAATCCTGCAACGCCCCACTCGCGCCACGTTAATTCACCCGCATTGGCACCGAGGACAGATATGGCGGCGAAACTGAATATCAATACAGACAAAACGTCCCAAAACCTGCCGTAGAGATGAAGATGCGCGGCGGATATCGGGAGGTCGCTGTCGGCGAGATGGGATGGGCGCGATTCGTTCATGCGGAAAGTGTACTCTGGATGAGGAAAAGTGGAAAGCGTATTTGCCACAGAGTTCACAGAGACCATTGAGATTTTTTCTCAGCGAACTCTGTGTTCTCTGTGGCTACCTTGTTGTTTATGTCTTCGGTTCCCAGCGGAACAACTTGGCGGCGAGCAGTGTTGCGGCGATGCCATACACGGCGAGGAGTAGCATTTGAGATGCCCATTGCGGGGCAAGCGACGCGTCCAACATTGCCGAACGGACTAACTGAACCACAGGATACGCAGGCAGGTACGGCACGACATTTTGCAACCAGGCGGGCAACATATCCAGCGGGAAGATCATGTCGCTGATGAACATCAGCAGGAAGTAAACGGTCATCCCAATCGCGGTCGCGCTGCCTGCTTTTGCCGACACGCCGCTGATAATTCCTCCCAGCGCCATGAATGCCAGCAAGCCGATAAGGATCATGGGAAACGCCAACAGCAAACCCATGGCGCTCACAGGCACTTTATAAAGCAGAACACCTGCCAAAATAATGAGCGCGCTTTGGAGAACGCCGATCACGATGTTCACCAACAGATACGATCCGATCATTTGCACGGCGGGCAAGGGCGTAGCTTGCAAACGTCGAAGCACGCCTTTTTCGCGCATCTCCAGCATCATGGTCGAACTGCTGACCAGACCGAAACTCAAGATGTTCAAGACGATGACGCCGGGAGTCATATAGTCCATGTACTGGCTCATAATCGCGCCGTAGATGATCATGAGTAAAATTGGAAAGGCGAAATTCCAGAACAACACATAACCATTTCGCAAGTGCATAAGGGTCATGGCTTTGGTGAGGATCAGAAAACGTTTCATTGGTATAGTCCTTTCAAAACTAAACAACATTAATTGGATTCGGCGAACGCGCGTCCCGTCAGCTTGAGGAAGACATCCTCAAGGTTGGGTTGGCGCAGCATCACGTCACGAATGGATCGGCTCGAGCGGGCCGCGAGTTCATGCAGGGCGGTCAGAGTCACCTCGGGGCGGGAAGTTTCCACTTCCAAGTGTTGACCCGTGTAACGCGCCGCGCTCACCTCAGGCAGTGCGCGGACTTGATCCAACGGCAATTCCACCGTCGCTTTCAACATCGAATTCAATTTGAGGTTCGCGATCAACGCGCTTGGGGTATCACACGCCACGATCTGACCGCGGTCAATGATGGCGATTCGTCCGCACAACGCTTCCGCCTCTTCCATCGCGTGCGTGGTCAACACGATCGTGCGTCCTTCATCGTGCAACTGACGGACGATATCCCACACCGCGCGGCGCGCATGAGGGTCGAGCGCGGAGGTCGGCTCATCGAGCAAAACGATTTGCGGATCGTTCGCAATCGCAACCGCCAGCGCAAGACGTTGTTGCTGTCCGCCCGAGAGGCGACGCGCCAGCGTATTTCGTTTTTCAACGAGGTCAAAGCGGGCAAGAAGCGCGTCAATTTCTTTCGAGGTGAGATAGACCTCATACAACGCGGCGTACACTTCCACCAATTCGGCAACGGTCAGGTCATCAAGCAACGCCGTTTTTTGTAATTGGATTCCCAACTGACGTTTCGTCGCGGCAGAATCAGTCTGCACATTGATTCCACCAACCTGCACCTCTCCCAGTTTGGGTTTGTGCAATCCTTCCACATTGGCGAGCAGAGTGGTCTTACCCGCGCCGTTCGGCCCGAGCAAGCCAAAAATTTCGCCCTTCGCCACGGTCAGGTTCACGCCGTTGAGCGCGGTCAATGAGCCATACGAGGCGGTCAAATTTCTTACATCGATCATCGTTTGAGACATGGTTCAACTCCTTTGTCCCGCTCGTTTCGATTCTCCCTTTCAGGGGACGAGCGGGGCTTTGTTGATAAGGAGATAATACGGCAAAGGCGGTCACAGCCCCAGTCTCCGAAGCACGATCCCCGCTATGCCAAAAGGCATATTGCGGGATATGCAAAAAAGAGACCACCACCAGTCTCTTTTGGGTAAGAGGTTGAACTCAACTCAGCCACAGAGATCACAGAGTTCTCCGAGAAAAATCTCAAAATCTCTGTGTGCTCTGTGGCTAATCAACTTTGAACTAAACGATCAACGCCAACAAACCATCGGGATATAAAATGGACTTCCCCTCCCCGAACTCATGCAGACTCTTCCACACCACGCGGATTCTCTCCCCGTTCGCCTCGATCACTTCCATTTCAGCCTGCTCATACAACTCAGCCTTTACCAACGCCCCATCATAGACCATCACGATCTCGTGTCCCATGTTTCCGTTATGGAGAAAAATATTTTCAAGAAAACAAATGTGTTTCAACCCCTCAATCTCGCTGTGCAACTCCTCCATAATTTCGCGGCGGACAGCCACTTCCCCGCTTTCGCCAAATTCGATTCCCCCGCCCAACGGACGGTAATAAGTTTCGTTCTTGATCGAGTCATATCCCTCAAAGACGAGGATATGGTTGTTGTTTTTGAACACGCAAATAGCAATCGGGCGGATGTGGTTCATATCAAAAAGTAAGGCGAGATTAATCTCGCCCTACACGGTGATCAATTCAAGCTTTGTTGCGCGCGCCCCAACGAGGTTCGCCTGCATAGACCAGGGTCCCGTCCATGTGACGGTGACGGGGAGGATTTTGCCCATCAAATTATCTTCCGATTCAACGAAGACTAGTTTGTTAGTGGGAGTTCGTCCTCGCCAGCGATTCTTCACTTTCTCCTCAAATAACACGTCCACCGTTTGACCGAGATATTTTTTGTTGATCTCAGCCACGATTTGTTCCTGCAAATCATCGAGCAGATGCAGGCGACGCATTTTTTCTTCTTCGGGCACGTTGTCATCCATGCGGCGCGTGGCGACAGTCCCTTCACGGGGAGAATAACGCGCCAGATGAGCCACGTCAAGCCGAAGGTCGGAGAGGACGCGGTGCGTTTCCATGAATTGTTCCTCGGTCTCGCCGGGGAATCCAACGATGATGTCCGTTGCGATGGAACAATCGGGAATCTTATTGCGAATTTTTTCGATGAGGTCGCGGTATTGTTGCTGTGTGTATCCGCGCTTCATGTTCGCCAGCACTTCGTCATCGCCCGCTTGGATCGGCACTTCGATATGCGGCATCACTTTGGGAAGTTCGGCGATGGTGTCCATCAATTCTTCGGTGAAGTAATTGGGATGCGACGTGAGGAACCGAATCCGCTCGACGCCCTCGACATCGTGAACGATGCGAAGTAGTTGAGCGAGGTTCGGTCCATCGGGGACATCTTTGCCGTAACGGTCAACGATCTGACCGAGCAAGGTCACTTCTTTCACGCCTTGCGCAGCAATTGAACGAATCTCTGAAACAATATCGCCCACGGGACGACTGCGCTCGATGCCGCGACGGAATGGGATGATGCAAAACGTGCAAGCGTGCGAACAGCCATACACGATCGGCACATGCGCGCTGACGAGTTGTCCGCGTTCGTGTTGAGGGAGGATGAGTTCATCGTCCATCATCAAGAAGCGGCGCGTGGTTTCGGAATTTTCCAGCGAGCGGATCTCGCCTTGGCTCAAATAAGAGACCAGCGGACCGGGGTCGGAGGGAGGCGAGAAGACGTCCACAAAGGGAAGCCGCTCGCGCAATTTGTCCGCGCCTCGCACACCGACCATACAGCCCATCAAGTTGATAACAAGATTGGGATTTTGTTTCTTGAGAGGGAACAATGACGTTAAACGCCCCATCGCCTTGTCTTCGGCAGATTGGCGGACGACGCAGGTGTTGAGGACGATCACATCCGCTTCTTCGATGGTCTCTGTAAATTGATAACCGAGATGCTCCAACGACGAGCCGACGCGTTGCGAGTCAGCAACGTTCATTTGGCATCCTTCGGTCCAGATGTGGTATTTCATAGGGTTGGGATTATACCAAGAGGGCAGGCGAAAACAAAAGCATAATCGCCGCGGGTCAATGCGGCTATTATGCTGCTTTCAAACGAATTATTTGAAATTTAAATGTTGCGGCGTGATCTACTAGCAGGCGGCATCCACGGCGGCTTGCAGGGCATCATGGTCAGCCATATTGGCGCCGGGATTTCCGTCCCAAGTGGCGTGCCAACTTCCATGCGCGGCGGCGGCGGCATCGCAGGTCGCCTGACTGTCTCCCCCGCCATCATCGCCGCCTCCGCTCAGAATCCCGCCATCGCCGAGCGAGTTATTGATGGACGAGAAGGTGTTGCCGATCCTCGGACCAAGAGCGCTGACTCCCGCGATCACCACGATCGCGACAAGGGCAATGATGACGGCATACTCAACCAATCCCTGCCCTCGGTTTCGTTTGGAAGGAGAAAAGAATGATTTCATGGTTAAACTCCTTTTGTTTATTATAATCCACTGTGCGCAAGTCGTAGTCCGTAAAGGTTACAAAAAATAGTATTCAGTTTTGCAAAGCGGGCAATCACAGCGCGGTCCCGGTTCAGCAACTTTCATACACAGGCACACCCATCCCCTGCCTCGAGCAACAAGCCTCGGACGCGCTCTTATGGTAAAATCTCGTCCGCCTCAACTCGTGAGGCTTCGTGGAGGGATGGCCGAGCGGCTGAAGGCGCATGTCTTGAAAACATGTTTGGGTCACACCAACGTGGGTTCGAATCCCACTCCCTCCGCTGTGAGTTGCAAGTTTGCATGTTGACAGGTTTTCAAGTTGAGGATCAAACATGTCTACATTCCAACCTGAAAACTTTCAAACAAAAATTGGGGAGGTGCCAGAGTGGCTGAATGGGCTCGCCTGCTAAGTGAGTGCTGGGTTAAACCAGTCGCGGGTTCGAATCCCGCCCTCCCCGCCACAACAAAAAACGCGCTCCACGCCATAGGCAGGAGCGCGTTTTGTTGCGACACAGCGTAACGCAAGGATTATCTTGCGCTTCAGCGTTGCTTCGTCAACTCCACAAATTGCGGATTTCGCCGAATATACGTTGCAACATAGGAACACATCGGTATCACGCGCAGGGATTTTCCGCGCGCATACTCCAGCGCGACCTCGGTCAATTTGCCAGCCACGCCATGCCCGCGCAAGTCGGGGTGCACGCCGACGTGCGTCATCACAATCGAGGTTTCATCTTCCAAATAATCAAGTTTGGAGAGTTTCTCGTCAATCCAAATTTCGAATCGTTTTTCGGCTGGGTTGTGGATGATTTCAAGTTCGCTTGAGTTATTCTGCATAGTTCCTCGTGAGTCATTGTAGTTCATTTCAATGAATTCTACACGAGTCTTTTCCGCCGCCATCATGGCTTTCTCAAAGGCGAAAATCTCTTAATGCGGATTACGCAACCGAGCGAATGAGTACGAGGCAACCCTACTGCCGCTATTCTCCATTCCATTCAATATCAAATGTGGACGCCTCCAGCGCAGAAATTTCCTGCCTCATTCCCAAAATCAGATACGAGAGGATACTCCGCCACTGCAAGAAGAATGGGAGCGGGTCATGAAAATCCCAAATCACATCGTCGCCTTGCAGGAAAGTCTTCAGCCATGCGCCTAGATTTCGCTTCTTAAGCGCAACAGGCAAACCATAGATCAGCATCGCTGTTCCCAACATACGCGGGGAGTTCAGCGTCGGCATGATGCAATCCATGCTTGGATTGAAAAACGATTCAACAAAACGCGGATTCGCCACAAGCAAATGCGCGCCACTCGTCGCGCGCGGATTGCATTCAAGCGCATAGACTTCCCCATCCGTCGATTCGATGAAATCGAACGCCATCTGCCCTGTGATA
This sequence comes from Anaerolineales bacterium, assembly GCA_044222305.1. Taxonomy (GTDB): domain Bacteria; phylum Chloroflexota; class Anaerolineae; order Anaerolineales; family Villigracilaceae; genus Defluviilinea. Next base: position 13,644 of record JBGANO010000071.1, read on the forward strand.
TTGAAATGGTTGACAAACGTCTGCGCCCAATGGAAGATCTTCGCATGTTCGACAGATTGAAACGTAATCGCCGCGCCTTGCCCAGCGGTGAAGATCGCCGGGTAAACCGCATGAGCAACAACGTGTCCCTCCTGGCAGACCGAGTAACTGCAAAACTGCCTGCCCTCAACAAACTTCTGGGCAATCCACGTCCGGTCAAATGTCAGGGTGGACAAAGCCTCATGAAGCGCGGGCAGGATCAAAGTCCGCGAGGCGAAGCGGGAATAGACCGGCTTCAACACCAATCCCTTCCAGCGCGCGAACGCATCCGACAGTCCATCTTTATCCGCAATCAACAGCGTGTCAGGCACGGGCAATCCGCATTCTCTTGCGCTGTTCGCAAAACTCCATTTGTTGTGAAAAATATTCAGCGTATCAAGAGGCTCGGCAAACACGCGGCACGGCAGGCCCTTCAATCCTTTTGCGATATGGAAGACTTCCTCACATGTGGGAATCAACAACTCGATTCGATGCTCTTCGATGATCCGCTTCAACGACGATAAAAACGCCTCGGTCTCCTGACGCGGAGCCGGCACCACAAAATTTTGTTTGATCGCGTTCGACGGCTGACTCAAATGCCCACCCAGCGATTCTGCCATGAAGACGCTGTGCCCTGCGCGATGGAACGCGCGAGCAAGATCAAGCGTCACGGGCGCGCGCCCGCCGGTGAGGAGAATGTTCGCCATGTTCCTTTTGCCGAGAACTCGATGAAACTTTATAAAAATCCTTGCGTGCTTCGCGGTTAACTCACCGTACGCAGAACGTCCCGCAGGTATGGTTGGATCAACTGTGTTTTGCGAAAAAACCTGCGGGACGGCGCGTAATTAGAACGTCAACACCATCCCGCCAATGGACAGTCCCGCGCCGGTACCCACCAACAGAACTTTATCTCCGCGCTGGATGCGCCCATCGCGCACTCCTTGATAAAGCGTGACCGGAATAGACGCCGCCACACAATTGCCGAGCGTCTCGATGGTTCGGATGATTTTATTTTCCTTCCAACCAAAGCGCTCCAACATCATCAATCCCACTTTGCTCGCCTGATGCGGCACGACGGCATCCACATCCACCATGCTTTTCGATAGACCCGGGTAAAGTTCTTCAAGGAACTCGTGCCCGATACCGCGCACCATTCGCAACACTGCGGGACCGTCCATGTGGAACAGGTCATCTTCGGGGTTGTGGTTTGGGAAGCGCGGATGAAGGCGCGAGCCGCCGCCCATGATGGCGGTGAGGTACGCGCCATCGCCATACGTTTTGAAATGCGCGTGATGAATCATGGATGGCTCGCCCGCCTCCGCTCGCGTGACGACAACCGCCGCCGCCGCATCCCCAACCAACGAAGCGGACTCCGGTTCCCTGGGGTTGATGCCGCACGACGCCACATCCGCGCTACAGATCAAAATATTTTTGTATCGCCCGCTGTGGATGAAATTGGATGCCACGTCCATGCCGGCGATAAAGCTCAAACAAGTCGTGTGCACGGTCATCGCGGGGATGCCTGAATCGCCCAACCCCAGCTGACGCTGGATCAACGCGCCTGTGTCGGGAATCGCCTGTTCGCCCGTGCCAGAGGCGTTGATGATGAGGTCGAGTTGATTCGGGTTGAGACCCGCCTCGTCCAACGCCTCCCGCGCCGCCTGCGCCGACATGAACGATGACGTTTCATCCGTCACCCAGCGGCGTTCGCGCACGCCGTTACGCCGCTCCACCCAGCCGGCGGGGACTCCGCACATCGCTTCCAACTCCGAACTGGGGACGACGCGTTTCGGTAAATATCTTCCCAGACCAGTTATTTTTAAAGGGATATTGACTTGCATGAATGCTCCTTCAATAAAAGTTCGGTGGTCGAGCAGGCGTCGCTGTCGTAGCAAGACTCCCTAAGATCAGAAATCCATTTTTTGGAAATATGGGATCGCAAATTTCGAGAGCCAGCCGATCAACTTCCACGGCGATTGCCGTCTCTTCGACAAGTGTTCGGTATACACCGCATTGTACTCCGTCACCGATTCGCCGCCGCGCGCTTTTTTGAATTTGCCCACTCCCCCGCTGGCATGGACGAGTAATCCGCGCTTCACGCCTTCTTTCAGCGTGACCAGCGTGAGCAAGCGATACAAGCCTTCATCTT
>JBGANO010000072.1:0-14669 GCA_044222305.1 Anaerolineales bacterium
CAGTCATCGTCGGCGCGGACGGGGGCGTGGTGTTTGCCATGTTGAAGCAAGCCGTATCCGCAGAGTTCAATGAGCGCATGGCGTTTGCCATTCCATCATTTTCCGCGGTAGATCAATTATGGAAACAGGATGCGAAACGCCCCTTTGAAAAATTGGTTTCCGACCTGATCCGCGAACTATCAAAATTAACCCCGCAGGGGCATGTTCACGCGCAGGAGTTGTACGCGGCGGTAAACATCGTCCGTCGGATTCCCCCAGCGCCGTTGTTCGCCCTGTTGGCAAGTCAGCCCAATTTTGCGCATGTCGGCGATCTGCATTTTCGATTGGGAGAGGCGGAATAAATGACCGAAGTAAAACGAAAGAGCCTGATCAAACCGAGCGCCAGCACGCCGTTTCATATTGATTTCGATTGGTGGAAGAAGAACGAGCGCGATTGGCACGTCTACTTGCGCACCTTGCTGTGCGAGGAACACCTCAAGACTTTCGCGAACGCGGAGGAAGGCGTGATGGTGGATTGGGTTGACCCGGCTACTGCTGAGGTTAAGCAAGTGGAAGGCATCCAGAATGCCTTGATGACCCATTGCGCGCGCCAGCCTGATTTTCTGACCGAACAAACCGCGCTGGTCGAAGCGGTCTTTCGCCTGCTCCTCACGAACGGGAATATTCCGATATCCTCGCAAGACCTTGGCGAACGACTCAACCGCCCTCCGGAGACTATCCTGCGCACGCTGGCTGGCGCGCGCGTGTACAAAGGGATACGCCCATATAACGTTTCGTAGTTTTCCACATAGGGGAGGATGCATAAGCCGGTTTGCTTACTTTACAATGACGTAATACAATAGATTTGAACTGCCCCCGTAGCTCAATGGACAGAGCGCCAGCCTTCTAAGCTGTCGGTTGTGGGTTCGAGTCCCGCCGGGGGCGCCTCCAAAATTGATTTTTAGTCGTCGTTGCCGATACCGGCAAGGAGTGCGCCATGCCCACCATCATTCGTAAATCCTATCCATCGACCATCGAAGTTCGTAGAGACATCCTGCATGCCATTCACTGGCAGGTGCGTTCGAGCGTTTGGCGTCCCCCTACGGATGTGTACGAAACGGAAGACGACTTCATCGTGAAAATTGAAATCGCAGGCATGCGCGATGAAGACTTTGGCGTGGCGGCGGAAAATCAATTATTGCGGGTCGAAGGCATCCGCCCCGACTCCATCGGGCGACGGGCTTATCACCAGATGGAAATTCTTTCAGGAAAATTCGAGATCGAGGTGGAAATTGTGATTCCGGTGAACATGGAATCAGCGTCGGCGGAATATAAAGATGGCTTCCTGACGATCAACCTCCCCAAGGTTCAGCATCCCAAACAAATCAAGGCGGACAAATAAATCATGCCTGCCTCGCGGTGGAACTCCAACTTCAACGAACTCTATCAGTGGATCGGCGATACGGATGATGAATTGCTTTCCATGATCATGCCATCCCTGTTTTCGCGCTCTCCGAAAAAAGAGGGCGGCAACAAAGATGAACCAGTTCAGGTTTCTGAACAAGGGAAACTCCCGGACGTGCTTCCCATTTTGCCCTTGCGTGGCGTGGTGGTTTACCCAAACACCGCCGTCCCGTTGACGGTCGGTCAGCCGCGCTCGATCCGCTTGGTGGATGAAGTGGTGGGCGGGGATAAACTGGTCGGGCTTGTGGCGGCGGTAAACCCCGACCTTGAAACCCCCTCGCCGGCGGATCTCTACCGCATTGGGACGATTGCCACAGTCCATCGGCTTTTGCGCGCCCCCGATGGGACGATCCGCCTGCTGGTGCAGGGCATGTCGCGTTTTCGGCTCGGCGAATTTGTGCAGGAGGAGCCCTACCTCAAGGCGCGCATTGAACTCGCCCCCGAGCTAGTGGAGCAGGGACTGGAGATCGACGCGCTGGCGCGTAACGCCCGCGACCAATTCCAGCAAATCACCCAGATGATCCCCTCTTTCCCGGAGGAACTGGCTGGCTCGATCACCTCTGTGGAAGACCCCATGCAGACCGCCTACACGATTGCCAACTTTCAACGCATGGACTTGAAAGACGCGCAGGAAATCCTCACCATCGATTCGGTCTCTGAAAAACTCAAAAAGCTGGTTGGCTTGCTGGCGCGCGAAGCCGAGGTGCTCACGCTGGGGCAAAAGATTCAAAACGAAGCGCGCGGAGAGATCGAAAAAGTTCAGCGCGATTATTTCCTGCGCGAGCAGATGAAAGCCATTCAAAAAGAATTGGGCGAAAAAGACGAGCAAGCCGCCGAAGTGGAAGAGTTTCGTAAAAAGATCGCAGAGGCGAACATGCCTGAGGAAGCGGCGAAACAGGCAACACGGGAGGTCGACCGTTTATCCCGACTGCCGACTGCCGCGGCGGAATATGGCGTCATCCGCACGTACCTCGATTGGCTGGTGACGATCCCGTGGGCGAAAGTCACAGACGATAATCTTGAAATTTCGCACGCGCGAAAAATCTTAGACCAGGACCATTTCGGGCTGGAGGATGTCAAGGAACGCATCCTGGAATTTCTCGCGATTCGCAAACTGCGGATCGACCGCAGTGACGAGGTAAAAACCACCAGCGCGGATAAAATTCGGCGCGAGCGCGAGGGCGTGATCCTGTGTTTTGTGGGTCCGCCCGGGGTGGGCAAAACGTCGCTGGGGCAGTCGATCGCCCGCGCCATGGATCGCAAGTTTGTGCGCGCCTCGCTGGGCGGCGTGCGCGATGAAGCCGAGATTCGCGGTCACCGCCGCACGTACATCGGCGCGATGCCCGGGCGCATCTTGCAATCGCTTCGGCGCATCGAGTCGCGCAACCCGGTCTTCATGCTGGATGAGATCGACAAGTTGACTTTCGATTTTCACGGCGACCCCGCCTCTGCCTTGCTCGAAGTGCTCGACCCGGAACAAAATAGCGAGTTCCGCGATAATTATCTTGAAGTGGCGTACGACCTTTCGCAGGTGTTTTTCATCACGACCGCGAACACGCTGGAAACCATTCCGGGACCTTTGCTCGACCGCATGGAGATCATCGTGTTATCTGGGTATACCGAAAAAGAGAAAATCGCCATTGCCAAAGGGTATCTCATCCCGCGACAGATTCGCGAGAACAGTTTGCGCGTGAAAGAGGTTTCGTTTACCGACGATGCCTTGCAGAAGATCATTCGAGATTACACGCGCGAAGCCGGCGTCAGGAACCTCGAGCGCAAGATCGGCGCGGTGTGCCGAAAGGTTGGGACGCGCATCGCCGAGCGCAAAATCAAAAAAGCAAAGATCGGCGTGGGTGTGATCGAGGAGTACCTCGATCATCCCCTGTACTTTGGAACCGAGGAACTCAACCGCCGCATTTCGATCCCGGGCGTGGTGCCTGGGCTGGCGTGGACGCCGTACGGCGGCGACGTGTTGTTCGTCGAGGCGACAAGCATGCCCGGCAGTAAAGGGTTCCAGATCACCGGCTCGATCGGCAACGTTATGAGCGAATCGGCGCGCGCGGCATTGTCATTTGTGCGTTCCCGCGCGGGCGCGCTGGGCTTGGACGAAGAATTTTTTAACAAGTCGGATATTCACATGCACATCCCCTCCGGCGCGACGCCCAAAGATGGACCCTCCGCCGGGGTCACGATGGCAACCGCGTTGGTGTCGCTGGCGTCGGGGCGCAAGGTCAAGCCGAACGTGGGAATGACCGGTGAGATCACCCTGCGCGGACAGGTTCTGCCGATCGGCGGCGTCAAGGAAAAAGTTCTTGCCGCTCATCGCAACGGACTCAAAACGATCATTCTGCCGAAGTACAACGAACAGGATGTGGAAGACGTGCCGGATGAGATCAAGGACGCGATGAAGTTTGTGTATGTCGAAACGGTCGATGAAGCGCTCTCGTCCGCGCTCGCTCCGTTCGAAAACGGAAAAACGGCGTCGAAAGCAAAAAGCCGCGCCAATGGAAAAGTAAAACAACATGTCAAAAATCCTGCTCGCCGAAGATGATCACACGATGGTGTCGCTCCTTCAAACGCTTTTGAAAATGGAAGGCTTTGAAGTGGTTACGGCAGACGTGGACTCCGATGTCCCTGCGCTGGCAATTCAAGAGAAACCCGATGTGCTATTGATGGATGTGCATCTGGGCCAGCATAGCGGCATCGAGATCGTGGAAGCGATCCGCGATCATGACGCGCTCGCCGGTCTCCGCATCATCATGACCTCCGGGCTGAACATGAAAGAAGAGTGTCTGCGCTACGGGGCGAACGATTTTTTGCTCAAGCCATTCATGCCCGACGACCTGCTGACCCTCATCAAGAAAAATGGCGCATGACGATCCGATTTGGGATTCTGACCCTCTCTGACCGATCCTCACGCGGCGAACGGGAGGATGAATCGGGTCCCGCGCTGGCGAGTCGCATCGACGGGGAGGGCTGGTCTGTCGCGCGGACGCTGATCCTCCCTGACGACGAATCGTACATCCGTGAGACGCTTGCCCAGTGGGCAGACTCCGGCGAGTTCGACATCATCCTCACCACCGGCGGGAGCGGCTTTGCCCCGCGCGACGTGACGCCCGAAGCCACGCGCGCGGTCATCGAACGCGAAGCGCCCGGTCTTGCCGAAGCGATGCGTTCCGCAAGTTTGAAGATCACGCCTCACGCCATGCTCTCGCGTAGCGTTGCTGGGATTCGGGGGAAAACGCTGATCGTGAATTTACCGGGTAGCCCCAAAGGAGCGGTGGAGAATTTTGAAGCGGTAATCCCCGTGCTGGGTCATGCAATACAACTACTTCAAGACTCCCCAAAAGCAGAAGCGGGGCATTGAACGAGGTCAATTGGGCGTATTATGCGGTCTTCTACGCCGCCAGCGCGTTATTATTCACAAAAGGTATGTCTTTTGGAAAGCATAGCGCGGTTCTCTCGACATTCCGACAACACTTTATCAAAACAGGCGAATTAGACGTGAAATGGAGCGAGATCTACCAGCGTATCATGGCGCATCGTCAATCGGGAGATTATGATATTAATCTGCGAATGGAGCAAGAACAGGCTGTCAACGACGTGAACGACGCCGGCGCGTTTGTCGAGGAGGTCGAAGCATGGTTACGGAAACAAGACCTATTGTAAAAAACTTGTCCGATATTGAACAGAAAGCGATATCGGAATTTTTGGCGCGGGTCCGTTCGACTTATGGCACTCAACTTCAACGAGCGATGCTCTTCGGCTCGAAAGCACGCGGGGAAGCGACCGCTGGTTCGGATATTGATGTTGCGGTGATTCTTGAAGACGAGACGTGGGAGATCAGGGACGAGATTTGCAAGGTCGGCGCGGATATTTCATTACAATACGATGTATTGCTCGATGCGCGCGTATTTAGCGTTGCGCGCTGGAAATACATGTCTGAGATTCGAGCGGGGCTGTATCAGAATATTTCGAGCGACGCCATTCCGTTGGCAGGTTGAGTGAGTCTATCACCAAGTCCGTTGTAAGCATATGAACTCGTACCGTTGAAGGAGATCAGTCGGTTGGCAGAATCATAAGTATAGGAATTCAAACCATCGCTGAGTAAACTGCCATTGGCATCCCACATGTATGGAACACCATTGACGCTTGTGAGTCTATTTGCGGCATCATACTGATAACTGTTCACTGCTAACTCTGTAGTTTGCGAGAGTCTGTTCCCAACCGCATCGTAGGCGTAGTGATAGTAATCGCCAGTCGAATAATTCGCTTCGGTCAGCCGATACAAAGGATCATACGCATAGTTGATGGTGACAGGTCCCAGCGGCGGGAGAGTCGGCGTGGAGGTAAAGGCTGGAGCGAATGTCGGTATATTCGTCAGCGTGGGTGTGAAGGACGGGGTGAGACTTGCGGTCATCGTCCCCGTAGGGGAGAGCGTAGCCGAAGCGGTAATTGTAGGAGTCTGGGATGGCGTCAGCGTATTTGCGGGAGTTAGCGTTCGCGAAGGCGTCATCGTCCCGGCGGGGGAAGTCGTGACCGTTGGCGTGCGCGTGATGGTCGATGTGTTGGCGCTTGTGGGCGCGGAGGTATTGGTTGGAGTCGTGCTGGCAGAGACATTCCCACCGCCGAAGTCATCCACGATCGCGCCGCTAATGTTGGCGTACCACAAGCCGATGTAGCCGCCGCCAGAGTAGGGTGTCCACGCGGTCACGCTGACCGTTCCGAGCAGGGAGTCGTTAAGGGTGATTTCTATCCATGATTTCACGGCAAACGTGGTTCCTCCTCAACTCGTCTGCTACCAGATACGCGCCCCTGATGGTATTCGATGGTGAGTTTCTACGTACCATATTAACCATCCCCAGGCTACAAAACAGGCTACAAAATCAGTCTACACAACCTGATGTTTCTCCTCATTTATGCTATCAATGAGAAAAATCTTCTCGAGGACATTAGACTCTATCGGAAATAGGTTTGGGACGCAGACACTTGCACCGAACGCAAGTGCGGTGTGAACGCTGATTCAAAGAAAGAAAACTCTGCGTTTTCTGCGTTTTTCAGCGTCCAACATGGGTGTTAGCTTATTGCCGATAAAGTCTTTTGAATATATCGAGAATGTGTATCTAAAAATGTATATTGGCTCCAAGCCGAAGTGCTCGCGCAAGTAACGGCAGGCATAATCGCAGGCTACCGCAGTAGGCGGTGGCGATCGATTCCCTTGCCACGCCTTTGCGCATGGGCTATAATCCCGCCGCCTGAAAAGAAATTTCATAAATATATAACTTACGCAGTTGGCGGGCAGTTGTACTGCCCGCCGTCGTAACGCAATTTCGACGAATAATCTCAACAGCGTAACCCCTAAAAATATAAGGAAAGCGCGCGCATGATCGATGTCAACGAATTACGAAAAGGAGTCACCTTCGAACTGGATGGCGGACTCTACAAAGTGCTGGATTACAGTCACAACAAAACGGGGCGCGGCAACGCCAATATCCGCATCAAAGCCCGCAACCTGTTGACCGGCGCTAATATCGAGCGGACGTTCAACTCCGGCTTGTCGGTGCAGGATGTTAGGCTTGATTTTCACAACGTCTCCTACTTGTACAACGACGGCGAGTTCTATCACTTCATGGATAACACAACGTTTGAGCAACCCGCCGTCAGCGCCAAAATGCTCGGCGACACCGCGCTCTACCTCAAAGAAGGCATGGAAGTAAAACTCACGTTTTACAACGACGCGCCGCTGGACGTGGAATTCCCGTCCACGGTGGATTTGAAGGTCATCGAAGCCGAAACCGCCATTCGCGGCGACACCGCCACCGGCGTGACCAAGAAGGTCAAAACCGAAACGGGGCTCGAAGTGCAGTGCCCTCAATTCGTAAAAGTGGGGGATGTGATCCGCATCAACACCGAGACCGGCGAATACTCCACCCGCGTGTAGTATCAACCGTAGTCACGACTTCGGCCTTTGGCTGGAGAACGACTGAAGTCGTTACTACAAAAGAGCGCTTGTTGTTGGGGTAATGAATCGGCTTGCTCGCTCATCGTTTATTTAGATTTCGAGCCTATACTTCCCCGCATGAAAACACCCTTTGGCGCAGACTGCCCGCATTTTTACGGAGACTACTTCCGTGGTCGTAATGTGGAGGAATGCCGCCTGCTGAAATCCGCCGGGCAGGAGTGGTCGCGCGACTTGTGCAAATTCTGCCCCGTGCCGGAAATTTCGCGGGCAAACGCCTGCGAGTATATGAAGATCACGGCAAAAGTCGGGCGTCCGCTTTCGGCGGCGTTCATGCGGCGGGTGCAGGTTTCAGCCTACTGCGAGAAATCGAAAAAAAAGGTGGCGGAGCCGCAAGTGGGATGCGGGCAATGTCACGCCGCCCTGCCATTCAAATTTGAAATCAAACCCTGATGCCTGCGGGGGAACTGCTGTTGAAAAACTCCATGTCATTGACTCTCTTGCTCGACCTAGACGATACCTTGCTAAACACCAACCTGCCCGCGTTCATGCCCGCCTATTTTCAGGCGTTGGCAGATCACGTGTGCGGGCACGTCCCGTCTGAAAAATTTTTGCGGGCGTTAATTGGCGGGGTAAACCGCATGAATGAAAATGAAGATCCGCGCCTGACGTTGCGCGAAGTTTTTGAATCGTATTTCCACCCCGCGTTAGACATCCCTTCGAATGAGTTGCAGGATGTGCTTGAGGGTTTTTACGATCGAGTTTTTCCCTCGCTTCATTCCCATACTTCGCCAATCCCCGGCGCGTCTGACTTTGTGGACTGGGCTGTCGCCGCCGGTATGCGGATCGCGATTGCGACTGACCCGTTGTTTCCGATCAAAGCGACGCATCACCGTTTGCGCTGGGCGGGCTTTGAATCCGAACGTTTTCAACTTGTCTCGGCGTTCGAAGATTTTCATTTCGCCAAATCTCACCCGGCGTATTATGCCGAAGTATTGGGGCGCATGGGCTGGCAGGATGGTCCGGCGCTCATGGTGGGCAACGATCCAACTCGCGATATTTTGTCCGCTCAGCGGCTGGGGCTGAAGACATTTTTCATCGAAGGCGAGGCAACCTCCAGTCCGGGTGTCGAGGCGGGCAGGGGGCAATTGAGCGATGCGCGCCGCTGGCTTGAATCCGTTGGGCAGGCCGCGCTGGAACCGTCGTTCAAATCCCGCGACGGAGTTTTGGGAATTCTGGAATCCACGCCGGCGGTGTTGAATCATTTTCTCGGTTTGTTGAATGAGCGTGATTTGCAACGCGAACAAACGCGAGGCGATTGGGCGATGAATGAGATTGCCTGTCATTTGCGCGATACGGAGCGCGAGGTGCATGCCCTGCAACTTGATTTGATGCTCGAAAAAAATGACGCGTTTATTCCGCGACCTGAAACGAGCGTGTGGGCAAGCGAGCGCGATTATTTGTTGGAAGATGCCCGCGCGGCAGGCGCCGATTTTGCGGATGCGCGCGTCGAATTGTTGGCGCGCATAAAATCATTGCCCGAGGAAGTTTGGTCGCGGCCGGCGCGTCATGCCATCTTTGGACCGACGAACTTCTGTGAAGTGTTGGGTTTTATGGCAGATCACGACCGGTTGCACCTGCAACAGGCTTGGAGCGCCCTGCAAACCCTGCTCGGGGAACGTGTCTAATCGGGTCTGAGCGTGTTGTAAAGCCCGAACCCTCCTAAAGCGCGGAGGCATGAGACGAAGGAGATACTTGATGAGGAAACGAGTTGTCGTCACGGGGATGGGCTGTATTAGCCCTGTGGGGAATACCGTGGAGGAAACCTGGTCCGCTTTGCTTGCTGGGAAGTCGGGCGCGGGCGCGATCACGCATTTTGATCCAAGCAAGCATAAAACGCGATTCGCGGCAGAGGTGAAGGGGTTTGATGCCGTCTCTGTATTCGGCGCGCGCGAGGCTCGCAAGATGGATCGCTTTACCCAGTTTGCCCTGTTGACTGCCGCGCAGGCTCTCGACCATGCCGGTTTGACGATCGACGATTCGAATCGGGACCGGGTCGGCGCGCTGATCGGGACGGGGATCGGCGGGGTTGGCACGCTGATGGAGCAGTCGGACATCCTGCGTGAACGCGGCGCGGATCGCGTCAGTCCCTTTCTTATCCCCATGATGATCTCGGATAGCGCGGCGGGCATGCTTGCCATTCGTGTCGGCGCGCGCGGACCGAACATGTCGCTGGCGACTGCCTGCGCATCCGGAAATAACGCCATCGGTGAAGCTGTCGAAATGATTCGGCGCGGCGCGGCGGACGCGATGATCGCGGGCGCATCCGAAGCGGCGCTGGTGCCCATAACCATTGCCGGCATGAATGTGATGGGCGCGTTATCCACCCGAAACGAAGACCCGCTAACCGCCTCCCGTCCGTTTGACAAGACACGCGATGGTTTTTTGATGGGGGAAGGCGCGGGTATGTTGATCCTGGAAGAGCTCGAATATGCAAAGGCGCGCGGGGCAACGATCCTAAGCGAGATCACCGGGTATGGGACGACTGACGACGCGCACCACATCTCTGCGCCAGCAGAGAACGGCGCCGGCGCCGCCATCTCCATGCGGTTGGCGCTCGAAGATGCGGGGCTGACTCTCACCGATATTCATTACATCAACGCGCATGGAACATCCACGTCGTTGAACGATAAAAGCGAGACCGCCGCCATCAAGAGCGTGTTTGGCAAACAGGCGTACGCGATACCGATCTCGTCCACGAAATCGATGACCGGGCATTTGTTGGGCGCCTCGGGCGCGGTGGAGGCGATCTTTTCGATCCAGGCGATCCGCGAGTCGATCTTGCCTCCGACGATCAATTACAATACGCCCGATCCCGAATGCGACCTGGATTACGTTCCGAACAAACCGCGCAGTGTTGCGGTGAAACACGCCATGTCCAATTCGTTTGGTTTTGGGGGACACAATGCCACGCTGGTGATCAGCCGTTACGAAAAATAATCGAATGTCTGATTACCTTACATAATGGATTCGGGACGCAGATGAACGCTGATTTCGCTGATTCGAAAGGAAAAAAATCTGCGTTTTCAGCGTGAATCAGCGTCCCGATTTTGAAAGTGTAAGGTAATCAGATCGAATGTATTGAGTGACGGCAAATTTGTTCCTGCTGTGACTCATGCTTGTTGCAGGAGAAAGCAATGCCCTACGCACATATCACAGGATGGGGAATGGCGGCGCCCGAAGGGGTGATGACCAACGACGATATCGCCAAGATCGTCGACACGAACGACCAGTGGATTCGCGAGCGCACGGGGATTCGCGAGCGCCGCATCGCTGGCGCGTCAGATTTCACATCCACGCTGGGGGTGGAGGCGTCGATCAAGGCGCTTAAAGTGGCAAACGTTCGCCCAACGGATATTGATTTGATCATCTGTTCCACCTCCACTCCGGAATATATGTTTCCCGCGACCGCGTGTTTGATTCAAGACCAACTCGGCGCGACCAAAGCGGGGGCGTTTGATTTGCTCGCCGCATGCACAGGATTCATCTATGCGTTGAACATGGGCGCGCAGGCGATTCGCAGTGGCTCGATCAAGACCGCATTGATCATTGGTTCTGAAACTCTTTCGCGTTTCGTTAATTGGAAAGATCGAAATACATGCATCCTTTTTGGAGACGGGGCGGGCGCGTTCGTTTTGCAGGCGAGTGAAAGGCCGGGCGGCGTGCTTTCCGCTGTTATGCACTCGGACGGCTCCGGTGGCGATTTGCTCACCCTGCCCGCCGGCGGAAGCCACGTCCCGGCGACCGAGTCCACTGTCCATGAGGGTTTGCATTGCATCAAAATGGATGGGAAGGAAGTCTTCCGCTTTGCCACGCGCGTTATGGCGTCTGCCACGCTCGAGGCGCTCGACGCGGCTGGGCTGAAAGTGGAAGATGTCAAATGGATCGTGCCGCATCAGGCGAACATCCGCATTATCGAAGCGGCGGCGCGCGGGCTTAAACTGCCGATGGATCGATTCGTCGTCAACCTTGACCGATATGGGAATACTTCCACCGCCTCCATCCCGATCGCGATGGTGGAAGCGATTGAAAAAGGGCAGATCAAGGAGGGCGAAAAGCTGGTGATGGTGGGTTTTGGCGCGGGTCTTACGTGGGGCGCGCTTGCCGCCGAATGGACGGGCCCGCTTCCCAGCAAAGGGCATGTCCGCCCCGAGCAATATCGCAGGCTGGGTCGCGTGCGCTCGCTGGTGCGTCGCGCCATCCGCTTCATTGAAGGTCTGCTCTATCGCCGCGAACTATAGATAGCTACTTAGCCACAGAGATCGCTGAAACCTTTGAGAATATCTCTGTGGCGATGACGCTTCCGCAAGATGTCTAATGGTGGATTAATCACGATTGTGGTACGATACAGCCGAAATCAGTAAAGGAGTACTACATGCTTGGATTACCACGCGGCGCTGAATGGATCATCATCCTCGTGATCGTCATCCTGCTTTTTGGTCCCGGACGCATTGGCAAGATCGCCGGCGAACTCGGCAGGGGTATCAAATCCTTTCGCGAAGGGTTGAGCGAAGGCAAACAGGACGCCGAAGACGCGGACTCGAATAATAGCGCAGAAACAAAATAGAATTTACGCAGTTGGACTGCCGCCGCCGTAATTCAGTTACAGCGAAACAGGCTCAACTGCGTAACTCTTGCATAATAAAACAACAGGCTCTCAAAAGAGAACCTGTTGTTTTTTAGCGCCAGGTGACGCCAGACAGGCGGGATGCTTTTCGCGTTACCACGCCGCCAGTTAGTAATCGAACTCTTTGACTGACTTGTCTTTCATCAGCATTTCCACAAACTTCTTTTGATTTTTCGGCGAGCCGACCACTAGCAACGTGCTCGTGATGGCGCTTTCGGTTTTTCGTTGATGCGATTCGATGGCTTTAAGCGAACACGCCTCGAGCGCTTGTTGGATCGTCTCGATCCCATTTGCGCTTCCCGACTCGATGACCACCTTGTACGTGCGCGCCTCGCGGATGCGATCGATGCGCCGCTCGACCAGAGGGAAGATGAACAACACAATCAGCACAACCCCCGTGGAAACCAGCACAAACCCCAACTCGCCCGCTCCGATTCCCATTCCCAACGCGGCAGAGAGCCAGATCGTCGCGGCGGTGGTCAACCCGCCGATCTTGCCATGCTCGCGAATGATCGCGCCGGCGCCGAGAAAGCCGATGCCCGTCACGATGTTCGCCGCAATGCGCGTTTGCGTAAAACCCGGGTCCATGCTCAGCGAAAAGATGGTGAACAACGCCGAGCCGAGGGTGATCAAAATGATGGTGCGAAAGCCCGCGGCTTTATCTTGATATTCGCGCTCCGCGCCGATCAGCCCCCCAACCAAAACAGCCATGCCAAGTTTGATAATATTATCGGTGAGTATTGGGTCCATGCGCCAATTTTACAACAACTCTTTTAATTCCGCGACTGACGCGACGGGATTTTTGCAGACGAATTCCTCGCACACATACGCGGTCGCTTTTCCGTTTTTGAGAGGGCGGTCTTTCAACAACGCGGGCGCGTCGTTCGATGGGGGATAGGCGGACGCGGCGATAACGACGTTCGGTCTATACGCGGATTCGACGACTCGCACAAACTCAGGCGCGTCTTCACTGCCCGCCTCGCTCACAATTGCGACCTGCTTCACTTTCCCCAAAGCAAAATCCGCCGCCGACAACCAGCGCCCGAACGCGGTGGGGTAGCGGACAGCCATGCCCACAACAAGCCCGAGCGATTTTTCCGCGAGGTCGCGATATTTCCCTTCATCGGTGAATGCCGCAAGTTTGAGCAAGGCCTCACATGCCAGCGCGTTGCCCGATGGGGTTGCGTTATCTTGCGCATCTTTCGGTCTCACCAATAACGCTTCGCCGTGTTTCGACGTGTCGAAGAATCCGCCGGCGGGGTCGCTGAACAACTCGATCATTTCATCGGCAAGTTCTTTCGCAGAGGCAAACCATTTGTCGTTGAAGTCTGTTTGGTACAACTCAAGCAGTCCCAAAATCAACGCGGCGTAATCTTCAAGGAAAATCTCATCCGTTGTTTTGCCGTCGCGCCAACTGTGTTTGAGTTTGCCGTTGGGTCGGAGTGCGTTCAATAAGAATTCAGCGTTACGCGTAGCCAATTTGTAATAAATGTCGTTGCGAGGAGCGTTCTTAAGCGACGAAGCAATCTCCTCGCTACTGGTTGCAGATGGCTTTGCGGAGTTTGCGCTGGGCGAAGCGAAAGTGTTCGCAACGGCACGAGATGCTTCCGCCATTGTCGCCAACATAAGCCCATTCCACGAGGTGAGAACTTTGTCGTCTGTGCCTGGGCGGACTCGCTTTGCGCGCGCGGATAAAAGCCCGGAGTGGCAGTCGGCTAGTTTGGAGGGGACAGCCTCCACGTCGAGTTTGAAGCGGGCGGCGAGGGAGGCGTCGTCTAATGCGCGTTGCAGGACAGTCTTGCCTTCCCAATTTCCGCGCGAGGTGATTCCGTACGCCGCTTCAAAGAAATCCGAATCATCTTTCAGTGTGGCGCGAATTTCATCGAGAGTCCACGCGTAGAATTTTCCCTCCTCATGTTCAGAGTCTGCGTCGAGCGATGAATAAAATCCGCCGTCGGGGTGAGTCAGTTCGCGCGCGATGAAATCGAGCGTTTCGGTGACGACGCGTTTGAAAAACGGATCTCCAGTGATCTGCCACGCGCGCAAATAGGCGCGCGCGAGCAGGGCGTTGTCGTAAAGCATTTTCTCGAAGTGTGGCACGCGCCAGAAATTATCCACGCTGTAGCGCGAGAAGCCGCCGCCGACCACGTCATACATTCCGCCGCGCGCCATGGCGCGAAGAGCATGGAGAGCAGTTTTGAGGATTTCAGATTCATTAGCCACAGAAAACACAGAGTTCTCTGAGTTTTTTTTCTCTATGCTCTCAGCGTGCTCTGTGGCAATCATTGCTCTTCTCAACATAAATTCCACCGCCATCGGTTGTGGAAATTTCGGCGCGGAGCCCCAGCCGCCGTTGCCCCAATCGTAATTCTCGAGCAAGGACTTCGCCGCCGCGTCGAGATGTTCTTGCGTGAACGGCGAATCGGATTGGATTTTGACGCTGGCCTGTTGCAAGTGATTTGAAACTTCATCACCGACGCGCGTGGCTTCGCTTTGTTGCTCCTTCCATGTGCGGGCAATGCCAGCCAGCACATCTTTGAAGGACGGCATGTTGTAACGCGCGACAGGCGGGAAATAAGT
>JBGANO010000073.1:0-14448 GCA_044222305.1 Anaerolineales bacterium
AATATGCCAAGTGATCGCCGCGCCAAGAATCACCAAGGTCATGAATATCCTATAGTTTTGTTTGGAAACGATCTTTTCGATCACTGCGGCTGAAATAAGAGCCGCGCCTGGCAGCATTCCCAGCGCCAACCGCGAATTATAGGGTGGCTCCGTCCACTGGATTGAATAAGACGCGATATAAAACGGAAGAATTCCAAACAAGAGGCTGGGCAAGCCCAAAAAAACAGCTTGGGTTGACCATTGTTCAGAGCTTTGCGATAAGCGATCAACTTGACGCAGGTACATACTCCCGGCGATTAACACCAGAATTAGCAACAGAATTAAAGCAAAGTTGAGGGGCCGAGCCAGATACATGTATTCTGAACTAAAGGTTTTGTACCAGGAAGTAACAAGCACAATAGTTGCATCGGGCAAGAAATTTGTAGTCCATGCGAGTATGGTTCTTATGGGATCTGCAAACATGTCGCTCTGAACCTGAAAAGCCTTGCGCAACGGGGTATAAAAAAAGCCTCTCCATACTACGGCAGAAACGAAAACAGCGCATGTGGGCATCCATATTTTGGCAATATGAATGAACTTTTTTCCCGGACGCTCATCGGAAGGAAGGGCAAGCCAAATAAACAGGGGCCGCATCAACTCAACAAACCATGTATATTCCGATGTGAACGCGTGTCCAAGCGCCAAGGCGATGGAAATTATCGCAAATAGGCGACTTCTTTTAAGATCCTGAACGGCAAGGATGGTAAAAAGGAAAGATAAAAACAATAACACGTACCCCAGCCATATTTCATAAAACGAAATTGGGAAAATTTGTAATGTGAATACCGGGTGAATCGCAAATAAAGCGGATGCGAAAAAAATCTGACGGCGATAATCGGGCCAGATTCTCCTCAGGCATAACCAAAATGACAGCACTGCCAGCCAGCGCCAGAGCAGCGAGTAAAGATGCCATGCAACGGGGTTGTAGCCCAACAAGTTAAAACTAGGGATGTATGACCATACTGCCTGTGGATGTCCATCGTAATGAAATATTTCAGCCAAGCCCTGGGCGCCGCGAGTAGCATAGTAAACAAAATGCCATTCGTCGAATTCATGCCCCAGCCATGGAATCATTACTCCGAACGAAAGGAACAAGATGATCAAAAACATGAGGGGCGTTCCCCAAGATACCCATTTATTGTTTTCTTCCATAATTAATCCCGATAATCAAATAATACGATCACGGACCGGCTATTTCATACGTTTCGGCGCGACCATCTTTCGTTACATACACCACGCGCGGAGAAAAATATCCATTGATTTGTTCGCCTACCATATACACATCTGATACGTTGGGAAAATATTCCGGCGGGCTATCCAAATTAAAGATCACTAAATAATGATCGGAGCCTGTCAGGTAAAACACAAGGCGCGGAGTTTCGCTCGCTTCGTAACCCAACTTTGCCGTTTCCGGCTCTCCATCACCCGCCGCGTAATATCGAGGATAAATCGCGCGGCCATACAGAGCAATTTCACCGGGTGCCGCCGTTGACCCGATTCGCTCGAGGATTTCTTTTTGTGGTTTTGGAGGGTATTTTTGCGGAAAAACAGATTCGGTGCATGGGGTAAATCCTCCTAAAACCAACAGTATTAGAAAGCTTTCGATCAAGTTTCGACGATTAAAAGAACGCGGAGACGGTGAGAACACGTCAGCGCGTTTCGGCATCGGGAACCAATACTTTAAACTTTCTTTTCCTATTTTTGTAAACGAGAGAAGAAAGCCGCATAATAATAATATGCCGAAGAATTGGTATAGATGAAAACTCCAATCGACGGGGACAATAAAACGCGCACCCGAGCTAAAAAATAATGACGTCCACAGATTGTAAGCGATACCCAGACAAAGGGGAAATAGTCCGATCAATCCCAACCTCCGCCAAGCCGCGGCAAGCCCCAAGGCAAAAAGTATAATGTTAATGACAAGGCGCGAGACCCGCTCGCTCGTGAACGGCAGATCCCAAAACGCATGCTGCGGCAGAATTAATTCGGTTGGAGAAAGTAATTCATCGCGCACCGGGAACGCCAAAAGGCTGGTGATCGTATTATCAACAAAATGATCGGCGGTAGCGCGCAAGATAATACCGGGGCGCCGCATAAAATTCTGTAATGCTATCCGCGTGAGCCGACTCGAGTACTGCGCGTCATTTTCACCCGGAAGGCGAGGCAATATTTCGTTGCCCCAACTGCCGCTCCACCGACGCGCCATTGTCATTGTCTGAGATAACGGATTGTCCAAAACGAAACCGCCAGCGGCAAGATAATTCCGCGCGAACCATGGAGCAACGACTACGCCAAGTCCCGTGGCTAATAACAATGTGTTAATGAGCCATTGTTTACGATCAGAAAACATAAAAAACGTCATGGCGATGGCTACAAAAATAAACACAACACTTTGCAATCGTATAAGAACCGCAACTCCGATCACCCCGCCTATCAATGCGGAAAGCCAGATAGGTCTATGGATAGACCGCCGCCAAAGGAACAATAACAGTGTAGCCAGGCTAATGAACAAGGCCGTAGGCAATTCTGAGAGAAGCAATTTGGAATTTGTAACGTTATTGGCAAGTAGAACAGCGTTGTTAGAATTCACATCGCGGAAGATCGTCAATAGCGAAAGCCCCACGCCCAGGGGCCATCCGCCAATCTCCCTGCCCAACAGATAGAGTAGGACAGGAAAAAACGCAAGTAATAATGACTGAACGAATATGACACGGGAATAATTTTGGTCTCCGAGCAAGTGAAACCAGGTTAACAAAGCGTCATAAAACGGTCGCGAGGGAATTTCGGGCCAATAAAAGCCATTCCCGGTCAATGCGGATTGGGCATATTGAGCGTAGAAAAGAGGATCAGAAAAAGGATAAATTTCAAAATTGGGCGCGCGCGGAGGCGTCGCGGTAAAACCAGGGTTGATAGGCTGGCTCCACCAAATAAATACGGCAAGCACGTAGATCAACAAAGGCGCCCAGGATTTGTTGATCCTAAACCTAGTCCGAGACAAATAAGCGACAACCCCGACGATCAGCAAGACAAGCAGAATTTGCCATTCGAAATAAGGAACAGGTGGTCCGCCCAAATTATCAACCGGGGTGATCCCAATCCCGGTCGCAATTACCAACAGACCCAAAATAATCAAAAGTCCAAGCGCTGCGACGAAACCAATGAAAACAGGGCGCAATGGTTTAAGAATATCTTTAACCTGCTCATACCGGTTCCACCCGATCAAGAATGCGCATTCAAGCCCGGAAAGCCCCAACCAGAATTGTAACGGTCGCACTCTAAACGCGTATGCCTCATAGACAGGCGAACGATGAAGCAGATTAAATATAACCAACACAAAGATCGAGGAGAATACAACCACAACGGAAGCAATATACAACACGTCCCAAAACGCATCTCGCTGTATAACCTTCAACCAGAAGCGCTGTCGCTCCAGAATATCGTATCGGAGCGACAGCGCGGCAAACAGAGCCGCAGGGATGAGCGCGGCGCTTAACAACATCAATCGCGCGGGAGAAAAGCCAAAAAGCGCGGGGTTGTCCGCATCTGTAGGAATCATGACAATCCACAGGAAGGCAATAAATCCCTGTAGACTCCACAAGCCAAACATCAACTTACACTGACGGGCGGACATTAATTCCATCCATTCAAATTATTCGGGTTCCGCGCTACGGACATTGTCATTTCAAAAAGGGAAATCATCAGAGACAGCCATTATATACGAACGCCGCCCACAGGATCTCATCTAACCAACCCGCTCTACATCTCTCACATGGATACCAACACGATTTGCCTACAAGCTCGAAATCCCAATGCGCGCATTCCTCTGGCAGAATTGATCGAGTCCAACAATCACACTCTACCTCTCATGAATTCTCCGTTGATGTACATGAGTTTCATAAATCAATCTCCTTTTTCAATTCCCCAATCCTCTAATTCTCAGTAGATCACGAAAACGAGTTCTTGACCTAGTTGCACTGCGTCAAGGCAGGCGACAGTACAACTGTCACCTGAACTTTCGTGAAGCACTGATTCTCTACACTTTTCAGACTCCAGTCCATAGTCTCCACTTACCAACTACTCCCTGCTCCGCGGCTTCTCCGACTCCTCGATCAACTCTTGCGGGGTCGGCGCGCCGCAACTGGGACAGATATATTTTTCATCGGCTGGCACATATGCGCGGCCGCAATTTGGGCAAGTAATGGATCGCGGTGCAACTGGCACTTCCACTTCTTTCACAACTTCCTTTGTCACTTCGCGTGTGCGAGTCCCACCGCCGCCAAGCACAACAACATTGCCCAAGCCCATACCGTGCGGAGTGTTTGTGGAAGGAGTTGACGACGCGCCGCCCGCCGTCATTTTTGGCGCGACGGACGACGCTCTGACTTTCGAACCTCCGCCCGATCTTCCCTTCGACTTGCCGCCTGACGACCCACTTGGGATTTTTCCTCCGCCGAACAATACCAATGCCAAAACAGCGATAATGACCACTGCCGCCACAGTCAGAAAAACAATGATGGCGGTCAATCGCAAGGCGCGAGGCAAGTTATACAATTCATAACCATAACTGAACAAGAACACGCCGCCCACGTAAAACGGAAACAGCAAGCCGATCAACACCAACGCGGTAGTTTGATCGAGTCGAGTCTCAAACCATGTGAGATAGGCAATGAGGATGATCGTGCCTAATGCGCCCAACGCGACAAATCCGCCGGGGATCATGATGTGCAACGGCTTCCCGGGCTTTGACTCATCGTGATCATATTCATAGACTTCGTGAGTCTTCGCGGCAACCTGTCGCGCGCGATATTGTGATTGAGGCATAACATCTACCTTTCGTAGAGCGAGATATTATCTCGCTCTACACGAACTATTTCGACAACTCATCCGCCGTCTGATCCATCTGAGTCAAAATAACGGGCACCTGCCCATCGGTCAAATCTGGATGTCGAATCGTGTCAAACATATCACTGAATCCGTCTTCCAGCATGACTCGTACGAGCCGCCATGACGGAAGTTGCGGTGTGACTTCGCCGCTCGATAGATACGTCACCGCCCCTGCCCACTGCGGGTGATCGGCTGAATAATCGGCGAGCAGGTCCAACGTCGAGGAACGAAGCGGGAAGAGTCCTGTGCTTCTCACCCAGTCCGCTTGATTCTCCGCAGAAAGCATCCAGCGGATGAACAGCCACGAGGCGAGTTGAGTCTCATCGTTCGAATTGAACACGATAAACGACGAGCCATAGACGACGAGCGCGTCGCGATCCGCGCCGGGGAACGGCAGGGCGATCCATTCGTCGGCGTTGCTCGCAGCGGAAAACGCGCGCGAGAGAGTCGGAAATTCTTCGAGGCTCGCGGTGACGAACAACGCCTGCCGCGCCGCGAAACGATCACCCACAGAGAGATCGGGCGATGCCACCCACGCGCAATTTTTTTGTTGCAGTGTTTTCAAATACTTGAACGCATCAATGTTGCCGGGCGCGAGAAAGCGATAACCGTTTTTCTGTTGCGCGCCGCCGTTGAACGCGAACATCCATGAGAGCGCGGTGTGAGCATCCGCATCGATCAACCAGCCGCCGAGCGAATCGTTGGCGGTGTCAGAATCTTTTGTGAGCGCGACGTGCGCCGCGCAGGCTTGCAACTCAAACTCGGAAGAATTTTGAGGCGGCGAGTCAAACCCCAGTTGGCGCGCCCAAGTTGAATTGTAGAGAATGAAGCGCGCGGTCCGTTGCGCGGGTGCGCCGAATCGTTTGCCATCCACTTCATCCTGCCGCCAGATCACGTTCGCAAAATCCGACATGTCGAGTGCGCTCATCCCAAATTCCACATCATGCACATACGGATTCAGATCAAGCACATCGTCGCTCCACGCGAGCGCGTGCTCGGGCAACGCGATCACAATTTGCGGATTGTTCGACTCGTCCAATGCGGCGGAGGTCTGCGAAAAAATTTCGTTGTAATTATTTTTTGATTCGGCGTTGACAACGATGCCCCACTCATTCGTCGAATTAAATTTTTCGACTTGCGACTCAAACAGACTCGCCTCCGCGCCGAACCACGGATGCCAGACGTTGACCTGCTTCCCGCGCAACGCTTCTTTCTCGACGCCAAGCTGACTCGCCGCAGGTGTCGGCGTTTTCGCGTCTTCGGCATTTGGCGTCGCGCTAGGGCGTGGCGTTTGCGTGTTCGAATCGGTCCCCGTCGGCGCGCAAGCGGAAATGAAAAAAATAAATATCAAAAATACGGTGAGGGTTTTTCTGAGTGACATCAAATAACTCGTATAGTTTGGGTTTTTGCAGGAAGCACCTGAGACGTGTCACCCTCCCAAAGAACATCGGGACGATGTGAGCGACAGCGAAGGGTCTTCATGTCAACATCAGAGATTCTTCGCTACGCTCAGAATGACATTCATAAAGTGATTCATTAATACGCCATCATCGGGATTGGGGTGAACAACAAAACAAAAACGATGAGCATCACAAAACCCAACATGCGGCGGCGGGAGTCGAGTTCGGTGATGTCGTCCAACGGCGTGGTGCGGACGTTGCCCAACCAGTACAAGATGAACACCCACAGCAACCAACTGAAGTTGAATGACTCGAGCGAAAACGTCAGCAGGGACGGCAGAACGCTCAACGCGATCAACGCGCCGATGGCAAACGGGAAAATCTTCCGCGCTTTTTCGCCGAACAAGCCGTACGCCACGTGACCGCCATCCAGCGTCCCAACAGGGATGAGGTTCAACGCGGTGACGAGCAATCCCGCCCAGCCAGCGAGAGCGACCGAGTGAAGTTGAACATCCATGCCGCCGAAGGGAATGGGTGAACCCGAGAAAAAATATTGCACCCAATATACGGCTTGCGACAATCCACCGGTGCTGACGGGCGCGGGCAACAATTGACCGAACACCATATATTTGGAAAATAAATAAAAGATCGAATTTCCTTCGAGGAAACCAGACATGCCCGAGGGCGCGTGTTGAATCGGACCCAGTTGCGAGAGCGATAACCCAATGAACAAAACGGGAAGCGCGACGATGAGTCCTGCGATCGGTCCCGCGACGCCCACATCAAACAGAACGCGCTTGTTCTTCGGGATACCGCGCATGGCGATGAACGCGCCAAACGTCCCCAGTGGACTGATCATTGGCGCGGGCAAAAAATACGGCAGAGTTGCAGGGACTTTGTAAATGCGGCAGGCGATGTAATGTCCCATTTCGTGCGCGAAGAGGATGCCCATCATACTCAGCGCGAAGGGCCAGCCTGAAAGAATGTTGAGGAGCAGATACATGAAGGGAAACGATCCGTCCGCAGACACGGCGCCCGGAGGTATCTCAACCCCCGTGAGCAACATGCTGATGATCGTGAGAACGAAAAGGATGATGTTGATATACACCCGCGTATTCATCCGAGGTGTGGCGAGGCTTTGCACGAGATAAATGACTTGTTTGCCATCCTCGCCTTTCCTGAAAAGCGGAGTGAGATTGAAGCCGCGAACGGCATCTGCAAGTTGATCGTACGCGGCGACGGTGTCTTCGCCGAGCAATTGTCCGCGATAACGGACGATCCACTCGCGCGGGTCGCCCGCGGTCACATCGTCAATCCGGAAGATTCGGGATACGTGGGAGGTGAGGATTTCGATTTCGGGGAGGGACATGGTTTCCTTGTGTCATTATGTCACTCTGAGGGAGCGTTCGTTGCGACCGAAGAGTCTCGCTTGGCGTGTTGGAGATTCTTCGCTCACTTCGTTCACTCAGAATGACATGGGAAGTATAGGCGAGAGTGGATGGGAGTCGAACCCACCGCGGCCCGCAACGCGACCCGCCACAGGTTTTGAAGACCAGGAAGCCCACCGGGACCTAACCACTCCCGCGCTCAAGGATAATCGAATGGGAGAGGGAAGGCAAGCAGGATTATCAGGTTGTATTAAGTGATGGTTTTGTGTATTCAAAAACACGCGTTAATCTACTCGTGCTTTGTTCCATCTGGCATGGTTGTGTCTTCGAGTGACTTAGCCTTAGTTAATTGCTCGTCATTAACCTTGACATCCTTCAATATAGCACCCGTCAAGTTGGTACCTGTCAAATTGGCATTCTCTAAATCAGCACTCGCCAAGTTGGTCCCCGTCAAGACAGCACCTGTCAAGTTTGTACCCTCCAAGTTAGCATACGCCAAATTGGCACCCAATAAGTAGGCATTCGCCAAATTGGCACCTGTTAAGATAGCACTCGTTAAGTCTGCACCAATCAAGCTACCAAATGCCAAATTAGCATTCGCCAAGTTGGCACCGCTCAAATCAGAGTCCATTAGACTAATAGTAGTTTCTCCCCTGTTAATGAGTTTAGCCTCGTAAAGAAAGATTATTACGTTTCCCTTTCGTCTTGGAGACAACCCTCGTAATATAGTCAATGTTAATGTTCTCGCAACATGACGGACTTCTTCATTTTCAGTGGTTCGCAAATTTTCCTTCAGTAGCAATTCTGCCATTTTATCAAGGTAAGCTTGGAGCGCCGCTTCCTGTTGGCGATCAGTCGCAATTTCGCGTTCAAGTTTGGCCCGATCTTCCGCTATCTGACGTTCTAATGCGCGTTCGGAACTATTCAGAAGATAGCCACCGATAAATAAGGATAGAGGGATAACCAAAAGTTGAAACCAATCCCATAGCGTCTTTCCTCGAATGAATTCACCTGAAGGTGTTGTGAAATCCCCAAAACCTGTCCACTCCACAGAATATCCCACAAGGATAGACCAAATAACGGCTAAAGCAATCAAGATAAGGAGAAGTACCCTGGTTGCAATTTTTCTAATTAATTTCATATGGACTCACTTGTTTGATGGATTTTAGCCGATTGATGATTAAATCAAAAGACCTGATAGGTTTCCAAAACCTATCAAGTCTCAATCAAGGTCTTATTTGATTCCCGCCTTGTTGAATGAATTCAGAAATATACGGGAAGAGCAACAGACCTACCGATACAAGGCATATCATGGCAAGAAATGTAATTCCGCCTGCCCAGACTGCGAAGGATGCGAGGGCGCGTCCGTTTTTGCCATCGGTGCGAGTTTCGCGGAGGGCGATGAATCCGAAGATTAATGAGGCGAGGGATAGGACGAAGCCCGGCGGGTAACAAATCAACACGGTGAGTGGGACAGGTAACAAGCCCGCGCACAACGCGAGGATGGCGAGAATGGATAACACAAATCCGATCAGGGCTTTGCGGTTGATGGAGGAGATTGGAACGAATTCGGGAGTCATATTTATCAAAATCAATTAAGCCATGTCACCCTGAGCGATAGCGAAGGGTCTCTACGATAGTCTCAGGGATTCTTCGCTCCGCTCAGAATGACATTGCGAAAAGTGGGTTAATAGATGAGACGGCAGTTCAACTGCCGTCTCATCCAATTCAGTCGGGGCGACAGGATTTGAACCTGCGACCCCTTGCACCCCATGCAAGTGCGCTACCGGGCTGCGCTACGCCCCGAATGTTGCCGTTTTTTTCTTTTCGGCAAGGCGGGATTATAGCCCCGTTTCATTTTTCTGGCAACACAGCGAGAAAAAAACCTCTTTGCCACTGAGACCACAGAGGTTTTGAGTTTATTCTCTACGGTCTCTGTGCGCTCTGTGGCTTGCCAAATGAATGGCTCCTATCCTGCAATGACATCCCTCATTGAATGGTGTACAATATGAAAACTCGTTTGGAGTTTCCCATGGCAAACATGATCGAAGTACAAATAGACAGTGTCCGTGTGCACTTGATGACGCCGAACCGACTGGTTGTTCTCAAACAGATCAACTCGGATCGCTACCTCCCTATTTGGGTGGGCGTGTATGAAGCGGAGGCGATCACGGTCGCGTTACAAGAAGTGGAAGTGAGCCGTCCGCTCACGCATGACCTGCTCAAGAATGTCTTCAACGCGTTCAACGCGCGCATCACACGCATCGAGATCGTCAAACTCGAGAGCGATACATACTACGGCGCGATCATCGCGGACGTGAATGGCAAAGAAGTGCGGATTGATTCGCGCTCCTCGGACGCGATCGCATTGTCGGTGCGCGCGCATGTGCCGATCCTCGTCCACGCGAGTGTGATGGACGCGGCGAGCATCGTCCCTGAACAGGATATGCCCGAAGGTGAGATCACGCCGCAGAAAAGTGAACCAGCTCCCCTGTCGAAAGAAGGAGCCGAGCGTTTATCCGTCTTCGAAAATTTTTTGGACAAACTCGACTTCGATAAACCCGATGAAAATAAATCCGAAGACGACACATCAGACAAGCCGAAAAAACCCAAGAAAAAATGAACGACTACCAGCCCACTGAAACCGCCCCCGCCGCATCAACGGTAGTGCCGCATAGCCGCGAAGCCGAAGAAGCCGTTGTTGGGGCGGTGTTCATTAACCCTGAAGTGTATTACGACGTCGCGCAGTTTTTGAGCGCGGACGATTTTTACATTCACCGCCACAAATGGATTTGGGAATCGTTCACGAGCCTGCACGAACAACGCATCCCCATTGACCTGCTAACTGTTTCGAACGAACTCGACAAGCGCGGCCAACTCGGCGAACTCGGCGGACCCGCGTATCTCACCGCGCTGGTGAATCAAGTGCCGTCGTCGCTCAACGCGGAATCGTACGGGCACATCGTGGAGGGACATTCGATCCGCCGCAAGATGATCGATGCGGCGAATAAGATCGCATCCATCGCCTACAACGAGAAGACGAGTGTTGACGATGTGATGGATGAGGCGGAGAAGGCGGTCTTCAACGTCAGCGAACGGCGGCTCAAACATGACCTTCAGCCGATCTCGAATGTATTGAGCGAATACTACGACCGAATTGACACGCTCGCTAAACGCCCCGATGAAATTGTCGGTGTGCCAACAGGTTTTATTGATCTCGACAAAATGTTGACGGGTTTACAGCCATCGGATTTGTTGATTATCGCGGGTCGCCCTGGTCAGGGTAAGACGGGTTTCCTCCTTTCGATTGCAAAGAACGCGGGATTGACTCACAAAAAACATGTTGCCATCTTTTCGCTCGAAATGTCGAACGAACAGGTTGTACAAAGATTGATCGCGCAAGAGACAGGCATTGACTCGCAACGTCTGCGAACGGGAAAGTTGCAGGAGAGCGAGTGGCCCCTGTTTACACACTCGATTGAAGTGTTCGGCGACACGCACATTTATCTCGATGACACGCCTGCCATTACACCTTTGCAGTTAAGAACAAAATGCCGACGGCTCCACTTGGAGTTCGGTCTTGACTTGATCATCGTGGATTATCTCCAATTGATGAGCGGCGATACGCGTAACGATAACCGCGTGCAGGAAGTTTCGTATATCTCTCGCAATCTCAAAGTGCTGGCGCGTGAGTTGAATGTGCCAGTCCTTGCCGCGGCGCAATTATCCCGCGCTGTCGAACAACGCTCGGATAAACGACCCGTGCTTTCGGATTTGAGGGAATCAGGGTCATTGGAACAGGACGCCGACATCGTGATGTTCATCTATCGCCCCGACCAATATGAAAAAGATACGGTCAAACAAAACGTGGCGGAGATCATTATCGCTAAGCATCGTAACGGTCCTGTTGGGAGCGTGGAGTTGGTGTTCCGCGGCGCGTTGGCGAAGTTTGAGAACGCGGCGACGAGGGTGTTTAAGCCGAATGAGTGATGTGGCGAGATACGAGTTACGAGATACGTGTTTACGTGTGTACTTGTTTACATGTCTACGTACTTCGTACTGCGTACTGCGTATTGCGTAATTGATGGCGATGAAAACTTTTCGTGGATTTACCGACTCGGAAACATTCACTTCCCTGCCAGATAAATTCTTTCACGAGTTGTTGAAAGAAATTGACGATGTTGCGGAGTTGAAGGTGACATTGTACTTCCTCTGGCGCGCGGAGCATATGGACGGTCCGTTTCGGGCGTTGACGCGAATGGATTTCGACGTGAAAGAGTTGGGGCTGGGCGCGGAGGAGATCACGCGCGGGCTGGAGAAAGCTGTCAAACGCGGGGGCCTGCTCAAAGTCGAGAGAGAAGCGGTGGTTTACTTCTTGTTGAATTCTCCGAGGGGACGGGCGGGAGCGGATGCCATAGAAAGTGGAAAGTGGAATCCAAATAGTGTTGCCTCCGCGCCGCCGATGGAACGACCGAATGTGTTTCGCCTGTACGAGGAGAATATCGGTCCGCTGACGCCGATGATCGCGGACGCGCTGAAAGATGCGGAAGAGACGTATCATGCGGAGTGGATCGCGGAGGCGATTGAACTCGCGGTGAAAAACAACAAACGCAATTGGAAATATTGCGAAGCGATTTTGAAACGATGGAAAGATGAAGGCAGGCATGGAAAAACGAATCAACGGGACGCTCGGCAAGGTTCTGAGCGGTACACAAAAAGCGAGTTCGCCGAATATCTCGATGGATAACATCGCGCCGTTGCCTCGCACGATGCTCGGTAAGCCCGATTGCCCGCATTGCGGAGGCGTGGGCTTCTTGCGCGTGGACGTTCCATTGGGACACGAAAAGTTCGGTCGGCTCGAACCGTGCGTGTGCCGCGCCAATGAGATCGCAAACAATGCGCGGCAACGTTTGTATGAGATGAGCAATCTCGAACGGCTGAGTCATCTCACGATTGCGAACTTCAACTCGTCGGGCAATCCCAAAGCGGAATTTGTCTCGCCGCAGGAAGTGGCGAGTCTGCGCGACGCGCTGGATGCTTCGGAACATTTCGCAAAAACGTTGAGCGGATGGTTACTGCTCGAAGGTTCGTATGGTTGCGGCAAGACGCATCTCGCTGCGGCAATTGCAAATGAATGTGTGCAACGCGGCGTGCCGACGTTGTTTATTACAGTTCCTGATTTACTTGATTCACTTCGTTTTGCATATGCCGACCCTGAGACAACTTTTGAAGAACGTTTTGAAACTATTCGTAACGCCGATCTACTTGTGATGGACGACTTCGGCACACAGAACGCTACGCCGTGGGCGCAGGAAAAATTATTCCAGATCATCAACGCCCGTTACATCAATAAACTTCCAACTGTTATTACAACGAATTTAATTCTGGATGAGATCGAAAGCCGCATCCGTTCGCGCTTGCAGGATGCGGAGTTCGTGAAATACATCCGCATCACCTCGCCCGATTACCGCCGCCCCACCGAGACGAGCAACCCTGGCATCTCGATGCTATCGCTTTCGCACATCAAGGATTTGTCGTTCGGCAATTTTGAAACACGCGATGATGAGGTCGGCAAGGAGATCGTCACAACGATCACGAAGGAGCGACAAGATCGTTACGGAAGACCCGTCAAAGATAAGGAGATCGTGCGCGAGAAAGTCACGGCGCAACACATCAAGCGACTACACGAGGCGCTGGATGCGGCTGTCCACTTTGCGGAGAGTCCCAACGGCTGGCTTGTGATTCTCGGAGGATCGCACTCAGGAAAAACGCATCTCGCCGCGGCGGTTGGGAACTATCGCCTGCTCCTTGGCGGACAAGCGATTCTTGCCGAAGTTTCAACTCTGCTCGACTACCTCAAAGCCACCTTCCGCCCCAACTCGGACGTGACGTTTGATCGCCGCGCCTACGAGATCCGCACCACGCCTTTGCTCATGCTCGATGACTTGAAGGAAAGCGGAATCAGTTCCGTGTGGGCGGAGGACAAACTGCACCAGATTCTAAATCACCGCTATTATGCTGATTTGCCGACGGTGATCACGTCTACGCTAGTTCCTGACGATTTTGCGAAGAGTTATCCGAGTTTGTGGAATAAGTTGTTGGATACGAGCAAGTGCCAGATCTGCGTGATTGATATGCCTCCGTATCGGAGAATGGCGAAGGGGAAGAAGCCAGTAAAAAAAGGGAAATAGCAAGTCAACCTTGGTGGTTGAGCGCAAGCGGTCGAAACACCACCATGTATCAAAAGTAATTCCTGTTACAAGAAGCGCGCTTGTCAATGGAAAGGTTATAATTACAAAAACGGCAAGTTTAGCAAAGGTATCCTGATTCAAAGACAACAGCCGAGGGCTGGGCACACGAGACAGAGAAGCAATTCCTCAATTTCAAATTCCGAGAGCAACAAGGTTTTGTACACGCTTACACATGGAGGTTAGATGACAACCCGTACCCCGACAATCGTAGAGATTCGCGAATACCTGTCAGGCTTTTTGCAAGAGGGCGGTGAAAACTGGCGGGAGGAGAATGAACGCTATTTAGACGCCCATGCGCATCGTTTCCACGAATCCCTGCGCTTCATGCCGCCTGCAAACCCGGGGGAGAGACTGTTGGAACTGGGAGCGGCGCCTTATTTCACAACCCTGCTGTTGAAAAAATATTATCCGTATTCCATATCCATCTCCAACGCGGTGATTCCCGGGGAACCGCTGGAAAGTTCGATCAAACTCAACAAGCCTGCT
>JBGANO010000074.1:0-13514 GCA_044222305.1 Anaerolineales bacterium
CAGAAATTCGTCCTTCGTGTCTTTTTTATGCCGAAACCCCTAAACTGAGACGAAAATGGCAGAAGAAACCAATAACAACAACTTGGCAGGTAATATCGAACCGGTGGACATAGACGCCCAAATGCGCTCGGCATACCTCGATTACGCCATGAGCGTGATCGTTGCGCGCGCCCTCCCCGACGCCCGCGACGGGCTGAAACCCGTTCACCGCCGTATTTTATATGCCATGCAAGAACTTGGGATGCGCTCGAATTCATCCTATAAAAAGTCTGCCCGCATCGTGGGTGAAGTTCTCGGTAAATTCCACCCGCACGGCGACTCAGCGGTCTATGAGAGTATGGCTCGCATGGCGCAGGATTTCTCCATGCGCTACCTGCTCGTGGATGGGCAGGGCAACTTCGGCTCGATTGACGGTGACGCGCCTGCCGCCATGCGTTACACCGAAGCCCGCCTGCAGAAACTGGCGGAAGAACTGCTCGCGGATCTCGATAAAGACACGGTGGACTTTGGTCCCAACTTCGACGATTCTCTCGAAGAGCCGCTTGTTCTGCCCGCGCGGGTGCCAAACATGCTCCTCAACGGGACCTCGGGCATCGCCGTCGGTATGGCGACCAACATCCCGCCGCACAACCTGAATGAATTGGTCAATGCCATCAACTATTTGATCGATAACCACGACAGGATGGACGACATCCCGGTCGAAGATTTGATGAAGTTCGTGCAAGGACCAGACTTTCCCACCGGCGGCATCATCGTTGGGCGCGAGGGAATCGAATCCATGTATGGCACGGGCAAGGGGCGCATTGTCGTTCGCGGCATGGCGCACATCGAAGAGGGGAAGGGCAACAGGCACGAGATCATCATCACCGAGATTCCGTATCAGGTTAACAAAACAACGCTGATCGAGCGCATTGCCGAACTCGTGCGCGACGATAAGATCGATCAAATCTCCGACCTGCGCGACGAGTCCGATCAACGCGGCATGAGCATCGTCATCGAACTCAAACGCGGCGCGCAACCGAAGAAAGTGCTGAACCAACTGTACAAATACACATCGCTGCAAACCACATTCGGCGCGCAAGTGCTCGCCCTGGTGGACGGCGAGCCGCGCACGCTTCCGCTCAAACGCGCGTTGCAAATTTTTATCGAACATCGGCAGGTGGTCATTGTCCGCCGCACGAATTTTGATTTGGCAAAAGCGCGCGCGCGGCAACACATCCTTGACGGGTATTTGATCGCGTTGAACAATTTGGACGCGGTCATCAAGACCATCCGCGAATCGGAAGACGCCGACGTTGCCAAGCAAAACTTGATGAAGCGTTTCAAGTTGAGCGACCTGCAATCGCAGGCGATCCTTGACATGCAGTTGCGCCGTCTCGCCGCGCTCGAACGCTGGAAGATCGAGGAGGAACACAAGCAAGTCGCCGAGCAAATTGCTTACCTCGAAGATTTGCTTGCTCACCCGAAAAAGATTCTCACGCTCATCCAAACCGACTTGAACGAACTTGCCGAAAAATATGGCGACGACCGTCGCACGCGCATCGCCGCGGAAGCCAAAGAATCGCTCAGCGAAGCCGACCTTGTTCAAGATGAAGCGGTGCTGATCAGCCTCACCGAGCGTGGATACATCAAGCGCGTGGCGGCGGCGGCATTCCGCTCGCAGAGTCGCGGCGGGCGTGGAGTGAAGGGGTTTGAAACGAAGGAAGAAGATGAAGTCGTCGCGCTCATCCCCGCGCGCAGTCTCGACACGATGTTGTTCTTCTCCGATCGCGGCAAGGTTTACAGCGAGAAGGTGTATCAAATCCCCGATGCAGATCGTACCGCCAAGGGTATTCCGCTGGTCAATGTGCTGGCTTTGAATGCCGACGAACGAGTCACCGCCGCCATCGCCGTTTCAGATTTTTCCGCGCACGGATATTGCGTGCTTGCGACGGCGCGAGGCAAAACCAAGCGCGTGGTCATGGAGGAATTCGCGTCTGTCCGACCTTCCGGCTTGATCGCCCTCAACCTGGAGGATGGCGACCATCTGGGCTGGGCGCGCGTCACCAGCGGCAAGGATGATCTCATCTTCGTCACCCAAAATGGGCAAGCCCTGCGCTACAACGAGACCAAGATACGCTCGATGGGGAGGCAAGCCGCAGGTGTGACAGCCATCAAACTCAAGAAAGACGACGCGGTCACCAGCATGGATGTCGTCGAAAAAGATGGATCGCTGTTAGTCGTCACCAGCGGCGGGTTCGGCAAACAGACTCCGCTGAAAGAATATTCTCCCAAGGGACGCGCCACCGGCGGTATTGCCACCATCGACAATAAAGCATTGAAGGAGATTGGGAAGATCGTCTCGGCGCGTGTCGTTCAACAGGATGACGATCTCACGATCATGACCGCCAACGGGCAGACGATCCGCATCAAGAACAAGACGGTGAAGACGGCGGGACGCGCCACGAAAGGCGTGCACCTCATTAAGCCGCAGGAGGGCGACTACGTCGCGTCGGTGGCGCGCATCTCAGCCGAAGATATGAAGAAGGCGGGCGCGTCGATGATGGATGAGGAGAAGTCGGAACCCCAGCAACAGTTGATGTAATAGGAGTTACGCAGTTGCGCTACAACGGCGGCACGATTTGCCAAGCAAATCGAACTGCCTGCCAACCGCGTAAGCCATATGGTTAAAACAAAATCCCGGGAGATCAGCCCGGGATTTTGTTGTTGGAAAGCCTCTAAAACACAGCCATCTTACCGAAGAGCAACATTGCCAGTGTGCCCAGCAGGCAAACGATAAAGAACAACATCATGGAAAGGAAAAACCGCTGGGCGCCATTCATTCCCAGGAAACGCGACCCGCGCTTGCGAGGCGGCGCAGAGATCGAATCCATGGGTCTGGATGCTGGTTCCCTATACAAGTCGTTGGTTTCCTCCTCGTAGAACGGGGAGTCGGATGCGGATTCGCGTAAATTATCGAACATAGTTACCTGTAATTAAGTATACCTGTGAATGGACGAAGGCTCACGTCGCCAAATTGTACTGTCACGGAGTTGTTATTGTCGTCGCGCACTCGCAGACTGCCATCGGAAAGAATCCCCTCCAGCCTGCCGGTCACGGTCTTGCCGGCGCCCATTTCCACGCGCACCTGCTTGCCTCGAAAGGCGAGCGCCATCCCCCATTGATTCATCAAATCGTCCGAGCCTAATTCAGAGCGCAGAGATGCGAAAGCGGTGAGAATATCATGCAAAACTTCTTCGCGCGCCACTTCGCGTTCCAGCGCGGTTTCAAGGCTGGTGCCGGGAAACCGAAGCGCATCGGTATCGGGAACGGCGCGTTTGAGAACGTTTAAGCCGATCCCGATCACCACGCATTGCACATCTTCCCCTGCCCACACGAGTTCGATCAACACGCCGGCGATCTTGCGATTGTTGAGCAAGATATCGTTGGGCCATTTGATCTGGGGCTTCAAACCGAAGTTTTGAAGCGGCTCGCAAATGGAAAGGGCGGCTAACCCAACAAACCTTGAAAGGAAGGGTCTTTCAGCGGCTGTGGGGCGCAGGATCAAACTGAACGCGAGAGCCGTGCCGGCGGGCGTGAACCACGGACGATCCATCCTGCCGCGTCCCATCGTTTGCTCGTCTGCAATAACAACTGAAAAATCTGGCGCGCCCTTGTTTGCCCACGCCAGCGCCTCGTCGTTTGTCGAACCGATGGAATTGAAATATTTGATTTCCCCGAGCCCCAGAGTAGAACGTAGAGATTGAAGCGACGCTTGATTCATCGTTTTTATGGAAGGACAAACCACGGGCTGATCGAACCGCCGCCCTGACGCACCTCAAAGTGCAAGTGCGCGCCTTGTGAATTTCCGGTGTTGCCTGCCGCGCCGATCCATTGACCCGCGCCCACGCTTTGGCATGGCGCTACGCCAATGTTGCTTAAGTGCGCGTACACTGTCGAATACCCGTTGCCGTGATCGATCTGAATCACATTGCCATACCCGTAGTTGTACCCACCCTGCGCCATGGTCACCACGCCGCTATCCGCCGCGTAGACCGGCGCGCCCTCGCCCGCCGCAATATCAAGGCCAAGATGCCCGCTCCAATAATCGTTCCCGGAGAGAGAATGCGAATCGGCGGGCCATACAAAGCCTCCACCACCGACCGCGCCGCCGGGGCAAGCGTTTTGGCTCGTTGGGGAACTGCCGGTCCCGGAGTTGCCTGTGCCCACCGTCGGCATGAGCCACTGCACAAATTCGCGCGAGCCGTCAGGCACCATTACCCACGAGCCTGAGGTGACCTTGGGGTCGGTCAGGTCGATATTATTGCCGGGGTAATTGATGATATCGTCGGGGCTTGCGTCAAATTCAGTGGCAACCGATTGCAGAGTATCGTTCGCCTTCCACTGATAATAAATCCCATTGGTGGGTGGAATGCTCAACACCTGACCCGGCTTCAGGCTGTGCGGATCATCCTGCAACACATCGTAATTTGCCCACAGCACTGTCTCCGGCTCCACGTTGTACGTTTTCGCAATGGCAAAGATCGAATCGCCGCGCGAAACGCGATAATCCACCGGCTTGTAACGCGGCTTATCCGCGGGGATGTTTGTCTTGAGTTGGATGACTCTCGAAATGGATGCGAACGGATCGGACCCAAGTAAGGCTGGCATCGCCACCTGAGGCGGTTTCTCCTGTGGGGCCATTGTCGGATTGAGAGCGGCAGGCTGTTGCGGGGCATTCGCTTGCCTCCATGCCAGCGCCCCGAAGATCATCCCGCCTGCAATGACGAGAGTCACGACCCAACTGATGACGGAGAGTTTATTTTCCTTGAGAAACAAAAACGCGTTCGACATTTCTGAGAGTGTTTAACGTTATGAATCCCTGCCGAGGTTTTCGAGGAATTCTTGATTATTGCGCGCCCTATCCAGACGGGTGACGATCGCCTCAGTGGCGACAGATTGATCCATGCCGGCGCCTTGCGGCTGGGGAGAAGTCATCTGGATGTACATGCGTCGCATGAGCCAGACTCGTTGAAGGATATCGGGACCCAGCAAGAGGTCCTCGCGACGCGTGGACGAGCGTTCGATATCCACGGCGGGGAAGATGCGTCGCTCCTGTAGTTTGCGCGAAAGATGCAATTCCATGTTGCCGGTGCCTTTGAATTCTTCGTAGACAACATCATCAAGGCGGGAGCCGGTGTCCACCAGGCAGGTTGCGATGATGGTCAACGAGCCGCCTTCCTCGATGTTGCGCGCCGCGCCGAAAAATCGCTTGGGCGGGTACAACGCCGAGGGATCCATGCCGCCGGAGAGGGTGCGTCCGCTGGGGTTGACGACCAGGTTGTACGCGCGGGCGAGGCGGGTGATCGAGTCCATTAAGATTACCACGTGGCGGCCGATCTCCACGAGGCGCTTAGCGCGCTCTAAGGCGAGCTCCGCGGTGCGCACGTGGGAGGTGACCGGCTCGTCGAAGGTGGAGGCGACCACTTCGGCATCGACCGAACGATCCATGTCGGTCACTTCTTCAGGGCGCTCGCCGATCAGGGCAACGATCAAATGCACATCGGGATATTTGATTGAGATCGAATTTGCGAGCTGTTTGAGGATGGTTGTTTTTCCCGCCTTGGGTGGGGATACGATCAACCCGCGTTGACCGCGCCCAATGGGGGCGATCAGGTTGATTAACCGCGGGGCGAGCGTGTCGTGATCGGTTTCGAGATCAAATCGTTTGTCTGGGAAGATCGGGGTGAGGTTTTCAAATACAGGTCTGCGGGAGGCTTCTTCGGGGTCAAGCCCGTTGATGGATTCCACCTTGAGTAAACCAAAATGCCGCTCGCTTTCTCGCGGTGGGCGCACCTGCCCAATGACGAGATCGCCCGCCCTTAGATCGTGACGTCGTAACTGTGCCTGCGATACGTACACATCCTGGTCGCTGATCCGGTAATTCGTGGCTCGTAGGAAGCCGATCCCTTCGCTCATGATCTCAAGGATGCCGCCGCGCAGTTCGATGCCTTCCTTTTGCGCTTCCGCCTCGCGGATCATCATGGCGAGGGTCTCTTTTTTGAGACGGTTCGAATTGGGAATATTCAGCGATTTTCCCAGCGCGCGCAGTTTGGAAAGGGGTTCGTTTTCTAATTCAAGTATCTTCATGTTTCTTTTCTCTAGTGGGATTTTTTGGCAGGGAACGCCATAGACGCGCCTAGGTTCGGCGCTGATCGGGAGTCTCCCTTAGTTTGTAGGTAGGTTTGGATCTTCTATCAAGTGGTTGCCGGACGTGTCACCCGCGCAGGTTGAATGACCAATCTTTCAGATAACACAAAGGTATGCTGTACAGTACTGGGGAAGCGCGGTCATTATAGCACGGTAGATTTTGCAAGGCAAGCGGGTTTGCTACTTTTCGAGGCGTACTTTCAAGTTTGTGAGTACCGCCCGCTGGCTTCGATTGGCTTCGTTGTAAACGAAGTTTTCGATCAATTTGTTAACCTTCTCGAACTCGACCTTTTGCACAAGATGGGTTTTCCCGTTTTCCACCTCGTGGAATTCGTAGTGGAAGGCGATGCGGGTGCCCAATTTGCCGTACAAGCGAATGGTCATCTCCCGTTTAGGGTGGGTAAGATGAATAACGAGGTAAACGCGGCTCCGAAAAATGGGAAGCCCCGCCCAGCGATAGGTTTCCACGGTGTAGAAGGGGCGTAGTACAACGCCTTCCTTATCTTTTTGTTCTTTGAGAACGTCTATCGTCGTAAGTCGCGGGCGAAGCCCGATCATGTTGATCGGTTCCGCAAGTTGGTCGAAGACTTCATCCCGCGGGCGGTCTATAAAAATATTGAGTTCGAAGGAGCGCATGAGCCAATTTTAACCCTGATTGGGCGATTGACAAGTGGCGAAGAATTGCAATGTTATAATCTCTGAAAATCAACGATAGAGGTATGGATGATAAACCCCATTATTTTTTCGATCGGTAATTTTTCCCTGCACTGGTATGGCTTGATCGTAATGGCAGGCGTGATTGTTGGGTCGTTGCTCGCCGAACGGGAACTGATCCGTCGCGGTGGGAACGGCGAT
Source organism: Anaerolineales bacterium (assembly GCA_044222305.1). Lineage (GTDB taxonomy): Bacteria > Chloroflexota > Anaerolineae > Anaerolineales > Villigracilaceae > Defluviilinea. Next base: position 7,045 of record JBGANO010000074.1, read on the forward strand.
GTGATCTGGGATGTGCTGGTGGGTTGGACTGATATTGGACCCAAGATGAAGTTCCCGTTTGGCGCCTTTCAGTTCGGTTTGCCGCTTGGCGTTCTTCCGGTCGGCATTATTGGCGCGCGCCTGTGGTACGTAATGAACGCCACGATCGGCGGAAACCGAATCTATATGGATAATCCATCCGAAATCCTGCGGGTTTGGAATGGCGGCTTGCATATCTTTGGCGGGTTCCTATTCGGCGCGATCGCGTTGTTTTGGTTGTTGCGCAAATATAACGTTGACCGCTGGCTGGTGTTGGATTCGATCGGTCCCGCCATGTTGATCGGGCAGGGGATCGGGCGCCTCGGCAATTTCGTCAATCAGGAGTTATACGGTCCCGCCACCACGCTTCCATGGGGGCTGAAGATTTCGACACAATATTCCTATCAATCCCCAATCGAAATGCGCGATCAACCGGTGGACGCCGTGATCAATTACCTGGAGACCACCCGCTTTCACCCGACCTTTGCCTACGAGATGCTCTGGAATTTCGCCGCCGCGGGACTCCTATTGTGGCTGTCTCGCCGCCATGAGAAGGGGCTTAAGCCCGGAACGATATTCGCCGGCTGGCTTCTCCTCGCCGGCATCGGTCGCGCGTGGATCGAACTCTTCCGCCCGGACCAGCCCAAGATCGGCGATACAGGCATCAGTTATTCGATGGTGGTCGCCGCGCTGATGGCAGTTGGCGGCGCGATCCTGTTGATGATTCGTTACAACGCCATTAATTTCCCCGGCGCCGAAAACTGGGAGGATGAATATCAGGTCGAGGCTCAGGGCGCGGATGCGATCAAGGCGGCTGACGCGACCAACTCGCTTCCTGTAATGGAAAGCGAAACGGCGAAGGTAAAAACCGCCAGCCGAAAAAAGGCGAAGACTGAAACTACGCCTCGCAAGCCAAAGACGACCCGCAAGGAAAAGTAAAAAATCAGGTCAGGCATTTCGCCTGACCTGATTTCATTCAATCGAGGTGACAGTCACAACTTGTGAGCGCTTAATGGAAGATGCTTCTTCGCGCGCATCAAAGCCGAAGCGTTCGAAGATATCCGCGTACATTTTGACGATCTTCTCGCGGGTGAAGCCCATCTCTTCGTAGGAGTAGGTATGGTCACTGCGGTGGGCGAGCGTGTCTTTTACGGCTTCATCCACGATCTTGTCCAAGCCTGGTTTGTCGGGGTAGCCAAACTGTTCGTAGAATCCGCGGATGACCTGCTCCGGGCGTTGGATCAGGTCGTCATAGTTGAGAATCAGGTATCGGGGGGAGGGATGCGAGTCGATATATTGCAGGGGATAGCGGTACCAGTGTTGGGTCAGGTCCGTGATTTCATCCAGATATTGGTATTTTGTGAATCCGCCGGTGAACACGCCGCGAGAATAATTGATCCATGAAATCGTAGAGGGGAGCATGTCGAGCGGGTTGCGGGCGAGGTAGATGATGCGCGCGTCGGGAAAGAACTCGATCAGCGTTTCGATCTTGGCGCTGAACGCGGGAGCCTTTGCCGCGTAATATTTTTTACCGGTGGCGTACATGTGTCGTTGCAACATGGATTTGTAGAACGCCATGATCTTTCGCTTGTATTGGGGCGGCAACGCTTCGTCGAAGTGCTGGTAGTTGGGGAATTCGTCCATAAAGGGGAAGAGGAAGGTGACCCAGAACGAATCCCAGGCGTGCATGAGGATGTTTTCATCCTCTTCGGGTTGGAAGAACGAGATGGGATGGATCTTGATCTGCCCCAGCGTGCGGCGGTCGAAGGCGTATAGCGCGCGATGCAGATACCCGCCGAACTTTTTATCAAGCCGCGAGACGAACTGCGTAAACTTCTTTTGAGTGACGGACGGCGTCAGGTAAATGTCCCACGTGGTGAGGCTGGTGAATGTGGATGTGTCTCGCGAGAGCAGGCGGTGCAAAAAAGTTGACCCACTGCGCATGTTGCCGATGATGAAGAGCGGCTTTTCGATGGGCTGGGTTTTATACCCCGGGAAGAAAACATCGTCGAGCCCAAAGCAGAGCCAGATGAAAAGCGACCCAAGGGGCCAGACCAGATAAAAGAGGGTCAGGAAGGCGAGCCGTTTTTTGTTGAGGGGAGCGGGAGAGTTTTTCCAGTTGAAGAACGAGCGATAGAACGCGCGCCAGAACAGGCGAAAATTGTAGTGCATTGATGTGACGATTCCTTGAGTTGACATGGAAGAAGCCCGTCAAGGCTCCTTCGTTTCCATTCTATCAGGATTTTTTATTTTTCGTGAGAAGGGATTGTTCGCGTTTGATATGGCAGGGCATGTCGATTCAGAAGATGCAATCGATTGCTTTTTGATTCCGCCTCACCCAAAAGTCCTCCGTGTTACGCAATCGTTTTGCAACCTCGCGGCAACCCTACTGCAACGCGTGATTCGTAACCCAGGTCATACAATGGAAACAGAACATATTCATTGTGTTGATATGTCACATTTAATATGAGGAGAAAAATCATGAAATTAAAACGTCGGTTTCAAGTCTTTGTTTTGATCGCATTGCTGTTCAGCACGTTTGGAAGCGGGCAGGTTGCCTCTGCCAGTTCCCCTGCCGCTGTCCCGCAGGATCCCATTGTCATCAACCGCAACCTGAATATTTGGGATGCCACCTTCATTGGGTATGTGTCGTCCGTCATCCATGAAAAATGGCGGCTCGAACTTACCGAAGCGCACACCTTCGAGGTGAAAGCCAACACGGCCGCCGGAGACCTGGTTCCCCTGCTCATCTTGCAGGATGTGAACGGCGTCGAAATCACGCGCGGCACCGGCTCGTTCATCACCTCCCAATCGGCGGGCACGTTTTATGTGCAAGTTCAGCCGGATTCGGGCGCTGGGTTCTACTTCATGACCCTGCGGGATGTGGTCATCGCCGGTCCCTCCGTTTCCACGGTGGTCACGCCCGCGAGCGTGAATGTGGGCGAGGTTGCCGTTGTCACCGTGAGCCTGAACAACGTCCCTGCGGAGGGATACACCAGCGCGGAATTCACCTGCACCTTTGACGCCAGTCTCGTCAGTGTGGGCACGCCGGTCGTCACGAGTCTTTTCGGAGCCGACGCCGTTGTTGCCATGAACACGCCGCAACCCGGTGTTTTCATCATCGCTATCGCGGGCAGTAACGGGAACAAAGCCGTCACCAGCGGAGCGGCATTCACTTTCAGCGTGACTGCCTTGCAGGCTGGGGAGACCGCCATCGAGTGTACGGTGCGCGTCTCGCAAGGGAATAACGTGTTGACTTCCCTCCCATCTACTGGAATGAATCTCACCGTGACGGGGAGCGGACCCACTGCAACTTCCACGCCGGCGCCGGGTGACACCCCAACTGCCACATCGCAACCGGGCGAAACAGCCACACCCACTTCCCAACCCGGTGAAACAGCCACCTCAACTTCACAGCCCGGTGAGACTGCCACATCAACTTCACAGCCCGGTGAAACTGCCACACCGACGTTCACCTCCACCCCGGCTGAATCTGCCACACCCACGGCTTCTTCCACACCGGCTGAATCACCGACGCCAACATTCACCTTCACTCCTGAGAGTTCAGCCACGCCCACCGCTTCCCCGGATGGCACGCTCACGGGGCAGGTCATCGCGGGCAAACAGGTAATCGTGACCCTGTTCTCCGGTAATGTGGCGGTCGCCTCGGTCAATGCCAACCCCGATGGAACGTTTAGCCTGGTTGCGCCGGCGGGCAATTACGTTGTGATTGCCACTGCCAGCGGCTTCCTCTCTGCGCAGGGTTCCGCCAACATCCTGCCGGGAAACACAACCACGAAACCGACCATCACACTGCTGGCTGGCGACATCGACGGCAACAACGTGATCGATCAATTCGACGCGTTGACCATTGGCATGAGTTACAACACTGCCGCGCCCGCCGCCGCAGACTTGAACAACGACGGCACCATCAACGTGCTGGACCTCGAATTGCTGGCGCAAAACTACCGCGATACGGGTCCGACAGTTTGGGAATAATCGAATGATGAAATACCGGGCGCGCAAATGCGCGCCCGGTATTTTGGAGTATGCAGTGAAACGAATCGTTCCCTTGTTTTTAGCGATCCTTGTCGCGCTGATCGGCAGTCGTCATGCGAATGCCCAAGGCGCGGAAACGATCTGGTTAAGCGCTGTAAACACAGCATACAAAACGGGCGAGACCGTTCTCGTCACGGTCAATGCCTCGTCTGCCACGCCCGTTCAGGGATTCACATTCCAGATCCGCTATGACCCGGAATGCCTGACCCCGGTTAATGCCTCCAGCCCGATCGTGGGGATGAATGGTTTGCAACTTCCGCAATTGACCGGCTTGGTGGATGGCTCATACGCCAGCACCACGCCGCAAACCATCAACGGGGCGCTTGCAGAAGTGAGATTTACCGCCGCGCGGGGATGCGAAACCAGCCTGTATTTGGAAAGCGCCGCGCTGGCAATCCGCAACGCCGAAGGGTTTGCCGCGCCGTTATTAAGCGTGCTCGTCGGCGAGCGTAATATTTCCCTGTTCATCGACAAGGAAGTTGTCACGCAAGTCCCTCCGCCGGATAGCGGCTCGATGCTTGCGCTCGATCCGCCGGAACCTGAAGGCGGAATTTCAATCGGCGGCATTGCGGTTGTCACTGCGATTCTGATCGCGGTGGGTTTGTTCGGCGTGTACCGCGTGTTGCGAAGACCCTCATAATAATGGCGGGGCGGCAGAGTCGGCTGATCGAAGGCGAATCAAGCCGCCCCGTGGAAAGATGCGAGGAGATATGTCCAGCAAGATCCTTCGCGCGCTACTTTTGATATTTTTACTGACCTCGCTTCTACCGCAGGGTCAGCCTGTTCGCGCCGCCCCGCCGCTCCCGCCCGTGGATATGTTCCAACTGCCCTGGGAGTTGGGCAAGGCGTGGGTCGCGTACGACGGGTTCGGGCGACACGCCACAAGCGCGCATAACCCTGCCAATGGCGGCGCGGTCGATTTTGCCCCGCACCCGAACATGAAAAAAGGGGAGAATACCTCCAACGCCTGGGTGACTGCCGCCGCAGATGGAAGGGTGGTGGCGATTTCCAAATGTCATTTGATCATTGCTCACAGCAGTGGCTGGGTATCTGAATATCAACACCTCGCAAATTTTCAAGTGAAGTTGGGCGATGCGGTGACGCGCAATCAAAGATTGGCGGTCATCGCAAATGCTTCGGCGCAACAGCCCGTGTGTCTCGGCAGTGTCGAAACGGATACTCCGCATTTGCATTTTTCACTGCGCCCCAATATGGTTGGCGCAACGTTCGCGGGTTGGGAGTTCAGATACAACGCCCTGTTCAAAACTACGACCTTCAAAAAAGAAAGCAACAGTGAAGGTTTGTTCAAACCACTATTGAATGTGATGGGATCGTCCACCACGCCAACGCCGATACCAACCACGCCAACATCGTCCACCCCGGCAACTCCAACGCTGATTCCAACAGCCACAAGCACCGCGCTATCGGGTCCGTATATTTCGACGACGGTGAACACTCCGAATGTAGCTGTTGGCGATACCGCGCTTGTCACTGTCAGTTTGAACAACGTGCCTGCTCAGGGCTACACCAGCGCGGAAATTACCTGCGCGTACAACGCGAATCTAATTGAAGCGAGCAGTATCGTCTTTGCGAATCTCTTCGGCGCCGATCCCGCGACGACGATCTTCGGTCCGCAAGGCGGAAGTTTCATCGCCGCCATCGCGGGCAAGAAGGGCAATCGAGCCACCACAAGCGGAACAGTCTTTACCTTCACAGTGAGAGGTTTGCAAGCGGGATTGACCGCGATCGATTGCACCGCGCGCATTTCGCAGGGGAACGGCGCGTTGACAAGCATCCCGTATGTTGGGACGAGCATCACGGTTCTTGGATCATCCACACCGACGCCGCCGGTCTCTTCGACGCCTGTGCCTGCCTCGCCCACCTCAACGCTGATCGCCACCTCGACCTCTCCCTCCGCAACCCCGACCGTGATCTCCACTCCGATCGGTCCCGGGGATTTGGTGCCATCCCTGTCTTTCGTTCCAGTCGTCACCGGTCTATCTCAACCGGTCTTGGTCACGAATGCGGGCGACGGTTCTGGACGATTGTTTGTTTTGGAACGAGTCGGGCGCGTTCGAGTGATCACCAATACAGGCAGTCTGCTTTCAACTTCTTTTTTAGATCTCACCTCTCTCGTCGGTTCCTCTGGAAGTGAAGAAGGGTTGCTGGGACTTGCCTTTCACCCAAACTATGAATCCAACGGATTATTTTTTGTCGCGTATACCGACACTTCCGGTAATCTCGTCCTTGCAAAGTATTCCGTCTCGGCAGACCCGAATGTGGCGAACCCTGCCAGCGCGGCGACTGTGTTGACCATTCCGCATCCGAACAACTCGAATCACAACGGCGGGATGCTCGCGTTTGGCAGTGACGGTTATCTCTACTGGTCAACT
>JBGANO010000074.1:13524-13821 GCA_044222305.1 Anaerolineales bacterium
GGGGGAGATGTTCCTAACAATGCGCAGAACACCAATGTGCTCTTGGGCAAAATTCTGCGATTGGATGTGAACTCAGGTAGTCCTTATTCGATTCCATCGGACAATCCGTTTGTCGGCGTATCAGGCGCGCGCGGCGAGATCTGGGATTACGGCTTTCGCAACCCGTGGCGGTTTTCGTTTGACCGCGCTACTCAGAATATGTACATCGGCGACGTGGGCGAAGGCAACCGCGAGGAGATTGACTTTGAATCTTCTTCATCTTCGGGCGGCTTGAATTATGGTTGGAGAGTGATGGAG
>JBGANO010000075.1:0-269 GCA_044222305.1 Anaerolineales bacterium
GTGATGCAACGCATGCAAGAACGCGGACTGCCGTTCCATTTCGTGGTCACTGCCACCACGCGGCATAAACGCACCGGCGAATTACACGGGCGCGATTATCTTTTTGTGTCGAACGAGGAATTCGCGCGCATGATTGATGAAGACGAATTGATCGAATACGCCATCGTCTATGGCGATTACAAAGGCATTCCAAAACAGCAGGTGCGCACGGCCCTCGCCAGCGGCAAGGATGTTATTCTCCGCATCGATGTGCAGGGCGCGGAGACCAT
>JBGANO010000075.1:279-13537 GCA_044222305.1 Anaerolineales bacterium
TGATGATCTTCATCACCACCCAAAATGAAGATGAATTGGTGCATCGCCTTGAAACGCGCAAGACCGAAACCGCCGATTCGCTCGCCATCCGCATTGCCACTGCCCGCAAGGAACTCAACCGGCTGGAAGCGTTCGACTATGTGATCGTCAACCGCGATTTTCAACTGGATAAAACGGTGGATACCATCCGCGCCATCATCGACGCGGAACATCACCGCGTGAAACCCCGAAAGGTGACATTGTGAATCAAGAACCGCCTCTTTCCCCTATTGAACATGCCTCTGCTCCCCAAGCGATGCGCGTCGCCCTGCCGCAGTCCGCGCCATACGTGACCTATTCGATCTTGGGTGTCACGATATTTGTATTTGTGTTGCAGTTGGCAAGCAAGGCGTTTCTGCATTTCGACCTGCCCGGCAATCTTCTGGCAAAATCCAACGACTTGATCCGCGAAGGTCAACTGTGGCGTTTGCTCACGCCCGCGCTGGTGCATGGAGGCATTGCGCACATCGGCTTCAACATGTATGCCCTGTTCATATTCGGCGTCGGGCTCGAACGCGCTTTTGGGCACTGGCGTTTTCTCCTGCTGTATGCGCTGGGCGCGTTCGCGGGGAATGTGATGTCGTTCCTGTTTACCACCGGGGTGTCGGTGGGCGCGTCCACCGCCATCTTCGGTCTGATCGGCGCGGAGTTGGTGTTCCTCATCCAGAATCGAAAATTATTTGCAGGTCAATTCCGAAGCGCGATCGGCAACGTGATCTTCATCATTTTCGTCAATTTGTTTTTGGGTCTCGCCCCCAGCATTGATAATTGGGGTCACATCGGCGGACTCGTGGGCGGGTTGATGTTCGCCTCGTTCGCCGGTCCGCTATGGGAGGTGGAGGGCATCCCGCCCATGTTGCAACTGTTAGACCAGCGCGAGTCGCGCAGTGTGTTCACCGGCGCGGTGGTGACCGCGGTCATCTTCGGCGCGCTGGCGGTGTGGGGGCTTCTTCGGTAATTTTGCAAGTCGGGAGGTTTGACATGTGGTCGGCGGTTCAAATCACCTTTGTTGCGCTCGGTATTCTGTGCGCCCTTGGCGCAGACAGGCTTTCGATGCCTGTTCTTGTCCATATCGGGCTGGTTTGTTTTGGGCTTGGGGGCATGGCAGTGGGCTGGGAGGCGATCGTCACCCGGCAGATCAAGCTTGGCAGTCGTCGAACCGGTTCGCGTCAGACGTATAGCGGCTTCCCCGCCGTTTTACAGGGAATCCAATTTAATTTGATCGGCTTGTTCTTGATCGGCGCGGCAGGGATAACGTACTTCAATAGTGGAAGCGAAGTTGCGCAACATTTTATCCGTCGCCCGGGCATCCCCTTGCTCGTCTTCGGGCTTCTGGCGCTGTTGCAATCGCTGGTTATGTTTCTCGGATACCGCGAGATCAATACGGGGCAGGGTTGGATGGTAACCCTCAACCTGATTTCTTCACGCGCGTTGCCGGGCGTGATTTTGCTCGCGCTGGGTTTGGGTCTGCTGGCCTTGGGGATGTTGGAGATTGTCGCGCCGGCAACATTCGATCACTTGGGTGGGGACTTTTTGGAAACATGGCACAGATAGATAGGCTAAATTGGAAATCAAAAAGGGCGCGAGAATTTTCTCGCGCCCTTTTTGATTTCCTTTACTGCGCGCCGATCTCGTTTAGGATCGCTTCCAATTTGACTTGGAATTCACTGAAAGGCTGGGCGCCGTTCACAATGGTGGATTTCGTCTCGCCGTTTACCGTGTACGTGACCACGAAATAAGGCGTGCCTTGCAAGCCTGCCGCGGTGGCGTCGGTCTGGTCCTGTCGGACGCGGTCTTTATAGGTTCCGCTGTCGAAACACTTTTCATATTGATTCACGTCCAGCCCAGCCACAGCGGCGATCTCCGAAAGGCGGCGTGGGAAGAACGAACCCTGGTTTTCCACGTCGCGGTTATTTTGGAATAGCGCGTCGTGCATTTGCCAGAACTTGCCCTGGTCCGCGGCGCAGTAAGCGGCTTCCGCGGCATCCTCCGATTCGGTGTTGCCTCCGCCGATATTCTGGCTGACGAAGTTCCCCGCCGAGCGATAGGTGAAAAACACTTTGCCGGTATCAATGTAATATTGCTCGAGAAGCGGTTCCACTTCCAAATAGTGGCGTTTGCAGAACGGGCATTGGAAATCGGAATACTCGGTGATTTGGATCTTTGCGTTCGGGTCGCCCATAGAGTTTCCGTCTGCCATGTACCGTTCAAGGGAGTCAACGGGTACCACATCCGCAATCGGCGCCAGAATGGGTCTCAAAATGGCGTACAGGAAAAATGCCGCCACGAGGGTGATAATGCCGCCAACGATCAGGCGGTTACGCGTGTTTTGTTTGTTCATCTGCTCTCGTCGCGCTTGGCGCTTGCTTTTCTTTTCGGCGTTCATAAAAGCTCCTTGAAGAATATGATTTCGGCGCAAATTTTCCCATGCGCGCCGGGATTTGTCTAGGAACAGGTGAGTAGACGCTTATTTACCGGTGACGATCTTGAATTCGCACGCGTGACGCCCCTGCGCCTTGCAGGCGGTCTCTTCCACGTCGTAACTTGCGCCGGTTGCCCAATACAAACTTTCGCGGATTAATCCCTGCGTGATAAAGCAGATCGGCGACGCCTCGCGTTGACCATCCGCGGCGGGAGAGGCATGGTCAACGAGGAGCAGGTCGAGGTCGAGGCTGTGAACGGTCACATCACCCGACGCGCCGGCGATGAATTTGGCGAGCAGTTCCAACGTCTGTTTACGACGCGCCGCCAGCGGCAGTCGCTTAATCACCGCCGCCTGCGCCCTGCCCCCGAGCGCGGCATCCTCCAGCAGGTGATTCCACAAGCGCGCCCCGACCCGCAACAGCACGCCGCGCGCGCCGCGCCCAAAATGAGAACGCATCGCCGACTGGAGTTGCGCGTACGCTTGCGCCGATTCAACCGCGTTCATCTTGTTGAACGTGTCGGGCTTCGTCCACTCAACGGGTAGTTTCGCCAGCGTCACCATCACGCGGAATTGGTCCGCGCCCAATTCGACCGCGACCGTTTCGGTGAAGCGTCGCAAAATACGGTTTGAAAATTTCAATTCACTCACGCGCCGCTCCCACTTCGAACCGACAATACGGGTCGCCCTTTGCGCAACATTGCGTTTCCACGATCTCAAACTCCTTGCCGGTTGCCCACTGCACGGCTTCGCCAATGGAACCGGCATACAGGTGACAGATCGGCGCGTCGCTGTGACGTCCCTGGCAGATCGCGCACGTGGATTCGGTATACGCAATTCTCCCGCCGCTATCCTCCACCGAGGCATCCACTTGCGGGTTGCTTTTCCTGAGCGCGCTTGCCATGCTGTTCAAAATAAATTTGATGCGTTGTTTTTCCGGCAGTAATTTCAATGCCACGCCGGCAAGACCCAGCAGCGCGGCTTGTTCGCGCACCGCGTATTGAAACGATGCCTTGCCAATGCGCCGCAACATGCCGCGCCCGCCACGCCCATAGAATTGCTCGATGGCTTCATTGAGTTTTGCATACTGCGATGCCTGAATGGCTGGCTCTAAATTATCCGGCGGAAAGTTGCCGACGAACCGCTCCAGCCCGCTGGTGCGCAATACCGCATTCAACCCGTTCTCGCCCATCACTTCCTGCGCAGAGGTAAGAGCCTGCCTCACCAGCGCGTTGACGATCATCGTATCGGTTCGCTCTGCCATGATGCCTCCATCGAACTCGCGTCGAACGTATACACCGGGTAGCGTTCGCCTGTGCGGGTGAATCCCATTTTCTCATACAACGCCAGCGAAGCCCCATTGTCGCTTTGCGTGTTCACGCTGAGTTTGCCGATCCCATGATTGAGAAGCCTCGTCAACAGATCGTCGACCAGAAACCTGCCAACTCCGCGCCCCTGCGCGGCGGGTGTCACTGCCAGCCGCGCGAGATGAGCGCGTTGCCTATCGCCCGTGGTGATCTGATACCCAATGATCCCCCGATCATCCTCGGCGACCGAGACGAATAATGCCTTTGAGAAAGCGGCGCGTAACGTATCGATCGGGTTATGCCACAACACCCCAAATGCGGACAGATCTATTTTTTCGATGGAAGGCAGATCTGCTTCAACCAGTTTGCGAATTTGGACGCCCCGCGCCTCTCTCCGCGCCCACGGCTGATACTTCCACTCGAGCATCACGATAGCCTGACGCGTTTCGAATCCGCTTTGGGCTAGCAGTTGTTCGAACCACGGTTGCATGACAATGGCGGCGACAGTCACCCCGCCGCTTCGCGCCACCGCTTCTCGCGCTTCATGCCATAACAACGACCACGCGTTGTAGTCAGCCCAGTTGCCGCTATGAACAAAAAAACGGATCCAGTGCGCGCCCGGCGCTTCCGGCGGGCACGCCAGCGCCGCGTCGATTCTGCCCCCATCGTCAAGCGCCCAATAAAACGGGCTTCCCAGCCAGTCGAGAGGAGAACGCCAATCCAGGTGACGGTGCAAGCGCGTCTCGTAGAAGATCAAATTTGATAATTTTTGATGGTCGTTTGAATCCGCAAGGCGGACGAGGGTGTTGATCACGGCAATCCTTTGCGATGAGAAAACATTCCAAATGTCCTGCCGTTGAGCGTATTTCCCTTACTTGATAAACCCGCTTCTTTTGAGGAAGCGCATGATCCGCTGAGCAAAGGTGGGGTTCTCGACCAGCCGCAGTGAGTCGTAGACATCCATTTGCGTGCTGTTCACATGCCCAAATTTCAAGTGGATGTTCGCGGATGCTTTTCGCACCGTCGAGTGCATATCGCCTTCGCCTGCCTGTTCGAACAGGGCGGCGGCGCGATCATACTCTGCCAGCGCTTCCTGCCATTTTTTGAGTCCTTCAAGAGCGGCGGCGCGGTTGGAGATGGCGATGCCTTGTCGTTTCAAGTCGCCGGCGCCCGCAAAAATTTCTTCCGTGCCCTCGGTCGCTTTCAGCGCGTCTTGCGCCTTGCCTCCCTGTAAGAGCGCCACGCTTTGGTTGTTCTTCATCTCCGCCGCGTTGAGCGGATCGTTCGCGTTTTCGTATGCCTGCCCGGCTTGGGCAAAGAATTTTGCCGCGGCGAGATACGCCCCTTTCGCGTATTCCTTCTTTCCCTGTTCGTCTAATGAAGAAGCGTTGATGTCGTTCACGATAGTTAGAGAGTGATGTCGAGAATATCCTCAGCGACCGAACGCAATTTATCGCGCGACATGTTGCTGAGTTTCATCGCCAGTTCGATGTACGGGCGGTTGACCGGCATGGAGACGAACTGGCGCAATTCCTCCGGGAGTTCGAGGAAGTTCTGGATCGCCTCTTCGCTCATCATCCATTGCCCGATGGGTCCACTGCGGTCGAAGAACGATTCGATCCGCCCATGCAGGGCTTGTAGCAATACTTCGAGTTCCGGCAACGGGATGGCGCGTTCGCCCAACTCGTAGGCCTTGATGCGCGCGCCGGAGATTCCCGTTTCTTGCGCGAGGTTGCGGATGGAGAGGGAGGCGTTGTTGCGTTCCTGTCGCAGGAGCGCGCCAATTTTCCGCTGGCGAACAGCCAGAAGTTTGGAAAGATCGATCTTCTCGTGCGGCGCCACAGCATCCGAGCGGATCTCCTTCCCCCAAAAGTGGTTGATGGGCAAATCCAGAAAGAAAACGAGCGCTTCAAGTTCCGGCAACGAGGGCGACTTTCGCCCGTCTTCATAGGCGCGGAAAATCCCGCTTTTCACGCCGATGGCTTGCGCGCATTCCGGTATGGAGCGGCGCGCGGCAAGCCGCGCATCGCGCATCAACACGCCGATTTTTTTGGTACGAATCGTGATCTGGGTTTTTATATCCATGGCTCCTCAACTGTACAGTCACGATTATAGCAGAGGGTTGAGCCGATTTAGCGCCGTAGGTTTCGCCCGGGGGTACTGGGCATGAAGATTTCAGCGCCAAGTTTGAAGCCCGCCGCTTCGAGGCGCGGGCTGAAGAGCGGACGGATACCGGTGGGTTTAATTTCGCCCAGAAGTTTATTATCCGGTCCCACGCCGGTTTGCTCGAATTTGAAAATATCGGTGAGCACGACCGTGTCGCCTTCCATGCCGTTCACTTCGGTAATGGCGGTCACTTTGCGCGTGCCGTCTTTCAGGCGCGTCTGTTGCACGATGAGGTCGACCGCCGATGATATTTGTTGGCGCACGACCTTGAGAGGCAGGTCCATGCCAGCCATCAGCACGAGGGTTTCGATTCTCGAGATGGCATCGCGTGGCGAATTGGAATGAACGGTGGTGAGTGAGCCATCGTGCCCGGTGTTCATGGCTTGCAACATATCGAGCGCTTCGCCGCCGCGCACTTCGCCGACCACAATGCGATCGGGCCTCATGCGCAGTGAGTTGCGCACGAGATCACGGATGGTCACCGCGCCCTTGCCATCGGTGTTGGGGGTTTTCGTTTCCATGCGCATGACGTGATCCTGCTGGAGTTGCAGTTCCGCCGCGTCTTCGATGGTAACGATGCGCTCCTCTGGGGGGATGAAGCCGGAGAGCACGTTGAGCAGGGTGGTCTTGCCGGAGCCGGTGCCGCCGGAGATGACAATGTTGAAACGGGAAACCACGCAAGCGCGCAAAAACTCGCCCATGTTCGCAGTGAGCGATCCGTACTCGATCAACTGCTGGGTGGAGAGTTTGTCTTTTTTGAATTTGCGGATGGTGATGGACGGTCCATCGATGGCAACGGGGGGAATCACGGCGTTGACGCGCGAGCCATCGAGCAGGCGCGCGTCTACGGTGGGGCTGTCGGCATCCACGCGGCGGCCCAAGGGCAGGATGATGCGGTCGATGATCCGCAACACATGGTTATCGTCTTCGAACGCCACCGGGCTTTTCATCAACTTTCCGTTTTTCTCGATGAACACTTTTTTCGCGCCGTTGACCATCACCTCGCTGATATCCGGGTCGTCGAGCAGGGGCTGGATCGGTCCCAGCCCGCTTAGGTCGTCGACGATATCGTTGAAGATCTGCGCGCGCAGATCTTTTGGCAGGTTGACCTTGGTCTGAACGTATGCCTCGCTCAGCCGCGACGTGATGAATTCCGCGCGGTTGCCGGTCATCAGGGATTCTCCCTCCAGCGAACGGCTGACCGCATCGACCAGGTAGCGTTTGAACTTGAGCAGGTCTGAGGAGGTGAGTTGCGTAAAGTTTGTCGCGATCGGGGTTGCCATCATGCCTCTCCCTTTTCATTGGTTTCGGGAAATACCCAGATGATGTGTTCGCGCTTCACCGCCAGGAAAGGCGCTTTGCACAGCGCGCTCCCATCTTCGTTGAGCACGGTCGCGTCGGTGAGCGCGATAAAGCCATCACTGTGGTTGAGCTCATCCTTGATGCGTTCTTCCCGCCGGACATGAACCATGCCTTGTATTTTATGTTTAACGGTTTGGATGGTCACGTGTATGGGGATTTTTGAAACGACTTCGGTAAAGATTTTTCCCTTTTCATCGTATTGTGTAAGCATGTTCCCTCGCTGGTTATTTTCTCTTTCGAGAAACAAAAAGCGACAACCTGCGGGCTGTCGCTGTGGGGTGGGCGCAAAGACCTGCGCCTCAAAGTGTAGCCGAAGTATGCGGAAACGCGCCTTGCACCTTCTTTGCCGGGAGTTAACTATCTTGTTAGTAACCGAATCATTCCTCGATGGGCGGCATCAGATAGCCCAGCCCGGAACGCGTCACGATGTGTTTGGGGCTGTGCGCGTCATCCTCGAGTTTTTGCCTCAAGCGGGCGATACTCACCCAGAGGATTTCCTTGTCACTGCGGTATTCAGGTCCCCACACGCTGGTGAGCAATTCTTCCGAGGTCATGATCTTGCCCACGTGATGAGCAAATTGAAGGAGCAGGCGGTATTCTGTGGCGGAAAGCGAAACGGGCGATTCGCCCCGCCAGACTTCGGCGCGGGCAAAATCGATCTTCAGGTTGTCGTGCGTAAAGAAGCGGGATTGCCCCGCCTCGCTGGGTGGTTGGGCGCGTCGTAATACGGCGCGCACGCGAGCCAGCAACTCTGTGGCGGAAAACGGCTTGACGAGGTAATCGTCGGCGCCGAGGTCAAGACCGCGCACGCGGTCTTGTTCGTCGCCTTTGGCGGTCAGAATAATGATGGGAACGCTGGAAAATTCGCGGATGCGCTGAGTGGCGCCGAAGCCGTCGAGTTTGGGCATCATCACATCCATCAACACGAGGTCTACCGGCTGGTCGGAGAAAACGCTTACCGCTTGCAATCCATCCTGCGCGGTGATCACTTCATAGCCTTCCGTTCGCAGGTTTGCCTCCAGCAGGCGCAAATATCGAGGTTCATCGTCTACGATCAAAATTCGTTTTGCCATTACAGACCTCCTGTCAATTCGCCGGGTTGATGGGTAGTTGGATGTAGAACGTGGTGCCCTCGCCGGGAGCCGATTCTGCCCAAATCTTACCACGATGTGCCTGAATAATCTGCTTGCAAATGTAGAGTCCAAGCCCGGAACCGGTGACGGTCTTCTCGTTGCGCGCGCGGAAAAAACGCTCGAAGATGAGCGGAAGTGATTCGGGCGGAATGCCGGGACCGCCATCCTTGAAGACAACGGTCACCGCCTCATTGTTGAAGGAAAGCGAAATGGTAATGGGCGCGCCGGAGGCATACTTGAGGGCATTGGTAAACAGGTTCTCGAACACTTGCGCGATACGCACGCCGTCGCCTTGAATGGGAGGCGCAAGCGCGGCATCCATGTTTATTTGCAGGTCTTTGTAGCGCGAGCGGATGCGCATGACCACATCGCGCATCACCGCATCCAGCCGCACAGGTTGGAAGCGGAGCGGCAGGGTCTTGCTCTGCAAACGCGCCGATTCGAGCACGTTTTCGATCAACAGCGAGAGGCGGTCTGCCTCCTCGTCTATGATGATGAGGAATTCTTTTTGGGTTTCCGCGTCCCAGTTCGTATCCTGCCTCAGCAGGCTGGTGCTGTAACCTTTGATGAAACCCAGCGGCGTGCGGAGTTCGTGCGAGATGGTGCTGACGAAATCATCCTGTAATTGCATCTGGCGTTTCAATTCGCGCAGTTCGCTGGTTGTATCGCGCCATTCCGCCCGTTCGAACAATACGTTCAACAGGTCGGCGGCGGCGGATGCGATTTGAATATGATCTTCAGTGAAGACAGGACCGCCGAAGCGGACGAAGACCAGCGCGCCTTTTCGGAACCCATCCGCGCCGATGGGTATGCCGAGCATGTATGCCTGGTCCAAGCGGTTGTTGGTGGGAGCGTCCGGTCGCGGGTCTTGTTTTAGGATCTTTCTCTGCGCGAATACCTGGTTGGCGAAGGTTTCGCCCCATGCCGCGTCTGCCTCGGCGTTGCGGGCGCGTCCGATGGCGCGCGCATACATAATTTCGAGCGAAGCGGTTCGTTCGTCGAAGAGATAGACCGCCACATTGTCGAACACAAATTGAGACCGCAGGGAGGTCAGAAATTTTTCGATGGTGCCGCGCGAGTTGCCCGCCAGCGCGGCGATGCGGATGAGCTCGTTCAGGAAGTCTAGGGTCGGACGGTCCATATTATTTGACAACCGCCAGCAGGGGGAAGCGGAACGAAGAGCCGCGCCCCTCGAGAGAATGCACCTCGATCATCGAGCCGTGCGCTTCGATGATCTCGCGCACAAGCGAAAGACCCAGCCCAGTGCCGCCGTAATGCCGCGTGGAGGAACCGTCGAGTTGATGGAACGGCTCGAAGATATCCTTTTGACGCTCTGACGGAATGCCAATGCCCGTATCGGTGACGGAGACGACGATCAGGTTATCGCCTTCGCGCTTGACGCTCACGATCACGCGCCCACCCGACGGGGTGAACTTGATGCCGTTATCGATGAGTTGGTTCAGCACCCAGGCGATCTTTTGCGAGTCGGCTTGCACAGCGGGCACATCGTCGTCGATCATCGCGTTCAGGGTGACGCCGCGTTTTTCGGCTTTTTCAGTAACGGACTTCACCACCAGGCTTGCCACCCGGTGGATATCCACATCGCCAAGGCTGACGCTCATTTCGCCGCGCGCGGCAAGCGAGACCATGATGAGGTCTTCGATCAGCGTTTCGAGCCGGCCCGCTGAATTTTGGCTGACTTGCAACGCATGACGTTGCTCCTCGCTGATGTTGCCAAGCGATTCGCTGACGAGCAATTCAAGATACCCTTTGATGTGGGTGAGCGGCGTGCGCAGTTCGTGTGAAATGTTCGAGACGAAATTGGATTTCAACTGGCTCAGTTCCGAGACCCGCGCCAGGGCATTTTGCAATTCGGCGGTGCGTTCCTCCACGCGGCGTTCGAGCGTGCGGTTGGCGGCTTGCAACGCGGAACGCAACTGGATGATCTGTTCCGTCACCGCCTGGTCGAGTTGCGAGCGTTCAACTAGATTCAACGCCACAAGCGCCTCGCCCAGCACGGGGCGTTTGCCCTGCGCCACTTCTTCCTGTTGATAATCGAGCGCGCGTTGCAGGTTTTCCGGGGTGATGAGTCCCTTTTGAATCAAATACTCCCCCATGCGAGGCACAAGCATTTCGGGTGTGAGTTGCGGTTGGTCTGTCATGGTTTTTGGATGTCACTCTGAGTGAAGCGAAGAGTCTCTGTCACAACAGCGAGATTCTTCGTCGTGGCGCTGGGCGCTCCTCAAAATGACATATATACCCATTCTCCACCGACCATTGTAGCCGAGGATTCAAGCGCGAGCAGTTCAGTTGGATTGCAAGTGAACGGGTCTTGTTCGAGGACGATCAGGTCGGCGAGATAGCCGGGCGCGAGTTTGCCGAGGCGGTCTTCCATGGATGCGGCGTAGGCGGCGCCGAGGGTGTAGCCTGCGAACGCCTCAGGCATCGACAATTTCTGTTCGGCGCGCCAGCCGTCGGCTGAGGGAGAACCGTCGGCGCGGCGGCGGGTGACGGCGGCGTACAATCCCCAAAACGGATTTGGCGATTCGACCGGCGCGTCGGACCCCAGCGCGAGCGGCGCGCCAAAGTCGAGTTGGGTTTTCCAAGCGTAAGACAGCTTCGCCCGCTCGCCCCAGAATTGATCCGCCATCAGCATATCGGACGTCGCGTGGATCGGTTGCATCGAGGCGATCACGTTGAGTTTGCCGAGGCGCGGCGCGTCGTCGGGATGGATCACCTGCACATGCTCGATGCGATGACGACGCGCGGGCAGATGATTTTCTTTTTCATAGTTGCGAAGTTGCTCGTAGGCGTTCAACACTTCATGGTTGGCGCGGTCGCCAATCGCGTGGACAGTCATACCCAGCCCAACTTGCGCGGCTTTGCGCCCATGCTCGAAGAGTTCTTCGCCGTCCATGTTGAGGATGCCGCGATTATTTTCCTCGCCGTTGTACGGTTGGAACATCGCCGCCGTGTGCGGACCGAGCGCGCCGTCCATGAACACTTTGACGTTGCCGATGCGAAGCATATCGTCGCCAAATCCGCCGCGCAGACCGATGGCGTGAATTTCATCGAGCAATTCAACGGGTAGATTTTTCAGCACGCGCAGTTTTAATTTCTTTTCTGCGTGAAGCGCTTGCAATGCCATGAACGATTCGCGTCGGTCGAAATCGTGAACACCGGTGAGTCCCATCTTCCATAACTTGTGTTGTGCTTTTTCAACTGCGTTTGTAATTTCTTGGATTGTTGGTTCAGGAATGACTCTCCCCACAAGTTCCATCGCGGTTTCGAGCAGGATGCCCGTCGCGTCGCCGCTTGCATCGCGTTGGATTTGTCCGTTGTGCGGATCGGCTGTTGATGTGGTGATGTTCGCCAATTGCATGGCTTTGGTGTTCATCCACGCGGCATGAAGCGATTTGGCGGTGAGATAGACCGGGTTGTTCGGCGCGATGGCGTCAAGTTCGCTTGCATGGGGCCAACTTCCCCATGTGTTTTGATTCCACCCGTGACCTAATATCCATTCGCCGGGTTTGGATGTTTTCACGCGTTCCGCCACGCGGCGCAGACATTCCTCTTTGGTGTTTACTTCGCAATCGATCTTTTGCAGTGCGAGCGAATATTGATGCAAATGCAGATGCGCGTCGGTCAGCCCGGGCACGATGACGCGCCCGCGCATGTCCTGTCCCTTTGCGCGAGGATAATGATTGAATAAATAATTGGTCTCGCCTGCCGCGATAATTTTTCCCTGAGCTATCACAATGGCAGAGGCTTTCGGCTGTGATTTGTTTTGGGTATGGATGATGGCGTTGTGGAGGATGATCATATTCATTCCGTAGGGGCGAGGTCATCTCGCCCCGTGTTGATGATTCAACAAAAGGGCGGGGAGACCCCGCCCCTACAAGTTACGTCAATTTTTCCAACAATGAATCCAATTCCTCATCGGAATAATAATAGATCGTCACCGTTCCGCCGCGCTTGCCGTGTTTGAGCGCGACTTTCGTGCCGAGGCTGGATTGCAATTTCTTTTCCACGTCGTTCACGTTCGGGCTTCGACTCGATTTCTTTTTCACAACGGGTCTCTGCCCTGAAAGTTTTCGCGCCAGCATTTCGGTTGACCTCACGCTCAGGTCAAGATTGATGATCTGATTCAACATGTGTTCCTGCGCCTTGGCGGATAACGACAACATCGCCCGCGCGTGCCCTTCGGAGATGCGACCATCCACGAGCGCTTGCTTCACCGCCACAGACGCATCCAGCAGACGCAGGGTGTTGGTCACCGCGACCCGGCTTTTTCCCACCCGTGAAGCAATGGTCTCATGCGACATCTTGAATTCTTTGGCAAGGTTTTGGTACGCCTCCGCCTCTTCGATCGGATTCAAATCTGCCCGTTGGACGTTTTCGATGAGCGCAAGTTCGAGCAATTGCTGGTCGGTGGCAGTGCGGACAACCACCGGCACCGTCTTCAACCCGGCTTTGCGCGAGGCTTGTAAACGCCGCTCACCGGCGATCAACGTGTACATGCCGCCGCGTCCCGGCGAAACGATGAGCGGTTGAATCACTCCATGCTCGCGGATGGACGCGGCCAGATTTTCCAATTCGGTACTGTCGAATGTTTCGCGCGGCTGACGCGGGTTGCGCTGGATCGAATCGATTGAGACTTGCGCGACTCCGCCCGCCTCGCCTCCCGATATTTTTCCGCCGGGGATGAGCGCGTCGAGTCCTTTGCCGAGACCGGTACGTTTTGCCATACAATGCTCCTTTTTAAACACAAAGGACTCTAAGGTCACTAAGGATTGAAGCCTTAAAAACTTTGTGTCCTTCGTGTCCTT
>JBGANO010000076.1:0-13288 GCA_044222305.1 Anaerolineales bacterium
GGAAGAACAACTGAAAGAGAACAACGAAAAGACCTTGGTTAAGTTGAATCAAGAAGTAATGATGACCCGCGCCCTGGACACAATCGCGCGCGCAAGGCTGTATCTCTCGCAAAGTAATTTCGGCTTGGCAAAAGAGGATGTCCAATCGGCTCGCGATTTGCTGGCAGAGTTACAATCACAGACAGGTGACGAAGCGCTGGCGCAGGCAATCTCACGCCTCGACCTGACGCTCAACAATTTGCCCGAGTTTCCCGTTGTCGCATCGGGCGATCTGGAAATCGCATGGCAAATTTTGATGACAGGCAAGGTTGCTCTTACAGCAACGCCTGAACCCAGCCCAGCAGTTACGGCGACAGTTGAGCCAACCTTGGAAGTGACAGTAACGGCAACGCCATAACGCTTGCGGAAAACCAGTTCTTGACGCAGTTCGATTTGCTTGGCAAATCGTGCGTCAAGACAGGCGACAGTACGATGGTTGCCTGAACTTTCGTGAAGCACTGACTATATCTTTATTTTGGGAGACTCATGACATTCAAAATTTCATTTGGCACAGACGGCTGGCGCGGAGTGATCGCCGAAGATTACACCTTCGACAACGTCCGACGCGCCACGCAGGGATTTGCGTCGTATCTTATTGAAAAAGGATTCGGCGGCAAGTGGGTTGTCGTCGGTCACGACAAACGATTCGCTTCGGAGAATTTCGCCGCCGCAGTTGCCGAAGTGTTAGCGGGCAACGGCTTGAATGTGTACCTCACAGACGGAGCGACACCGACGCCCGTGATCGCGTTCGCTGTTGTTGATAAAAAAGCGTGCGGAGCGGTCAACATCACCGCGTCACACAACCCGCCTGCCGACAACGGGTTCAAAGTCCGCGACCCGAACGGCGGAGCGATAGACCCCGCAGGGTTGAATCGCATCGAAGCGTTGATCCCAGACTCCCCGTCGGAGGCGAAGCGGGTTTCCATCCAGGACGCAAAGCGCGATGGCAAAGTCGTCATCTTCGACGCGTCTGAGGCGTATATCAAGAATCTTCACAAACTCGTGGATATTCAAAGGATCAAAGATGCGGGTTTCACGGTGATGGTCGACGCGATGTGGGGCAACGGCGCAGGCTGGTTTACGCGCTTGCTCGCGGGCGGCAAGACAAAGGTGATCGAGATTCACAACGAACGCAATCCATCGTTCCCCGAAATGAAGCGACCCGAGCCGATCCGCCCGAACGTTGATGTTGGACTCAAAGCGACGGTAATAAACAAAGCGGATGTGTTGCTCATCACCGACGGTGACGCAGACCGCTGTGGCATCGGCGATGAGAACGGCGAGTTTATCGATCAATTACGCGTGTACGCGTTGCTGGCGTTGTACCTCCTTGAAATACGCGGGGAACGCGGCGATATTGTGAAGACGCTTTCCACAACAACAATGCTCAATAAACTTGGAAAAATTTACAACGTGCCTGTGCACGAAACAGGCGTGGGATTCAAATACGTCGCTCCGAAGATGATCGAAACCAACGCGATGATCGGCGGCGAAGAAAGCGGCGGATACGCCTTCCGCAACAACGTCCCCGAACGCGATGGGATTCTCGGTGGTCTGTATTTTCTTGATTTCATGGTGCAGACGGGCAAGAAGCCGACAGAACTATTGAAGATGCTCTTCGATAAAGTCGGCGAACATTTTTATGACCGTGTGGATACCCCCTTCTCCGGTGATCGAAAAACACGCGAAGAAACGATCCTCAAGGCGAATCCGAAAACCATCGGCGGATTGAAAGTGACCGAACTGGTCACCGTGGACGGCTTCCAGTTCAAACTCGAAGATGGCGGCTGGCTGTTGATCCGTTTCAGCGGCACGGAGCCGATCATGCGCGTCTATTGCGAAACGACGCATGGTGATAAAGTGAAGGCCATTCTTGATGATGGGTTGAAAGTAGCCGGAATAAAATAGCACGGAAATGGTTACACGAAAAGCCTCGCTCGCAAAGCGGGGCTTTTCGTTTTCAGAAAGTTTTATATGTTATAATTTTCACAAACGAAGTCTGAATATGCTCACAGATACACACTGCCACCTGTACCTTGAACAATTCGCCGGGGATATTGATGAAGTGATTCGGCGCGCAACCGAGGCAGGCGTTGAAAAGATGCTAGCGCCCGGCATGGATTTGGAAACGAGTTACGAAGCCGTGAGGTTGGCAGAGGCGCACTCGAATATTTTTGCGGCTGTTGGGTTTCATCCTACTGATATGCAAAAATTCAACGCGAAAAATTTTGATGAGATTTGCAGACTTGCCGAACATCCAAAAGTCGTCGCCATCGGCGAGGTTGGGCTGGATTACTACTGGGTCAAAGAAACTGAAAAGAAAATGGAACAACGTCAGAATCTCCTCCCCCATCTTGAACTTGCTAATAAAGTGAACAAGCCGGTCATCCTGCATTTGCGCGAAGAGAATGATGCGGAAAATGGCGATGCAACAACTGACCTGTTCAATATCCTTGAACCCTGGCATGAAAAAATAACCGCGCTCAAATCCCGTCCTGGCATTTTTCACTCGTTCAACGGCAACCTTGAATCGGCAAAACGCGCGATGGGGATGAATTTTTTCATCGGCATCACGGGACCCGTCACCTACAAGAAAAACGAAACACAGCGCGAACTCGTCCTTCAATTGCCGCTGGATCGAATCCTGATCGAAACCGATTCGCCGTTTCAGACACCTGTCCCATATCGCGGCAAACGCAATGAACCTGCAAATGTGGGACTCATTGCTGATAAAATTGCGGAAGTCCATCGAACATCCCGCGAAGCAGTTGCAAGCATCACAACGGCAAACGCGAATCGACTGTTCAGATGGGAGGCACACGCGTGAGCGCAACCACCTTCTTCACCTCGGTCAACGAACAACTCCAATTTGTCGAACAGCGGATGCGCGAACAGGCTGGCGATGAACAGCACCCGGACTTAAAATCGGCTCTTGAGCATTTGCTCTCAGCGGGAGGCAAACGCATCAGACCGACCTTGGGCTTGCTCGTCGGAAACATGCTTGGCGCGCCCGAAGAGAAATTGATCACCCTTGGCGCCTCCGTCGAATTGCTCCACACCGCGACTCTCGTCCATGACGACCTGATTGACGGCGCCCTCCTCCGACGCGGAATGCCGACGCTCAATGCGCGTTGGTCGCCTGCCGCCACCGTGCTGACCGGCGATTTCCTCTTCTCTCGCGCCGCCAAACTTGCCGCCGAAACTGACTACCTGCCTCTTATGAAACTCTTCGCCGAAACATTGGGAATCATCGTCAACGGCGAACTTACGCAAATGTTCTCGTCGCACGGCCTGATCAACCGCGATAATTATTACAATCGCATCTACGCCAAGACCGCGTCGCTCTTCGAAATGTCCGCGTTGGCGGCGACGATGGTCGCAACCGAGGACGAAGAAATCCGCTCGGCGATGAAGGCGTTTGGTTATGAGGTTGGCATGGCGTTCCAAATTGTGGACGATATTCTTGATTTTGCCGGCGATCAATCCACAGTGGGCAAGCCAATCGGTTCTGATTTGCTGAACGGTCTGGTTACCCTTCCCGCGATTTATTTTGCAGAAATGAATCCATATAATGAGGATGTTATGTCACTTCCCGAGGGTGGATGGAAAGAAACCGCCCGCGTGCAACGTCTTGTGGATGCAATTCGGGCGAGTCGAGCGATCGAACAAGCCATGGATGAAGCGCGAAGCGCCATCAGCCGCGCGCTAACTTCACTGGAAATTGCGCCAGCCTGCCCGGAGAAAGACGCGCTCGAAGATCTGGCGAAGTTTATCGTTGATAGAAAAATATAATCAGACTTCGTTGGGAACGCGGTTGAACTGCGTTCCCAACGAAGTCGCCTGAGTAGTTCCAATGGCTAATCTCCGCAAACCTTTTCGCATCAATGTTGGCTTTATCGTTCATGAAGAGATCGGTTATAGCCATGAGGTTCCCCTCGAGTTCGATCATGTCAAACTTGATGACTTTGAATTGTCAAATCTCAACGGCTCTGCGCATATTGGGCGCACACCGCAAGGACTGATCGTGCAAGGCAATTTTTCAGGGGACACAACATTGCAGTGCGTGAGGTGTTTGAAAGACTTTGCCCACCCGCTCGCGTGGGGTTTCACCGAGTTATACGCGTTCGACAAGGATTCGGTCAGCGAAACCGGCGTCTTGCTCCCCGAGGATCGGCAGATCGACCTGGCTCCGATGTTGAGAGAATATGCCCTGCTTGAAGTGCCGATCAATCCCCTGCATAACGAGGATTGCAAAGGGTTGTGCATTGAGTGCGGTCAGGATTTGAACCTTGAAGATTGCGGTCACAGCCAACACCCGAACGATTCGCCATTTGCGGCGTTGAAGAAATTGTTGTAGTACAATTGCCGACATGCAAACCAGACCTGCCTTCCCAATGGTGACAAAAACCATGTTGATGCCCATGAGTATGGACATGTCGAGTCGCGTCTGGATGGCACGTTAGGTTTTCACACCTGTCAAAAACGGGCTGTCCACAACATGGACAGCCTTTTTGTTTATACATTGTCACGTCATTGCGAAGCGCCACTCGCAATGACATATGAAATCGGAGCTGCGAATGCCTGAAAATATTTTAATCGCCATCGCCTGGCCCTACGCCAATGCGGAAATCCATGTGGGTAATATCACCGGCTCGCACCTGCCCGGCGACATCGTCGCCCGCTACCACAGGCTCAAAGGGAACAATGTGCTCATGGTCAGCGGCACCGATTCGCACGGAACACCCGTCACGCTTGCGGCAGACAAAGAGGGCAAGCCTGTGGAGGAAGTGTACAAAAAATACCACGATGGATTCCTTGAGCTGTTCGAGGGCTGGGGCATCACCTACGATCTATTCACCACCACGCACACAGAGAATCATTTCAAGGTTTCGCAGTCGATCTTCCTCGCCCTGCAAAAGAACGGATTTATGTTCAAGCAGACCTCGAAGCAGTGGTTCTCCCCGTCTGCAAAACGATTCCTGCCCGACCGCTACGTGGAAGGGACATGCTACATCTGCGGCTATGACGGCGCGCGCTCCGATCAGTGCGATAACTGCGGAAACGTTTTGGAACCCGAGAAACTAATTAACCCGCGCTCGCGCGAAGGCGGCGCGCTCGAACTGCGCGACACTGAACACTTCTATCTCGATCTCTCGAAACTCGAGCCCGACGTGAAGAAATTTCTCAAAGAACGCGCCGGTCACATGCGCGACACAGTGCTGGGCGAATCGCTCGGCAAGATCGAAGCCGAGGGACTTAAACCGCGCCCAATCACGCGCGACCTCGATTGGGGCATCCCTGTCCCGGTGGAGGGCTGGGAGGGAAAATGCTTGTACGTGTGGTTCGAGGCAGTCATCGGGTATCTCTCCGCGCCGATCGAGTGGAGTCAACTGTCCCGTCGGGAAGAGGCGTGGCGCGAATGGTGGGTGAACCCCAGCGCGCGTCAATTCCACTTCATCGGCAAAGATAACATCTTCTTCCACACCTCGCTGTGGCCCGCCCAACTTATGGGCGCCGGCGTCGCGTTCGGTCAAATTTATTCAGGAGAAGAATACGCGCTCACTCTCCCCTTTGATGTGCCCGCGAATCAATTCATGAACCTCGAAGGAAAAAAGATCAGCGGCTCGCGCAACTGGGCGGTCTGGGGACGCGACGTGTTGACACGCTACGATCCCGATGCGTTGCGCTATTACCTCACGGTCAACATGCCCGAAAACAAAGATAGCGATTGGGATTGGGCAGAGTTTGTGGCGCGAAACAATAACGAACTTGTGGCGACGTGGGGCAACCTGGCGAATCGCGTGCTCGCGTTTTGCTACAAGCACTGGGAAGGACACACGCCAGATATAGACCCCGCCACGCTTCGCAACACCGACTTGGACCTGCTCGCCACCATCGAAAACGGATTCGCCTCTGTTGGCGCGGAGTACGAAGCTGCGCATCTGCGTTCCGCGCTGGGCGAAGCGCTGAAACTCGCCACTGCGGTGAACGTGTACCTCGACGTCAACGCGCCGTGGACCGCTGTGAAAACCGACAAAGACGGCGCGGCAAAGACCATCTACACCGCCTTGAAAGCCATCGACTCGCTAAAGATTCTTCTCGCTCCTGTCCTTCCATTCACCTCACAACGGTTGCACGAGTTCTTCGGCTATGAAACACCGCTGTTTGGAGAGCAATACACCGAAACCATAAAGGATTCCCTCGGCGAGCACACGGTGTTGAGGTACCGTCCCGCTTCCGCGCTAAGTGGAGGCGCAGTCGAAGCGTGGAAGCCCAGCGGGTTGAAACCGGGGAAGAAGTTGAATCAACCGGGTCCCTTGTTCAAGAAACTTGAGGCAAGCGTGATCGAAGAAGAGCGAGCAAGGTTGGGTAAGTAACCACCCATTTTCGCCTCGTACTAACCCACCAAGCAGACCCGGCTTGGTGGGTCTTTCATTTCCCATGTAACCTTTTGCCTGTTACCAATAAGTAACAGAGTTGTTAACGAGCCGTCATGCGAGCAAGCTAACAACCTTGAAAGGTACAGGTGAAGAAGATGTTCCACATTAATCGACGTTTGATTTTGTCCG
Source organism: Anaerolineales bacterium (assembly GCA_044222305.1). Classification (GTDB taxonomy): domain Bacteria; phylum Chloroflexota; class Anaerolineae; order Anaerolineales; family Villigracilaceae; genus Defluviilinea. The sequence continues at coordinate 6,609 of JBGANO010000076.1, forward strand.
TTTTTCTTATTTTGACCGTTCTTGCCAACCTGGTAAACGTCAATGTCGCTCTGGCAGATGACACCACCCCAACTCCCCCGCCAACCGAGGAGCCAACCCAGCCCCCAGTGGAGTCGACCGAAACGCCTGTGGTTGAACCTACGGCGACGCAACTCCCTGAGGCAACGCCGACGGCAGAGGCAACTGCCGAACCCACCGTCGAGGAGACTCCTACTGCAACCGAGACAGCCCCGGTGTTTGAACTGGTGACTGACCTCCCCCAGAATACCGACGTTGTGATCCTCGACGAGAACGGGAATCCGCTTCCGATGGCGAGCACAGAAGCCGCGGCAATCCTCGTGGAAGCGGACCCGATCTGGTGCCCAGCCGCGCAAGCCATCCCCACCCCCGGGGCAAATGGCTGTACCACAAACCAGACCATCACCACCCTGCTCACTCTCATGCAGACCAATGCCGGCGGAACGTTCTCGCAAGACGGCATAATCTACCTTGAACGACCCGGCGGAGCAGGTTTCACGACGCCATTAATCTTGAGTGATGGCGCTTCAAGCCTGGGCGCCTCATTTACATCGATCAGTAGTTTCAATATGACGATCCAGGGCGGATGGAACGGAAATAACCCCGGCGCGATCACCGGCGACACAAATTTTGGCACAAGCGGACTCAACCGCGGATTCGTCCAAGTTGGCTCCTCCGGCAACCCATGGACCGGCAATGTGACCCTGCGGGATATAACTGTCAACGATAACACCAGCGCGTCGAACCCCAGTGTGGCTGTTTACACGACCACAGGCTCTGTCACCATGAACGATGTGGACGTAGATAATGCAGATAACTCGGCAAGCGTTCAGGTCGTGACCAACTCTGGAAACGTCACCCTGGGCGGCGTGGATATCACAGACGGCGACGACAATCACGGCATCAGCGTCACCACGAACAGCGGAACTGTCAACATCAACAATTCGAGCGTCGACAATCAAGACAATGGCAACGCGATCCATGTTGCATCCAACAGCGGAAACGTAAACTTAACCGGTGTAGATGTGGACAATAGCGGGGATGGAAACGCAGTCAACATTACGACCACAAACGGAAATATCGCGCTCTCCGATACGGATGTTACAAACCAGCAGGATGGATTCACAGGCAACCTTGTTTCATCTAGCGGCAACATCACAGTCTCCGGCGGCAGCACGTTCGATGGTGATAATACAGGCGGCGATACCAACCAGGGCTTTAACGCCACCACATCCACCGGCGCGATCACGATCTCAAACACCACGTTCAATGACGCCTTAGGCGCCGGCGCCGGAACAAATTACAACGGCGCAACGCTCAGCGCGCCCATCGTCACCTTGAACTCCGTTACCGCCACCAATAACGACCTGAACGGCATTGCCATCTCCAATGTCAATCAGGTGACGCTGAACAACGTCACGGCTTGGAACAACGGCACAGACATCCCGGGCGGAAGCGGCGGCGGCGCGTACACGAACGATGTGGGGTCAGGCGTCCGCATCAACGGCAACCCGGGCTCATTCGTTTCGATCCTGGATGGCGTGTATTTCGGCAACCAACGCTATGGCATTGAAGTGTTCGGAACGTCGGTCTTTATCGGCTCACCCATAGACCTGTGTCAAACTATCCTCGCAAGTGGCGGATGTATGAATACCACACCCGTCACGGATACGTCCGCGCCGATCATTACCTTTGTAAGCAGGACTACTGCGAATGTCTTTGGCTGGAACAATTCTGATGTTACCGTCACATGGTCGTGCGCCGACGCGCAATCCGGAGTGGTTTCGGCAACCATTACACAAACCATCACCAGCGAGGGGACAAATCAATCTGCCGCCGGCACGTGCGCCAATCGCGCCGGGCTAACCGCATCCAACACTCAAACCGGCATCAATATCGACAAGACCGCCCCGACAATCACGTTTTCGAGCCGGCTTCCCGCCGCCAACGGCAATGGCTGGAACAGCACAGATGTTACCGTCACCTGGTCTTGCGCCAATTCACTCTCACCTATTCTGTCTGGCACGGTCACTCAAACGCTGACAGCCGAAGGCGCCGGGCAATCTGCCACCGGGATGTGTCAGGATCAGGCTGGCAATACGGCATCGAATACACAATCGGGCATCAACATCGATAAAACCGCTCCAACCGGTGTTGCCCTCGTTCCATCTGGAACACTGGGGAACAACGGCTGGTATACCAGTAATGTTACGATCACCACCACCGGAACCGAATCGACCAGCGGTCCTCTCACATGCACAGGCGCTCAATCTCTGACAACTGATACTGCTGGCGCGACCTTCAACGGTTCTTGCGCCAACCTCGCGGGACTCACATCCAACGCGACGCCTCTCACGCTGAAACGTGATGCCACCAACCCTGCCATCAATTTCTTGAACCGCACACCCGCGAACGGTAACGGCTGGAACAACGGAAACGTGACGCTAAACTGGTCCTGCGCCGACGCCATGTCGGGACCCGTCAACGGAACGATCTCACAAACTGTCACAACCGAAGGCGCGAATCAATCCTCCACTGCGACTTGCGTCGACAACGCCGGCAACTCCGTGTCTGACACGCAGAGCGGAATCAACATCGACAAAACCGCGCCGGGCATACTTGCAGGCAGAACACCCGCCGCAAATGTTAATGGCTGGAACAACACCGATGTTACCGTTACCTTTACCGGTAGTGATGGTTTATCCGGGCTTACCTCTTGCACCGCGCCGGTGACCTTAAGCGCGGAAGGCGCGGGTCAATCCGCGACTGGATCATGCGCCGACAACGCCGGGAACTCCAGCAATACCACGGTCAACAACATCAACATCGACAAGACCGCGCCGTCCGCCATCGCCACCGCCTCTCCCACCCCAAATGGCAACGGCTGGAACAACACCGATGTCACGATCAGTTTCACCGGCGCGGATGGCTTATCCGGAATCGACTCATGCACAGCAAACGCATTACTCAACACGGAAGGCGCGGGACAGTCAGCCACCGGCACGTGCGCCGATCTTGCCGGAAATATCAGCGCGCCGGCAACCGCCAGCGGCATCAACATCGATAAGACTGACCCGGTCTTGAGCCTGCCTGCAAACATCGTGGTTGAAGCCACCGGCGCATCCGGCGCAGTGGTGAACTATTCCGCATCTGCCAACGATAACCTCGACCCCGCGCCATCCTTTGGCTGTTCTCCGAGTTCCGGCGCCACCTTCCCAATCGGAGTCACCACAGTCTCCTGCACCGCCACCGACCAGGCAGATAATTCAAGCGCCGGCAGTTTCACCGTCACCGTACAAGATACAACTGCGCCGACCCTGTCCATACCCGCCGATATGACGGTTGAGGCGACCAGCGCCGCCGGCGCGACGGTAAATTTCACCGCAACCGCGAACGATGTTGTTGATGGCGCATTGCCAGTCACATGTGCGCCGTCTTCCGGTAGCGTGTTCGCAATCGCCACCACTTCCGTAACTTGCTCGGCGTCTGATTCAAACAGCAACACGGTCAGCGGAGGTTTCAACGTGACCGTGCAAGATACAACTCCCCCAGTCATTTCGCCAATGGCAAATATGGTGGTGGATACCTCCAGCAAACAACTCGCACCGGTCTTTTATTCGACACCCACAACAACCGACGCGGTGGATGGTCCCGGCGTTGCTACATGCGCTCCCCCCTCCGGCACCCTGCTCCCGCACGGCGCGACCATTGTCACCTGCACTGCAACCGACAGTCACGGCAACACATCGTCCATTAACTTCATTGTAGTCGTGGAGTACGAAGCCAAGCCATCCACAGAAAATAACGGATCGTTCGGATTCATCCTCGTCACCGGCGGCAATCCCTTCGACCTGGATTGCGCAACGAAGGCAAACTTCTTCGGCATCACGCTCAAGTTCTATAACCTGTGCGATTATCAGGCTGTCATCAGCGTGGTAGAAACAAACTCCCTGCCAGGTGCATTGCCGAACGGATACACCCTCGTCAAAGGACTCGATGTGTCGATCCTCAACGGAGGCAAACTCATCAAGCCGCTCCCGCAAAACACCGGCATTCAGATGGGCTTCCCCCTCCCCGCAGGCAACGCCTCGCAATACACCGTCCTACATTGGAACAACGGACAATGGGAAGAGATCACCCAACCGCTCAGCGATGCCGCCATCGACAACGCGCTGGCAACCGACGCGCTGGTTGAACTGTACTCCCTAACCTCTACCAGCAATAGTTCAGCGCAAGTATTGACCACTGACCTGACGGGCATATTCGTTCTCGTAAAAAAATAAGGGGGAAAGAGCGATACAATTCGAGGGACGGCAGATTGCCGTCCCTCGAATCCTTTAAAGATAAGGAGAACGCCATGCTCCGACTCAACCCCCGCATCCTTCCCATCTTCGTTTTGATCCTCAACTCATGCGCTACCGCATCCCCGGCTGAGCCAGCCGCGCCGGGCGCAACCATGGATTCATGTTCCCCAGAAGCGATCACCCAAACCGTCAAACCCATCCACGACCTGATGCGCGAATTCGATGACGCCTCAGCGCTATCATCCAACCTTCCAATCGAACAACTCCCCGAGGCGATTTCGAACCTCCAGCGCATCCGGCGGCTCGCGCAGGATATCGCCCCGCCAGCCTGCCTGACGACACTCCACGGGCACGAACTCGCGCACATGAACGCGGTGATCGACACCCTGCTCGCCTTCCTCAACGGCGCGGACACATCCACTCTCAATCAGGGATTGAACGTGGCGCGTGAACAACACGATTTATATTCAGTGGAATTGGCGCGCGTGCTGGGGGTAACGCTTGTGCCGGCGACTGCCTCACCCTGATCTACGCTATTGAACATCCTTTTTCAGGAATAACAGAAAACCCAAAAGCCGTATGACCGCGCTCACCCACAACGCGCCCGAAAGCCCGATGAACCCCGCCAGCCATGTTCCCAATAACGGGGCGAGGATCATGGAAAGATATTGGATCGACTGCGCCAACGAAACGAATGTCGCGCTGTATTCCGCCGGGACGGTTTTCATCAACTCATCGAAGAACACCAGGTCAAGCCCGCCCTGAAAGAAACCGGCAATACCGGCAAAGAGGATGATCAATTCCACATGGGTGGTCGAAGCGGTGAGCGCCGGGTGAAGGATCATCCCAAAGGTGGTCGCCAACAATACCACCCGCCCGCCATGACGGTTGGAGACGCGGGGCCACAAATAATATCCCGCCAGCATCACCAGGTTCATCGCCATGCTCACCATCCCGATATCCGAATCGGTGGCTTGCACTTCGCGCACCAGATACAGCGGCATGATCGGCAGGCTGAGCACCACAGCCGAAAAATAGACGAAACGCTTCGAGGCGAACGAGACAAAAGCCGGATTCTTCCTCAGTAATGTGGCGTAATTTTTCAGGGTATCGCGCAACGACTCACTCTTCACCAACGGAGCCGGTGGCTGGTCTGAAACCGCGATGCGGTTTGAAAAATAGTAACTGAGGAAACCGCCCAATGAAAGGACAAGGAACATCACCGCATAGTTCAACGGGAATCCCATCAGGTCGATCAGGCGCGTGACGATGAATGTGCCGATCACGCTGGTCAAACCGAAGATCGCCCAGCGCCGGCTCAGCAAGGCATAGCGCCCTTCGGGACCCGCAACGGCATTCATCACCACCGAGAATGCCACTGCCAGCGCGGTCTGCGGAAGAGTGGCGAACGCCCAGATCGCCAGCGTGGACAGGATGACATACTCGCGGGAAATGAACAGGGTGAGGATGCCAGTCAGCGCAAAGCACAGGATCACCAGCAAGCGCGAGAGACTGTACCACGGCACGATATTCCGCCGCGTTTGCAAAAAGCGACCCACAAAAAGGGCAAGCAACAACCCGGTCGCGCCGGGCATGGAGGAAAGCAATCCCACCTGGAAATTCGACGCGCCGAGGCGGGTGAGAAAGACCGGCAGGAATGGCGATGCCACATTCGAGATGCTCACACCCACCGCGTCGATCTGAACGTAGCGGAAATTCTTTTTTTGAGTTTCTACTTCTTCTTCGGTGATCGGGGTCATGGACGTGCCGATTATAATGCCGCAGGAGAATCCGCCGCATGATTCACATCCGTCCCATCGAACCACACGAGTGGAACCTCGCCAAGCGGCTGGTCTATCGCGTAGCGCATGAGGTTTTCCAAGACGTAAGACCATTGGAAGAAGCCATCGCTGAATACGAAGCGCGCGGCGAACTCAGCGACATGGATGATATTCAAGCCAGCTATTTCGAGAACGGCGGAATCTTCCTCGTTATGACGGATCATGATGAAATCATTTGCACTGGCGCGATCCTTCAACACGCCGATACCGTTTGCGAACTTAAACGCCTATGGCTATTGCCAGAACATCACGGCAAAGGGCTGGGGTATCGAATGATTCAGGAATTGCTTGGCTTCGCCAGAAGAGCGGGCTATCGGCGCGTCAGGTTGGAAACCCATGCCATATACCAAAAACGCGCCGTTGAGTTTTACAAGCAATCAGGCTTTCGCGAAGTTTTTATCCCCAATTCAACTGACGACGAAGATATTTTGATGGAAATGGACCTATAATTTCACCGCGTCCAACCAATCGGGCAGTTGAGCGATCAACTTCCGCATGATCTCTTTTGCGCGCTCGT
>JBGANO010000077.1:0-13161 GCA_044222305.1 Anaerolineales bacterium
AATGCTCATGCCATGAAACTTGGGGTTGAAGTAGAATTTTAGAGAATTAGCCACAGAGCGCACAGAGACCTTTGAGTTTTTTACTCAGAATCTCTGTGTTCTCTGTGGCAGAGAAAAAAATGCCATCTGCAGAAATCATCACCATCGGAACGGAAATCCTCCTCGGCGAGATCGTGGACACGAACACGCGCTATATTGCCCGCGTCTTGCGCGGCATGGGCGTGGACTTATTCCGCACCATCACCATTGGCGACAACGTCGAACGGATCGCTGAGTCGATCCGCAACTCGATGAGCCGCGCCGAGATCGTCATCACCACTGGCGGATTAGGTCCCACTGTGGACGACCCCACGCGTGAAGCCGTCGCGCGAGCGGCAGGCGTGGAACTGGAATTCCGCGAAGACTTATGGGAGCAAGTAGTAGAGACCATTTCGCGTTACGGGCGCAAGCCCTCCGAGAACCAAAGGCGACAGGCGTATGCCCCGAAAGGCGCGTTGGGAATCAAGAACCCCGTCGGCACCGCGCCGTGTTTTATTGTGGAGACATCCATTGATCGTCCCGCAGTTCAACTGCGGGACGATCAAGAGCAACGGGAGAGCGTTGTCATCTCCCTCCCTGGCGTTCCCAACGAAATGGAACACATCCTGCATGAATCGGTGATCCCGTATTTACAAAAACGATTCAACCTCAACGAACTCATCAAAATAAAAATTCTGCATTGCGCGGGTCTCGGCGAAGGGATGATCGACGAGAAGATCGCCGACCTTGAGACGTTGAGCAACCCAACGGTGGGTCTCGCCGCGCACACCGGCGTGGTGGATATTCGCATTGCGGCGAAAGCAAAAGACGAAACACAAGCGGATGAAATGATCGCGAAGATCGAACACGATGTCCGCGACCGGCTCGGGGATGTGGTCTTCGGGGCGGATGAAGAAACACTGGAAAATGTCGCTCTCAAAGCCGTGGCAAGCCGGGGCTGGAGTCTGATCGGATTGGAATCCGATTTAAACGGTTTGCTCGCGCTCAAACTCCCGCACACCACTTCAGTCTCGAGCCTCCAGTCGTCCAGTCTCCTGGATTCTTTACGAGCCGCGCGCGCCGCATCGAACGCCGATGTCGCGCTGGGAGTCCTCGTCAACATCGACGACCGCTCCGCAGACATGGCGCTCATCACGCCATTATTCGAAAAGACTCACCACGTCACCTACGGCGGACCTCCGCGCAGTCTGCCGATGTGGTCGGTAAATCTTGCGCTCGATTGGATGCGCCGCCGGGCAATGGAAAACGCTTGATGCAACGACGCACTTCGGCGCACGCATGGGTGTATTCAATTTGGATCGTGAATGGGGTTGTGTTGTTGTGCCTGCTCGCGGGCGCGGCATTGTATTTCTCCAGCCAACGCGTGGAAGCCGTGGCTCCCAGCCAGCCGACCTCTTTCGTCTCCACGCCGAACGCCGCGCCGACAACTTTTTTCTTGCCGACACTGACGGCATTTCCAAATTTCACGCCCTATGTATTTGAAACTTCGACTCCGTTCATTCTCAACAACGGACCGGCGCCAACTGCCATCGGCTATTCGGTCACTGGTTACCCCATCGAAGTATACAAATTCGGAAACGGCGAACGCGAATACTTGATCGTGGCGGGAATCCACGGCGGGTACGAATGGAATACAATTGCGCTTGCCAACGAGTTGATCGAATACCTCAGCAAAGACCCGGGCGTGATTCCCTCGGACGCGACGCTGTACATCATCCGCAACATGAACCCTGACGGCGAAGCGCGCGCTCACGGCGTGGACGGGCGGGTCAACGATAACGGCGTGGATTTGAACCGCAACTTTCCCAGTGAAAACTGGTCCGCCGACTGGGACCGCGACGGCTGTTGGGTCTATCGCCCCACAACAGGCGGATTGTATGGCGGCTCTGAGCCTGAAACCCGCTCGGTGATGAGTTTCATCGAGGGGCAAAACATCACCGCTTTAATCAGTTATCACAGCGCCGCGCTGGGAGTCTTCCCCGGCGGCGTGCCCTGGACACAAGAATCGAAACAGCTTTCGAAAATATTGGCGAAAGCGACAAATTACCCCTACCCGCCCGTGGACACGGGTTGCGTCTACACCGGCACGCTCGCCGATTGGGCAGTCGAGAACGGCGTCGGCGCGGCAGTAGATATGGAACTGCGCGATCACATGACCACCGACTTTTCTGCAAATTTGAAGGCATTGAAAGCACTGTTGAATTTTGTCCCGTGATCCTCTCCGCGCTGAGCGGAGTGCCGAGTGCAAGTCGAGGCACGCAGTCGAAGCGGTGTAAGCAGTTGAAACCGCTTGGTATCCAAAAGGAAATCTCTCAACAAAACGCCATCCAATAACAAGGTAGATGTATAATTGGCAACAGCGATAAGATTATGAAAATCACTTTTGATATGAACGTGGACGCCCTCTATCTTGAATTCCAACATCTCGAAGCGGGACAAGCCGAAACGCGCCAATTGACCGAAGAAATCCTTGCCGATTACGGACCCGATGGCAAACTAGCAGGCTTGGAAATACTCGATGCCCATCGTGTGTTGTCACAGACATCGGGTCGTGTGATCTTTGAGATCGAGCCTGCGCTTGTCACGGCAAGCCCGCAATAAAGATTCAATCGGGCGGCAGAAATGCCGCCCTTTGCGTATTTTCAAGAGAACGTTTGTAACAGTTGGAGAAACAAAATGGAATCTGGTTTTTCAATTAGCACCGATTGCTTGTTGCCAAGCCTCATATTTCTCTTGGCATTATTTCTATTTATAGGCATTCCAAGAATCAAGATGGAAGTTCGCGCTAAGAGAATCCTTTCGCAGATGCCAAACCATGAAACTACATCATCATTCGTTGGATTTCATTCTGCCTTGCCTTCACGAAAACGTGCGGCGATCAATGAAAAGATTACCGAGATGGAAAGTAATGGTTGGTTATATCTAAAAAGCGCAGAGGCAAATCCTTTGAAAACTACCTTCTACTGGGGAGGCGGGTTGAATTTGTATTTCATCAGGAACAAAAGGAATAACACATGACACAAGTTGACACCCTCTTCCTCAACGCCCACGTCCTCACCATGGACGAAAAAATGAATCAATACAATCGCGGCGCGGTCGCAGTGACTGGCGACAGCATCGTCGCGGTGGGACCCGAAGACGAGATCAAGAAAGGATATTCGGGCAAAGAGACGATTGACTGCAAAGGCAAGATACTTATGCCTGGCTTGGTCAACGCGCACACGCACGTGCCGATGACCCTCCTGCGCGGCATCGCGGACGATTTGCGACTCGACGTGTGGTTGCAAGGCTATATGTTCCCCGTTGAAAGACAATATGCTTCGCCTGAATTTGTTCGGCTTGGCACATCCATCGCCTGCGCTGAGCTCATCAAGAGCGGCGTGACGACCTTCAACGATATGTATTATTTTGAGGATGACGTTGCCACCGCGACAGCCAACGCGGGGATGCGCGGCGTGTGCGGGCAATCCATTCTCAAATTCCCAACGCCCGACGCGGCGTCATACGAAGACGCGATGGAAAAAGCCCGCGACTACATCAAAAAGTGGAAGGGGCATCCGCTTATTGTCCCGTCCATTGCGCCGCACGCGCCCTACACAACCACCGCCGATATTTTGCGCGAGACCGCCGACCTCGCCAAAGAGTTCGACGTTCCGCTTCACACGCATCTCGCGGAAACATCCTTCGAAGTGGATAACATGCGCAACGAAAACGGAATACCCGTCATTCCGTTTGTGAAGAAACAGGGATTACTCGAAGCGAAAGTGATCGCCGCGCATTGCGTGCATATCGACATCGGCGAGATCCGCACGCTTCACCACGCGGGCGCGGGCGTGTCGCACAACCCATCCTCGAATCTCAAACTTGCCTCGGGCTTCGCGCCAGTGGTGAAAATGCTCGATGCGGGACTCAACGTCGGCATCGGCACGGATGGTCCCGCCTCGAACAACGATCTGGATATGTTCGAAGAAGTCCGCCTCGCCGCGTTCATCGCCAAAGCGGTGACGAACGACCCGACTTCGCTCCCCGCGCCGCAAGCCTTGCTCATGGCGACGCGCCTCGGCGCACAAGCGCTTCATCTCGGACACCTGACCGGGTCGCTCACCCCCAGCCGCCGCGCCGACCTGATTCTCGTCGACCTCAGCCCGGTGCACAACTCCCCCTCCTTCCGCCGCTCGCCAGACAACACATACGCGCAGATCGTCTACGCCAGCAAATCCACCGATGTGACCGACGTGATGATCAACGGCAAGTGGGTTATGCGCGAACGTCAATTGCTCACTCTCAAAGAAGATGAATTGCTCGCCGAAGCCGCGGACCTCGCCAAACAAATTGACTCGTTCCTCATCGAACGTGAACAATCGGTGTTGTCGAAACTCATCGCGCTGGGCGGCTCGATGGAAGAGGAATCGTTCGAGGTGCAAGTCAAGGTCAAAATCAATAATCCAGACCGCGTTCTCAAAGAATTGACGCGGGATGAGATAGAAATCATCTACGAACGTCACTATCGTCAACACGACGCATACTTCTTCTTCGACGACGAATCACAGGGGCGCCTGCGCTTCCGCGAAGATGATTTCGTGGATGATGCCAGGAACACCATCACACAAACTCGCGCGCGACTCACGTTGCTCGGTCAAAAGCGTGAGGGAAAGTTCGAGCATGAAGTTCTACTCTCACGCAGTCGCTTCCTTGCGCCCGCCACAAACTCACTGCGTTTTTATCGTGAGTATTTCAAACCAAAAACAGAAGTGAGCATCGAGAAAGATCGCTTGCGCTGGTTCATCAAATACAAAGACACCGAGTTTTACATCAATTTGGATCACATGACCGCGCCCCCCCTTGGGCATTTTCTTGAGGTTAAATCACGCACGTGGAGCCGCAAAGACGCGGACAACAAAGCCGACCTGCTGAGCGAACTGCTCGAACTGCTTGGCGCGGCAAACAGCGAAGCAGTGACAGTAGATTATATTGACATCATAGCCAATAAATAATATCGATGGGCGCGAGCGCGTTCCTCGGTTTTCTCGCCGCGATCCTCGGTGCGCGCATGTTCTTGGGGTTCCTCCGCGCCATCGCAAGATAGTCTGCAACTTTTTGTGTTTCGATGCTGTACCTTTGGCATGTCATTCTGAGCGAAGCGAAGAATCTCCTCCACAGCACGCGAGACTCTTCGGTCGCTATCGCTCCCTCAGAGTGACATGACACAAAGTATTATTAAATGCGCCGACTCCTCCTCGCCATCTCCATCTTCCTCCTCGCTTCCCTCGCCTGCAACGGCGGGGGCGTTCCACCGCCTCCCAAAGACTCCATCTTCGACTCGGGCAGAACCGCCTACGGATTCTTCCCCTCCCCGCCCGAAGCGACTCTCGACAGCATCTTTCAACTTTACAAAGACATAAGTCAGCATGGCGACTTTGTTTTGATTCAACAAAATACCAAGTGGGAAGATTTCGTCAATGGCACGGAAAGTGAATCGCAAACGAAAACCGACTTGATCAATCAAGTGAAACTCGCGACCCAAAACAATCTCGAATACATCTTCGTCATAGACGCGCTCAACGGACTCAACCGCCGCGAATTCATCGGCTTGCCCGTTGGCTGGGAGGCGAACTTTGCAAATCCTGATGTGCGCTCTGCATATCGCAATTACGCGCTGTGGGTCGTGCGAACATTTCATCCGCGCTATCTCGGTCTCGCCTCCGAGATCAACACCTACATGGACGCGCATCCCGACGACGCGGGCAACTTCATCAGCCTCTACAACGAAATTTACGCGCTCGTCAAAGCCGAAGCGCCTGAAACACGAATCTTCGTCTCATTTCAATGGGATGATCTAAACAACATGTTTCCCCAGCCTGAGGAAGGCAACCGTCAGCGACTCAGCCCGAATTGGGAACAGATCGAAGCCTTCGAACCAAATCTGGATTTATGGGTGATCTCGACATATCCGTATTTTGTATTCCCCTCTGCCTCAGAAATCCCTGCGGACTATTACACCCCGCTTCTTTCGCGGACGGGGAAGCCACTCGCCATTGCTGAAGGCGGATTCTCCTCCCAGCCCATCGGCTTCGCGCAAGGCTCACCCGAAGACCAAGTAATATTCCTCAACGCCATTCACGACCAACTCGGACCGCGCCTCGCGTTTTGGGTCAACACAATTCTCACCGATTTCAACATGGACTCGTACGCGGCAGAATTTGTAAAACAAGGACGTGACCCTAAAGACGCAGAAGGACTCGCAAATTTTGCCTTCATCGGCTTCTTGAATTCAGACCGCTCCCCCAAACCCGCGCTGGAAGTGTGGGATGGGTTTCGCAAATAAACTACAAATTCCAAGGTTGCCACGGATCAGGACGTAATGGTCTAAACAGGCTATAAATATAATATAAATCTGAAGACCCAAGTTCAAACAATTCACCTTCTTGATTACTTATTGCCAAATAGGTATTTTCAGGATAGTCACACCAAGGCGCTGGGCATCCAGCACTACTATACTCAATTAAGCGATAATGCCCATAGTAAGAAAAGGAGTAATTAATGACAAATTGGTTATGGAAAACATCAAAATGATCGGTTAAGCATCCTAATCCACCACCAATGAGCTCGTAGGAGCAATATCCTCCTTTTTCCTGTGAAAAATATAAGAACTGAAGTCTTGAATCATGAAAGCTGTTCTGAGCAAGAATTATTGTCGAATCTGGGAAACTCTTCGGGATATTGTGAACACACTTTTTTACCAGAGACAAAATCATTACCAAACACGGTGTATTTTCCCTCATGTATGCCAGATTACTATAATCAATGAACGACACTTCAGATAAAATGCCTTGTGCCTCGAAATACTGCAACACTAATTGTCTGGTTCGCAGATCGAATATGGAAATCGTATTACCATAAACAGGCTCGGTTTTTTCTGGAAATTTGAAATCACCGTCAAACTGGACTATCGCAAGAAAGTCGTTATATGGCGACAATTGAACAGAAATATCTGTAACTCCATCACTGGGATCGGTTAGCCGAAATTCATCTCCGCTTGATGGATCAACATACACAACCTCTCCTTCAGAAAAATTGCTATTGATGTGAACTATTTCATCATCGGGGCTAAAAAAGCAAGTTTCAATTTTTTCTAGATAAGTTTCAGCGTAATATATGTTGAGATAGCCATCTGATATATTCAAATCTGAAATATACTTCGGCGAAGTATCGCAATTGCCATCATGAAAAAAAACAAGGTGCTCATTATCCTTCCAGTAATAATAATAAAATTCATCTATCAAATCAATTAAAAATTTCTCTCCATCATCAGGATTTATAAAAATAACCTTGGATGGGTAGCCCTTTCCAGAATCATTGTATGGTAGTGCCAGGGTTCCGCCAGGAAATGAGTACCTAACCCATTGGGGCAATTCAAGAATCCGAGTATTTTGATCGAATAGCGTAGTAGGTGTAAAAGACGAGTTCACTCCATGCGTCTGTGTGGGAATAGATATTGCTGTTGAGGTTGCTGGTGTTGGAGTAGTATCTGTAGGTAAAACCTGGTTTGAGTATTCAGGCTGACAAGAAGCAAGGAATAATGTAACTAAAATTATTTTTCTGAGAAATGTAGGCATGTTTAAATCACTCGTTGGTACTTCTCAAGAGTTTTTTTCAGGTAATCTCGCCCTCAAAACCATGATGAAATAAATAATCAAGCCCACCGCCGCACCCAACCCAGCTGAGATGGCAAAACCCGTTACAACGACAACATCGTTATCTACTTCTTTGACTGGGGCATTATCATATTCGCAATATAAGGTGACGACCTTTGTACTCACATCTTGATATACACCAATCTTGTCCACCGAGCCGCCAGAGGTCTCTTTGAAATACGCGTTGGAAGCAGTGGGACAAAGCGCGTAGCGTGCGACCGAATTATTCAGCGGCGGGATCGAAGCCGAGATGGTAAAGAAAACAAACGCGATCACCAAAACGAACACAATGGGACTGCATCCCACAGGTGAAGGTTTTTTCTGGGAAGAATTATTGCTTTGCATAGTTACAGCCTTTCCACTTCGTATTTGGCTGATTCGTACTTCAACAGTTTGAACCAACCTCTGACCCCGAAGGGGTCAAATGATTATAGACAGAATGCGATTCAGTGTGTTCAACCCCGAAGGGGTATCACAAGTTCATCAAATCCTATCATCCTACGGGATTCGATTCGTTACTCACACCCATTCGCCACATGTTCCTCGAACGTCTCCGCAAAGAAATGATACCCCGAGCCGTCACACTTCGCGCGGAAGAAGTAGTACGGCGTCTCAGCAGGAAACGCAACCGCTTGGAGTGAATCCAAATCAGGATTGGAAATCGGCGCGGGGGGTAAACCCGCGTACGCGTACGTGTTGAACGGCGAGTCGAATTGCAGATCATTCAAACTCAACGGATTCGTCCACCACGTTCCGTTGGCAAAATCGTACCCAAGCGCATATTGCACAGTTGGGTCAGCATCGAGTTTCATGCCGATGTTCAAGCGATTGAGATAGACCGAAGCGATCAACGGCTTCTCTTCATCTTGTACGGCTTCGCGCTCCACAATGGATGCGAGAGTCACGGCTTGATATACGGTTAATCCTTGTTGTTCAAATCCGTGAGTTAACTCGGAAGTGAGCCGCAGTGAAAAGTTGCGGAGAAGTTCATCCATCAACTCGTTGACCGATATATTGCGCGAAAGGATGTACGAGTCAGGGAAAAAGAATCCTTCGGCAGAATCTGCGTCAGCGAGAAAATCGAAATCATCAGGCGGAGTCCGCGCGGCGGCGAGAAATTCGCCAGGTGTGATCGCCAAGCCTGAGGTCGGGAGTGAGGCGGCGATCTCCTCCATCCGCCAGCCAGCGAGGACGGTGAACGTCACTTCGGTGGCGCTTGCGTCCTGAATTTCACGCGCAATGTCAATCGCGGACATCGCCGCGCTGAGTTTGTACTCGCCCGCTTGAATGGACGTATCCAACCCCGAATAGATCAAATACGCGCGGAACGACTCAGCATCGCGGATCAACGCGGCATCTTGCAGACTCGCCGCGATCGAACTCACCGACTGCCCCGATTCAATTTTGAAATTTCGCTCATCCGCCTCGGAATTCAGCGGACGTGTGAGCAAGCCGTCGTACCACAACAATCGCGCGGAGTATTGCACGCGCTGAAATATTGTCAGCCACGGCGCGGGCGGACCATAAATCCGCGCGGCTTCGGAGGGGATGGTGATGAAGGCGGCGAGAAGACAGAGAATTGTGAGAATTAAGAGAATTGGGAGGATGAGTTTGCGCATGGGGGTGAGGGAAACACGGAAACAAGTAAACAGGGAAACAAGTAAACACGTACACAGGTAAACAGGTTGTAACTTGTACCTCGTATCTCGTAACCTGTATCGTGTAACTCACAATACGCAGTACGCAATACGAAGTATTTTTTACCTTCGAGACTCTAAATAGGAACGCAAGATCACCACCGCCGCAAGTGAATCGTGATGACCCGCGCGTTTCTTGCGCGAGACTCCCATTTCGATAACCGCCGCGCGCGCGTCTTGCGTGCTGAATGATTCGTCGAACAACTCCACATAGATTTGAGTCTGTTCGCGCAAGGCGTCGGCGAATTTCGCGGCTCGCCTGCCTGCAAGATTCGGTCTGCCTTCTTCATCAAACGATTGCCCGACGATAATCAAACCGACTTCATTTTCGGCGGCAAGATTCGCCACTTGCGCCGCGTCGAGCAGACGCGACACATGCTCGATCACTTTGAATGGGCTGGCAATCGTCGCGGTCGGGTCGCTGAGCGCGAGACCGATCCGTTTTTCGCCGTGGTCAACTGCTAGGATGCGCATTGGGACAAATCACCGTAGACACGGAAACAGGTAGACAGGTAAACAAGCAGATACGTAGATACGTAGACACGTAGACAAGGAAACACGTAACTTGAAACGTGAAACTTGCAACTCCTTACTTTCCACTTTCTTCTTTCCTCTTTCATCCTTCATAATTCATCCTTCATCCTTTACTCGGTTACTACCTCAATTCGAAACGGCAATAACGGAATCCATCGCCACCACGAGGGGAACATCGAAATCACTGGCTTGCTTTCCCAATCAAACAACCCGTCCAGTTGCGAACGCGCTTCATCAACATTCATGCCGCGAATCAAAGTTGTGATTTGCACAGGGTCAACCGATTGAACGATCTGCCGCTCAGCGCGGATTTGCCAACGCGCGGCATCGTCTTCGCCCAACACAGGCAAACCAACAGACTCAACGGTCACGCTGGAAGACGCCGCGCGAAAACTCGAAGGGAGAGAAGCGTTCAACGCGAGGGAAGCAAGCTCACTCAAGTCAGAAGCGGAGGCGTAACGCGCGGAATATTCCACTTGCATGGTCAACGTCAACGTGGTGCCAGCCGCGCCTGCAGGCGGGTCAAATTCTTCCAGCAAAATTTGCGAAACAGAGATCGTTTTGTCAAAAAGAATATCGCCCGATTCAACATCGTTCAAAAATTTTATGCGCGCATCTTCGTCGAGAGACTTCATCAACAACTCTTTCGCGCGCGCGCGATCCGCATCGCTTGCCTGCACAGACGATTGCTCGCGCCCGCCCTCCGTCGGCTCGGGGTTCGTGACCGAAAGCGATAGCCCCAACGCGCCGCGAATGACGATCAACGAATCTTCGGGCAGGTTGCCGATCGCGCCGCTCGCAACCGCTTCGACGGGCATCTCGAGTTCCTTGCCAACACCCGCGGCGATAATGCCATCTTCAAGAGTCGCAAATTGCGCGAGCGCGTCACGCGCCGCCTCGACGATCGTGCCAGCAGGAATCGTCATCGCGTTCGACGTGAGATTGCGAAACACAACAACGCCTGTTGCCTTCGATTGAGGCACAACGCCCTCGCCCGTCACAACCACAGTTTGCATGCCATCCAGAATGATTCGTTTTTCACGCGCGGGAATATTCCCCGTGACAAAAACAGACTCGGTTGTTTCATTCGCGATCACAGGCAACACGATACTTTGCGTTTCAGTGATCGGCTGTAATCGGATTTGCGCGCGCGGGATGAACAACGCGACGATGGCAAACACAGAGGTCACGCCGACGAGGAACGCGCCCAGCCGCGTGACGGGATGTGCGCGCCACGCTTCTTCCCGCGCTTGAACCTGCTCCCGCTTCGCGCGCAGATTCTTCGCTGGAGGCTTTCGCGTCAACCTCTTCGGCGGAATCTGCGCCCACGCCTCTTTTTGCGCCTCGCCCGTCGATTCAAAAACGGGAATCCCCAACGACTCAGCATCCACACGGACGCGCCTCGTGCGCGTCACAATTCCCAACTGCGCGCCAAGAGACGACGCGTGTCGTTGTAGAACTTTCAAGTCCACTTGCCGAAGCGCGATCTTCTCGAACTTGGGAGCCACCAGCAAAATGCGCGGCGTCTTCGCCCACGACATCCTGTCGCGGACGGAGATCAAGTCATCGTGCGATTCGAGCGTGATGATCTTTGTTTTCATTGAGGATAATTATAACTTGACCCGCAGTCACAACGCCTAGATGTCCGCGCTAGGGCTATTGCATTTGGATTTTTCATCCGCTAATCTACACCAATCTACGCGAATTCTTCAGAAAGATTAGCGTGAATTCGTGGAGATTAGCGGATTCTGAAACAAAAAACCCAAATAGTAGGCGTCAAGATTTCCAAATGCGATTACCCTAATGCCCGCGCAGGGAGCGCCCAACATGGAAGATAGAAAAATTATCCATATGTCATTCTCCCGAAGGACACACCTGCACCGAGCGCAGGTACGGTGTCGGAACGATGTGAGCCGCGTTCTTGCTCTTTGCGGCGAAGAATCTCTACGACAATAGTAGAGACCCTTCGCTATCGCTCAGGGAGACATGGCAGCAGTTGTGTTCGATATTAGACACTCCATCCCCAATTAAAGATAGACACATGGCAAACGCGGGATGCAAAAAACAAGTACAATATGCGCCGCAATAAAATTCACTTCACGGAAAAGACCCACAGCGTTCCGCTATTTGAGGGTCGTATTTTGGGAGAAAAAATTGTTGGGCGATTTGAAACACTTTAGGGCGCAGGCGATCATTTTCGACAAGGACGGCACACTCATTGACTTCGACGCGATGTGGGGCGGTTGGGCGTTGTATCTTGCAGAACAGTTACATCAAGTCGGCGGCATCCATGTGCGCGACGCGTTGTGCAATGCGTTCGGTTACGACCAAGAGACGAAAAAAGTTTTGGCGCTTGGCATGATGGCGGCTTCACCGATGGGAAAGTTACGTCAATTGACTGTCGAGGTTATGCAAGCGCAGGGTTTATCCGCTGAACAGGCGGAGCGAGTCGTGGAAGAGGGCTGGTGTATTCCCGACCCTGTAATTTCGGCAAAACAATTTACCGACACATGGACGTTGTTCAGCAACCTGCATCAGCAGAATATCAAGATCGGGATCGCCACCTCCGACGACCGCGCGCCAACCCAGGCGATGATCGAAGCGTTCGATATCGAAGAATTCATCGAGACGATGGTCTGCTCAGACGACGGGATTCCCTCCAAGCCCGCGCCAGATATGGTAACGACGATTTGCCAGCGTATGAATATCGAACCATCGAAAGTGATGGTGATCGGAGACACGACATCGGACTTGAAGATGGGACGCGCGGCAGGCGCGGGGCTGGTCGTCGGCGTCCTTTCGGGAGTCTCCGCCGCGAAGGATTTGATCCCGTTTGCGGATGTGATCATCAATTCGGTGGACGATCTGCATGCCTACGCAGAGTCGCTGGCAGGGAATGAAAGACTCGATCCGCAAAACGGCTTGAACCCCGATTTTGCTTTTTAGATTTTTCCATCAAAGATCTTAAGAGACTGTTTCTTAACTCTTTCTTTGCCACAGAGTGCGCAGAGAACTCTGAGAAAACCCTTTAAAAAACTCTGTGAAACTCGGTGTTCTCTGTGGCTGAGGCTCTTAATTAATGCCTTTCACGAACTTAGATTTTAGAAACCTCGAGAGTCTTAATTTTATTTTCAAAGGAAACAATCAATGGACATTCTGGTCGAAACCCACACACCCTCCTCCACAGAGGAACATAG
>JBGANO010000078.1:0-13029 GCA_044222305.1 Anaerolineales bacterium
CCCGAACGGACCGATGTTCACCACCGGACAATCCAATGCGCGGATGTCGCTCAGCTTCGCCGAATCCAACGAATAAAATAAAGAATCTCTGGAGTCGCGCATTCCAAACAACGGCATGTTCTTTTTAAGCGCATCGGCTTCAATACCGCTATCCAAACGGAGATAACTCAAATCAGAAATATACGGGTAATAACCCCTGAATTGAATTTGTTCGCTTGATTCTCCAAGAACAGACTTCACCGCCAGCGTCAATTCATTTTCCTGCGGTTGCACAGACGGATAATACGGCGGCGAGAAAAACGCGATGACAGCGGGTCCGCCGATCTGCGCAGCCTTCGCCAGCTCCGCGACGATCATACGGCTCAATTCGCGTCCGTCTTTTGCAATCGCGTCGAATTCTTCAGTTTTTCTTTTCAGCCACCCTGAAAAATCCTTGTCGTTATTCTCCGCGTCCCAACGCTTTTTCGCTTTCCCAAAAAGCCCATCGTAATTCAAAACAACCGATTGCCAATTTAACGGGGGGCGCGTTTGCCCGCCTCGCAGTGAAAAATCATTGAACGATTCCTCCTGCCTCAAACGAACAGCCTCCAGCGCGGCATGAGCCGCCCCCATCATTTTGAGCATGGCATCTTCAGGCGTGAGGGTCAACGTCAGCCAGTTGAAGTAGACAAACGCTTCACCAGCCGTTTCCACATTGTATGAAAGTTTGAGGTCGCGCATGCGCAACGCCACCGGCGGAGGCGCAACTTCGACGGTTTCCTCCCCTCCCAACGAGCCGCGCCACAAATCCGCCCAGTTGGAGTTGAGGTTGACATGGCTGACCAATTCTGCGGCGATGTGCGACGCGTCTACCCCGCGATAGATCTCGCCAACGTGAGTCCGCGCGCCAAGGATGTAAAACGATGGGAGCAGTTTCCCCACTGTGCCAGAGTAGACAAAACGCGCTTCCTGATTCGAATCGCGCGGCGCGGTGTAATCTGTGTTGATGACACCGAGGTAGGTCAGGTTTTCCTTTTCGCGGAGTTTGAGGAGTTCAGGGATGGCAGAAAGTATCCCGGCCGATTCGGTCTCTTCATCGGGGCAGGAGAGGAAGAGCAGGTTGCCCGCGAGATCGTCGATCAATCTTTTCCCGCTCTCATACTTACGCGCAAACTCGCGCATCAATGCGATGTTGATCGCCGCGCCTGACTTCATGTCCACCGAGCCGCGACCGAACATCCACTCGCCGCTTTGCAGTGCCGCCAACGCGGATTGTTCTGAAGCAGTGAGCGATTCTTTTTGTTCAAGAGTCACTTGCATGACCTTTGCCAACTCATCAGGCTGGAAGGCAATGTCCGGGTTGCCGAAGCGCGCGAAGTATTCGATGCCTACCGTATCGAAATGACTCATCAACACGATCGTCCTGCCCGTGTTGTTTGGGTTGTCGCTTTTCAACAAACACGCGACATTTTTCCGCCCGTCGCCTGTATCCCAGTAAGTTGGCGCGAGCGAATCAACCGCGAGCAGTTCATGGATTTTTTCCGCGCAACGATTCTCCGCCCCCGCATCCGGGCTGACGCTGGGAATCGCAACCAGAATTTTCGTTATTTCGCGGACGAAGTCAATCCAGCGGGAGGGAGTTTTAGTCATCGCTTGAATTGTACCGGAGTTTTGCTTTCGCCCAAGTTATGAATGTCCCCTAAAGATATAACTTTTATCAAGTTTGAAAACGGCGGGATCAGCGGGTGTATAATTCATCAAAGATGTCGTTTATACAGCCAACAGGTCGGGTAAGGCGAAATTTGTCAGTCAGCTCTTGGCTCAGAACTGGAGAAGTGAGATGAAAATGAATATGTTTGCCATATTATTCGTTCTGATCATGATCACGGTAGTCGTTAGCGTAGATGTACTGTTCTTCAAGAATCGATTTTGGGAACGGCTGGTAGCGAATATCGGCATTGTCCTTGTTTTTGCAGCCTTTTATATGAAATTCTTAAAGACCCCGTAAACTTGTTGGTGGTTTTTTTCACAGGACTTTCACTTTTACTGCTCAAAGACGGTCTGTGACCGTCGCTTCGCTGGCAAATATGGCAGTTACATGTGTGCCTGCGGCTCAGCGCAGGCACACCGCCTGCGAGCGAAAGTCCTGATTAAGCATCAAGGAAAGTATGCAAATCAAGGTAAGAGATATTGATATGTACTATGAAGAGGCGGGCTCGGGTCGTCCGCTTCTGATGTTGCACGGTTGGCCCGGTGACCATCGTCAATTAGCTTACGATATGGAGCCGCTATTCCAAAACAGGGATGGCTGGCGGCGTATCTACCCCGATCTGCCCGGCATGGGGAAAACACGCCCGGTCAACGCTTCGTCCTCGCGGGAGCGTCCTATGGAGGTTATCTGGCGCGCGGGGTCGTCTATCGCCGAGGCAGTCAGTTAGATGGGCTTTTGTTGGAAGCGCCAATGATTGCTCCCAAAGATAAAAAGCCTACTCTTCCCCAGCATCGAGTTATCCATACCGATGAAGCATTTCTACACGCGCTAACGCCGGCTGAACAAACCGCGCGAGAGGTGGCTGTTGTGCAAAGCATGCTCGTGCTGGAAGCGTTTCGGAGTTCAATCGCGCCCGCCATAGCCATCGCAGACCACTCATTCTTGAAGCGCGTCAGCCAGAACTATCATTTCACATTTGACATAGGCCAACTGACAGAACCTTTCCCGGGACCTACACTCATCCTCACAGGCAGATTTGATCATTGGTGCGGCTATCAGGATGCCTACAATATTTTAGAAAACTACCCAAGAGGCACATTCATCGTTTTAGATCGGGCTGGTCATGGGCTTGCGCGCGAACAACAACCACTTTTTCGCGCCTTGGTCAGCGAATGGCTGGATCGAGTCGAAGAGTATGCAGGTGACAATGAGAGACACTGAGAATTTTTTCTCCGCGACTCCGCGTCACTGTGACAGGTTTGCGTAACATCAATTACCTCACTTCCCTCCCCGTCAGGCGCGTCAACAACTTGTGAATGAGCATGACAGGCAGAGCTAACATCCCATGGATCGCCGCGCTCAAACCGAAGATCACCGCCACGGAACTAAGAAAGTCACTTACCAGCGGGGCGACAGTACTCAGCATCCACGGACCCGCGCCGACGAGCAAGGCAACCACGAATAGGATGCCCACTGAAACAGCCAGCTCCAACCAGGCATGACGGTCCGATTGCGAAGGCATCATCATACTGCTGACCACAAAAGCCAGGTACGCCCAGAGGTAAAAGTTGTTGACCGTCGGCAGGAGCTTGATTCCCATCCAAAACATGCTCATCTGCCCGTTGCGCAGGGTGTCCCACAGCACGCGCATGTCCAGCACGTACAATGCCACGTAGGCGGTGAAGATCGTCCCGGCGATCAGGGGCGCCGCGCCGATGAGCGAGTCGCGCGCAATGTCTGACTGGGCGATCTCCACATATCCCATTTGAAGCCGCCCATCAGGCAATGGGCGCGGGAGAACCGAAAAACGCCCAGTCGGCACGCGCAGGATCTTCGCCATCAAGTAGTGACTCGATTCATGCAGGAATACACCGGGTAAAAAGATCAACTGGAACAACCCGATTGTAAATCGCCCGCTTCGGGTGGCGATGAGGAAGACCGCCTGCATTTCACGATGCAAAAGCCGCTGAAGAAAGATCAGCGGCGCTAGCATCAAGACGAACCAGATGAAACCTGCAAGTTGATTCATGTATTGTCGTGTCGTTGCGAGGAGGGTTGAGGCGCGATCGCGCCGAAATCCCGACGAAGCAATCTCCTCTTAACAGGCAAATGCGACTGTCAGGAGATTGCTTCGTCGCTTCGCTCCTCGCAACGACATTATTTCGCCGCTTTCGCAATCGCCACGAACTCATCGGGCTTGAGGCTTGCGCCGCCCACGAGCGCGCCGTCGATTTCGGGCTGGGAGAAAAATTCGGACGCGTTGGATGCCGTCACCGAACCGCCATACAACACGCGAATAGATTGCGCGACATTCTCGTTGAACGCCTCGCTCAATGCGCGACGAATGACCTGCCTCACCACCCCGTTGGCATTCTCTCCGCTGGAGGCTTTGCCCGTGCCGATCGCCCACACCGGTTCATACGCGACAACGATACCCGAAGCCGATGCGGATTCCACATCGGCGAACCCAAGCTTGATCTGGCGCGAAACAACCTCCCCCGTCCGACCTGATTCGTATTCATCCAGCGTCTCTCCCACGCAAACGATGGGAATGAGTCCCGCTTTCATCGCCGCGCGGAGTTTGCGATTCACATGCTCATCCGTTTCGCCGAAATACGCGCGGCGCTCCGAATGCCCGATGATGATGTGCGCGCAAAATTCCTTCACCATGTTCGGCGCGAGTTCGCCAGTGAACGCGCCTTTCTCCTCCCAGTGCATGTTCTGCGCGCCGAGACCAATATCGGAACCGGTCAACATCGGCGCAATCACGGGCAACGAGGTGGCAGGCGGACACAACACTTTCTCGACGCCCGCGATCTCGCGCAACGGTTTCAGCATCGCCGCGACCAGTTCACGCGCCTCGGCGGCAGTTTTATTCATCTTCCAATTACCGGCAACCAATGGTTTTCTCATGATGCTCCCTCAGGGAAGTTTTTTGATGATTTCCTCGGCAAACGCCCGCACCCATTCCGGCGCGTTCAAATCTGCCAGCAAACCATTCGCGATCAAACGCGCTTTTTCGTTTTCACCGGTCACCGAATTTATCTCCGCCGCCAGCAGGAATGCCTCAGGCATGTTCGGCGATAACCGCTTCACTTGATTCAGAAACGTGTTGGCGTCGTCAATGTGACCGGAATAAAAGGCATTCCGCGCCTGCGCAATCAACGCAATCGGCTGATCCACCTGCGCCACCTTGTCGAACGGCAAAACAGCGGTGGCTTCCGTGCGTTCCGCGCCTTTGTAATACGATTCGTGGAAACCGTCGAATAAATTAACCGGCACGTTGCCGTCCAACCCATATGTTTTTCGCGCCTGAAAATATAACGCCGCCGCCGGTAGCCAGCCTTCGATGGCAACAAACTTATCTCCGGCTTGAATGTAAAACGCCTCGTTATCCGCGCCGGCAAGTTTTATCAGTTCCGCCAGTGTGTCGTACGACGCGCCCGGCATGTCAGCCGTCCACAACACCAATGCAAGATCGAGCCGCGCTTGCGGATCGTTGGGGTTATCTTTCACGCGTTGTTGCGCGGCGAGCACATCGGGCGAGAGGTTAGCTTGTTGCGAAGGGAGCGGTTTGGGCGGTAGAGGCGTCGAGGTTGAGTTTTCAAGCGTAGGTTGATTTACTGTTACAGATGCCGTGACCGGAGGGTTAACCACTGGCGGATTTAGCAATCGCATAAACAGACGATTCTGACGGGCAACAAGCAATCCGCCCACACACACAACGACTAACAGCACAACTCCCACCCAGACGAACGGCGAACGCTTCGCTTCGACGCGGCTCAGCGCAGGCTTTTCCACCCGTACAGCGGGTTCAGCCGCCCCAACCTTTGCCGCCATTTTGGTCGGCTCAGCCGTGGGCTTCATCCGTGTTTTATCGGCAGGCGAGGGCGCCACCGGCTTGGCGATCGTGATCAACGTCCCTTGCATGGGCACGCCTGCTTCATTCCACGCGAACTTGAAAGCCATAACCAAATCGCCAACCGATTCATAGCGGTCGGCGCGTTCTTTGGCGAGCGCCTTCAACAACACGCGTTGCACAGGCTCCGGCACCTTCGGGTTTATGGATTGCGGAAGCGGGAGAGGCGTGTAAATGTGATCGTGGATAATGGAAAACGGCGTGTCCGCGCTGAATGGAACTTGCCCCACCACCATTTCGTACAACATCACCGCAAACGAATAAATATCCGTGCCGTTGTCGAGGTCTTTCTTCCCCATCGCCTGCTCAGGCGAGATGTACTGCGGCGTGCCCATGATCATGTCAGAGGACAGAGTCGATTCACCAGATTGGGCAATGCGCGCCAAGCCGAAGTCCGCAAGATACATTTCACCAGCAGGTGTGACCAATACGTTGGACGGTTTGACATCGCGGTGGAGGATCCCCTGCTTGTGGGCGTATCCCAGCGCGGAGCCAACCGAGTCGATGACTTTTTCGATCTCCGCAGAAGATAACTGACCTTTATTCAACCGCGCCTTGAGCGTATCCCCCTCGATGTATTTCATAATGAGATACGGGCGTTTTTCATGCTCGGCATAATCGTACACCGGCACAATATGCGGATGCTCGAGTTTTGCCACCACCCGCGCTTCGCGTTGAAACCGCGCCGAAAATGTAGCGTCTTCACCAAACGCCGCGTGCAAGGCTTTTAGCGCAACGTAACGATCCAACGAGGCATGATAGGCTTTGTACACGGTCGCCATGCCGCCCTGTCCCAACTGTTCGATGATCTTGTATGGTCCGACGTTATCGCCGACGTTGAAAGACATTCACCTGCTCCGTTACGTCTTGATTATGTCACCCTGAGCGACAGCGAAGGGTCTCTTACACTGTGACAGAGATTCTTCGTGGCGCTCCGCGCCACTCAGAATGACATCGTTAGAAATATGGATTTAACTCAACAAATTATAGCCGAGGCATGTTAATTCGGGTTTATCGCTTTGTAAATTGTTGGGAAGTTGAAACAATAACGGATGTCGTTGCGAGGACGCTCTTGTTTTATGTCCGAAGCAATCTCTGACACGACGAGGGGATTGCTTCGTCGGAAAAAGCAAATGCCCTCCTCGCAACGACATGGACTATTTATCCATCAACGCCGCGACGCCAGGCAACACTTTCCCCTCCAAAAATTCCAGCGATGCGCCGCCGCCAGTGGACACGTGTGTCATCTGTTTCGCCACTCCTGCTTTTTTGACCGCGCTCGCCGAATCGCCGCCGCCGATCACAGTGATCGCGTTGGATTCTGCCAACATGCGCGCGAGAGCGAACGTCCCTTCGGCAAACTTTGGCATCTCGAAGACGCCGACGGGTCCATTCCACACGATCAACTTGGCTCCGTTCAACGCGGCTTGATACACGCCGACGGTTTTTGGACCCACATCCAACATGCGCCAGCCCGCAGGGATTTTCCCCACGTCCACAACTTGAGTGTTCGCGTCATCGGCGAATTTATCCGCAATGACCGCGTCCACGGGCAGGATCAATTTATCGGCAGACTTCGCCATGATCGCTTTCGCGGTTTCCAACGACGATGCTTCCACGAGGCTGTCTTGCATGTTCAGTCCCTGCGCGGCTAAAAATGTATTCGCCATGCCGCCGCCGATAATGAGCTTGTCACATTTTGACAGTAGCGTTTCGACAACAAGAATCTTGTCGCTGATCTTCGCGCCGCCGAGAATCGCAATGTAAGGATGTTCTGGATTCGCAACCGCGCGTCCGAGATATTCGAGTTCCTGTTCCATCAAGAAGCCTGAAACAGCAGGGAGAAAATGCGCCACGCCTTCGGTTGAGGAATGCGCGCGATGCGCCGAACCGAATGCGTCATTCACAAAAACATCGCCAAGCGACGCCATTTGTTTGGCAAGTTCAAGATCGTTCTTCTCTTCGCCGGCGTGGAAGCGCGTGTTTTCGAGCAGTAACACTTCGCCGGGCTTCAATTCATGCGCCATCTTTTCCACTTCGGGCCCCACGCAATCGGGCGCCATTTTGACGGGACGCGCCAGAAGCGTGGATAAAACCTCCGCCGCCGGACGCAGGCTGAACTGGGAGTCTGAAGCGGATTTTGGTCGCCCCAAATGACTCATCAGAATCAACGACGCGTTTTGATCCAACACATATTGAATCGTCGGCAATGCGGCGCGGATGCGTTTGTCGTCGGTCACTTTGCCATCCGCCATCGGCACGTTGAAATCCACGCGCATCAGCGCTCGTTTGTTTTTGATGTCAATATCTTTGACTGTTTTTTTGTTCATGGGGGCTGTGCCTGTAAACAAGTATACAAGGAAACAGGTAAACAAGTGATGTGATACGTATCAACTTGTTTACCTGTCTACATGTTTACGTGTCTACCTGTCTACGTGTTTACCTGTCTACCTGTTTACGCTCTACAGACTCTTCGCCATCATCGCGGCGAGATCAGCCGTGCGGCAGGCGTAACCCCATTCGTTGTCGTACCACGCCACAACTTTAACCATGTTGCCGAGGACAATCGTATCCATGGCGCTAAAGACACTCGAGAATTCGGTGCCTCGTAGATCGGTGGAAACCAGAGCCTCATCGCTGACATCGAGAACACCTTCCATGGGACCGCGCGCATATTCAACCATCGCCGCGCGGATCTCTTCCGCGGTGACTTCTTTGTTCAACACCGCAGTGAAGTCAACAACAGACACTGTGGGAGTAGGCACGCGAAATGCCATGCCGGTAAACTTGCCTTTGAGTTCGGGGATGACGAGACCCACCGCCTTTGCCGCGCCTGTTGCAGATGGGACGATGTTCTGCCCCGCGGCGCGCGCATCGCGCAGGTCTTTCGCGCCGAGGTCTTGCAGTTTCTGCGAGTTGGTATACGCGTGTATGGTTGTGAGAAAACCTTTGTCAATTCCGAATTTATCGTTGAGAACTTTTGCAACGGGAGCGAGCCCGTTCGTGGTGCAGGAGGCGTTGGAAACGATGTTGTGTTTCTTTGCATCGTATTTATCGTCGTTGACGCCAAGCACGATGGTGATGTCTTCATTCTTCGCGGGCGCAGAGATGATGACTTTCTTCGCGCCGCCCGATTCGATGTGCGCCTTGGCTTTGGTCGCGTCGGTAAAAAAGCCCGTCGACTCGATTACGATATCCACGCCGAGGTCTTTCCACTTGATATTCGCTGGGTCTTTCTCAGCAGTGACCTTGACCGTCTTGCCGTCAATAACGAGGTCGCCGTCTTTGACCTCAACCGTGCCGGGATATTGCCCATAGGTCGAGTCGTATTTCAACAAGTGCGCGTTGGTCGCGGCATCGAACAAGTCGTTCACCGCAACCACTTCGATCTCGCTGGGATGTCTCTCTTTGATGGTGCGATAGACGAGCCGCCCGATGCGCCCAAATCCGTTAATACCAATTTTTACAGTCATTGCAAGCCTCCGAAGATTGTATTGTCAGTACTTCACGAAATACATGCGGCAGTTTAATCAGCCGCGCAGATCGAACCGCGTCAAGAATTTATTTTCGTGATCTACCGATTGTTTGAATTATCTGATGGGATTTTATCACAGAGAAACAAAGGCAAAATCAAATGCATCTGCGAACGTGACAGTTTGAAGCGAAACGAGGATGAAAGTAACCGTCACCCCAACGGGCTTGCGTATTCTTCCAACACATCATTCAGCGCGGTTGCCAGCTTGACTGAATCGTGCCGCCAGGGTTGAGAGTTGTGGATCAAGTCGGTGCAGAAGGCGCGCGAATCGGCAAGGATCCTTTCGTCCGTCGTCACCCACTGCGAATCTTCGTTGAGCGCGCCCTCGTAGTTACTGTTGCACAAGATCACATCGAACAGGCTATCCCCCACATGTTCCTCCAACGCGCGGACGTGATCGTAGCACGAGAACAAATCCGTTTCGCCGCGTTGCGTGGCGATGTTGCATACGTATACTTTGACGGCGCGGCTGGCACGGATCGCGCCAAGCAGGTCTTCCACAAGCAGGTTGGGCAAAATACTTGTATACAAACTCCCCGGCCCAATCACGATCATATCCGCATTGAGGATGGCTTTGAGGACAGGCGGATACGCCGGCGCGTCGTTCGGCTCCAGCCAGATACGGCTGACGCGCCCTGCCATCTGCGGGATGCGGCTCTCCCCCTCCACCCGAATTTGATTCGCCGTATGAGGCAGTTGCATATCTGCGACCAATTTCACATCATGCAGTGTGGACGGGAGCACGCGTCCGCTTACCGATAACACCCTGCCCGATTCCTCGACCGCGCCCTCGAAACTACCAGTGATGTCTGCCAGCGCGGTGATGAATAAATTCCCAAACGAATGACCGCTCAAATCGCCGGCGCCGCTGAAGCGATATTGAAACAACTGCGTCAGCATCTGCTCGTCGGTGGAGAGCGCCGCAAGGCAGTTGCGTATGTCGCCCGGCGGCAGAATCCCAAAGTCCGCGCGAAGACGACCCGACGAGCCGCCATCGTCTGCGACTGTGACGACCGCCGTCAAATTCCGCGTCCACGTTTTCAAGCCGCGCAGAAGGGACGCCAGTCCGTGCCCGCCGCCGATGGCAACGATGCGCGGCCCGCGATCGCGGCGGCGGAAGTTGGTCAAATCATCCAGCAAAATGCGACCAGACCGAAGGTATGGGCGAAGAAGCGAGCGGTTGAGTCGCACGATGCCGTAGCCCACCAGCCACAGCCCGATTCCGCCGAAGATCAGGATGCGGAGGAGGCGCGGCAGAAATCGAAGAGACGCATACGAAAGGAAAGTGAGGACAGCCTCGTTAGTTGAATCGGTGCGATAGAGATCGAGCAGGAACATGGCGAAGCCAATCCCCAACAATGTGATCCCCGCCATAATAAAGAGGAACCAGCGCTTCACCCCCAGCCCCGGCGTAAACCAACGCGCAATTTCGCGGAACTCTTCGAGAAAATGAGCAAAGCGAGAATTTTTATTGTTTGGCATGAAATGAGTGTAGCAGGGATGGAAAACAGAGTCAACTCACTTAGTTCTCGAATTAACCGCAAAGCCTTGCGCTGAGCCTGACGAAGTGACGCGAAGAACGCCAGGGAAATCTTTTAAAACTTCGCGCTCGTAGCGGCCTTCGCGGTGAGCTGACTTCCAAGCCATGCGAAACCATAAGCGCAGAGAGGCTCGGTTATAATTGCGCCCATGTCGCTCACAATTGCCGTAGACCTCGGCGGAACGCACATCCGCACCGCCTCATACAACTCCGAAAGCATCACACCGGTTGCCCATTACCGCGCGCGCACGAACGCCCATGAACCCGGCGTGTTTGATCGGCTCGTGCAGGCAATCGAAACGGTGTGGAATCCCGACGTGACCTCGATGGGCGTTGCCTCGCCCGGTCCGCTCGACCCGTACACCGGAACCATCCTCGCCACACCAAACATTCCCGAGTGGAAAAATTTTCCGCTCGCGCAAAAACTCTCCGCGCGTTTCGGCGTGCCAGTGCACCTCGACAACGACGCGAACATGGCGGGCTTCGGCGAATGGACGTTCGGCGCGGGCAAGGGGCATCACAACCTCATCTATCTCACCATTAGCACGGGCGTCGGCGGCGGCGTGATCTGCAACGACGCGCTCCTGCAAGGCTTTCACGGACTCGCCACCGAACTCGGCCACATGATCATTGATCCGGACGGTCCGCCATGCGGATGCGGAAAAAACGGACATGTGGAATCATTTTCATCCGGGACTGCCATCGCGCGACATACTGCTGAACAGATTCAAGCGGGACAAAAGACCTCGCTTCAACTCGACGGGGGGACTTTGACCGCCAAACAAATAGCGGAGGCGGCGCTTGCGGGCGACGCGCTCGCTATTTCAGCCTTTGCCCGCGCGGGACATTACCTCGGCATTGCCGTTGCGAATTACCTCGCCATCTTCGATCCTTCGATTGTAATTTTCGGTGGCGGCGTCTCTCAGGTGGGCGATTTGTTATTCAAACCATTCGAGGAAAGTTTACAAGAGCACATATTTCATCCGCACTATTTGGATAATCTCGTGATTGCCAAAGCCGCGCTCGGCGACGACGTAGGTCTGTTGGGCGCGCTCGCATGGGCTCGATATAAACGAAGCAACGAAACGACGAGGGTGGCATGAAGATTCGAATCCGTGTGACAGTCCCTTTGTGGCTGATCACAAAATGGTGGACTGCGGACAGGGATGCGAAAACCTCTGCTTGACAAATGTCGTTGCGAGGCATCCTGAGCGGACACTGAGCGAAGTCGAAGTGGAAGTCGAAGGATCGCCGAAGCAATCTCCTTATGATGCAAAGCAACTCATAACACAGGAGATTGCTTCGCCGCCAAAGAACACCCCGCAACTACATCGGGGCTGGCAGTCGGCGGCTCGCAAAGACATCATGAACAGAATCAGGCTGACCCTGAGTCAGACGCGTTGCTTTTTATCCAATCAATAAATTTGTCATTGCGAGTCTTCGAGGGGCAATGCTCAACAGGGTGATGGAGATTGCTTCGTCGCGAAGAACAAGAGCGCTCCTCGCAATGACATGAATACTCAAGGAGTTCGTAATGAAAAAATTAAATCTGCCTGGTCCCAAAGCCAAGGCATTGCTCGAGCGAGACGCGAAAGTGATTTCGTCATCGTATCCGCGCGCATACCCGCTCGTGATGGATCACGGCAAAGGCGTGGAAGTGTGGGACGCCGACGGCAACCGCTTCATCGATATGATGGCGGGCATTGCTGTGCTTTCCACCGGTCACTCACATCCGAAAGTCGTCAAAGCGGTGAAGGACGCTGCCGAAAATTTCCTGCACATCTCGTCCGACTTCTATCATGAAGGTTGGGTGCGGTTGAGCGAAAAACTCGATGAGATCGCCCCGTTCGAGGAAGGCGCGAAAACATTTTTAACCAATTCTGGAACTGAGGCGGTCGAGACCGCCATCAAGCTTGCGAAATATCATACCAAGCGGCACAACTTCATCGGCTTCTTCGGCGCGTTCCACGGGCGCACGATGGGGTCGGTGTCGTTTACCGCAAGCAAGCCCCATTATCATCGCGGGTTTTATCCGCTCATGCCCGGCGTGACGCACGTGCCCTTCCCCGATGAGTATCGCCCGATCCTGCATCGCAAGTTGGGAGAGGATTACGGCGAAACGTGTGTGCGATTTATCGAGGAAGAAATTTTCGATCACAACGTGCCGGGCGATGAGATCGCGGGCATTCTGGTCGAACCGATTCAGGGCGAGGGCGGATACCTCGTCCCGCCGGATGGATTCTTCCCCGCGCTCCGCAAGTTGTGTGATAAATACGGAATTCTGCTGATCGTGGATGAAGTGCAAAGCGGGATGGGTCGCACCGGCAAGTGGTGGGCAATCGAAC
>JBGANO010000079.1:0-10480 GCA_044222305.1 Anaerolineales bacterium
AGCCGTGCAGGTAAATCAGTTTCGAATTATCCATGTTATTGTTTTCCCATCCGCATCAGGATGGCTTGCGTAAGCGCGCCGATAACGAACAGCCCGCCCGCCACGAGAGTTTCAGCAGTCTGGCTGAGGCGGAAGAGTGTGGTCGCGTAGATCGCGCCAATCAGGCTGGAGATGACGATCAGAGCCCATTCGGTAAACACGCCAATGATGACCGCGCCGATGACCGACCCCACGAAGAACGGCAGGATAGGAAACGTCAAAATGCCCGGCTCGAACCATTCCATGAGCACATATCCGCCTGCAAAAAAACCTGAAACGTAAAACCCAACGGGTTGGTTGATAATCACCACCCAGGCGGCGAGGATGGCAACCCCGGCGATGAAGGCATAATCTAACCAGTTGGGGAGGGTTGCGGAGAGTTTGGGCGTGAAGCGGAGCGCGACCAGCGCCGCCATGCCCGCGGCGAAAAGAAAGTTGAGTTCGCGACCAAGGAATAAAATGATCGCGCCGATCACGCCTCGCAGAACGAGCATGGCATTTTGCCTTTCGTAGTTCTCTAGTTTTTGGTACTGCGAAGTAGCTCGCGGATATGTGTTTGCAAACCGAGCGGCAGGTCTGGCGACATTCTTCGCAGGGCAATGGCGAGCAGTGGACTTTTGGATTCTTTCAATACCTGCTGGATAAAGTGCAGTGATTCATCGGGTGATGCCTTGTACAGCGCGACCAAAAGCTCCTGTAAGTCGAATTGTAACGCGGCTGGAGATGCTTTGAAGACCGGTTCCACGATTTCGAAAATGGGCGGCAGGTTGTCGAAGTCCGGCGAGGCGATCAGCGGCACGAGCGCTTGCAATCCGTTCGACCACATGCGCTGGCGGGTGGGATATAACCACTCTTTGACTAACACCAGAAACAGACCCGGCGTTTCTTTTCTTAAACGGGTGAGGCTGGTCGTCAGTAAGGCGGCTCGCACCGACGGGTCGCGGATGGCTTGAGTCCATGCGGTGAGACGGGCGAGCAGGCGTTCCTCTTGCGGCGGGATTCGTCCCAGTAAAAATGCGGCGAGCAGGCGCGTTTCTAGCCAGCCTTCATCCCATAGCGTGTCGGCGAGTTCCAAGGCTTGGATCGGATTCTTCTCCGCGACCGAACTTAATTCAGTTTCAATTTGACGAAGGACAACCGATGGAGTTCGATACGTCGGAAGAACAGATGACGGCGCGACGCCCTGACTCCGCAGTGTGCGGTTGACGTAGAAATCGAGGATCTCTTTGAGTTCGCGCAAAAAATCGGACGGCTGGTCGAACAGGTCAGCCAGTTGCGCGGTCTGTTTTTTGAGGCGGGCGAGGTCTATGGCGGGCATGGTTCGATTTACGATTTTAGATTTACGATTTGCGATTGGGGGTGATGCGGGATACGTGATACGGGTTACAAGTTACGTTTGCTCGACTGGTTTCGTAACTTGTAACCCGCAACTTGCAACTCTAATACGCTCTCGCGAAATACACTTTTCTCTTGGAAGGTTTGCCGCAGACGATGCAAGTCCCTTCTGAATCAGGCTGGTTCATGGGGATGTTGCGCGTGGTGGCTTTGGCTTCCTCTTTCACCTTCGCTTCACACTCCAACGATTCGCACCAGTAGGCGAATGCCCATCCGTCCGCGACGATGCGTTTGAGGTCTTCGTAATCCTTAGGCTCGTGGATGTTTGCATCGCGATACTCCGTCGCGCGTTTCAAGAGTGAATCCTGTATCTCACTGAGAAGCAGGCTGACCGTCGAAGAAAGACCCGTTTGCGAGACGAAGGTCTTGCCTTCCCTGCCGGGCTTATCGCGGCGGGCGAGCGCGACCGATCCCTTTTCCACATCTTTGGGACCGATCTCCACGCGGACGGGGACGCCGCGCATCTCCCAGTCGTTGAATTTGAATCCACTGCTGACGTTGTCGCGGTCGTCCATCTTGATTCGAATCCCAGCGGCTTTGAGTTCT
Source organism: Anaerolineales bacterium (assembly GCA_044222305.1). GTDB lineage: Bacteria > Chloroflexota > Anaerolineae > Anaerolineales > Villigracilaceae > Defluviilinea. Next base: position 1,981 of record JBGANO010000079.1, read on the forward strand.
GTGAAGACGCGGTCGGCGACTTCCATCACTTTGGTTTTCTCGTCGTCGTTCTTGAAAATGGGAACGACAACCGCTTGGATGGGCGCGAGGCGGGGAGGCAGGACGAGCCCCTGATCGTCGCCATGCACCATGATCATCGCGCCGATGATGCGGCTCGAGATCGCCCATGAAGTTGTTTCGGCGAATTGGAGTTCGTTGCCCTTGTCGAGGAATTTGATATCGAACGCCTTCGCGAAGTTCGTGCCGAAGTAATGCGACGTGCCAGACTGCAACGCGCGTTTATCCCACATCATCGCTTCAATGGACGTGGTGATCTGCGCGCCGGGGAACCGTTCCGATTCACTCTTGGGACCTTTGAACACGGGGATCGCGGCTTCCTCGAGACAGAACTGCTCGTAGATGTCGAGGATGCGATACATCTCCTCGAGGGCTTCATCCGCGCCCGCGTGCGCGGTGTGACCTTCATGCCAGTAGAACTCCGCCGTGCGCAGGAAAAGTTTCGTGCGAATTTCCCAACGCATCACCGAACCCCATTGCACGATGAGAATTGGCAAGTCGCGCCACGATTGGATCCACTTGGAATACATGTATCCGATGATGGTCTCGGATGTGGGGCGCACTACAAGTTTTTCCTCGAGCAATTCTCCGCCGCCGATGGTGACGACTGCCAGTTGAGGCGAGAAGCCTTCTACGTGTTCTTTTTCTTTTTCAAAGAACGAAAGCGGAATCAACGTGGGGAACGCCGCGTTGACGTGTCCCGTCTTCTTGAACTCGCCATCCAGCCATGAGGTGATGTTCTCCCATAGCGCCCAGCCATAGGGTTTGACGACCATACATCCGCGCACGGGGGCGTAATCCGCAAGGTCAGACTTTACAACGAGTTGGTTGTACCATTCCGAAAAGTCTTCCGCGCGGGTGGGTAAGCGCTGTGTTGAGCGTGTCGAAACATTATCTTCAGCCATTTTGTCCTCTTCACGTTTTGTGTAGTGACGACTTAAGTCGTCACTACGAATTTTCTAAAATTTCCACAGCAACCTGCGCGTTTTCCGCAAAGATCAGATCATCGCGTTGGCGCGTGGGCATGTAAAACTCGAACGAATTGAAAAACTGATCGAGCGTGGACTGCCAGCCGCTCCCGACCAGTATCAACGGCCTCCGGGGCAAAGACTCCACGACCATCAGATTCCACATGACAGAAATTTCCGCCAGCGTGCCAAGTCCGCCAGGCATCGCGATCGCCGCGTCGCATCCTTCAATTATTGCGTGAATGCGTTCCAGCAAGGTCTTCTTTCTTCTTTCCTCTTTCACCCAAGCGTTAGCTTTTACGCCCCTCCACGCTTCGATGTCTTCACACGTCACACCGATCACGTGTCCGCCCGCTTCAGACGCGCCGCGCGAAACGGCTTCCATCACGCCGATGTAACCGCCGGTCAACACGGTATGTCCGCGTTGCGCGAGAAGTCCGCCCAACAAACGGGCTTCTTCATATTCAGGAGAGTCAGGTCGCGGCTGTGCGCCGCCAAAAACAGAAATGTTCATAAAAACCTTTTACCGCTAAGAGCGCGAAGCCCGCGAAGGATTAAAGTATTTTTTCTTAGCGATCTTAGCGCGCTTAGCGGTGAAAAAAGAAAACGGCTCGCCAAGTCCGGGAGCCGTTCATGAGACACGTTGAACTGAACCTTATCCAGACCGGGCAGGCTTGTGCAATTCGGGTCGCGGCAACGGGTTCAGCATCATGTGGCGCATTATACACCATAGTCCCGATGATTTTGCGGGATGATTTTCTCTGCTACAATACGAACGTGAATCTCGCCGACCTCCTCAAAAAATCATTGGACTCCTCGCTCTTGGATTTGATTCACCACATCGCGGACGAATCCTCCGCGCTCGGATTCGCCATCTACCTCGTCGGCGGTTCCGTCCGCGACTTACTGCTGGCTCGCCCCATCGTGGACCTTGATCTCACCCTCGAAGGCGACGCGATCAAACTCGCCCGCGCGTTGGTGAAGAAACACGGCGGCGACCTGACCACCCACGAAAAATTCTTCACGGCCACATGGACTCCCCAATCCTCCAATTCTCAAATTCTCGATCTAATTTCTGCCCGCCGCGAAACCTACTCCACTCCCGGCGCACTCCCCACCGTGACCAAATCCACCCTCGACGACGACCTCCGCCGCCGCGACTTCACCATCAATGCCATGGCACTCCGCGTGGACGGTGACCACTTCGGCGAATTATATGATCCGCTCAATGGACAAAATGACATCGGGAAGAAACTCATTCGCGTCCTGCATCCCAACTCCTTTCTTGACGACCCAACGCGCATCTTTCGCGCTATTCGTTATGCGGAACGATATGGTTTCACGATTGAGCTTGAAACGCTGAAACTCATCAATGACGACTCGCTCAAAGTTTTATCTGGCTTGAGCGGCGAACGCCTGCGTCATGAATTTGACTTGATCTTTGAGGAACCAAACCCCTCCAAGATGCTCAAACAACTTGCGGACTTGAACATACTCGGACAAATTCAACCTCGATTACAAGTTACAAGTTACGAGTTACCTTTTCTCGAAGTTCCTACTTCAAACTTCGGCGAATTCGCCATTCCTGATCTTCTCTCCTTCCGCCAAACCCTCGGCTGGACTTTGAATCTCATGGATTTCACCGAAGCAGACATCGAATCACTTGCCGAACGGCTCGCGTTTCCCGTGTTGCTCACCAAGGCAATTCTGTCCGCTTCCAAGTTGAAAAAGGATTTGCCTTCCTTCAAAGATTGGAACCCCAGCCAATGGACATTTCATCTCGACGAACTGCCCTCTCTCTCGATCTATGCCGTGTATCTCGTGAGCAAGGAAAACGTGTTGAGTGAATACCTGGCAAAGTGGCAACACGTCAAACCCATCACCACCGGCGATGACCTCAAAGCCCGCGGACTCGAACCCGGTCCGCGCTTTGGGGAGATCCTCCGTCAACTCCGCGCCGCGTGGTTGGATGGGGAGGTGGAGACAAAAGAGGAAGAAGTAAAATTGGTACAAAGGCTTTTGAAAGAAGGTGCAAAATGAGTTCAAGTCAACAAAAGGGACCGCAGTTTGTTCGGTATTTTCAACCGGTGATCAATGCTCTATTGGAATTAGGAGGGTCTGGACGTCCGGAAGAAGTCGAAGATCTGATTGTTGAGCAATTGGGGTTAAGTGACGATGCGCGTAATGAACAAATTCCAAGTGGACAATCAAGGTTTAGCAACAAAGTCAATTGGGCAAGGTTTTATCTAGCACGCGCAGGTTTGATTGATTCGTCAACTCGTGGCGTATGGAGTTTGACCGAAAAAGGGCGTTCATCAAAAATGAGCGCTGAGGAGTCGGTTGTTCTTTTCAACCAGATTCATAAGCAGTTTACTGGTGAACGAAGAAAATCTAAGATCGAAAAACAAGTAGAAGAAGAGAGCAACTCTCCAGACGAAATTGACCATCGCACAGGTCTGATGAATACTTTGTTGGAGTTGCCTCCTGGCGGCTTTGAAAGATTGTGTCAGAGATTGTTACGCGAGTCTGGATTTGAAAAAGTGCAGGTAACTGGTAAAAGTGGAGACGGCGGCTTAGATGGGATTGGGATTCTCCAGGTTAATCCTTTCGTTAGCTTTAAGGTATTGTTTCAATGTAAAAGATATTCTGGGTCTGTGAGTGCTTCTCAAGTACGTGATTTTCGCGGCGCGATGATGGGCAGAGCCGATAAAGGAATTATTCTTACTACAGGTTCTTTTACACCCGATGCTCGAAAAGAATCTGTTCGTGATGGTGTGCCACCGATTGAACTCGTAGATGGCGAAAAACTGGTGGATATGTTTGAAGAGTTGGAACTTGGTTTGAAGCCAAGGAAGGCATATGATATTGATGCATCTTTCTTTGATGAATTTAGAAGTTAAAGGAAAACAAAAACGATGCGAAAAAACATCCCAATCATGTTAGCAATCTATGCCTTGTTGACGGTGGGACTTCAATATCTGTCAAACGCTGGTCTCAAATTTCCCTTTTATCTTTTCCCCTTGTCAACGCTGTTGGGCTTTTTGATCGCGTTATTCCACGCAGCGACTCGCATGAAGTGGACTCGCACGCTCTGGCTTTTAGCGTCCGCATTTGTGGTTAGTTTGACGTTCGAGAGCGTGGGCGTGTTGACGGGCTTGATCTATGGTCCCTATCACTACACTGAAAAACTTGGGTATCTGTTTCTTGGCTTGGTGCCGCTGATCATCCCGATTGCGTGGTTTATGATGATGTATCCATCCTTTGTCATTGCGGATTGGATCATTCCCAGCAAGGCGAGCACCCGGTCATTCTGGGTAGCGGCGATAGGAGCGATCGTGATGACAGCCTGGGATGTGGTCATGGACCCGGTGATGGTGAAGATCGGTCACTGGGTCTGGGATGTCAAGGGTCCCTATTTCGGCATTCCCTTGCAGAACTTCTCCGGTTGGTGGCTCACGACGTTTGTAGCATTTATCGTTTTCATCTGGCTTGGCAAACCGCTACTTGCCGATCGCTCCGATCCGCAATTTGATAAGATGACGGTTATCCTTTTTAGCGTCACCGCGCTGGGAAGCATCTTGGGCGCATTATCCGGCGGATTGGGCGGCGCCGCGTTGGCTGGCATCTTCGCCGTCTCGCCGTGGATGATCTTCGGCTGGCTGAAAATGACGGAATGAAACTTGATTCCCGTCTCAACTTTGCCCGCTAATTTTTTCGACGTTACGGCTTATGCTATACTTGAAAGTGAAAGAAGGCAGTAATGATTCACCAGATCAAACAAAGCGACTTACCTAAAAAACTTTGGAATCTAATAGACGCGGCGTTACGCGGCGAGCCCGTATTCATCGAACGCGATGGCAAGGCTTTAGTGCAATTAACTCCGCTCAAACAGATGCTCCACCCACGCAAGGCGGGAAGCGCGAAAGGCATGATCAAAATGGCGGAGGATTTCGATGAACCTCTCGATGACTTCGTTGCGTATATGCCATGAACATTCTGCTCGACACGCATGCTTTTCTGTGGTTTGTTGACGACAATCCGCGCTTGAGTCAACCGGCGCGGGTTTTAATTGAGTCGGACGAATCTCAGCCTTTCCTCAGCGCGGCGAGTTTGTGGGAAATTGCCATCAAAATCAGTTTGGGGAAATTGTCTTTGAATCAGGAATATGAGACTTTCATTCCTCATCATCTTGCGTGGAATGGGATCGGGCTTTTGAATATTTCGCTGGAACATACAGCCGCCGTGGCGACTCTGCCTTTTCATCACCGCGATCCGTTTGATCGTCTGCTTGCCGTTCAATCTAATATCGAGAATATGACCCTGGTGAGCGTCGACTCTATATTTGACTCGTACGGCGTCAAACGCGTGTGGTAAAGTGAATATCCCGACTCGTCTCAACTTCGCCCATCAACTTGCTTATCGCGTTCAACAGACCACGCCCTTATAAATTGCGTTCTGATAAAATGGGAAGTGAAAAGCGAGAGTGTTTCATGGAGCAAAATCCAACCCAAACTCAGATCAACGAGCGTATCTCCCGGTTAGAAGAAGAGATCAGGCGACTACAAAGTGAACTGGCGGTTCTGCGCTCGCAGAAACTGGTCAATGCCCTTCTTGAAACGGATGGACCCTTGCCGCGCGAAAACCAAACTGTGACTCGCACAGCGGCAGGCTTGACCATCAAAGATTCGCGTCTCACCTTGTTTGCCATCATGGACGAGATCAGAGAAGGAAATTCCCTGAAAAACGTTCGCGATCTATACGAGCTCACCGATGAAGAAATGCTCGATATTCTTGACTATATCCACCTGCACAAGGAAGAGGTGGAAAAAGAATATCGTGAGGTTCTGAAATCCGCTGAGGAAAATCGAAACTATTGGGAAGAGAAAAATCGCGAACAGTTGGGGAAGGCGTACGCGCAACGAGATGCCGCGCGCTTAAAATTGCAGGAGTTGCGGGAACAATATCACGCGGATCGTAAGCCTTGAAAGTGCTTCTCGATCACCACCTGAAAAAGCAGGGCATTTTGCTTTGGGCAACTATGGGCGGCGAAGGCTAGCTCAAATTGCTGGAAATCCCAATGCTTACTTTTAGTGATGTAGGGCTTCCGATCAATAGCAGTGACCGTTCTGTCTGGCGGTTTGCTCAGGAGAAACAACTCATCCTCCTAACCGGGAATCGAAACAGCGAAGGGCAAGATTCACTCGAGCAAACAATCCGAAATGAGAACACTTCGTCGTCGCTGCCCGTCGTTACCGTTAGCATGGTCAGTCGCATGGAAGAGCGAGCTTATCGAGAGCATTGCGCTGAACGACTGGTCGAAATCGTTTTGAATATAGAAAATTATCTCGGCATCGGACGGGTTTACATACCATAAAAATGAAACTTGATTCTTATCTCAACTTCGCCCGCCAACTTGCCTACCGCGCGGGACGAATCACGCTCAGTTATTACAACAAAGGCATTCAACACGATTTGAAAAAGGACGAATCACCCGTCACCGCGGCGGATCGCGCCACCGAGCAATTCATCCGCGGCGAGATCGAGAAGGCATATCCGAGTCATGCCATCGTTGGTGAAGAGTACGGAGAAAAAGCCGGGGCGAAGAATCCCTTCCGCTGGATCGTTGACCCGATTGACGGGACGAAATCCTTTATGAAGGGCGTGCCGTTCTATTCGGTGTTGATCGCGCTGGAGATTGAAGGCGTGTCGCGCGTCGGTGTAGTTTGTTTCCCCGCGCTTGATGAAATCCTCTACGCGGCAGATGGTCTCGGCGCGTGGTGGAACGGCAAACGCGCGCGCGTCTCGGATGTGAAAAATTTGAAAGAGGCGGTGTTCACGTACACGAGTTGGTCGGGCTTCCGCGCGAAGAAGCGACTCGACGTGTTCGAAAACATGCACAAGGAATGTTTCTATGGGCGCGGCTGGTCAGACGCGTACGGCTACCACATGGTCGCCACGGGTCGCGCCGAGATCATGCTCGACCCGTCCATCAAAATTTGGGATGTGGCGCCCATGCCTCCCATCTTCCGCGAGGCGGGCGGCTGGTTCGGCTCGTGGAGCGGCAAAGAGGGTCACACTCACGGGGAAGGACTCGCTGTCAATGCCGCGCTCAAATCGAAAGTCCTGAAGTTGATGCGTGTATAATGGGCGTCACCATGGCGATTCAGGAATCCACTCAAGTCAAAGTTCAAGACGAGCGTCTTCCGTATCGCCTGCGCGAAAGATTCATGTCCGCGCCCGAAGCGGCGTTATTCCGAACTCTGCAAAACATGGCGGGTAAGCATTACGTGGTTTGCCCCAAAGTCGCGCTCAATGATGTTTTTCACATTGTGCGTCCCAACGAGAACGTGCATTTCTTCAACAAAATTTTTCGCAAGCATGTGGATTTTTTGCTGTGCGACCCCAAGACCCTCCAGCCTGTGTTCGGCATCGAACTCGTGAAGCCTATCGGCAAATCTGAAACGCGCGAAGCCGATCAATTTCTCGGCGACCTCTTCCTCAGCGCGGGACTTCCGCTCGTGCATGTGATGTCCAGCGAAAATTATTCGGAAGACGACCTGGCGGAATTATTCCAACTTGCGATTCTCAAAGTGAAGCAGACGAAAACGCTTCGCGCCACGGGGAGGACTGATTCAGTTCCCCATTGCCCCATCTGCGGGCGGATGATGGTCCTGCGGATGCACCGCGCGGGACCCGACAAGGGCAAGCGTTACTACGGTTGCATGGATAACCCAAAGTGCGGCGGCGTGGTGAGGATAGATTGAAACCCAAAAGCGACTGTCATCTCAAAGATGACAGTCGCTTTTTTTCATTATACCTCTTGCAAGAGTCTCCTCGCCACACCGTTCGTGCCGCGAGCACGACGGTGCGAGACGGCAGAGAACGCAGAGAAAACTTTTCTCAAAGGTCTCTGTGGACTCTGTGGCTGAACAAAACCCACTTGTGCAAGGTATCTATCGGTAATGCTTGGCAATTTCCGAAGCGTATTTTCTTCCAATCATATTTTTATTTTCTTCCAACCACTCTGAAAACTTTCTCTTGCCGCGCGGAGGCTCTTTAGAAACAAGCAGGTTCGCCATCAAGCCACCCACTTCTTCGCGTGTGAGCAAGACGTCATCGAGAAACAGACTCAAAAACTGCGAGGCGAGTAATGCCAACCGAGGCGGGGCAGAGATCACGAGTCGCTTTGCGCCGATTTTTTCGCCAACAAGTTGAATCAGTTCTTTGAAGGAGTACTTCTCGGGTCCAACTGCATCCATGATGGAACTGTCTTTGCTGTACACGCCTTCAACCGCGAGGTCTGCCACATCTTCGACGTGAACCGGTTGAATTCCGTACAACCCATCACCGGGGATAAGCATGAATGGAAACCGCCGCAGAAGATAGGCAATGTTGTTGATGAGAATATCCTCCCCGCCGCCGACCAGCACAGTGGGGCGGAGGATCGTGTACGGAATCCCAGAATCGATCACGGA
>JBGANO010000079.1:10487-13010 GCA_044222305.1 Anaerolineales bacterium
TTGATGAGAATATCCTCCCCGCCGCCGACCAGCACAGTGGGGCGGAGGATCGTGTACGGAATCCCAGAATCGATCACTGCTTTTTCATTCGCCGCCTTGCCCCAATAATAAGGCAAGGGCGAATCTGCTGATGGGTTGGCGATGCTTACGTGTACGATTCGTTTCACACCAGCGGCTTTCGCGGCATTCACTAATGTTCGCGTATTTTCTACCGCGCGAGGTTGGGTGTTTTCGCCTTTATCGAATCGAACCCAATAGGTATTGACCAGCACATCCGTGCCTTGCAGGGTTTTCGTCATGCCTGCCTCGTCAAAATCCAGTGGAAAAGTTTTTACCTGTCCGTTGAACGGGTTGGGTCGGTTTGGATGATTGGTCAACGTGATGACTTCTTCACCACGAGCCAGCAACAGTGTCGTGACGTACTTGCCTGTGTAACTGAATGCGCCTGTTACTGCAATTTTCATGATGCCTCCTATATGTCACTCTGAGGGAGCGATAGCGACCGAAGAGTCTTGCCCATCACGTGTGGTGACTCTTCGGGACGCCGCTCAGAATGGCGCGATAAACTATTTCAAAACGCTCAAAATCTTTGTGACGTTAGATAAACCCAAACTTTCCAATTTAATGACGGCTTTCGACAAACTATCAATCGCGTCGAAAAATTCCTGCAAGGCTTGAACGCGCTTGTAGGTGAACTTCCATTCATCGTTATCTACCCAGTTTTCATCCATGGCGGCTAATGCAACTTTCACCGAGCCAATGGCGCGGTCAAACTCGCTGTTCTGGCGTTCCCTCAAAATGGATTTGATCGCCGCGTAGAAATCGGCTTCCGCTTCGTAGTAATCCTTGCGGTCGCCGAGTTTGGTCGAGCGGTGGACCAGTCCCATCCGTGCCAGCGCGCGGATCTCCGTGCTGATCGCGCCTTTGGTCAACCCAGTCTCTGCAACGATCTCATCCAGCGAAAGGGGAGCGGGGGAGAGGTAGAGTACGGCGAAGATGGCGCCCATCCCTTTGGGGAAGCCCCAAAAGCGGCTGATCTGGCTCAGTCCCTCGGTGAAACCTTTTCTGATCTTTGTGAGTGATTGTGGCATAAGATTGTCTCATTATGTATGTTTAGTAAATACTATATGTAATATATGACTGGGAAGGTGTTCTGTCAAGTGTTTTGTCTGCGCGTAGGCAATCTAGTGCATTGGAAATGCTATTGGCAGATTGTTTACCATGAACAAGTTGCCCCGATAGTTGAAAATAAAAAGCGGACGCTCACAATCATCCGCTTCACAGAACTTTATCAACAGACCCGCCTTGAATTCTGGGATGTTTTGCCGTCCGTCTTTTTTAACGATGTGCGCGGGCGATAACGCGATTCTTCCCCGTCGCTTTCGCGTGATAGAGGAATTGGTCCGCTGTGGCGATGAGTTCTTCGCCGGTTCCCCCGTCGATTGGAAATTCCACAACCCCGCAGGAAATGGTAATACCCGTAGTTCCGATGCTGTAAGAAATGTTCATTTCCTGAAAGGAACTTCTCCATTTTTCCGCAATTTTCATGGCGTTTGCCCCCGCGCAGTTTGGTAATAAAACAAGAAATTCCTCCCCGCCGTACCGATAGACCGTATCCTCAACCCGCGTTTGGTTGCGGAGTTGCTTTGCAAAACTTTGTAAAATAGAATCTCCGGCAGGGTGGCCGTAGGCATCGTTCACATGTTTGAAATCGTCAATGTCAATGATTGCCAGGCTGATCGGATAATTTTCGCGGGCGGCGCGCGCAAGTTCGCGCGTTAGAACCTCATTCAGGTAACGGCGATTGTATAGCCCGGTCAATGGGTCGCGGATGGCTTGTTCTTGCAGTTCAGTTTGCGCGTTTTTGAGCGGGGTAATATCCCTCCAAACGATGAGCCGTCCCAGAAAGTTGGCGCGATCGTCGTACAGCGGAGAAATTTTCAAGTCGAGGAATGCGCGGGCAGGCAGATCGAACGACAGTTCAACGCGAATGTCGTTGACGCCGGAGAAGTCTTCCACAAGATCGGTCCATTTTGCGAAGATCTCGCTGGAGGGTTGACCCATTTGGGGCGGTTGCTCCAGCCTGAGGCTTTGAAGCGCGGCGGGGTTGAAATCTACCAGGCGATTTTGCGAATCTAAAACAATGACGCCGTCGCTCATGTTCTCGATCAACACATCTCGCGCGATTGGGATGATATCCAACAAACGATATCGCAACAGCGCGTATGTGAAGATAATCCCCGTGACGGTAAATGACAGGGGGGTATTGTCCACGTTTGGAAGCGGGCTTAGCCCGGCGACGAACATCAGATTGCAAACCCAGGGGAAGATGACGCCAAACAAAACGATTCCCAATTGCTTGCGGAAAATTCCAGTCGCTTTTTGAAAGCGGCGCGTCAGCACGAACAGGCTGATCAACATGAGCGCGTAGGAGTAGGCGAGGTTTGCCCAAAAGATCGGACCGCCGCTTAAAATCATTTCGGCATTCTTGATCTCGATGCCCCCAAAAAATAAGCCATGATA
>JBGANO010000007.1:0-76736 GCA_044222305.1 Anaerolineales bacterium
CGCTTCGCTTGCCCCGTCAATGCGAGCCGCTTCTTTTAGTTCCTGTGGGATGGCGCGCAGGCCGGCAAGGTACAACGCCATGGTGTAACCGGACATCTGCCAGATCGCCGCGAGCGCAATCGCCGCCATGCCCCACTGCGGAGTGGTATGCCACGCGTTGACCAGAGAATCCAAGCCGAGATTCGTGAATAACAAATTGAACCCGCTCATGCGCGAACCCATGGCGGGATTCATCAACCAGCGCCAGACCACGCCAGTGACAATATAAGAGATCGCCATCGGAAAAAGGAAAAGACTGCGGAAGAATCCTTCACCCCTCAAACCTTGATCGAGCATGACAGCAAGTAAAAACCCTAACAACAGACTGCCGAATACAAATACCCCCGTAAAAACCAATGTGTTTTTGACATCCACAGCAAAGCGCGGGTCGTTGAACAGACCAATATAATTGTTGATGCTGTTCCATGTATAGTCCGGGTTCAAGCCTTTCCATTTGCTCAAAGAAACCCGCGCCGACCAGGCAATGAATCCATAGACGAAGATCAACACCGCCAAAATGGACGGCGAAACAAGGATGATGTTCAGGAAGCGGTCTTTATCTTTTGTCATAAAGCATCCATTCCTTGAGGGTAACAAAAAATTGCTGAGGCTCCGCGTGGAGCCTCAGCAATTCTAACACCAGACCTACTTGCAGGGACCGGAACTTGCGCAAGCCGCAACGAGCGCGGTTTGGAACGCGTCTACGTCACCGCTGGCGAGGAACAGGCCGAGAGCGGTGTCGATCTCCGTCTTCCACGAGTCGTTGGCAACCACACCGTGAGTCAACGAACCGACAACGGTGTTGGAGGACCAATCGTCCATGGCAGATTGCAGATATTCGCCGAACAGCGATTTATCGCAGTCGGTGCGAGCGCAGATGGAACCCTTGACCGGGTTGAACGCTTCCTGACCTTCCTTGGAGCCTGCCACCTTCAGCCATTCGAGCGCGGCATCCCGATGGGGAGCGCCAACCGCAAGGACGAACGAATCGGAGAGGAACTGGAAGACGCCATTCGCGCCCGGAGTCGCCGCCCAACCGTAATCGGTATTGGCGGTCTTGCCCAACTCGATGAAGTAGCCAGCCGCCCAGTCGCCCATCACATTGAACGCGGCTTCACCGTTCACCACAAGTTGCGAGGCATCCTGCCACGTCAACGAAGCAGAGTCGCTGTTGGCGTAGCTCAACACTTTGGCATAATTTTCCAAAGCGGTCTTGACTTCGGCGCTACCCCAATCGGTGGAGCCATCCCACAAGCCGTTGTAGGCATCAGGTCCGAGCGTGCCGAGCAGAACAGTTTCGAACAGGTGCATCTTCGTCCATTGCTCGCCGAGCGCGAGGGGTTGAACGCCTGCCGCTTGCAGGGTATCCATCGCGGCGAACCATTCATCCATGGTGGTCGGCACTGCGACGCCGTTGGCTTCGAGCAAGCCCGGGTTGTACCACAGCACATTCGCGCGGTGGATGTTGACCGGCACGGAGTAGATATTGCCATCCTGCGAGATCAACGGAATCAACGTTTCGGGCATCACATCGAGCCAGCCCTCGGAGGCATACAGATCGTTCAGCGGTTCGATTTGACCGGCGGCAACGTAGGTGCCGATCAGTTCCTGACCCGCGTGACCCTGCCAGGAATCGGGTGGATCGCCAGCCTGCAAGCGGGTCGCAAGGACTGCGCGCGCGTTCGTGCCGGCGCCGCCAGCAACCGCCGCATTGATGAATTCGATGTTCGGGTCTGTGGCGTTGAACACTTTGATCATGGCTTCGAGGCCAGCCGCTTCACCGCCGCCGGTCCACCATGAAAACACTTCCACTTGATCCGCCGCGGCGGGCGCCTCGGTTGCGGGCGCTTCGGTAGCGGACGGCGCCTCTGTGGCAGGCGCTTCGGTTGCGGCTGGGGCTTGGGTCGCCGCGGGCGCGCAAGAGGCAAGCGCGAGGGATACGATCATCAACGCGCTCAACAAGTAAAACAGTTTCTTATTCATACTTCTTCTCCTAATCTAATTTGAAAACACGGTTATTCGACATGGATACACACAAGTTCTTCCTCACGCCTCAGCATCACCTCCTTTCAATACTCGATGGGTTCCACATGATGTCTTCGACTACGATTGCGACCGCGCCAAATAAACTGGCGTCGTCTCCAAACACAGACGGGATCACATCTGTCTTCTTCAACACATCGTTCAAAGCGCGTTGCGAGATCGCTTCTTTCATCGCGGGGAGCAAATGTCCGCTCGCCGCGCTCAACGTGCCGCCAATGACCACTTTCTCCGGGTTGAAGATGTTCACGATCCCGGCGATTCCCTGTCCCATGGCGCGCCCGACCTCTACAAACGATCCCAGCGCCACCTCGTCACCGGCATCCGCGGCTTGTTTAATGAGTTCCACAGAAAGCGCTGATTCGTTTCTTTCCAACATCAGGTTTGGAATCAGGCTGGAGGATCCATTTTTCAAACATGCCTCCACGCGTCGAATAACTGCGCGCTGATTGATCGTTGTCTCCCAGCAACCGGGGTTGCCGCAAAGGCACAGTTCGCCAATCCCCTCCGACGCGGTGGAAATATGACCAATCTCCCCGGCGTACCCGTTGTGACCGCGATACAACTTGCCATTCAAAAAGAGACCGCCTCCCACCCCAACGCCAGCGTAGATGAAAATAAAATCTCTTGTCTGCCTCATCACGCCGAACAAATGCTCAGCCACTCCGGCGGCATTGGCATCGTTTTCGATGAACACATTGAGACTGGTATGTTCGGAAAAGATTTTTCTCAAAGGGACGTTATGCCAGCGCAAGTTGGGTGAAAAAACCATCACTCCTTCCTGCAAGTCAACAGTGCCCGGAGCCGCCAGCCCCAGCCCCAGCAAACGAAGTTTCGAAGAGCGGCATTGCGCCACCGCCTCGTCAACAAGGTCCAACGTTTGATCTATCGTCTTCGTCTGCTCTTCGAAAGGGTCTGCCTTCTCCTTGCGCGTCCAAATCACTTTCCCTACGAAATCCATCAATGCCACAGCCACAAAGTCGACGCCCAATTCCACGCCGATAATCCCTCCAGCCTTGGGGTTGATCTCCAGCAGGGTGGCGGGACGCCCGGTGCCGATCGTGCCCATCCCGATCTCGTGGATCAGCCCGCGCGCGAGCAAATCCTCCACCAAACTTGAAATTGTGGACTTATTTAGTTCTGTTATCACAGCCAATTTGGCGCGCGAGAGGGGAGCTTCATTGTGAATGTTTCGAAGAACGAGGGATAAGTTTGCTTCTCGAAATAGGGCCTGATCTGTTGTTTTTTTCATCATTAGTATGTTGGGGCAACAAACTAATGATAGTCCACCCTGATATCCTTGTCAATAAGGTTTTTCCGATTCACCCACTCAAACCAAACAAGAAAACTAGATCGTTGACATTCGTCCCGCTTGGGCCGGTCCCGATCAAATCGCCGAGCGACTCGAAGAACGGATACGCGTCATTTCTCGATAGGTGGTCTGCCGCACTCAACCCCAGCGACTCTGCCCTTTCAGCCGATTCGCCTGTCGCCACTGCGCCAGCCGCGTCGGTGGGACCGTCCTCGCCGTCGGTTGCTAACGCGATCAACATCACGTTTGACACATCGCGCAATTCATTGACGGCGGCTAACGCAAGTTCTTGATTTCGCCCGCCTTTGCCATTTCCGTTTATGGTTACCGTTGTTTCTCCGCCTGAGATTAAACAAAACGGATGTGATCGCTCAGCCGCTTCGTCGCGTAGTCTGTTTGCCAACATTACGCCAACTTCACGCGCTTCACCCTGTAATTCATTCGTTAGAATTTCTGCCTCGAATCCCTCAATTCGTGCTTGTTCAAGCGCGGCTTGCGCGGCGAGGTTGTTATCTCCAATGATAATGTTTTGCACACGCGAGAAAATGTCATCATCAGTTTTCACAAAATTGCCACTGAGACGCAGAGTCGCAGAGTTTAAGAAATTTAAATCTCCGTGTCTCCGTGTCTCTATGGCAAAATATTTTTTCAAGATTTGTAGCGCATCGGTTTGTGTTGTCGGGTCGGACGCGGTGGGACCTGAGGCGATGGCTTCCAATGGGTTGCCGATCACATCTGACAAAATCAAACTGACGATTTTCGCTTTCGTGGCGCGCGCCAACCCCCCGCCTTTGACGCGGTCCAAGTGGCGGCGGATGGTGTTGATCTTATTGATGGTCGCGCCGCATGACAACAATGAGGCGGTGAGGGCTTGCAACTCTTCCAGCGGAATCAATGGCGCGGTCATCAGTGCCGAGCCTCCGCCTGAGATCAGGCAGACGAGCGTGTCGTCTTCTTTTAATGAGGAGACAAATTCAATCGCGCGTTCGCCCGCGTGGACGGAGCGCGCGTCGGGGATGGGATGTCCGCTGAGGAGAACGGGAAACAGGCCCGAGGGCGGAGAGGAAGCGTGCTTGCTAATGGCGAGCGCGCCTGTAAGTGGAATCGATTCGGCTAGGGCGGTCAGCATCGGAACGGCGGCTTTTCCGACTGCAAAACCATACACATCCCCCGTGATTCTCGGCAAATGGTTTTTCACCGCGCGATATGGATCAACCGCGGCCAACGCGGCGGATACGATTCGCAAGATGCGAGGATCGTTAAGGCTTTTTGTTACGAAACGATTCGCGTCCATATTCTTTATCTTATCATCAGGAGCAAGCCAGAGAAAAAAAGAAGGCGGTCGCTTCAGGGCAACCGCCTTCTTGATAGGAACCGCTATTACGGCAACTTTGCGATGGCTTCGATCTCGATCAGGAATTTTTCATCCACCAGCGCGGCGATGACGGTGGCGCGCGCCGGGCGCGGCTCGGGGAAATACTCCATGTAGATCGGGTTGAACGGCGTGAAGTATTCTGGCTTGGTGATGTAGACGTTTGCCTTCACGACATCTTTGAAGTCGCAACCTGCGGCGTGTAGGACCGCGCGCATATTATCCAGCGTGTAGCGGGTCTGCTCTTCGATGGTCGCGCCGATGGTTCCATCTGGTCCGCGCCCCACCTGCCCGGCGATGAATAAAAACCCGCCGCTGACGATCCCCGGCGAATAAGGTCCCATGGGGTTTGAGCCTTCAGGGAGTATGGCTTTTTTGTCGGTCATGGTGAGATCTCCTTGATATGCATCCGAAGGGATGCTTATACTATGTATTGGCTTTCCGAAACCGTTGAATGCGTTTTTGAATATCTGCAACGATCCTTCGGGCTTCCGCCATGTCGGTTTCATTCAAATGCTGGCTCAGTTCTTTGAGTAGCGCATCCGTATCGGGGTTGAAGGCATTCATCAATGTGGCAATATCGTTTTCGTAAATTCCCACTCGTTCAAAACTCCCTCGTCGGTAGAGGGAGGGAAGGGCAAATAACTTCAATAGAATCAACCCTTCCACTGTTGCGCTCCTGATCTTGCGGTCCATGAATTGATTTGTAGCGCTGTAGTCCCTTTGCACTTTGGCGAATAGGGGGTTTTTCGTCAACAAGATATCAATTTGCAATTCGCCAAACTTCCCGCGCGTGAAATACATATCCTGATCTTCAATTTTGATTTCAGGAAGTTTTGCCAGCGACGGGGAAGCCATGATCAAGTCAATGTCCTCGGTGTTACGCCCTTCCACGTACGTCAGCAAGGCTACGCCGCCGACGAGCACATAGTCCACCTGGCGCGATTCGAGCAATTCAAATAACTGCTCGACCCGAGTCAAAAGCGAGTCTGCGTTCATCATGACCTCGGAACTATTCTTGAAGTTAAAGGTGATGGCGTTTCTCAGCACATCGCCAACTTCAGAGACCTTATGAATTGTCATACTTGCTTATAATTATAACCTTATTCACTGCCCCAAACTCTCAGGCTGGAAGCACGGCTCGTAGTCGGCTCCCAAAATCAAAAGGAAGTTCGAGGCGCTGTTCGGGTCTGTGCCGGAGATCAGGCTGTTCGGTGGCAGTCCCATCACTTGCAAGATCGGGGCGCTGAACGTGGCATCCTGCACGATGGTCTTATCGATCAAGACCGAGGCGCCATAATCCTGCCGGGCAGAGGAAATGATGCTGGTTTCGTAGCCGGCATAGTTGAGTCGCGTCGCCGCAAGCGTATCCAAACCGGGGATGGATGTGCCGTTCATCACCTCGATTGTGACTGCCTGCCTCTCTGCGACCTTCACCGGCGGGGAGAGCGCCTCGGTGATCAATTGCGGTATCAGGTCTTTATCTGGCAACAACACGGATGCGCCGCCATCCGTGATCCACGAACTGACGTAGGGCGGGCGGATGTAATAACTGCGGATGTCGGCGTTCGTCATCTTGGGGGTGTAAACGGAGAGTTGCAGGAGGTCGCCCAAGCCCAGGTCAGTCTCGACAGATTCTTTCAGGTTTTCATACAGTTCAGGGATGCGGGTCAACGTCCCGGCTTGCAATGCCTGGGTGAACAACGCGCGCAACACTTCCTGTTGCCTGCGCCCGCGGTCGAAGTCATTAGACTTTTGGCGCGAACGGGCATACCACAGGGCGAGGTCGCCATCCATGTGAATGACGCCGGGTTCGGCGGTATGCAGATACCAGTTATTTTCATTTTCAGGGTCATAACTTGGGTCGATCAGCCGCCAATCGGTGTACGCGCACGAGACGGGCACATCCACGCCGCCGAGGGTGTTGACGATATCGGAAAAGCCGTTGAAATCGACGAGGGCGGTGTGGTCGATGCGGATGCCGAGGTTATATTGAATCGTTTCTTTGAGTAAGCCGGGTCCGCCGCCGGGGTACTCGGTGGACTTCCCCACCTGATAAGCGGTGTTGATGCGGTTATTCTCAAAACCTGGAATTGAAACCCACAGGTCGCGCGGGATGGAAATGAGCGCGACCTGCCCCTCGTTGGGATGGAGGATCGCAATAACCATTGTGTCGGTGCGAGTCGAACCGGTGAGAGAACGGCGGTCTGAACCGATGAGCAAAAAATTGATCGTTTTCTGTCCGTTGTTGAAAAGCTGGCTATCGAAGGTTGGTTGCGGGGCGATGGTGTTGTTCAACACAACCGCGTCGATGGTGGGGAGCGGGGTGGGGGTTTCCGGGGGGATGGACGAGGTGGCAATGGCTGAATCAGCCGCACTGGTGAGAAGAAGCGGGTCGTTCGCGGGGATGAAGAAGCTAGTCGCGCCAAGGGGCAGGGGCTGGAAGGGAGTTGGGGTCGCGGAGGGAATCGGGGCGGAGGTTACCAGGTCAAAAAGCGACGATGGTTGGGATGGCGACGGCGACGCGTTTGTCCCGCATCCGGCGAGCAACAGCGCTACAAAGATGATCTGTCGGTTGAAGTTCATGGCGAGGGAGTTGTTGAAGGAAACGGCGTGAGGGATGGTGTGGCTGTGGGCGCGGGCGGGATTGTATTCGTGGCGATCGGTTGAGGCGACGCTGTTGGCATGAAGGTGGCGGTGAGGGTTGGCATTTGGGTGGCGGTGACGATAAAGGTCTGGGTTGACGTTGGATTTGGCGAGGCGGTGGAGGTGGAGATGCGGATGGTCGCGGTCGCGCCGGGTAGCGGTGTGACCGTGGGGATGTTGGGAACCCACAACAATTGCCCAACATAGATGGTAATCGAAGCGCCCATGCAATTGCCCTGTTGTAATTGCGGGTAGGTCAGCCCATACGAAAGGGCGATGCGATATAGATTTTCGCCGGGTTGCACCACGTGTCTTTTTACCCAACCGAACGGCGGACTGCACGTTACAACGATGGCGGTCGATGCCACCGGCGGAACGTAGAGAGTTGTTCCGAGTTGTAAGTTTACCGAAGCGAGGCAGTTGGCGTTCTTCAACGCGTCTTCGGTGGTGGCGTATTTTTGCGCGAGGGTGTAAATGCTGTCTGCAAAAGAGACAATGATCGGAGTCCAGCCGCTTGGGGGCGGAGGGCAGTTTGTGGCTGATGGCGAAATGAACGTCAATGTTGCCGGCGGAGTTTCTGTGAATGTTGCCGTGTTGGTTGCTGTTTCCGATGTGGTGGGAAGCGAGAGCAAGGTCGGAGTGAAAAGGGTCAATGGCGAGGTGGGCGAGATAAAGACGGGAATCGGTTGTGTTGGCGGTAACGCGGATTCGGCAATGGCAAGCGAAACTCCCCCGATGACCAAAACGATTGAAACGATGGCGATGATGACACCTCCCCCTAACTGACGCAGGGCTTGCATGGATCAAATCTCCGGCGCACGCGCGAGGATGTTTTTGGCGATTGGCAGAAGTACGCTGAACGTCGAGCCGACGCCGGCGTCGGTCTCGACCCAAATGCGTCCGCGTTGCGCTTCGGTGAGGGTCTTGGCGATCGAAAGCCCCACGCCGGTATCGCCGACACCCTGGATCAAAACATTATCGGCGCGATATAAACGCGTGAACACCCGCGAGAGATCTTCGGATGGAATGCCGCCGCCGGAATCTTTTACCTGGATCAGGACGTATTCGTTTCCGCCTTCCGATTTGGTCTGCACGCGCAGGTGAATGGAGCCTTCCACCGGGGAGGCGGCGCCCGCGTTTTGCAGGAGGTGGATCACAATCTGTTGCAATGCCTCGCGGTCGGCATGGATGGGCGCCATGTTCTTCGGCAAGTCGAGATGCAGGGAAATGTTTTTCTCCCTCACCTGACTGCTGGTGTACGACATGGCATTATCGATGATGAGATTCACGTCTACTGCTTCGGGCTTGAGTTCGTTCAGCCCGGTTTCGAGCGTGGTCACTTGGATGAGATCGTCCACGAGGTTGCCGATGCGTTCGGTGGAGGCTTTGATGCGTTCGACAAATTTGCGTTGTAACGCGCCGAGGATGCCTACCGATTCGCCGAGCAACAAGTCGGTATATCCCACAATCGACGACATGGGCTGGCGCAGTTCCTGTGAGATGGAGGCGACTACTTCGGCTTGCTCGCCCGGTCGCGCAGTGGCTGAGCCTATTTCCAGTTCTGCCATGCGCATGTTCGCCCCTGCCAGTTGGTTTTGCAGGCGGGCGATCTCCTCCAGGGTCAGGCGCAACTCGCCTTCCACTTGTTGTGAAGAGCCTGCATTTCCCTTGCCGGAGCGCAACGCTTCATTTTCCTGTTTGAGCCGCTCGAGGGCTTTCTGCGAGTCTGCCTGCATTTGAGTAAGCGCCACCAGGTCTTCGGCTTGCGATAATCCCTGCGCCGCATCGGTACGCACCGCGTCCATTTGTTTGAGCAGGTCTTCATTGCGACGTTCGAGTTCGATAATGCGATCCTGCGCCACATCGAGCGCCTGCCGCGTTTGCTCGCCTTTTTGCTCGAGCGAGGTCATTTTGTTTCCGCGCTGGATGATCGGCACAAGCGCGACGGCGATGTTGGAAAGGAATGCCTGGTCTTCCGCGCTCCACAGACGGTTCGAGTATGGGGATAGCAGAAGCACGCCGCCGAGCGAATCTTTCTCCGGGGTGACGATGGGCACGCTCAAAATGTGACCCGGGCTTGCCAACCCAAGCAGGTCGCTCAGCCCCTTGATATCCGCCGATGTGCTGGAAGATGGCAATCGCAATGGGCGCCCGCGTTGCAGGGCGTTGGTGAGCATGGGAATCATGCTTTTATTCAGGTTTCCACTTTCGAGGTTTTCCTCGCGAATGAGATCATACCCGCTGGCGACCTGGATCTGATTCTTGTTGTCGGTGAGGTAGATCAAAAAACATAAATCGGCAAGCATCGTCTGCGCGATGGCGCGGGTGATGGCTTGGCTTAACTTGTCTACGCTCGATTCACCCGCCAGGGCAAGCAAGGCGTGGAAGGTTTTCGGGTCGGTGCTGTAGCGGCGGCGTTCATCCACCGACGCGTGCAGTTTGACGGAGATCGGTCCTTTTGTGGGGGATGGGAATCGCTGGGGCAGGGTGATCAACAAGGGGAACGCCGCAATGTACATCAGCCGCACCGCGCCGGGGAAGTTGCCATCGAAGCGGCCCAAAATCACATAAATAACGTGCCCCGCAATCGCAAGGATCAAAACCGCCAACCCGTAGTTCGCGCCGTTCGGGCGGCGAATGGCAAGCAACAATAGACCGAATGAACCGGTGGCAATGCTCGCCAACTGCCAGATGCCGTCGATGGTGGTGCGGTTATAGTCGGGTCGGGTGAAATCCTGCGCGTACGCCACGAGGCTGAGCCCCAGCCCGGCGATGAGGAGAACGCTTGCCAGCCCGGTGATGGCGTCGGCGGCGCGGCTTGGCTCGGGAAAATTCCACAGCCAGATCACCCATATCAATGAAAAGAGCGTGATCGCCCGATCCAACGGGGGGAGCACCACCGAAAAGTTGACCAGCCCGCCATTGCCCGCCAACGTCACCGCAAAAAGAGTAATGCGCGCGATGAACAACAGGGCAAGCCCAAACATCGTGCGCCGCGCCTGCGGAAACTCGCTCGACTTCCAAAGCAAATAAGCGGATGCCAGCGCCCAAACAACCGAAAACAACAGCACGAGATGATAGATCAAACTCCCGCTGGGTGTTGTGAAAAAATTGAACGCGCTTTCCAGTAACTCGAACATGACAGGGACGATTATATTCCACTTGACGGTTTCTGGCGCAATCGCCAGAGTTACAGGAACGTTAAAGTAGTAGGAGTTGCGCAGTTGAGCCTGTGGTAATGGGTTGAAATCCATGATGGATTTTGTAGTAGCGACTTCAGTCGCTTCTGTGCCGGGAAAAGACGACAAAAGCCGTCACTACGATATTCTTATCAGTTATTCGGCGCCCATGCCAATTTAATTTCAAAGGCTATAATTCCACGCATGTCACGGACCGGCTTGCGGATCATTCTCATCCTTCTGTCGCTTCTCATCGCGGTTGCCATCCCAATCCTTGCGGATGGAAATTCAGAGATTCGCAAGGCGGCTGAGTCAAAATCCTACTCCGAAATGGCGGAGCATTATTTACGCGCCGCGCAACGGCTCCCCTGGCGGACCGATTTGTACGAACTCGCCGGGCACGCTTATTTTCACGACCGTGATTTTGAGCGAGCCGATGTCATGTACGGCATCGCCCACGAAAAGAATGCCCTCAGCCCGGCGGGCTGGGCGGCGTGGGGCGACGTCAACTTTTTGAACGAGGATCCGGCGCGCGCCATTGAAATCTGGAAGCAAGGACTCGAGCAGGCTGAATTTTTACCCGGGCTGTATCCACGACTGGCATATGCAGTTCAAGATCAGGGAGAATTTTCGCTTGCCGCAGAGTATTTTCAAGCCTACCTTGAGCGCGCCCCCGACGATG
The DNA here is from genome assembly GCA_044222305.1 of Anaerolineales bacterium. Classification (GTDB taxonomy): domain Bacteria; phylum Chloroflexota; class Anaerolineae; order Anaerolineales; family Villigracilaceae; genus Defluviilinea. The sequence continues at coordinate 11,271 of JBGANO010000007.1, forward strand.
CAACGGCGCATTACCGCCTCGGGTTGCTGTTGACGTTGACCGGCGCCTCCTCCGCGTGGACGGAACTCCTCGCCGCTTCTCAACTGGACCCTCAATTTGCTCCGCCAGCGGAGACTCTTCGCTCCGCCTTGAGTTTGGCGTCGCTCAACGAATCGTCATCCCAACAATTTGTCATCCTCGGCGCCGGGCTGGGGTTGGTGGATGAATGGCAGCTGGCGCGCGCCGCGTTCAAATCTGCCGCGCAGGCAGACGAGTCAAACGCCGAGGCGTGGGCGTGGTTGGGGGAGGCGAACCAGCACACAGGGTCGGAGGGAAGCGAGGCGTTGAATCGCGCGCTGGAGTTGAATCCCAACTCTGCGATCGTCCGCGGACTGCGCGGGTTGTACTTCGAACGGGTCGGGAATTATTCGCAAGCCCTCAGCGAACATCAAGCCGCCGCGGCGCTGGATGCGGAAAACCCCGAGCGCTACTTCTCGCTTGGCAACGCGTACGCGCTCAACGGCGACCTGATCCGCGCGCTGGAAACGTATCAATATGCCGCCAGCCTCGCGCCTGAGGATGCCAACACCTGGCGGGCGCTGGCGGAGTTTTGCGGGCGGCTTGGAATTCACTTGAACGACATCGGCATTCCCGCCGCGCAACGCGCTGTGGCGCTCGACCCAAAAAACTCCGCGTCCGAGGATACGCTCGGCTGGCTGTGGTATCTCAATGAAGACTTCGCCACTGCCGAGCGGCACCTGCTTACCGCCCTCGCATTGGACGCGCAGAACGCTTCGGCGCATTTGCATTTGGGCATGGTCTACATGCAAACGAACGACCGCGCTCGCGCCTTCGACGAATTTACCCTTGCCCGCGATCTTGGGCACCCTCAAGCGGACGCTCTGTTGAAACAACTTGCTCCATAACCCCCCATGATAAAATCATACCCGTGAAAAAATTCTTTCCTCTTCTTTCTTCTTTCTTCTTTCTTCTAAACGCGTGCGTTCCCACGCCAAACGCCGCGACCCCTCTTCCTCCCTCCGGCGCTGTTCTCTTTCAAGATGAATTCGATAACAACACCAGCGGATGGGATCGCCTCGCCAACGACGCGGGCATCATGGATTACGATGAAGGCGGCTACCGCATGTTGGTCCTCCAGCCGCAGATGAATTTCTGGTCCACGCCTGAAATGGATTTGCGCGATGCGCGCCTCGAAGCGGATGTGACTACGCTCAACGGTCCGAGCGAGAATCGCGCCGGGCTGATGTGCCGCTACCAAAATGGAAATTATTATTTCTTCATCATCTCGAACGACGGTTATTACGCCATCGGCAAATTCAGCGGGGGAAAAGCCACCTTGCTGGGTCAGAGCGAAATGCAAGCCTCTGCGATGATTCAGGCAGATTCTGCCAACCACCTGCGCGCCGACTGCATCGGAGACTCGCTTGTGTTCTATGTGAATTACCAATTGATCGCCGGCGCAAGCGATGCCGAACTGGCGACCGGCGATGTGGGACTGCTGGCTGGCTCCTTCACCCAGCCCGGCGTGGACGTGTTGTTCGATCATTTTGTGGTGATGCAACCATAGGAAGAGAATAGAGAGTAGAGAGTAGAGAGTAGAAAATAGTCTCTTACCGCGCTCCACTTTCCACTTTCTAATCCTCTATTCTCTAATCCACTATTCTCTGATCTTCTACTCTCTATCCTTTATGAAAATCTACCTCGACACCATCGGATGCAGGCTCAACCAGGCGGAGATCGAAAACATGGCGCGTGGATTCCGCGCGGCGGGGCATGAGATCGTCGCGTCTGCCGAACTCGCTGAGATGGCAGTCGTCAACACCTGCGCAGTGACGAACGATGCCGTCTCTGTCTCACGTGGCAAGATTCGACAGATCGCGCGCGCGGGCGTGAATGATATTGTTGCAACAGGTTGTTGGGCAACACTTCAACCCAATGAAACGTTGAAACTCCCAAATGTCCAACGCGTCATACACAACGCGGAAAAAGATCAACTGGTCTCTAAATCATTAAATCTTCATCCCTTCGACACTGCTCAGGGCAAGCCTTCCTCCTTCACCCTTCCTCCTTTCGACCTCGAACCTTTGACCCGCATCCCCCTCCCCGGACTTCATCGCCGCACGCGCGCCTTCATCAAAGCGCAGGATGGTTGCAACAATCAATGCACGTTCTGCATCACCACCGTCGCTCGTGGCGAAGCGCGAAGCCGGGCTGTCGCCGATGTGATTCAAGATATTCAATTCGCTCTCGACGGCGGCGCGAAGGAAATTGTTCTCACCGGCGTTCACCTCGGCTCATGGGGTTATGATTTCGACTCGCATCTTGCAGAACTCATCCAAGCCATCCTCCGTGAAACGGATGTGCCGCGCCTGCGACTCTCCTCGCTCGAACCCTGGGACTTGAGCGCGGACTTTTTCTCCCTGTGGATAGACCCCCGCCTCATGCCGCACTTACATCTGCCTCTCCAAGCGGGGAGCGACACCACCCTCAAACGGATGCGCCGCAACACCACCACTGAATCGTTCCGCGCATTGATCCATTCCGCGCGTGAGGTTATTCCCGACGTTGCCATCACAACGGATGTCATCGCTGGCTTTCCCGGCGAAACGGACGATGAGTTCGCGCAAACGCTTGATTTTGTAAATGAAATCAACTTCGCTGGTGGGCACGTCTTCACGTACTCGCCGCGTCCCGGCACAGGCGCGGCAAAGATGAGGGGGCAGATTCAGCCCGAAGCGCGAAAGAAGCGGAATCACATCCTGCATGATGCGTTGGAGGAATCCGCAAAAGCGTATCGCGAAAAATTTATCGGGCGCGAAATGTCCGTGCTGTGGGAATCCACATCCGAGATGGGCGAGCGCGGCTGGCAAATGGAAGGGTTCACTGAAAATTATCTGCGCGCGCAGGCGTTTGCCGAATCGCCGCGCTGGAACGAGATCGACCGCGTGGTTTTGACAGAGTGCGAATCGAATCAGTTGCGAGGCGCAATTTTGAGCGAGGAAAAACTTCATGACCGCACAACTCATTGATGGAAAATCGATCGCAGGGCAGGCGCGCGAAGAAGTCGCCGCGAAAGTGGCGCAACGGATCGCCGCAGGGAAATCCAAACCGACGCTTGCCACCGTGCTGGTCGGCGACCGCGCCGATTCGGCCGCCTACGTTTCATCCAAACAAAAAGCGTGCGCCGAATTGGGCATGGGTTCGGTGAGTCAAAATTTGCCGGCGGATATTTCACAAGAAGACCTGGAACGAATCATCAAATCGTTGAACGACGATCAAACCGCGCATGGGATTCTTGTGCAACTCCCCCTCCCTTCGCATTTGAATGAAGAGCGCGTCTTGCAACTCATCAGCGTCGAAAAAGATGTGGATGGATTCTCGCCGATCAACATCGGACGGCTGGCACAGCGGGGGCGCGAGCCGCTCTTTGTTCCATGCACTCCGAACGGATGCATATACCTGCTCGACCACGCGGGCGTGCCGATCGAAGGCGCGAACGCGGTGGTGCTGGGCAGGTCAAATATCGTGGGGATGCCGGCGGCGCTACTGCTTATGAGTCGGAATGCCACGGTCACCGTCTGCCACTCGCGCACAAAAGATCTGCCCGGCATCGCGCGCACAGCCGACATCCTCATCGTTGCCATCGGCAAAGCCGAGTTCGTCCGCGGCGAATGGATCAAGCCCGGCGCGGCGGTCATAGACGTGGGCATCAACTCCAAGCCGGATGCAACGAAGAAGAGCGGTTACCGGCTGGTGGGCGACGTCAACTTTGAAGAAGCGAAAGAGGTGGCAGGCTTCATCACACCGGTGCCCGGCGGAGTCGGTCCCATGACGATCGCCATGCTCATGCGCAACACCCTCCGCGCCGCGGAAATTCAGGATCCATAACATGCCTGCCAACTACAGAATACCGCCCAGCCGTTTAACAGGCTTTTGCACTTTTTATCACAACAACGAGTTTGATATACTTGGCGCATGTCCCCCGATAAGGTAGGAAGGTACAAAATCAAGTCGGAGCTGGGGCGCGGCGGCATGGCAACCGTCTATCGCGCCCTCGACCCCAGTTCCAACCGCGAAGTGGCGATCAAAGTATTGCCCCGCGAAATGATGCATAACCTGCTCACCCGCTCGCGCTTCAAGCGTGAGCTTAAACTGATTGCCGCCCTCGAACACCCCGCCATCGTGCCGGTCTACGATGTGGGAGAAGACGACAACCAGCCCTATTTCGTCATGCGCTATATGTCCGGCGGGTCGCTGACCGAGATGATCAAAAAGGAAAAGTTCTCACTGCAAGACGCCGCCTTGATCATCGAACGGCTCGCCGCCGCGCTCGACCACGCGCACGCCAGAAAGATCATCCATCGCGACATCAAACCCGATAACGTCCTATTCGACGGAAGCCACAACCCCTACCTCTCCGATTTCGGCGTGGCAAAGTTGACCGAATCAGCCATCTCAGCCACCGGCGAGGAAGTGATCGGCACGCCTGCCTACATCAGCCCCGAACAGGCGCGCGGCGAAACGGTTGACCACCGCGCCGATATTTACGGGCTTGGCGCCATCCTCTACGAAATGTTGACCGGCAACCGTCCCTTTAGCGGCGAGACCGTCATAAGCATCGCGCTCCAACACATCAACAGCCCCGTTCCAAATCTTTTAGACGAAAGACCAGACCTGTCGCCCGAAGTCGACGCCATCATAAAAAAATCCCTGGCAAAAGATAAAAGCCAGCGCTACAACACCGCCCTCGACCTCGCCCGAGCCCTAAACCACGCCGCCTTTGGCGATGACCGCACCATCCCAGCCGTTGTGGGTCTAAGCGACCGGCGCGCAACCCCGCGAAGAAATTTGTGGATCGGCGCCACCGTGACCCTGTTAATCGCGCTTCTTGGGGTTTTCGCCTTCCGCGGGCAAATCCCGTTCCTCGCGCCCGCCTCCACCCCGACGGGAAGCCTGGTCGCCAACCCTGCCACCGTTTCCCCAACCGGCACGCCCGCCCCCTTGCCAACCGTCACGCTTACTGTAACGCAAATCACGCCGACCATGCCGCCTCCGCCCGGCAACGCGGACCAGATCGCCTTTCTCTCCGGCAACGAGTTGTATTTCATGAATACCGACGGCTCCGGATTGATCCAGATCCGAACCGACAATTCCCCCAAATCGAACCTGCAATGGATCACCGGCAACCGCCTCGTGTACCTCTCCCGCAATTGCGCCTTCATGGTGGATGGCGCGACCAAACAAGCGGAGCAACTGGCGTGCTTCAATATCGACGAAACGCTCGAAGGGTTTCGCGTATCGCCCCAAGGAGACTATGTTGCGATCAGCATCCAGCGCACGTTGAATATCCTGCCATTCGATATCGAAGCCTTGAAGAAGATGGACACGCGCTTCAACCTCACCGCCCGCAGGGACAATTGTTTCTATGTAACATTCCCGTTCCGCGATATTCTTTGGTCGAAGGATGAGATGCGCCTTGCCGCCCGCATCGTGGATACGGAATTGGTCGCTTCAGACCAGATCGTTTTATTTAGCGCCGATGTTCGCAATTGCGCCAATGTGGGGCTTACCCGCATCGACAAATTCCCCGGCTTGAACTTTGCCTTCACTCACAAGGAAAGCACGAAGACCATCACAAGTTTTGACTGGAACGGCGACAGCCTGTTCCTGTTGAATGATTCCGTCCGCAACGACGGATTCGGCGACCTGTATCTCTATGATAGCGTAACTCGCCAGGAGACGATCATCAACCCAATTGACGGCGACTGCTGTTATCGCGATGCCCGTTTCAGCCCGGATGGAAAATTCATCCTGTTCATCTTCCAACGCTTCGACAGCAATGATGTGGGAATGTATTATGCCTCGTTAACGGATATTCAAGCCGGTAACCCGCTCACCCCCATCGAACTCCCCAGCCGGTTTTTCTCCTCGCGCGACAAGCCCCAACCCGCGCTGAGACCTGCGCAGAAATAGTTTCAAGAATTACAGGGGCGCTACTCCGTAAAAGTTAGCTTATATCTTGGATGCTAAGAAGGTAAACATGAATCGATCAATTCATTCATTCATTCATTCATTCATTCATTCATTCATTCATTCATTCATTCATTCATTCATTCATTCATTCATTCATTCATTCATTCATTCATTGTCTCTTGTCTTATTGTTTTAGTGTCTTGCGTATCAAAATCTAATTTACCTGCATCAACCCAACAGACAGTCACTGATCTCCCTACACAAATATTTATTCCAACAAAGTATCTCGTTAATTTAACAACAACACCTACACCTGGAGTAATTAAACTAACCAGTACCGCAACTCTTCCATCTTATTCACCAACCCCAGACACACGCTTGAAAGCGAAATATTGGAGAGAATGGAGCGTAGTTCCTGAATTGTCGTATAAGGCAAACGAAATCTTGCATTCGGCATTTGCAGAATCTGACCTTAATCCTGATGCATTTTCGAAAGTCGGGGATTGCCAATTTACCACAGGCACTTTTCTTGCTGGTTATGTTAACGGTGTGTACCCCATACCAGCAGAGATGGAGCCGACGGTATTATTTTTCAGAGATAGCATGTTGCAAGATTCAATTACTGCTGAAAACGGCTTAGGAATTAGCAGTATTCTGAATCCGATGTTTGGATTGGCGGCTGGAAATACCGAATGCACATTAAACGAAACGCCGCTAGATTGCGAATTACGCGTGCGTCAACCCATACTTGTGCTTGTCGCTATGGGTACAAATTGGGCGCCACATGCCGAAATAAGTTATGAAAAGTATCTCCGTCAAGTCGTAGACAGAATTTTGGAAACGGGTGCTTTGCCAATTTTATCCACCAAAGCAGATAACATAGAGGGTGACTGGAAATTGAATGAAGTTACAGCTCAAGTAGCCTATGATTATGATTTGCCATTGGTCAATGTTTGGCAGGCGGTTCAGTTTTTATCCAATCACGGCTTGGAATCTCCAAAAAATATTTATCTTACAGGAAATGGCTGGTTGGCTCGAAATGATGCCTGGTTGCGAACGCTGGATCTAATCAGACGGTCAATTGAAAAAGAGGTAATTCCTTGATGTGTCCCTATTACTTCTACTTCAGCGTTATCCTCATTCGAATCTGAATCTCCAAACACCCACACTGAAAAAGACCACTGCGAACCCAAGCAAAACTCCCGCTTCGGGTAGCACATCCGTTAATCCTCCGCCGCGCAGGAGCAGATCGAGCAGTCCTTGCATCGCCCAGGTGGTGGGGAAGATGCGCGCGATGCTTTGCATCACGGGAGGGAATAACTCCAATGGGTACCAGCACCCCCCCAACATACTCATCATCATGCCAGCCATGATGCTTAATCCCGTTGCCTGCCCTTCTGATTTGATGAATGTTCCCATCGCGGTGCCGATTGCCGCCGCCGCGAGAGCCGAGCAAGCGAGAAGGATAAAAACTGCCAGCGGATTTCCCCAACTCATTTTGAATGCAAAGACCGCGAATAAAACCAGCAGGGTCATTTGAATCAACGCCATCGCGACCTGACCAGAAATTGTCCCAAGCAAGAAAGTAGCTTTACTTGTTGGCGTGGTGAGAATGCGGCGCAAGGTCCCTTGTTGTCTTTCGTAAGCAAACAACGCCGAGATGCCAAATAGCGGGATGAACACCCACGTGATCAACTGACCTGCCGACACATTGGCTTGCGGGTCGTAATCAAAATCATCGGGCGTGTTGCCTTGAACCGTGGTCACACGTTCGGGCGAATCTTCCTGCAAAGACTTCGCAAGTTCCAGTGCCTGATTGAAATAGGCCTGTTCATCCTCAGCCGATTCAAACGTGCCGCGCGCTTTGGCTTCCTCCACTGCCAGGTTTGCCGCGCTGACGACACTGCTCACGCGTCGGATGGCGGTTTGCACGGCGCGTTCTGCGATCGAAGCATCCATATCATTGGGCGGCTGACGAAAATCCAATTGCGCGGTTCTGTTTTGAATTGATGCCACATCCAAACCAGCGGGGATGATTAACAAGACCGTCGCGCGGCGCGAATTGAATTCCTCTTCCGCCTCTTCCAGCGACAGAACATCGGGTCTGACCGAAGTTGAATTCTCTAATTCTCTGATTATCTCTTGTGAAATTGCTGTCTGAGCCTGATCCACCACGACCAGCCGAATGCGGTTATCTTCGTCTCCGCTTGGGACTCCGCCTGCGAACAAGAAGATAAAGATGATCGGCAGGATGATGAAGAACAACCATTCCGATGGGTTGGAAAAACGGACGATGGCGTCTTTCCATGCAATAGCGAGGATTTTTTTCATAATTCTCCATCATGTCATTGCGAGGGCGATGCACTTCGCCCGAAGCAATCTCCCTCAACGTGGTGGAGATTGCTTCGTCGCGAAGAACAAGAGCGCTCCTCGCAATGACATTAAGTTATTTCTGCACCAAATTCTTTTTACCGAACAGCACAGCCGAGAGCAGGAAGAGGAGAATGCCCATCGTGAGCAGGGCAAGTATCGGCGAGGAAAGAGGCGTGAGAGTCCCGCCGAGGGCGAGCGTGGTAAACCCATCCATTGCCCAGGCGTTGGGTGTAATTTTGCCAATCGTCTGCACGATGGCGGGCATGTTATCCAGTTGAATAAAACTTCCGCCGAGCATGGCAAAGATCAACATCACAGCCGAGCCGACGCTTCCTACTTGCGCGGGTGTGCGAGCCAACGCAGTGATCAACATGCCCCAGCCTGTTGCGCCGAATACGGCGGCAAGCACAAGCAAGACAACGCCGAGCGCATTGCCCCATTTCAATTGGAGTAATAACGCGGAGGCTCCAATGAGGATGAGCATTTGCGCCGCGCCTGTGAGATAAATGCCGAACACTTTGCCGCCCAGCACTTGCATTGTGTTGGTCGGTGAGACGAGCAGGCGCGGTAACGTGCCTGCTGATTTTTCCGCGAGGATGGATCGCCCGCCATAACTGACGGTGTACATCAAAAACATCAACGCCATGCCTGGCGCGAAAAACGAAAGCACATCAAACTCCACGTCTTCACCTGCAGTGGTCGAAGTATTCAATGTGATCGCCGTCGCGTCGTTGGTAGCGTCTGCATCGTTTTGAAGTCGTTCACTCATTTCATCCCCAACCCGATTTGCATCTTGCGGTGAGATTCTTCCGCTGATGATCAATTGTGAAACGGATGTCATGCCGCCGAGCCGCATTTCATCGAGGCGCGTTACGAATCCATCCAGGATGCCTTTGATGATTCCCGCGCTGGTAGGGCGCGACGGGTTTGAATAAAATTCAATTTTAACTTCTTCATTTGGGACATTGTTTTCACTTTGATGGAGCACGCTTTGGGTGAATCCCGCGGGGATGATGATCGCCGCCGCGACTTCATCTTCATCCACGAGCAGACGCGCCGCTTCGGGATCGCCGCTGGAAGTTGGTTCGACCAAGTCAGTCAATTCGTCCGAGTTGAAAATGTCCACGAGCGTGTTGCCCAAAGAATCGTTATCCAAATTGACGATCACAATGGGAATGTTTAAAACGCTACTGCTGTTGTCGCCGCTGAACCGCCCTGTGACGAATCCCATGCCGAGCGTAAGCAAAAACGGAGCCAGCAAGATGAGAATCAATGCGGCGCGGTCGCGGAACATGAGTTTGAGGTCTTTGATGCCGATGAGGAGGAGTTTGAGCATGGGGTTTCCTGTTACGTGGGCGTGGAGCGGATACGAGTTACGGGTTACGAGTTACGTGGTGTGTTTCAGGTTTCAAGTTTCAAGTTACGTGTCTACTTGTTTACCTGTATACGTGTGTACCTGTCTACGTGTCTCTCAACGCCCTTCCCGTAAGATGCAAAAACACCGCCTCAAGATTCGGCTCGCGGATATCAATGGAGCGGATCTTGATGCCGCGTTCGTTGGCTTTGCCTACCACCGATGCAAGCACATCTTTTGCGTCGGATGTGATAATGCTCACTTCATTGTTTGTGACATCCGCTTTTTGCACGCCTTCGACATTGCTCATCGCTTTGGCGAGCGCGTCGGGGTCTTCGTTTTCGCTAATGTGCAAGATGAGCGTATCAGTTTGCCCGACTTGTTTTGTGAGTTCCTCCTGTGTGCCGAGCGCGATGAGATCGCCGTGGTCAATGATGCCAACGCGGTTCGAGAGTTCGGCGGCTTCTTCCATGTAATGCGTGGTGTACAAAACGGTCATGCCCTGCTTGTTCAAATCTTTGACCGTATCGAGAATGGCGCGGCGCGATTGCGGATCAATGCCGACGGTGGGTTCATCCATGAAAAGCAGGCGCGGCTTGTGGAGCAGTCCCACGCCGATGTTGACGCGTCGCTTCATCCCGCCCGAATAGGTTTTGACTCGGTTTTTGGCTTTATCCGTCAAACCGATCTGCTCCAACACCTCATCCACGCGGCTGTTGAGGGACTTGCCGCCGAGTCCGTACATCTGCCCCCAGAATACGAGATTCTCTTTTGCGGTGAGGTCTTCGTACAGAGCCAGATCCTGCGGCACAACTCCGATCACGCGCTTGACTGCCATCGGATCTTTGGTGATGGAATGTCCGCCAATGGTCGCATCGCCTGATGTGGGAGTGTATAAAGTGGAAAGCATCGAGATGGTCGTGGTCTTCCCCGCGCCGTTGGGACCAAGCAGGCTGAAAATTTCACCCTCTTTGATGTCGAAGGTGATTCCTTTGACGGCGGTGAAGTCGCCATAGTTCTTGGCGAGATTTTGGGTTTCGAGAATGTTGGGCATGTGTTGCTCCTGACATGAAATCTGCTTTACTTACGAGAAATTGGATTGAAAGTTTCTGTTGGGCAATTCGGTAGGCGGAAGGCGGAAGGCGGAAGGCAGAGTGTGTTATTCTCGGCGCATGTTGCGTGGCATGAATTTTTCAGGCATGGACATCATCGCGCCGAGCATTCTGCCGACTTCTTCATAGCCCTTTGTCAATTCGGCTTGAAGTTTGGGAGACATATACTCGCAGTCGCGGGCGAAGTCCAGCCAGACTTGAGTCTCTGTAGCTTCGCCGTCTGCATCCGCGAGTTTGCTGACGAACATTTTTGGATATTGCCGTTTGCGGAATCCCTCGGCGATGTTGGCGGCAATACTTCTTGATGAGCGTCGGATTTGATCAGTAAGAGAGTACTTCTCTTCTTTGGGGAATCTCTTACTCGCGTTGAAAATATCCATTGCAAGTTTATATGCCAGTTGATAAACCTTCAAATCGCGATGTCCTTTTAACTCTTGATACGTAGCCATTGCATTCTCCTCTTTCTGCATTCTGCCTACTGCATTCTATCGTACTTCCTCATCACATCCCTCAACTCCTCATGCGGCAACGCCTTCACCGAAAATCCGTTATGCCCGCCAGACCTCCCTGCTATAATCCCGCCATGTCCACGCTTCGCAACACGCTTCGAAACTTTTGGACGCGCGACTCATCCATTCTGCTGGGCGGATTCATCCTCACGGTCTTCCTCATCGTTTACATCTGGTGGCCCCTTGCGGAGGAATACCTCAAATATGTGGATTGGAACGGACCCTGGTGGCGCTACATGGACTGGCTGTTGCTCGGCATCTTCGGGTTCATGTCCGTCACCATCATTGCGCGGGCGAACCTCAAAGCAGATTTGCTCATTATCTTCGTCGGCGTCTGCGGCGGGCTGGCAATCGAATCGTGGGGGACGCAAACGAATCTCTGGCATTACTACACGGCTGAAAGACCCCCGCTGTGGATCATCCCCGCCTGGCCCATTGCAAGTCTGTCCATTGACCGCATCACACGTTCATTGGACTGGATGATCAACCGAGTGACTCCTAAGTCAACCAATCTCCAGTCTCCAATCTCTGCTCTTTACTGGCTCGTCTTCGCCTCCTTCCTGGCCTTGATGCTGGTCTTCGTTGCCCCGACCTTCGACAAGTCCTTTACGTGGCTCGCGCTCATTCTCTGCGTTCTCCTCATCCTCACGCCCACAGACCATCGCTACGCCTTGCTGACTTTCATCGCCGGCTCATGGCTGGGATATTTCCTCGAACTCTGGGGCACCACGCGCGAGTGTTGGACGTATTACACCCATCAAACGCCGCCGCTGTTTGCCGTCCTTGCGCACGGCATGGCGGCGGTCGCGTTTTGGAGGGCGGGGTTGATGGTGAAAGTGTTGTGGGGGAAATTGGGCAAAAAGTTATCAGTGGTCAGTGAGAGACCGTAGACGATAAACCATGGACGGTGAATGAGCGCAATCTGCTCTTGTGGCGGGGGCAAAGGCGGAGGGGGAGAAATGAATCCGAAGACTGAATCAACTTCCAATCAAGAAAGAGGCGCGCATCACTCACAAATCCCTTGACACGCGGGGAAATCGTCATAGAATGTGACCTGCCAGTCACATGACCACGAGGTCACATTTGATATGCCCAAGAAGACATTCCACAACCTCCCCACAGAAAAGCGCGAGAAAATCATCAATGCCGCCATCGAAGAATTTGCCGAATTCGGTCTGGAGAACGCGTCCACCAACCGCATTGTGTCGAACAGCGGAATCGCCAAGGGAAGTTTTTATCAATACTTTGCAGACAAGCTGGATGTTTTCAATCATCTGATGGATGTGGTGGCGCGTGAAAAAACGGAATTCTTCAAAGACAAACGCCCTCCCGGCAGGAACATGGACACCTTCGAGTATTTTCGATGGATGATCAAGGTTGGCATGGAATTCAACTCCGCCTACCCGCGCATGACGCAAGCCGCCAGCCGTGTGTTGTTTGTTGAAGGCTTATATTACGGAAAAAACTTTGCCGAGTATCACGAAAAGACGAAAGAGGCGCTCGCGGCGATGATCAAGCAAGCCATGAAAAACGGCGAGGTCGACCCGAGCGTGGATGTGGGGCTGGCGGTGATGATCATGGAAACATGGTCCAACGCGATCACCACGTATATCGTCACCGAAGGCATGAAACAAAAAGATATTATGAAGTGGGCGCGCTCGGCAAAGACGCAGGAAAAGATAGACAAGATGCTCTACGTGATGGAATACGGTTTACGCAAGACCGAATCGAAATTTGAAAAGCATTTTTAGAGAAAGGAAAGCGCATGCTTTTATATCTCCGCCTTGCATGGCGTAACATTTGGCGGCATCGTCGCCGCACGGTGATCATCGTGCTCGCCATGGGGCTTTCGCTCGCGTTCATGATGTTCTACGATGGCTTGATGGACGGTTTCAACCGGGCAATCGCCGGCAACGCGGTGCGCGTATTGGGCGGCAATGTGCAGGTCCACGCCGAGGGCTATCGTGAAAAAGTGGATAGCAATCCGCTGATTCCTTTGAAGAACGATTCATCTGTGGTGGAAGCGGCGTTGACACAACCGGACGTGACCGCCGCCTCGCGTCGCATCCAGACGGGTGGGCTGGTTACCAACCGTGAAGGCGCGTTCCCGCTCAATGTGATCGGCATCGAAGCGAGCGTGGAAGCGCCGGTCAGCCTGATCGCCGAACACATCGAGGAGGGTCGCTGGCTGGCAGACGACGATCAGGATGCGGTGTTGATCGGGCGCGGACTGGCAGAGGCATTGTCCATCAAACTTGGCGACCGCATCACCGTGGTGGGAAGCGATGTCAATAAACAGAACCGCCAACGCGCGATGACGGTCATCGGCATTTACGATATCGGCTTGCCATCGTTCGAAAAAGGCGCGGTGTATATTTCGCTTTCCGAGGCGCAAAGCCTGTTCAACCTACGCGGACAATCCACCGAAGTGCAGGTCACGCTGGACAAAGTCGGGTCAGAATCACAAGTGGTCGCCGCGCTTTCCTCGTCCCTCCCCGGGTACGAAGTAGAATCGTGGGAGCAGAATTATCCCGAACTGGGCAATGCCATCGGGCAGAAAACTGCCGTAATGGATATTTTCAGCGTGGTGATCGTGATGATCGCCGGCATCGGTATTTTGAATCTCCTGCTCATGGCGGTCTACGAACGGACACGGGAGATCGGTCTGCTCGGCGCGATGGGATTCAAACCTCGCCAGATCGCGATCACCTTCATTATGGAAGGCGCGATGATCGGCGTGGTTGGCGCGATTGCCGGCATCCTCATGGGTTTGCTTCTCAACGGGAGCATGGGGCAGGTCGGCATGGATTACAGCCAGTTCGCGGGCGTGACCGAATACATGGCGCTCATCAGCGGCAGGGTCTACCCAACACTCGGTTTGGAGAAGATCGGCGATCGCGCGGCAGTGGTGGTTGTGATCGCCATGCTTGCGGCGTTGATCCCGGCTGTTATCGCCTCGCGGCGCGAACCTTCCGAGGCGTTGCATCACGTGTAATAGACCTCTTGCGAAAGTATTTTTTAGCCACGGATTTCACAGATTTTCACTAATTTTTTAAAAATCCGTGTGAATTCGTGCAATCCGTGGCAAAGAATTTGATTGAGCTTTTAGATTAGCGACTTATGCAAGAGGTCTAATGAGAAAAACCTGTCAGGTTTGGAGAAGAATCCTATGACCCAACTATTCAAACTAGCCTATCGCAACATCGGGCGGAACAAAACCCGCTCCCTGCTTTCCGCGCTTGCCGTTGCGGGCGGGATGGCGTTACTGCTCCTCATGGTATCCGTGATGGAAGGTGAAATGCGCGGCGCGCTGACCAACACCATCCGCCTGCAAAGCGGGCACTTGCAGATTCGACCCGCATCCTATGAAGAGGGGAAGATCAGCCTGAAATGGGACGACCTGATCGCCGACCCGGAGGCTGTGGTGCAGGCGATCAAAACTCTCCCGGAAGTCATCACCGCCACGCCGCGCCTGATCGCCAGCGGAATCATCAGCCTCAGCGACGAGTCCAAAGGCGTGCAGATCATCGGGGTGGATCCGCTGTCTAATGCGAACCAGCCCTTTCGGGAGGGATTGATCGCCGGTGAATTCATCCGCCCGGAAGACCGCGAGGGCATCATGATCGGAAACATCCTTGCCGATAAATTAAAACTTGCTGTCGGCGACGCGGTCAACCTGTTGGTCAACACCTCCAATGGCGATGTGGACGAGCAGTTGTTCACCATCCGCGGCATCTTCACCACGCGCACGCCCGGCTTCGACGAGTTCAACGTGCTCATGCCGCTTACTAAAGCGCAGGCGTTTACTGTCACCGAGAATCATGCCAGCACGATCTTTGTTCTCTTGCATGAAAACGACCAAGCCGAGCCGGTGGCGCGGGCGATCCAATCGTCGCTATACAAGGCGCTCACCTGGCAGGAGCAAAACCAATTCGTTACGCAGTTCGAGGAGTATGCCGGCGCGTTCATGATCGTGCTCTATCTCATCGTGTTGGGCATCACCGCCACTGTCGTCACCAACACCCTCGTCATGGCGGTGTTCGAGCGCGCGCGCGAGATCGGTATCCTCGCCGCCATCGGCATGAAGGGAAGCGGCATCATGGCGCAGTTCCTCACTGAAGCCGCCCTGCTTGCCACCGGCGGCGTGATTGGCGGACTCCTCCTCGGCGGCGCAATGGTCGCCTACTTCACCATCAATGGAATCTACATCGGCGACTACGGAATCACCGGCGTGCTTTTTGAAGACCGCATCTATGCCCACCTCACGCTCGAAAATACGGTTGTGCTGGGCATTGTCACATACATCATTACGCTTGTCGCTTCGTTATACCCCGCCCTGCTCGCCGCGCGGATGGAACCTGTCGAAGCGTTACATGGAATGGGAGGTTGAAATGGAAGTCACAAAAGTGATCGACGCGACGCGCGTTTATAAGATCGGCGAAGTGGAAACACGCGCCTTGCGCGGCGTTAACCTGTCCATCGCAGGCGGTGAGTTCTCTGCCCTCGTCGGTCCATCGGGCTCGGGCAAAACAACGTTGCTTCAACTTATCGGCTTGCTCGACCAGCCCACCAGCGGACAAGTCTTCGTCAACGGGCAGGATGCCACGCATTTGAATCGCAACCAGCGCGCCGACCTGCGAAAACATTCCATCGGGTTTGTCTTTCAGTTCTTCGCGCTGATCCCAACACTCACCGCCTATGAAAACGTGGAGATGCCCTTGTTGTTGAACGGCACCAAAGGCGGAGACCGCAAGCGGCGCGTCAATGAAATGCTGGAGGCGGTTGGACTCCCCGACCGCGCCCATCACCGCCCCGACCAACTCTCCGGTGGACAACAACAACGCGTCGCGGTCGCCCGCGCGCTTGCCACTAACCCCAAGCTGATCCTCGCCGACGAGCCAACAGCAAACCTCGATACCGAGAACGGCAAACAGGTGATGGACATCATGCAACGCTTGAACAGAGAGACCGGCGTTACCTTCGTATTCGCCACGCACGACCCGCGCGTGATCGGGTACGCAAACCGGGTCATCACCCTCGAAGACGGTCTCATCGTACAAGATGACGGTATGACAAAATGAAAAAAATAACGGCTCCACCATTTTTAACAGAAAATCAATTTTCAAACACAAAGGACACGACGGTCACAAAGGAAAAACGCAAGGAATGTCGAAACGCGCTCATCGTGATACCCATCATTCTCGGATTGCTCCTCTCCGCCTGTGGCTCCGCGTCTTCCCCCACAGCCATTCCCACCATCGTGCTCGATGACAGCCACGCCCCAGCGAATCAACAAACCACAGACAGCAACGTGATCAGCGCGTCGGGAATCATCGTCCCGATGAGACAGGCGCGATTATCGTTCCAGGCGACTGGAAAAGTAACCGAAGTCAACGTCAAAGCTGGCGATGAGGTCAAAGCGGGCGATGTGCTGGTCACGCTCGACACCGCGCTATTGCAGGCAAAGGTCAAAGAGGCGGAGGCGAATCTGGAAGCGGCGCAGGCGCAAGTCCGATTTTTGACGCGGAACAAAACGGATCAAGTCCATCTTGATCAAGCCAACGCTGAAATCGAACGGATGCAAGCCTTGCTTGATTCTGCCAACGCCGCGCTGGCTTCACAATCCACTCTCCTTGCCCCATTCGATGGCACGATCGTTGAAGTGGATACTGCGCCTGCTGAGATCGTCACACCGGGGCAGATTGTGATGGTGCTCGGCGATTTATCGGCATTTCAGATCGAGACAACCGATTTGAGCGAGCGCGATGTGACGCGCGTACAAGTTGGTCAACCTGCGGTTATTTTTATCGAAGCGCTAAGCAAAGAGTTCGCCGGCAAAGTGATCGACATTGACCGCATCGGCTCGACGCTCGGCGGCGAGGTCGTTTTCACCGTAACGATTGGCTTCGAGGACCAACCTCAAGGCTTGCTCTGGGGCATGAGCGCGGATGTGGAAATTCAGGCGGGCGAGTAGGCATGAAACAAATTCGCTCGGTGATTCGCGTTACATTGATCGTTACCCTCGCAATGTTTGCTTTTCCAACATCAAAGGCTTTTGCATCCCCGTCCGCGCAGGACTCTGTGATTGCCTCGGCCGTGTTCGTCCCCACGCAAGTTTCCAGGTTAGGATTCGTCCCCTCGGGTTTGGTCAAAGAAGTTTTAGTGAAAGAAGGCGATTCGGTCAAAGCGGGCGACGCGCTGATCGCCCTCAACTCGCCCGAATTGCAATTCACCGTCACCGCCGCCGAAGCCGCGCTCCGCTCCGCGCAAGTCAACGCCGAACTGCAACGCTACGGGCGCGTCAAAGAACAACGCAACGGAAAAGTGTTCTGGACCCAACTGCCAAAAGAATTCATCGAGATCGCGGACATACAAGTGAGGCAGGCGCAAGCCGCGCTGGAAATCGCGCAAGCCGCGTTTTCGCAGACCACCATTGTCGCGCCTTTTGATGGTGTTGTAGTTTCGGTTGAGATTGCCCAGGGCGAATTCATTCAACAGGGACAGGTTGCCGTTATGCTTGCAACGTTAAACAACTTGCGCGTCGAAACAACGGATTTGAGCGAACGCGATATTCTGAAAGTCAATATCGGTGATTCGGCGAACGTATTTGTGGAAGCGTTGAATCAAAACATCAACGGGAAGGTGACCGCCATCTCGCCCATTGCAGACACCGTCGGCGGCGACGTGGTGTTCAAAGTAACGATTGAATTGGATGAACAGATTCGAGGCTTGTTGTGGGGCATGACAGCAGAAGTGACGATCAGTAAATAAGTAATCAGTGAGTAGTAATCAGTAGTCAGTGGGCGGTGACGCGGTTGATTTATAATTACCGCGTCTCTACTCAACCTGGAACTTAATACCTGAAACCTGAATCTGGAGCAAATCATGACCGTCCCCACCAAGATCACCGTCATCGGCGCAGGCTCGGCAACGTTCGGAGAGAACACCCTCTCCGCCATCATGCGTTCGCAAAAACTCAAAGGCTCCACCCTCGCGCTCGTGGATCGCAACGCGGATACCCTCGACATCGTTCAGCAACTCGCCAACCGCCTCAACCGCGAATGGGATTCGCGCTTTACGATCACCGCGCACACGAATCATTTGGATGCGCTGGACGATTCAGATTTCGTCGTCAACGCCATCGAAGTCGGCGCGCGTGAAAATTTATGGCAACGCGATTTTGAAATTCCCATCCAATACGGCGCGCGCCAACCTTATGCCGAAAACGGCGGACCCGGCGGATTCGCGCATGCCGCGCGCAACATCGGTCCCATATTGCAGATCGCGCATGATATGGAACAGGCTTGCCCCGACGCGTGGTTCGTTAACTTCACCAATCCGATGATCCGCATTTGCGACGCGGTCAATCGTCACAGCAGGATCAAAGCCGTTGGACTATGTCATCAAATTTATGCGGGCTATGTGATGGTCGGCGTTGCGTTGGCAAATGACCTCGGCATCGAAATTCCTGATGGACTCACAGGCGTCCATGCCGCAGTGGATCAACATCCGCTTCAACAGCGTGTGCGCGAACAGATCGTCCCTCTGGTGGACATCCGCGCGGCGGGATTGAATCACTTCACGTGGATTCTCTCCATGCACGACAAACGCACAGGTGAGGATTTATATCCGCTCTTCAAGCAACGCTTCTTCGAACTCGACGGGACGTTTGAGCCGCTGAGCCGCGACATTTTCTCAACCTTCGGCTTGTTCCCCGTCCCCGGAGATACGCACCTGTGCGAATATCTCCCATGGATGAGCGATCCGCAAACCAAACCGTGGGATCGATACAACATCCGCCTTTACGATTGGGAACTGTTCGAATCGGTTCGAGGCTTTCAACTCCACCGCCTGGACGAAATGGCAAAAGGCGACGCCACCATCGAAGGCTTGCTGAACACAGATAGCGAAGGCGCGTTGGAAATGATCGAAAACGTTGCGGGCGCGGGAAGTCATTATCACCTCGCCGCGAATCTTCCCAACACCGGGCAAATTTCCAATTTGCCGTTGGGCGCGTCTGTTGAAACGCCGGTGCAAGTGAACGGCGCGGGGATTCATCCCGTCCACGTTGGCGCGTTGCCCGAACCGATCGCGGAATTATGTCGAAGAGAAATCACTGTCGCGCAACTGTGTGTCGATTCGGTAGTGGAAGGAGATCGCGAGAAAGCATTACAGTGTTTGTTGCTTGACCCCGTCGTTACAGACATTGACACAGCCAGGAAAATTCTGGACGATTACTTAACAAGTTACAAAGAATATCTTCCGCAGTTTTGGAAATAAGCATATCATTCAATAAAAACGAAAAATGCCGCGCGATACGCGCGGCATTTTTTTTATTTCAATCATACACATTTGCGGAAGTGAATAATACATCTATTCTTTTTATTCATCAATGCATTTTCATATCGAAACAACAATAATTACTTGCAATATTTTAAACAATTTCACACGTGAATACCCTTTACATAAATCGAACAATAGATATACAATCTATATCGTTACGGTTCATCATTACATGATTCAATGAAATTAAATTTTGAATCAACATCAATCAACAAGGATAGCGATGATGAAACACGTAACACAATCAAGAGCGCGCCAGTAACAAAGATAAATCCTCTTGATTGATTGCAAAGGAAAAGGACTCGACATGTATCTCTGTGTGTTATCAAGCCTGCCGGATGATCCGAACGATAAGCCGTACGATCCATCCCCTCACATGAATGGATTCAAATGGAAGCATCATCCGATGAACCCGAAGGGTGTTGAAAAACAGATCCGCGAATTGATGGATGAAGGCGTGGATGTGTTTGTGAATCTCGTAGACGGCACGCCCGACGATCCGCTATCGGGAATCGGACTCGTGACTCTCATGGAAAAACTCGGCGTCGCATTCACCGGCGCGGACTCGAAATTCTTCGATCCATCGCGGCAGGAGATGAAAGCCTATGCCAAGAAATCAAACGTCCCCGCGCCGAATTGGGTGATGGTGGATCGAGTCGAGGATGTGGAACGCGTGGCAAAGCGCCTGCGCTTCCCGGTGCTGGTCAAACCGCCGCATGGGTACGCGAGCGTCGGCATCACGCGCGATTCACGCTGTGAGAACGTGGACCAGCTCAAGGTCCAAGTGGGACGCGAGATCGAGTTGTTCGGTCGCTCCCTGCTCGAGGAATTCATCGAAGGGCGCGAGTTCACCTGTCTCGTTGCGGAAAATCCAGACGACGCGAATACCCCGATCACCTTCAAGCCTGTGGAATTTATTTTCCCCGATGGCGAGTCGTTCAAGCATTACGATATGAAGTGGGTCGATTACGAGAAGATGTCGGTTGCGGCGGTGACTGACAGGCGCATCGAAAAGACGTTGCGCGAACAGACCGCGCGTTTGTTCAAAGCGATGAACGGAAACGGATACGCGCGTTGCGATTATCGCATGGCGGCAGACGGCACGCTGTATATGTTGGAGATCAACCCGAACTGCGGAATCTTCTATTCGCCCGAAGAGCCAGGCTCGGCAGATTTCTCGTTGATGAACGATAAAGCCTACAACCATCACAAGTTCATGAAGTTGATCATCCGCTCCGCGCAAAACAGGCGCGACAACATGATCGCGGCGAAGTTGCTGAAGAAGATGAAGAAGCAACGCGTGGAACAGATGGCGTATACGTAAGCCAGTGAGTAAGTAATCAGTAATCTGAATGAGCGGACAATCTGTCCGCTCATTTTGTTTATAATCACTGGCGGAGGCTTCCATGCTCAAAAAGAAAATCGCATTCATCGGTCCCGGCGTAATGGCAGAAGCCATGATCGCGGGCTTATTGCGCAAGCAACTTGCTAAACCCGAAAACATCACGGCGGCAGGTCCGCGCGAGGAGCGCGGCGCGGAACTGCAAAAGAAATATGGAATCAAAATAACAACGGATAACGCGTTCGCCGCGTCACATGCCGATGTGGTTGTGCTTTCGGTGAAACCACAACGTCTCAGCGAAGTGATGAAGGGACTCAAAGGCATCCGTTCAGAGGCGTTGGTTCTTTCCATCATCGCGGGCGCGAGCATCAAAAAGATCAGCGCGGGCTTGAAGCACAAATCGGTTGCGCGCTCCATGCCCAACACGCCCGGTCAGATCGGCGAAGGCATCACCGTGTGGGCGTCCTCAAATGACGTGACCGAAGAACAACAGGGAATTGCCCGCGCCATCCTCGGCGCCCTCGGCGATGAAGTCTTCGTTGAAGATGAAAGTTACCTCGACATGGCAACCGCCCTTTCGGGGTCGGGTCCCGCCTACGTGTTCCTCTTCACCGAAGCGTTGATCGACGCCGGTGTGCACATGGGATTCCCGCGCCGCATCGCCGAACAATTAGTCTTGCAGACGATCAAAGGCTCCGTTTCTTTCTACCATCAGGCTGGTCGCCACCCTGCGACGCTACGCAACCAGGTGACCTCCCCCGGCGGCACCTCTGCCGAAGCGTTATATTATTTGGAGAAGGCAGGCTTCCGCACCGCCATCTCACGCGCGGTCTGGGCGGCGTATCAACGCTCGTTGGAATTGGGAAAAGAGAAGCCAGGTCACATTGATCCGAGCGATGGGGAGCAGTGAGTCTTTTACGCTTGCATGAAACAACCGCGCTCCATTGACCACACTGAAAACCTACCGTAGAATAGGCGGACAAATTATATATAATTTTATGTGTCCTGAGCGGAGTGGCTCTGATCGTCGCGCCACGCAGTCGAAGGATAACTGCAAAGGATTCTCATGGCAAAATATCGCATCATGTACTGGAAGCACATTCCCCAATCCATCACCGTCGAGGGCGATGGGCGCACCATCAAGAAACAACTGTCGGACAAAATCCAAAACAAGATTGACGCGTACGCGATGGCAGAGGGACTCACCTCCACATCAGATTACGCGAGTCAATACAAACGCGGCGATTGGACTGAACGCGACGGCGCGCCCGAAGAAGTGGCGGATGCGCTTCTTTCGGACCTTGAGGCTGAGTTCGCCAAAATAGAGATTCCGCGTCGGGAAAAACAACCGCAATAATGACCATTGACCATGGACGATAGACCATGTCTTCTCACTGCGACCATCGTCCATAGTCAATCGTCTATGGTCCATCCATGAAAAAACACACCATCATCCTCCAACCCTCAGGTAGCCGCGGACAAGTAGACGAAGGCACCTCCGTCCGCTCTGCCGCGCGCGAGTTGGGCGTGGAGATCGAGTCCATTTGCGCCGAGAATGCCACGTGTGGCAAATGCATGGTGTTGATCGAGGAAGGTCGCTTCGAGAAATACAACATTGACTCGCAACAAGCCAACCTCTCCCCTGTCGGAACAGAAGAACGCGCTTATCTCGAACGCAGACCAAAGTTGTTAAAAGACAAGGGCTGGAGAATCGGACAAGTCCGTTTATCGTGTCAGAGCAAGATTCTGGGCGACGTGTTGATCAATGTC
This sequence comes from Anaerolineales bacterium, assembly GCA_044222305.1. Lineage (GTDB taxonomy): Bacteria > Chloroflexota > Anaerolineae > Anaerolineales > Villigracilaceae > Defluviilinea. Next base: position 34,047 of record JBGANO010000007.1, read on the forward strand.
CCCGAAGAGAGTCGCGGCAACAAACAGATCGTCCGCAAGAGCGCAAGCAACCGCCCGATAGAGATCAAGCCAGCGATTCGAAAATATCTCGTTACGATGAGTCCGCCGAATTTAGAGCGTCCCATCGCGGATTGGGAACGTCTCGCCAAGGGACTCGAAACCTCCATGCAATTGGTTCGCGGCGTGGATGCAAAAGTCCCGCGCTGGTACGACTTGAATATTGATTATCAGTGCTTGCGAACATTATCGAAAACTTTGCGTGACGCGAAGTGGAGTGTCACCGTCTCAGTGTGGAACGATAAAGAAGTAATCGCTGTTCAAGCAGGGTATCACGAAGAAAGTTATGGCGCGGCAGTGGATATTGGTTCGACAACGGTTGCTTTGTATCTTTGCAATTTGCGAACTGGAGAATTGCTCGCCGCCGAATCCGAGATGAATCCGCAGATCGTGTACGGCGAAGATGTGATGTCGCGTATTCAGTATGCGATTGAGCATCCCGATGGCTTGGAAAAATTGCACAAGGCGATTATCTCGACGTTGAACAAGTTGTTGAAGCAGGCAGTCCATTCGGCGAATATGTCGTTGCGAGCGACAGCGAAGCAATCCCCTGTTGACGAGGAGATTGCTTCGGGCAACCCCGAAATGATTGGGGCAGGCGAGCAAGTGCGCCCTCGCAACGACATTAAGATGAATGATATTCTTGAGATGGTTCTCGTGGGCAACTCCACGATGCACCATGTTTTGTTGAATTTACATCCGAAAGATTTGGGGCTTGCGCCGTTCGTTCCCACGATCCATAAATCAGTTGACATCAAAGCGCGTGAACTTGGGTTGCATTTCAATCCATCGGGGAATATTCATGTGTTACCAACGATTGCATCTTTCGTGGGCGCGGACACGAGCGCGATGATTCTTGCGGAAGAACCTCACAAACAAGATGAAAACTGGCTGTTGATTGACGTCGGCACGAACGCGGAACTTGTGCTTGGCAATCGTAAGCGATTGGTTTGCACATCCACGCCGACAGGTCCCGCCCTCGAAGGCGCGCACGTGGAGTATGGTATGCGCGCCGCGCCTGGCGCGATGGAACGTATTCATATTGACGAAGTGACACTCGAACCGAAATACAAAGTCATCGGCGTGGACGGTTGGAACACAGATCATGCTGAGTTCAAAGGTCAGGTCAAAGGGATTTGCGGATCCGCCATCATTGATGGAGTGGCAGAATTGTTTCGGGCGGGGATCGTCGATTCGAGGGGCAAATTCAAAAAGAACTTAGAGACGAATCGCATCCGTCAGGGAGAGAGCGGCTGGGAGTATGTCGTTGCCTGGGCAGAGGAAACGTCAATCGGGCGGGACATCCCGATGACCCAGCAGGATGTTCGTCAAATCCAATTGGCGAAGGCGGCGTTGTTTACGGCGGCGCGCACATTGCTAAAACGCTTTGGTTTGCAAGACCCCGACAAGGTGATTCTCGCGGGCGGGTTCGGCAGTTTCATTGACAAGGAAAAAGCGATGTTGATCGGCTTAATCCCTGATTGCGTTCTTGAAAATGTGTACGCGGTCGGCAACGCGGCGGGCGATGGCGCGCGCATCGCGTTGTTGAACATAGAAAAGCGGAATGAAATTGATGCGGTCACGCGCAACGTCGAACGGTTCGAATTGCCCACCGACCCCGATTTTCAAAATCAGTTTATGCTCGCCACGAGTTTCCCACACATGAGCGAGCCATTTCCGCACATCGCGCACTTGATTCCGAATCGAGTCGCCGACCCGATGGCGAAGAATTTTATGAAGTGAAAAAAATTAACCGCGAAGCACGCTAAGAACGCAAAGATTTTTAAAGAGTCTTCGCGACCTTCGCGAGCTTAGCGGTTCAAAAGAGGAGCTATGAACAAATTTCTTGAACGATTGAACTCAGGTGAAATCCTCGTTGCGGATGGCGCGACGGGATCGAATCTACAAAAAATGGGACTCAAGCCTGGCAAGCCGCCAGAGGACTTGATCATTGACGATCCCGATACCCTCCTGAAACTCGCTTCATCCTTCGCTGAGGCTGGTTCAGACATCATCCTCACCTGCACCTTCGGCGGGACGCGCATGAGGATGAAAGATTCAAAGTATCAGGATCGGACTCCCGAAGTGAATATCCGCGCGGCGGAGATCGCCCGTAAAGCCGCCTCGCTCAATAACGGACTGGTGGCTGGCTCGATGGGACCCCTCGGTACGTTGATCAAGCCGTATGGTCCGCTTGAGTTTGACGAAGTGAAAGCCACGTTCGCCGAGCAAGCCAAAGCCCTCGCCGATGGCGGCGTGGACTTGTTGCTGATCGAAACGATGTTCAGCATGGAAGAAACAACCGCCGCATTCGAAGGTGCAAAGTCTGTGACGGATTTACCAATCGTTGTTTCATTCAGTTACGACCGCGGCACGCGCACGATGATGGGCGTCAAGCCGAAGGATGTGATCAAAAAATATTCCGAGATGGGCGCAACGCTCGTCGGCGCGAATTGCGGGTCAACTCTTGAAAAGATGGAAGAAGTTGTCAAAGAATACGCAACAACTCTGCCAAACTTTCCGCTGTGGGTGAAGCCGAACGCGGGCGTCCCACACATGGACATCGAGACCGAGCAAGGCGTGTACGACATGGGACCCGAAGATATGGCAAAGTATTCAAAGAAGTATGTTGAATTGGGAGCCAAAGTTGTAGGCGGATGTTGTGGAAACACTCCCGAACACATCGCCGCCATTGTGAAGGCTGTGAAGAATACAGAACAGGCTGGAGCGTAACGCTCTAGCCTGTTTAGTTCAATAGGACTCACCCCTTCCCCAACCCCATATAATGCTCTTTTGTTTTCTTATCCATCTTCTCCAGCGCATACCGCAATGTGACTCTGGGCATCGTCGCCGCATATTGATCCAAAAACTTGAGCAATCGCTTTTTATCTCTATCCCCTGCAAAACGCAACGCCCAGCCATTCGCCTTGTGGATTAAGTCTTCCTTGTCGTACAGCATGATTTCAGCAAGTTTGTAGGCATCGTCCAAATCATCTTTGCCAATAAAAAACAATGTCGTGACAATCGCCGTCCGTCGCTCAGCCATCATTTTAGACTTCGCCAACTTATACAAAATCTTGCGCGGCTTATCGAATAGATAACTCCCTACAACCCAAATGGCGCTTCGGTCAACCAGATCCCATGTATTGATTCGGTCATGGCGTTTGATATACAGGTCAAACAATTCCTTTCTTCGCTCATCGGTTGTCTTCTTATTCCGCGCCTGAAAATCCATGATGCTGACAGCACCGACTCGCGCTTCATGGGCAGGATGATCTAGTAACTTTTCAACCTCATCAAGTTCCATACCCATAAATTCTTTAGCAAGCGCAAAGATTTGTCCCATCTTCACGCCCATAATCGCATCGCTTTTATCCGCGGCGAGAGGCGCATTGAACTTTTCCGCTTGTTTTGAACTCAGCGCTTTCAACCGTTCGATAAATTGTTTAGCAGTCATCGTTTATCCTTTTTCCATCAACGCCAAAAGTTTTGTAGTCGTATTCCAATTGCGGATGGTCATATATTGATAAACAGGTGTTCCAACGATTTTTGTTAAATGAGTTGAAGTAATTCTGCTGATGAGGCGCGAAAAGTACAACACATCTTCTCCTGCATGCGCATTGTCAACGCCTTCTTTCATGCTGAGATTTTTCATCGCTTCTTTGGCGGTCAGCGGTTCTTTCAGAAAAATCACATCGTAGCGAAATTTATCGGGTTCTTTGCCAAACCCGCGCGGGGACTCTTCCACTGCCCGTTTGAGTTGTTTGTGCGTAATCACCACCAAACGCGCATCATAATTGAATCGTTCAGAAAGTCCAAGTTCGATTTTCGTCGTCAGTTTGGCATTATCTTTTTCTGCAGATTTGAATATCACATTCCCGCTTTGAATGTATGTGACGACATCCGTCAAACCCATGCTTTCAAAGCAAGCCTTCAAGTCTGCCATTTTGATGATGTTGTTGCCTCCCACATTAATGCCGCGCAACAATGCAAGATATTGAGTCTCTGCCATTTTGTCCTCATCCAAGCGTAAAATTTGTTACTTCACAACTCGATAGCGCAGATGAACTGCTTCTTTTGTTTCAATCGATTCTATAATTTCAAGTTGAACGTGTTTGCCGCGCAAATCATCTATTAACCGTGTGCCAGACCCAAATAGTAAAGGGACGACATGCACGAAGATTTCATCCACCATGCCTTGCACAATGAATTGCTGGGCAAGGTTCCCGCCCATCATGTCGATATCTTTATCACCTGCCGCTTCTTTTGCTACTTTTAGCGCATCTTCAATATTATCAACGAATGTATATACCCCATTTTCTGGAACATCTTTGGGGATACTGTGCGAAACGATAATTGTTGGCAGACGAGCCGTACCCGTTGGGCCATCCGCTCCCCAGTTGATGATTGAATTATTGTATGTCGTTCGCCCTGTAATCGTTGCGCCCGTTGTTCCCCATGACTCAACAATTTTCAGGTTCTTGGGATCCTTGCTATTAAATCCCCAATCGTGTAATTGCTCACCGCCCTCGCCCAGCCCTCCCCAGCCTTCTTCAGGACGGGCATTTGCCCCAGTGACAAAACCATCCAACGACATGCTCATATCAAATATCACTTTGCCCATTGTTGCTTCTCCTTATAAACGAAAGGCGACCCTTTCAATGTTTATCAAACTACATCTATCGGGTCGCCTTACTTGTTTACGTGTCTACTTGTCTACCTGTTTACCCGCTCACTTCCCATTATACGCCTTCTCCAAATCCGCCACGATAATTTTTTGCATCTTCAACATGGCTTGCACTACGCGCTGGGCTTTTGCTTGGTCGGGGTCGCCCATCAATTCGCCCAATTGCTTGGGGACAATCTGCCACCACAGCCCAAACTTATCCTTGCACCAGCCGCACATTGATTCTTCGCCGCCATCGCCGACGAGTTTATTCCAGTACTCGTCCACTTCTTTTTGATTCTCGCAATTGACGAAGAAAGAAACCGCCTCGTTGAATTTGAATTGCGGACCTGCATTCAAGCCAATAAACTCCTGTCCATCCAATTCAAACTGCACCATTTGAGGCGATGTGACAATCACTTTGGAATTCTTGAAGATGGAGACGTAATAATTCATCGCCTCCTCAGCCTGTGACTCGAACCATAAAAACGGGGTAATCTTCTTCATTTTATTTTCTCCTTTATTTTCTATCTGATTTTTTGTTGTAGCAACAACGATATAATAATTCAACGCAGGAGCGGCGTCTTGTACAAAACGGCAAACTTATTTAGGCTGAGTCGCTTGGGCAATTTGGGCGGGCGTGTACCCAATGAATTGTTTAAGCGAGCGGGTTAGATGCGGTTGGTCGAAATATCCAGTCTCATAGACAGTATCAAGAATGGAAATACCTTGCTGTAATAGTGTCCTCGCTTGTTGCGCTTGTTTCATTTGGAAGATTCGGCTTCGGGTCAGACCTGTGGCGCGGAGGAAATGGTGCCGCATTGTGCGAGACGAGACATCGGGTAATTGATCCTTCAGTACGGCATCTACAACAGGGTCAAGGACTAAAATTTCATCGCATACAAGTTTGTTCACGAACGTATCTGTGTTTTCAAAATCGGGCAATTCCCAGGCGGCGCTCTTCAGCCAAAAGGATTTGCTTGCCGCTTCCTGCAGAGGTTTTTCCGAATCCAAAATATTTTGCACAGGAACATGCGGCATAAACACGCCGAGTTTAAACTTGACCCACAGAATTTCCGCGCCTTCACCCCACGATACCTTTCCAGCTGTGGGGAGCGGACCTACAAAAAGGGACTGCGTGCGACCTTGCACCTTCACAAAGACCATGTGCCAGTTAGATTCGGCGGGACGAATCGAGGAACCGTCACTTATAGTCCAGCCATGCGTGACCGTTTCCACATAAGGCGAGTCGGAGTATCGTTGTTCGTGGGTGATGCTCATTGTCTGCTCTTGTTACGACCATAGACGATAGACCGTTGACCATATGATGGTCTATCGTCTATGGTCTGCGGTCAATTACTTTTTCTTCACAGCCTTCTTCGCAACTACTTTCTTTTTCTTCGCTTTGCCATCCAAATTCAACGTACCAGAAGCATCGCGATGAACACCTGTGGTGTGTTTCAATTCAAACTCTGCGCCATGGCGAATCACATGCGAGATAGCTTGCGCGTGACCTGTTCCCAAACCATAATCACGTTTCAGCCAGGCAATGATGTCTTTATGCTCGGTGATCTTCAACTTTTTGGCTTCGGCAACAAAATGCTTGGGAGCCTTGCCCGTTTTTTCTTCGATATTATCTAAATAGGCTTGAAATGACATTGTATTTTCTCCTTTTGATGACGATGGGCTGTTGACCATGCCTATGGTCTATCGTCCATCATCAATGGTCAAGTTATTTTTCATTTTTCAAATTATCAGCCGCACGAAACTTTACGATCTGTTGAATCAACTTCAAGGGCAATGGCTCACTCAACGAAAATTTTGTTGTGCCTTTTCCGCCAGCATATTTTGCGATGGCTTTATTGAATGCCGCTGTACCTTCGGGAGTTGGATACATGGACACATGCTTTGTCCAGCCCGCGTAATGGATTAAATTTTTTCCATTCAATTCAAAACACGCGATCTGGTAACTGATCTTTTCCTTCGCCTTTGGCACAACGGCTCGGATCGTCTTGCGAATTTTCTGCATATACTTTTGAGATTGTTCAGGACAAGCGGCAATGTAATCATCAATGGAGGTAAAACCTTTTTTAGTTGCCATCAAATTCTCCTTTCATTCAAAACCATTGTCCACGGTCTATCGTCCTTATTTCATCCCTGCCAAAATCTCATCCAATCGTTCATAGCCATCACGCACGCCGCTTTCCATTCCAGAGGCGACCATGCCGTCGCGGTCCGAAACAGATTGAAAGACGGAATGAATCGTGACCTTCGTCCGATCGTTGGGCAGTTTTTCGAGCCGCATCGTGTCGAGAGTCACATGTCCAGGCTCGGGCATCCCCTCAAACTCAAACGTTTGGATCATCAACTCTTCGGTCATCGTATGGAACGTGCCATGAAAAGCAAAGGAGTTGCCTGCTTTATCTTTATGGATATAACGATATTTGCCGCCGCTGACAGGTTCAAAGGTTTCGAGAATCATTTCATAGCCATGCGGACCCAACCATTGCGCGTACAAATTTGCGTCGGTGTGAGCTTTGTACACCAACTCGCGCGGCGCATCAAATTCGCGCGTGATGAAAAGCTCCTGCTTGCCCGCCTCTGTCGTAACGATGGTTTTATTTTGTGACATGTCATTGCTCCTTTTTCATTTTTTGTAAGACTGCATCCAAGCGATCAAAACGTTCACTCCAAATTTTCTCGAACGGCGCGACCCACTCATAGATTGGTCTGAGATTTTCAGCATTCACCCGATACATTCGCTGACGACCGACACGCCTCTCTATCACCAGCCCAACCTGCTTCAGTACCCCCAAGTGTTTACTCACCGACGGCTGGTTCCAGCCAAGCAACGTGACCAGCTCATTGACCGAGAGTTCGCGCACGCCCAACGCCTCAAGGACTTCTCTCCTCTTCGGCTCGGCGACGGCGTTGAATGGATCGTGGGTTGTTGGTGTTCGCGCCATGTCAATTATTATATTCCTATATAGGAATATGTCAAGAGGTAATTTATATCATCAACAGGGGCGACTCGTCATGGCGCGCCAAGTAAAATAGACTTTATCGGTAGTAAGCCAAAAAACCTGTCGGACGCTGATAAACGCAGAAAACGCAGATTTTTCTCTTTTCGATTAGCGTGAGTCAGCGTTCATCTGCGTCCTAATTTTATTTCCCATAGAGTCCATTTATTTTCCTAGTGGGTCGCCCCTACTTGCCCCAACTTACCAACACATCTAAAAACCCCGCCAGCGCATCGGACCCCGATGTTTCGCCAACGGAAAGTATTTTGCTCATCGGTACATAAATATTTTTATCTTCGATCAACGCGTCGAAAAACTCATGCCACAACTCCCCCGCCTCACCCTTCGCCGCTGACCTCAACCACGCGCCCGAAAGCGACGTGGTTAGTGGCGCGGCAATACCCGCCAATTCTTCTGCGATCCCTTTCGCTGTGTCTTGTGGATGGATGACCCAAGCCGCATACATCGCGCCCATGAGAAAATCATCTCCCGCGGGGGTGAGCCCAATTCCCAAGCCAGCGAGTTTGGATGTTGTATTTCTTATTGTTGGAAGGTCTTGTGAAATGATTGAAGAGCAGAGACTGGAGATTAGAGATTGGAGATTGGTGGTGGTCGAGTAGCCTGAGGCGATAGCCGAAGGCGTATCGAGGCCACATTCACTTAATTGCTTAATTATCTTATATTTATTTTTTTGTAATTCATCCCACTTCGGTATGGGGTTCCATGTTTTCGCTTCTGCAAACGTGATCGTGATATTCCCAAGCACAATTTGAGTATCTTGAATAGAAACTTTCGATTCGACATCAAGATGCTTTGTAAATAAGACTGGCTCCTCAATCACTAGATTGAAGGGACCGTTGCCAATTTCTGTGTTGACAATGGAGAGGACTTCTCTTCTTTCATTAATTAAATTGCAAACTTCATCAAACACATGCAAAATTTTGGGCTGGTTGGAATGTGTCAACCAGCCGGTGGAAGAAGGAGCAAGAGAGAGCGCGTGTATGCCATGCATCCCTGTAGTGTACTTCATTGCTCGCGCTTATTTTCCGTCTTTTTACCCGCTATGAGCAACTGGCAGGCGTGAAAACCATTCCCCCATATCGAAATGAAACCACCCTTGAATTGGCACGGTAAATCCTCAAACCTGGGGCATTGTCATTTCTGAGACCCCTCGTTATAATGTCAGTCCTTCGGGCGGGTAGCTCAGTTGGTTAGAGCACTGCTTTGACATAGCAGAGGTCGTAGGTTCGAGCCCTATCTCGCCCACTGGGTTCGTAAACAAGTAAAATAGAAACGCGACGACCGAGACGAGTACGTGGCCACATCCCTGACAGGGAGAAGAGAACAAGATTGAGAGTCTCTTCAAGGGAAGTCTGCAGAAAACCACTCGCGAGCGTTGAGTTGAACGTAGGGGCGGACGGCCGTCCGCCCGTACAAGTAAGTGAAACGGATTGCTCCGTTAGAGGCTGAAGAGATGTGCGACAAAATTAATTTTGTCGCTCAAATCGGGTGGAACCGCGTGAAGAAAATTCTCGCCCCGTGTGTGGGCGAGTTTTGTTTTAATTCGCCCTGATCGTAACGCGACATTTATGTCGCCCACACTTGCGAGATAAATCTCGCGTTACGAATTTTCAAAAGGAGTTTGCCATGACAGCAGACAGCGCCAACGCCCATCGGCGACTCGGAGGATTTGCTACGGCTTCCCTCTGAGGCGCGGAAAAAATTCGAGGAAGCAGTAGCAAACCAAAATCAAGAAAGGAAGCGAAAATGTCTCAACAAGTTCAAGAAAAATATGAAGAGTCCAATCTGTATAAGATCCGTCATTCGGCGGCGCATGTGATGGCGCAAGCGGTGATGGAGATGTTCCCCGATGGGAAGGTCACGATCGGTCCGCCTGTGGAGAATGGGTTCTATTACGATTTCGATCTGCCGCGCAACCTCACGCCCGAAGATTTGGAAGCCATCGAAAAGCGGATGCGTGGAATCGTGCAAGGCAAACACGAGTTCAAGAAAAGTGTCGTTTCAGCGGAGGAGGCGCGTCAGATTTTTGCGAAACAGCCGTACAAGTTGGAGTTGATCGAGGGACTCGAAAAAGGCGGACTCGACGAGTACGGGAATCCGCTCAAAGAGAAGCCTGAGATTTCGATCTATCAGCAAGATACGTTCGTGGATTTGTGCCGCGGTCCGCATGTGGCAAACACGAAAGAGATCAAACAGGACGCGTTCAAGTTGATGTCTATTGCGGGCGCGTATTGGCGCGGCGACGAAAACAACAAGATGCTTCAACGCGTCTACGGCACGGCGTGGGAGAGCAAGAAACAGCTCGAAGAATATCTGAACCAACTCGAAGAGGCGAAGAAGCGGGATCATCGCAAGCTCGGCAAGGAGTTGGAGATTTTCATCTTCGATGAAGAAGTCGGTCCCGGTCTGCCGTTGTGGCTTCCTAATGGCGGCATCCTCATTGAAGAGTTGGAAAAACTTGCCAAAGAAATGGAAGAGGCGGCTGGTTATTCCCGCGTGCGCACGCCCAACCTGACGAAAGAAGATTTATTTTTACGTTCCGGTCACCTGCCGTATTACGCCGAGAGCATGTACCCACCGATGGAACTCGAAGGCGTGAAGTATTACGTCAAGCCGATGAACTGCCCGATGCACCATAAAATTTTCGGCTCAAAGGGACGCTCCTATCGCGACCTGCCGATTCGTTTAGCGGAATATGGGACATGCTACCGCTACGAAAAATCGGGCGAACTTTTCGGCTTGATGCGCGTCCGCTCGATGCAGATGAACGACGCGCACATCTACGTTACGGAGGATCAGTTCGAAAAAGAATTCCTCGCCGTGATTGACCTGTACCTCAAATACTTCGAACTCTTCGGCATTGAAAAATATGTCATGCGCTTCTCGAAGCACGCCAAGTCGGGTCTCGGCAAAAAATATGTGGACAACGAACGTCTGTGGATCAAGACGGAGGATATGGTTCGCCGCGCGATGCAAAACGGAAATGTGCCATACGTGGAAGCGGAAGATGAAGCCGCGTTCTACGGTCCCAAAATTGACGTGCAGATCTGGAGCGTGATCGGGCGTGAATTCTCGCTCGCCACGAATCAAGTGGACTTCGCCCAGCCTGCTCGCTTCGACTTGAAGTTCACGAACGGCGAAGGTCACGACGAAATGCCGCTGTGCATCCACCGCGCGCCGCTTTCGACGCACGAGCGCATGATCGGTTTCCTGCTGGAACATTACGCGGGGAACTTCCCCGTGTGGCTTTCGCCTGAGCAGGTGCGCGTCATTTCCATCACGGATGAGCAGAACGAATACGCCGAAGGAATCGCCAAACAATTGCGCGAGAACGGCATCCGCGCCCATGCGGATGTTTCCGCCGCGCGCATGAACGCCAAGATCCGCTCGGCGCAGTTGATGAAAGTTCCGTATATGCTGGTGGTCGGCAAGAACGAGATGGAAGCGGGACAGGTGTCACTGCGCGTGAGAGATGGAAGTCAGCAGAATAATATTCCGCTGGGTGAGTTTGAGGCGCGGGTGAAGGATAGGATTGTGAGGAGGGCGAAGGAGTTGTGAAAGGCAGAGACTGGGGACTAGAGAATTAGAGAATTGGCGGAGGGTTGAAAGGCTCTCCGCCTGTTTTGAAGGCTACGATTCGTTGACGATTCCCCGACGGGCGTGGTATCATTCGCCCACTCAAAACCAGCCATTGGCTGGATTTATCGTGTAAATAGGAGAAGCATATCAGCGCCGCAGAATTTCGAGTTAATGAGGGCATTCGGGTTCCCGAAGTCCGTTTGATCGGTCCCAATGGTGAAAACGTTGGGGTAGTTTCGATGAAGCAGGCGCTTCAAATCGCCCGCGATGCCGAGATGGATGTTGTTGAAGTCTCGCCCAACGCCGCTCCCCCCGTTTGCCGCGTGATGGATTTTGGCAAGTTCATTTATGAGCGCGCCAAGAAAGAACGCGAAGCCAAAAAATCGCAAACCAAGATTGAAGTTAAAGAAATCCGCTTGCGACCGAAGACGAACGAAGCCCATCGCGGTTTCAAAGTGGACGATGCCCGGCGCTGGCTGTTGGCGGGAAACAAAGTGCGGGTGACAATCAAGTTCCGCGGGCGCGAAATGGATTACCCCGAGATCGCGCTCGAAGACCTGAAAGAGATCGCCGCGGCTCTCGCGGACGTCAGCGTGGTGGAAGCGTCGCCTCAGATGGAAGGGCGAACGATGCTCGTGGTGCTGGCGCCCAACAAGGGTGTGGCGAAAAAGAAAGAGAAGGCGGAGCAAGCCTCCCCTGAGAAAGAAGCGCAAGCCTAATCCGACGACTGAAGTCGTCACTACGGGTAAGTCCCAAAGATTGAGAAAGTCCGCGGGCCACTTCGTGAGTCTTGGTCCGCGGTTTTTATTGCAAATTTTTGAAAGGAGATATAGCGAATGCCTCGCAAAGCAAAGGCTACAGGTAAGTTGAAACTCAAGACCCATAAGGCAACCTCGAAGCGTTTTCGGCTGACGGGTTCGGGCAAACTTGTGCGCACCAAAGGCGGCAAGAGTCACTTGCGCCGAAACACGTCGAAACGCTCGAAGGCGCAGTTGTCTGAAATGCAGGATGTGAAGGGTCGCAAGATCATCAAGCGCATCAAGCGCCTTGCGCCGAATATGAAGTAAGGCGAAATTAATCCTTCGACAATCTCAGGACAAGTTTTGCCGCACAGCGTATCCAAATTTTTTAGTTGCGGCTTTCGGGTGTACACAACTGTCACGCCATTGGCGTGACGACGCCCGCGAGTTTGCAGGAGAGTAGAACATGAGAGTTAAAGGCGGACCTCAGGGGCACAGACGTCATAAGAAGATTTTGAAGATCACGAAGGGACAGCGCGGCGCGAAGAACCGTCTGTTCAAGCGAGCCAACGAGGCGATGCTCAAAAGCCTGTGGTACGCGACCCGTGATCGCCGCGTGCGCAAGCGCGACCTGCGCAAGTTGTGGATCGCACGCATCAACGCCGCGGCTCGCCTCAACGGAACCACGTACAGCAAGTTGGTGGCGCTGTTGAAGAAGGCGAACATCGAGCTCAACCGCAAGATGCTAGCCGATATGGCAGTCCGCGACCCGCAGGCATTTGCCGCAGTGGTTGCGAAGGCGCAGTAAGACAAATTAGCAAAAGAGCAAATCAGCAACAGAGCAAGTAAGCAAATTAGCAAGGACGTCCGATGAGGTGATGAATCTCGTCGGACGTTTTGTTGTAGAATAGCGGCATGAACTCAGTTCTTGTTGAGCGCGTTCTTCACACAGGTCAAACAATCCAGATCGTGCAAGGCGACATCACAACCGAAGAAGTGGATGCCATTGTCAACGCGGCGAATGAAAATCTGCAACACGGAGGCGGAGTCGCGTGGGCGATCTCGAAAAAAGGCGGAGACACGATTCAGTCCGAATCGGACGATTGGATTCGCCAGCGCGGGCCTGTCTCACACTCCCATCCCGCGTGGACATCGGGCGGTGCTCTGCCTGCGAAATTTGTCATCCATGCAGTGGGTCCCGTGTGGGGCGACGGCGACGAAGATAAAAAATTATCGGATGCCGTGACAGGTTCTCTGCGCGTCGCGGATGAATTGAAGTGTTCTTCGCTTGCCCTTCCCGCGATTTCAACAGGCATCTTCGGCTTTCCAAAAGACCGCGCGGCGGGAGTCATTTTTTCGGCGATTGAAAAGTATTTTTCAGAAAACGAGTCGATTCTCAAAATCGTAAAACTGGTTTTGTTCGATCAACCCTCTGTGGATGTGTTCGTCAAATCATGGCAAGACAAGTGGGGACAATGATTACCTCAAATCAAAACTCGAAGATCAAATTGGTTCGCGCCTTGCTGGGACGCGCAAAAGAACGCCGCGAGGCGGGGATGTTTGTCGTTGAAGGTGTCAGGCTCGTTGAAGAAGCAGTTAAAGGAGACTGGAGACTGGAGACTGTTTTGTACGATGACTCATTGAGCGAGAGGGGAAAGTCGCAGGTCGAAAGTCTAAGGTCGCGTGGAGTTGAAGTGGAGGAAATTTCAACAGACCTCATGAAATCATTGAGCGAAACCGAAACCCCACAAGGAATCCTCGCAATTCTCCAATTCTCTACTCCTCTACTCTCTACTCCTCTACTCTCTACTCCTCTAGATTTTGTCCTCATCCCCGACCAAATCCGCGACCCTGGGAATCTTGGCACTCTGCTCCGCTCCGCCGCGGCGACGGGTGTGCAGGCTGTGTTGATTCCTCCCGAAACGACGGATGCCTTCGCGCCGAAAGTATTGCGGGCTGGCATGGGCGCGCATTTCCGAGTGCCGATCCGTGAGATGGGATGGGAGGAAATTCATCAAGTTTGCAAGTTGGCAGGTTTACAAGTTCTACTAGCAGACATGGACGGAAAGTCTTGTTGGGAGATTGATCTGAGCAAACCGCTTGCCATCATCATTGGCGGTGAAGCGGAGGGTGCGAGTGAACAAGCGCGCAAGTTGGCAAATGAACGAATCAGCATTCCGATGGCGGGGAATGTCGAGTCGCTGAATGCGGGCGCGGCGGGGTCGGTGTTGATGTTTGAGGTGGTGAGGCAGAGAAGAATACATAAATAATTTGGTGGTTGAGTAGGCGGCGATGATCTTCCGCCGCCGTATCGAAACCACCGAGCAAGCAAAGTATATTTGTTATAGGAGGTTTTCTGCTTAGTTGTGGTTTCGATACGCCCTTCGCAACAATCGCTCAGGGCTACTCAACCACCGGGTAGAATTGAAAAAATGAAAATCCGTTCCATCACCTACTTCTGCAATCCAAAATATCCCCTCGAAGAAAAAGTCTTGCACAAGGCAGGGAAGTTTCTGGCGGAGGCGAAATCTGCATACGAAACCGCAGGCTACGAAGTGCAGACTGTGCGGCTGGCGACGATTCCGTTCCCGAAATTGTTGGGCGATGAACACATCAACAAGTTAATGGAGTTGACGAATCAGATCGCGGGATTCGCTGACGCGCTCAACTTCGGTTATGTCTCGCTGGGACCCGCACTGCCCGAATCGCCGCGTAGTTATGAAGTGATCCCCGACGCGATCTTCGTCTCGAAAAATGTTTTCTTCGGTGGCGTGATGGCGGACAAAACGCGCGGGCTGAATCTCGCCGCGATCCGCGCGTGTGCGGAGGTGATCGTCAAGTGCGCGCAAATTGAACAAAATGGATTCGCCAACCTGCAATTCGCCGCGCTGGCAAACGTGGACGCGGGCGCGCCGTTCTTCCCTGCCGCGTATCACGACAAAGATAAACCCGCCTTCGCACTCGCAACCGAGTCCGCGGATTTGGCGGTGCAAGCATTTGAAAATGCGAAAACTGTCGAAGAGGGGCGAACCAGCTTAACCCGTGAAATCGAAGCGCACGGAAAGAAACTCGCCAAAATCTCCAATTCTCTAATCTCTAATTCTCCCAAGTTCCTCGGCATAGACTTCTCCCTCGCCCCCTTCCCCGACGACGCGCACTCGCTCGGCAACGCGGTCGAAAAAATGGGAATCTCAAAAATAGGACAGCACGGCTCGCTCGCCGCCGCCGCCATCCTCACCGAAGCCATTGACCGCGCCGACTTCCCTCACACAGGCTTCAGCGGATTCATGCAACCCGTGCTGGAAGATTCTGTCCTTGCAAAACGCGCCGCGGAAGGGACGCTCACGATCAAAGACGCGTTGCTCTATTCGGCTGTGTGCGGAACAGGGCTGGATACGATTCCGCTGGCGGGAGATACAACCGCCGAACAACTTGTGCCGTTGTTGCTTGACCTATCCGCGCTGGCGTTGCGGCTCGACAAACCCCTCACCGCGCGGCTGATGCCCATCCCCGGTAAGAAGGCGGGGGATGAAACGAGTTTTGATTTTGGTTTCTTTGCCAACAGCAAAGTGATGAGTTTGGAAAGTGAACAGTTGAAAGCGCTATTTAATGGCATGGAAACTTTTGAGATCAAGAAGAGATAACCGAGGAAGATATGCAAAAGAAATTTGCCGTTCTTTTCATCTCCGTGTTCCTGCTGGTTTCGTGCGCCGCGCCGACGCCGCAAGCGACCATCACGCCTCAGACTTCGGAAGTCTCCGAGACTTCCGAAGTCTTGACCCCGACACCAACCCAAACTCCCGCGTTAAGCCCGACCAACACTGTCACGCCCGAAAAGTGGCGCGGCAACCTGATCCAAGAGCAATACTGGCTCAACCCCGACGGCACGATCAAGCCTGGCGAGGTGATCCCCGCGGGATGCCTGCAGTCAGAGGGCAAGGATCATTGTGTGCTCAACCCCGAGGCGTCGCCTGCGGTCTATGAGGGACTGCTCAAGATGATCTACAATGTGACAGCCAGCTTTGGCGGCAACCCTGGGGGATACTGGGACAGGAGCGGCGACTGGGCAGAGAGAGAGGCAAGACTGCCGCAGGCGGCTGAGGAATTTGTGCAAGCCTGCCGCGCGGGGCAAACATTTGACAATCTGACTAATCTGGTGAGAAATGGTGGGTTCCGTGCGACAGATGGTGGAGCAAGTCCCTCGTTAGGCTTGGTATATGCCGAGCCGTTTGGCACGACAATTGATTGTCGCAATCTCCAGGTGGTGATCCTCACGCCCGAAGAGATGCGGGCGGGATGGGCGAAGGATGAACTACAAGGATTTTGGTCAACGAGCGGAGCTATATGGTATGCCAAGTTTGAAACAGTGTCCATGGACGATGGTAGCGGCAATTCGAGGATCCAGTTTGTGATCGGACGATTGGAGGATAAATCAGACATAATGTCCTTTAATAAATTAAAACCTGGAGTGACTCCAGAATCGTTTTTTGCTAATCTCGGGATTTATAATTTGATCACAGCGATGGACCCGGAGAACGGGACTTTGTCGATCCAATCAGCAAACTATTCAGTAAAGAAAAGACACATTTCTCTTGCTGGACAAAGTGCGAATACAGACCCCAAGATAATACAGACCAGAGGAGAGGAGGCGCTCACGGCATACTTTGACGAGGACTGGAATGGAGGACTAGTGGCGGGTGAGTAGGGACGGTTTGAATGTCTCTCCCAATGTGTATATAGTGGAGGAGTGAGCAAACGCATATTACTGATACTGTTGGTGGTGGTGGCGGGGACTCTGCTGTATCTCTTTTCTACCCGCATACACTACCGCTCGGCAGACGGGGTCTACGATCTCTCCATGGGGGCGGGCAAGTGGGTCTACTATAGCGGGCTGATGGCGATCATGGCTGGGGGGCGCGGCGGGGGTGCGGTCAGCGTCGTGATCAGGGACGGGATAGAGAATACAGGCAAGTGCATCAGCGTCGCGCGGGGGAGTGCGCCGCTCTACTGTCTGAAAACAGCTGGCGATGAGATCACGCTCTTCGTGGACCCGCGAGTATGGGATAAAGTGGGACAGGACAAAGCCAAGATGGGGGTGAACCTACTGCTGGGGGAGGCGCTCTACAGCCGCGTCGGGGGCGACACGGGGCGATACTGGAAGATATACAACGGGTTGCAGGGACAGATGTGGAGAGTGGAGCGACGATGAGATACTTACTCCCCGTCATGATCACGATCTTGTTGGGGCTCTTACTCCCGCAGGGAGTATCAGCGCAAACCTGTAGCGGGGCGACATGGTGCGGACAATTAGATTTAGTTACTAGAAATTGCGACTGTGCGAACCAACAGCTAGACCGCCATGACTGTCAGGCTGTGGCGGGGGCGTGTGGGGAATATAGTTGTGAGAGTGAGAGTAATCGATGCTGGTGTAGCGCAACCTGTGGCTGGACTGGAGGCGGAGGCGGCGGGTCGAGTTGCCCTGGGGAGTGCAGGCAGGCGAAGCCAACAAGTTCGATTCAAATAAATTATTCCGAGTAACCATAATCACCCGACATCGTAGTGGCGACTTCAGTCGCTGTTTCGGCGCAATACAAACGACTGAAGTCGTTACTACGGTAAACCAATTTATGTTAATCTGAATATTTCTTGATACAGGTGGTCTCGATACGGTCTCGGCTAGCGCCTCGACCTACTCAACCACCGAACTATCCAACTAACAAACTAACCCAACTATCAAACCCTCAACTTCCACATCGTAAACGGCTCGTCGAATCCCTTCACGTTGTCCGTAAAGCGGCTCAGCACATCGGGCTTGAGGTTCTGCGTGAGAAATTCCTGCACTTCGGGGTCCTTGTAAATTTCCTCGGTGAAGATCAACTCGCCGCCTTGTGAAAAGCCCGGCAGGCGCGCGGCGATATTGACTGTCGAGCCGAAATAATCCAAGCGGTCATTCAAGTTCACAACGATACACGGACCTTTGTGCATCCCCGCTTTGAGCCACAACATCGGCTCGCCGCGTTCCATGATCTTCACTTGCGCTTTCCACATCGCGCGCACCGCGGCAATCGGATGGCGAAATGCCGCCATGACCGAATCACCCATCGTTTTGACGATCGCGCCACCCTCGGCGGCGATCTCATCTTCGAGCAATTGAAAATGTTCGCGCACGCGTCCGAACGCCGGCGCGTCGCCGATTCTGCGATACAAGCGCGTCGATTCGCGCAAGTCGGTGAACATCAACGTGATCGAACCGACGGAAATTTCCTCGCCGGGGCGAATCACTTCGGTGGCGAACAGATCGCGGAAGACTTGCAACGCGGTCACGTCTGCGGCGGTGGCGGCTTGGTCTCCCCACGACGTGCGCTCAAGTTGAAAGGTAGAGTCGGCGTCGGTGGCGTTGATCAGGTTGAGGGTGGGGAGAAGCGAGACGCGTTGTTCTTCGGGGGGCCATCCGTATTGAGTCACGCGCAAATCCGCTTTCGATGCCCCGTCCGCATCCGCAAAGATAGAAACAGAACCGCTCGCGTTGGAAGCGCGCATCGTGAAACGACCCGGCTCGAGTTGCACATCCACCGGCAGTGATCGCAACGGCGACAAACTTTGCGACATCACCACATGCGGTTGCAACTGCGGGCTTCCCACGCAAAATGCGGCGGCGTAATCAATCGGTCGCACAGAGGCGTTGGGTCTGAACACCACCTCGATGTTGTGATCGAAGTTCGTGCGAAAATCAATCTGGCATGTGTTGCAATGCGAATCGCCATGCACATCGGCAAGATTGCTGTGACCTTCAGTGATGCCGCGGCACGATGGGCAAAGCAAATCCCAAGACATATCCACAATGCCCGCGCGTGTGGCGCGTAAAAACATTTCAAGCACGGCGCGGCGATTCGTTTTCCAATGATCGGCGAGCGCGTACGGTCTGATGCGTTGGATGGACAACTCGTCGGCATGATCGAGAAAATCTTCGAGACGATTCACCAGTTCGGGATTCGTCCCCTGCTTCACCACCGCTTCACTCTGACTTTTGAATCTGGCTCGCCCACCCGCGCTTAACGCGCGCCGACGCGGCAGTTCGCTGACAGATTCTCCGCGCTGGATGATCGCATCGTATTTGCGGAAAGCGCGCTCGAAGCGATTCTTCGCAATGACGCCGATCCCAAACGGAATACCAATCTGAGCAAAGATGTTTCCGGTAATAAAAGTTGAACTATAGGTGATGCGCGTTCCGCCTTCGGGCAACGGGGTGAAGTTGGCGTTTGTCCGCATTTCATCGAGCGGACCCTTGCTGTAACGGCGGGTGATGCCGAACGAATACGGGTAGGTCCACTCGAACGGCTCCTCCTCCCACTCCACGCGGAGGATGGGAAGTTTCATGCGCGCCCGCTTCGTCCCTCTGACGTTGCTGAGCAGTTCCACCCCCGGCTGACCCGTGTCGCGGTTGAAGCGGTTCGTATCCGCCGCCAGCGACCAGATCGCTTCGGGGGAGGACTTAATATCCCATTGCCAGTTGAAGGTGAATTCTTTTGCCATGTGAGTTGGATGAGGAAAACTGGAGTGATTTTACCCAAAATTCATTGCGAGAGGGTTAAGAAAGCGTTTCATTTCACGCCAGGAATTGTGGGAGCGCTGAGTTCCCCGTGAACAAAGAAAAATCCGCTTGATACGCGTAATCTGTGTACAAAAGAGAGCGGGAAATACGGGCGAAAAATTCTCCGCGCACGGAGAGCGCTGAGATCGTAGAGAGAAAACACTCAATAGCTCTGTGTGCTCCGTGGCTTGACACATCAGAATAGCAACCCCTGATTTTGAGGAAACCATACACCCCAAGCGTTTTAAGTTGACAAATCCCAAGAATCCATTATACTGAATATATCTCACTTAGTTTACGGTATGATATAAAAGTGAGATATGTTTTGAGGCGGTGAAATTTGGTCGCCTCTGGAGGTTCTGCGTGGATGTATGTCTGTTTTGTGCGCGGCAGGATCGGTTATTGATTGATGTAATCGCCAAACGCTGGGAGCCGGCGCGCGATGCCAGTCTCTCAGCAATATCGTGTTGGCTCAAAGCGGTGGATACCTTTTTAAATCAAGCATTGTTTTCCAGATCGTCCATCCAAAATTTATTTTCACAATCGCATTGCCATATCCCCTGCCAGGGGGTTTTTATTTTCGCGTTGCAAAACGAGCGTTGACCTTGCGTATAGTAAGCACAAGTTGCCGCACATTGGGCGACTACAAATAACGTTTTGAAGATGACAGGAGAAGCGTTATGGATGAACAATAAATCAAAAAATCTTCTTCCAATAATTCAAATCAAACAAAGCGAGGAACACCCATGAGCGACCAATATAAGTACGTACTCACCGAAGCCGATATGCCCAAGGCTTGGTACAACATCAACCCCGATATGCCGGTGGACCCAGCCAAGACCGCTTGGAACGCGGTACTGCACCCCGGCACCAAGGAGCCGGTGACCCCGGACTTCCTGGCAGTTTTATTCCCCATGAAATTCATCATGGAAGCGGTCAGCATGGATCGCTGGATCGAGATCCCGGAACCGGTCCGCGACATATACAAACTGTGGCGTCCGTCGCCTCTTTATCGCGCCCACCGTCTCGAGAAGGCGCTGGATACGCCCGCCCACATTTACTACAAATATGAAGGAGTTTCGCCCGTTGGCTCGCATAAGCCTAACACAGCCATTGCCCAGGCGTTTTACGCAAAAGAAGAGGGCGTTAAAGGCTTCACCACAGAAACCGGCGCGGGGCAGTGGGGTTCGGCAATGTCGATGGCGTGCAACTTCTTCGATTTGGAATGTCACGTCTACATGGTGAAGGTTTCCTACAACCAGAAACCCTATCGCCGCATCATCATGGAGAACTTCGGCGCGACGGTCACTCCCAGCCCTTCGAACAAAACCCAATACGGGCAAAAAGTGCTGGCGGAGGATCCCAACAGCCCCGGCTCGCTGGGCATTGCCATTTCGGAGGCGGTGGAAGCGGCAGCGACGTCCAATGGCAAATATAAATATTCACTCGGTTCAGTGCTGGGACCCGTGCTCATGCACCAAACCGTCATCGGGTTGGAAGCCATCAAGCAGTTCGACATGGCTGGCGAATACCCGGATACGGTCATCGCCTGTGTCGGCGGCGGAAGCAACTTCGCCGGGTTCACCTTCCCCTTCATCCACAAGAATCTGACGGAAGGCGCGAAGACGCGCGTCGTTGCCGTTGAACCAGCCGCCTGCCCGACGCTCACCAAGGGCAAATACGCGTTCGATTACGGCGATACCGCGCAGATGGCGCCCATCGTCAAGATGCACACGCTCGGTCACAACTTCGTGCCGGAAGGCATCCACGCGGGCGGACTGCGCTATCATGGTATGGCGCCGCACGTCTCCGCGCTGGTGGACAGCGGTCACGTCGAAGCAGTCGCCATCGACCAGTTGGATACGTTCGAGGGCGCGTCCATTTTCGCCAAGGCGGAGGGAATCGTCCCAGCGCCCGAATCGTCTCACGCCATCCGCGCCGCAATCAACGAGGCGCTGAAATGCAAGGCGGAAGGCAAGAAGAAGGTGATCGCCTTCAACCTTTCAGGTCATGGCATCTTCGACCTGGCGTCTTACGATGAATACATGAAAGGAAACCTCCAGCGCTTTGAATATCCCGCTGAAAAGATCGAAGCGTCCATGAAGGAATTGCCGGAGGTCGCTCTCTAACGAGCGGAATCTCTTATTCATTCCTCCAACGATACAGTTGGAGGAATGAATATACAGGAACATAAACATTAGATGATTGGCTTGATTACCTTATAGAATGCTTTTGGACGCAGATGAACGCTGATTTACGCTGATAAAAAAGAGAAAATCTGCGTTTTTCTGCGTTTATCAGCGTCCCAATTCTTAAAGCAAGGTAATCAAATGATTGGCATGTTATGCGTACCCTCGAACCGTCTGAAATCCGCCTGCGTTTTGTTTCGCTCGAGAAATTGTTACTGCATGAAGAGGATGATCCCTACCGCGTGCAGCGGATCGTCGATTCCATCACGCGGGATGGATTTCTGCGCAATCCGCCTATTGTGGCGGAATACCAATCGAAATATATCGTGCTGGATGGGGCGACTCGCGTTACAGCGTTGAGGGCTATGGGCTTTCGCGACGCCATGGTCCAGATCGTGGATTACGATAAGGAAACCGTGGACCTTAGCGTTTGGAATCACATCATCGTTGGTTTGTCTCCGGACCATTTACTTGCGGACCTTGCGGATATCGATGAGTTTACAATTCAGCCGATCGAGGAGACAACCGCCATCCAGCGATTGAACGCGCGGGATATCGAAGCCTGCATCATCATGCGTAACGGCGCACAGTTCGCCGTGTTGTGCGAGGGCGATATCTGCAATAAAGCGGATCTGCTCTGCCAGCTGGTCTCGGTCTATCGGGGGAAAGCGGAAGTCCATCGCACGGCGGCGATCAACATGCCGCTCCTGATCGGGGAATATCCCAACCTTTCGGCGGTCATTGCGTTTCCCGCGTACGCGCCGTCGGATGTGGTGGAGATCGCCCTCAACGGGAGCAAAATTCCCATGGGGGTGACCCGGCATCTCATCCCCGGGAGAGCGTTGGGGTTGAATATCCCCATCGAGAAGTTCGACGATTCGTCCTCCCTCGAAGAAAAGAATGCCTGGTTGGATGAAAGCATCCGCCAGAGATTGAAGGTGAACAAAATTCGGTTGTATCAGGAACCGGTATTTGTGTTCGATGAGTGAATTGCCCATGCCTACTCAACTAATCACAGGTAACGAAGCGATCGCTTTGGGGATGGTGGAACAGGGTTGCCGCGTGGTGACCGCCTACCCCGGCACGCCGAGCTCTGAAATTCTGGCGGGGGTCATCAAGTATAAGAAACGCCTCAACCGCGACGTGTACACGGAGTGGTCGGTCAATGAGAAGGTGGCGTTCGAGGTGGCGCTCGCCGCCAGTTGGACGGGATTGCGCGCCGCCGTGGCGATGAAACAGGTGGGATTGAACGTCGCATCCGATCCGCTGTTTAGCGCGGCGTACACAGGCGTCAAAGGCGGATTCGTCATCATCCCCGCCGACGATCCTGGACCGCACTCCTCCCAGACCGAACAGGATTCACGATTGCTGGCGCTCACCGCCAAAGTCCCCGTGTTCGATCCGTCTACGCCTGCGGAGGCGCGCGAGATGATAAAAGATGCGTTCGCGCTTTCGGAGCGCTACAAGATTCCCGTCATCGTCCGCCCGACGACGCGCTTGTGTCACGCCGTCAGCCCGAACGAGGTGGACGAATCCGCGCCCGATGAAAAAATTCCATCCGTCAAATTTCAGAAAGACCCAGTCCATTGGACTGCCACACCCAAACTGCGCTTCAAACTTCATAACGAACTCAACCAAAAACTGAGCGACATCACCGCCGAGTTTTCCAAATCGAACTATAACGAAACGATGGACGCCGATAACAGCGGCGCGATTGGAATCATCGCCTCGGGCGTCGCGTTCCACACCGCCCAGCAGGCGCTGACTGAGTTGGGTGTCCGCGTTCCCATGCTCAAAATTGGAACGCCGTTCCCACTGCCATTATCTTTAGTCGAAAATTTTTGCGCGTCGGTCAAAACCGTCGTCGTGTTGGAAGAGCCAGACACGTGCATCGAATTGCAAATCGCGGATCGCAGACAGGTGAAGGGACGACTCGACGGCGCGGTTCCCAACGCGGGCGAGTTGACTCCCGAAGTGATGTTCGCGGTTTTGCATAAAATCTTCGCGCAGGCGGGGATCCCCGTCAACGCCGCGCCCGAAGACAGCGAACTGAGCGCGTTCATCAAAACGCTGTCCCTGCCCGTGAGGCGACCGCGCTTATGCCCTGGCTGTTCGCATCGCTCCGCGTTTTACGCCATGAAGCGGACGTTCGGTCCGCGCGCCATCTACCCTGGCGACATCGGCTGTTACACGTTGGGGACGAACCTCCGCGCGGTGGATACGTTCGTAGACATGGGCGCTTCGATCACGATGGCGAACGGATTCTTCCAAGCCAACCGACTCGCCAACGACGAGCGCGTCATCATGGCGACCATCGGCGATTCGACCTTCCTTCATTCGGGCATCCCGCCGCTGATCAACGCCGTCCACACGGGGGCGCGGTTTGTGTTGCTGATTCTCGATAATCACACCACCGCCATGACGGGCTTTCAGCCGACCGCCGCAAACGACTATCTAGCCGACGGCTCCGAAGCGCCGCGCAAAGTTTCCATCCCCGATCTCGTCCGCGCCTGCGGAGTCGGATACCTCAAAGTGACCGACCCGTATGAGCAGGAGGACTTCGCCGACATCCTGAAAGACGCGCAGGCGCACGCGCAATCTCCGAACGGAGGCGTGGCAGTCGTCATCGCGGACCGTCCGTGCGTTTTGTACGACAAGGAACCGATTCTGGAGAATCCGCTTCCCGTTATCATCACCGAAGAATGCGACGGATGCCGCTTCTGCACGGAGGCGTTTGAATGTCCCGCGCTGGTTCTTCGCGCCGACGGTAGCCGCGTGGACATTGATTACACCATCTGCGTGGATTGCGGTCAGTGTATTGACGCGTGCCACAAGGGATTCATCGTCCCAAAGATTGCGGAGATGGTTGGATAAAAGTGTAATTGGCGTTCTCTAACGCCAACGGGCGCGTTAGAGAACGCGCCCTACGCAGAGAAATCAATAAACCATGAACTCGACTAACGAACGCAAGGTCATCATCACGGGCATTGGCGGGCAGGGGATCGTCTTCCTCACGCGCCTGTTCTCGCAAACCGCGCTCGATCTTGGGCTGGGCGTGGTGGTCTCTGAAACGCATGGGATGAGTCAGCGCGGCGGCTCGGTCATCTCGCATCTCAAGATCAACGGAAGCGACGCGCCATTGGTCCAGCGCGGCTCGGCGGATGTGATGATTGCCATGGACCCAGGCGAAGCCATGCAAAACCTCGATTTCATGCGGCGCGGCGGGACGGTCTTCGTCAACAGCGCCGAAGGGTTGCATGAAAGCCTCGCGCCGCATCTCGAACGATTGAACATCCGCGTTTTGAATTACCCCGCCACCGCAGTCGCCGTTGAGTTGGGTTCGCCTGCCGCCGCGAATATCGTTCTGGCGGGGTTCGTCGCGGCGTTTTCCTTTTTAGATATTCCATACGAAAACATGATTCAAACGCTCAAGCAAATCTCGAAAAAGGGAAGCGAAAAAAATTTGCAGGCAATCAACGCGGGCTTTGAGGCGGGGAAGAAAAAAGAAATCAAACACAAAGGACACGAAGCACACGAAGCACACAAAGGGGGGGAAGGGCATCAGGTCACGAGCGTTGTCCCTTCGTGACCTTTGTGATGTTTCGACAGGCTCAACACAAGCCTTCGTGGTTAAAAAAAATTGATGAACTCATTCGATCACTTCACCCCCGCCACACTGACTGAGGCTCTTTCGATTTTGTCTGAGCGCAACGGGAACGCCGCCATCATCGCGGGCGGCACCGATTTGCTTCTCAGGGTCAAGAATCACATCGTCAAGCCCGCCGCCGTGCTCAACGTCAAACGCATCCCCGAACTGCGCGCGCTGTCGTTCGATTCAAATGAAGGCTTGCGCGTCGGCGCTCTCACCACGCTGAGGGATTTAACCCGCTCGCCGCTCATCCGCGACCGCTATCCTGTCCTCGCTTCGGCGGCTGGACTCATGGCGTCGGAGCAGATTCGCAGTCTTGCGACGCTGGGCGGGAACTTGTGCAACGCCTCGCCATCCGCAGACCTCGCCCCGCCTCTCATCGCCCTTGACGCTGTTGCCTGCCTCGTCAGCCTTTCCTCCGAGCGACAGATTCCGCTCGCCGAATTTTTTACGGGACCTGGCAGATCTGTTTTGCAAAAGGGCGAGTTGTTAAAAGAGATCATCGTCCCGCCGCCGCAGGGAAAGACGGCATACCTCAAACATTCGCCGCGCGCGTTCATGGACATTGCCATCGTCGGCGTGGCTGTGCGGATTCAACAACAGGGCGGCAACTGCCAACAGGCGCGAATCGTGTTGGGGGCGGTCGCGCCAACTCCACTTCGGGTGAGAAGCGGGGAAGTGTCGCTGGAGGGGCAAACGCTCACAGGCGAGGTCATCCGCCAAGCCGCGAAAATATCCGCAGAGTCGTGTTCCCCCATCAGCGATGTGAGAAGCGCGGCATGGTATCGAAAACGAATGGTGGAAGTTTTGACACGCAGAGGCATCGAGGCGACGTTATGAAAACGCTGATCACGCTTAATGTTAATGGCGACGCGCATGAAATTTATGTTGACGCGCGGCGAAGTTTGCTGGACGTTTTGCGGAACGAACTCGCGCTGATGGGCGCGCATCGCGGATGCGACTCGGGCGATTGCGGCGCGTGCACGGTGATCGTCAACGGTCAGCCTGTGACTTCGTGCATGATGCTCGCGGCGGATTGGAACGGCGCGGAGGTTCTCACGGTGGAGGGACTCGCAACCGAGGGGCAGTTGCATCCCATCCAACGCGCGCTGGTCGAGAAGGGCGGCATCCAATGCGGCTTTTGCACGCCGGGATTTGTGATGAATATTAAAGCGTTGCTGGATGAAAACCCGAAGCCGACCGAAGCCGAAGCGCGGGCGTGGCTGGCGGGGAATCTCTGCCGATGCACAGGCTACGCAAAAATCATCGAAGCGGTGATGAGCGTTGCGGAGGGGTCGGCATGACGGACGCGCTCATCGGTCAACGCATTCCCAAACTGGACGCGCCCAGCAAGGCGACGGGCAAGACCACGTATGGTCATGATGTGCGCCTGCCAGGCATGTTGCACGGGCGCATTTTATATTCGCGTTATCCGCACGCAAAAATCGTTCGCATGGACACCTCCCGCGCCGAGAAATTGCGCGGCGTCAAATGCGTGTTGACATCGAAAGATAACCCGCCGCATCTGTTCGGTTATGGCAAGGATAACAAGCCTTTCAAGGATATTGCGCGGAGTCTGCGCGACGAGATCGCGGGCGTGGTCGCGGCAGACGCCGACATCGCCGAAGAAGCGTTATCGCTCATCGAAGTGGATTACGAACTCCTGCCGAATATCTTTTCGCCGCGCGAGGCGCTGAGCGAAGGCGCGTTGTTGATTCACCCCGAGCACAAGTCGAATCTGTTTCAACGCTACAACTACTCGCACGGCGATCTGGCGCAAGGGGAGAGCGAGTCGGCGGTGGTGGTGGAAGAAAAATTTTTGCTTCCGTATGTGTCGCATGTGTGCATGGAAACCAGCGTGGTTGTGGCGCAGTTCGATCATCGGGATCATCTGAAGCTGTGGAGCACGACGCAAATTCCATTCCTGTTACAACGCGATTTGTCTGAAGCGTTGGGAATTCCTGGGAGCAACGTCCGCATCATTCAGACTGCCGTCGGCGGCGCGTTCGGGCGCGGACTGGACATCTATCCCTACGAACCCATCGCGGCGTTGATGTCGCGCAGGACAGGTCAACCCGTGCGCGTGGCGTTTTCGCGCGAGGAGGAATTTTTGGCGGGTCCCGCGCGTCAGCCAGCGGAGGTGACCGTGCGGGCGGGCGCGAAAGCGGACGGCGCTCTCACGTTCAGGGACGTGTCGTGCATGTTGGACATTGGCGCGTATGTTTCGTGGGGAACGGTCACGCCGCTGGTGATGATGGAGACCACCGCTTCGCTATATCAAGTGCCGCATGTGCGCTTCACGGCGGACTGCGTTTACACCAATAATTTAATCACGGGCGCGATGCGCGGCTACGGCAATCCGCAATCCACGTTTTTTATCGAAACGCTCATGGATCGCCTCGCCGAAGCCTTGAACATGGACCCTGTGGATTTCCGCATCATGAACGCGAACGTCCCCAACTCCACAACGCCGCAGGGATTGGTCATTACTTCTTGCGGGTTGAAGGAATGTCTCGAAGCCGTCGCCGCGAGCGCGGACTCAGCAAGGATGAATGATGAAGGCGGAAGGCTTGTCCTGAGCGAAGTCGAAGGGATGAATACAAACGCCGCCGATCTTCATCATTCATCATTCATCCCTCATCCTTATAAAAAACGCGGAATCGGATTCGCCTCCACGCTGAACGTTGGCGGCGGGGCGCGCATCTATCGCAGTGATGGTTGCGGGGCGACCGTGAAAGTGGACGACTTCGGGCATGTGACTTTGATCACCGGCTCGACGGAAATCGGTCAGGGTTCGGAGACTGTGCTGGCGCAAATCGTCGCGCAGACGCTGGGCGTGAAAATCGAAAACATCACCGTGTTGAACAGCGATACCGACATCAAACCCTGGGACGTGGGAGTCCATGCCAGCAGGACGACGTTCATCGCGGGCAACGCCGCGTACCTCGCCGCAGTGGATGCGCGGAATCAAATCTTCGAGACGGCGGCGCAACTGCTCGGCGTCGGCGTGGATCAACTGTCCGCGAGCGCGGGGCAGGTCACAGTCAGGGGTGAAGCGGGGAAGTCCATCTCATTGGAACAGGTTGCCCGTCGTCGTCATTTTAAAGAAGGCGGCAAGGTCATCCTCGGCGAAGGCTGGTACGACCCGCCGACTCAACTGGTGGACAAGGACACGTATAAAGGAAATATTTCGGCGGCGTATGGCTTCGGCGCGCAAATGGCGGAAGTGGAAGTGGACACCGAAACGGGCAAGGTGCGAGTCTTGCGGCTGGCGTGCGCGAACGATGTCGGTCATGCGATCAATCCGATGGCGGTGGAGGGGCAGATCGAAGGCGGGGCGCAGATGGGGCTGGGCTATGCGTTGACCGAAGAGTTGATCGTGAAAGACGGCAAAGTGTTGAACCCCGACCTGCTCGATTATCGTCTGTTCACATCCGCCGATATGCCGATCATCGAAACGCACATCATCGAGACCGACGACCCTGGTGGTCCGTTCGGCGCGAAGGGCGTGGGCGAGATGGGCGGCACGCCAACCGCCGCCGCGATTGCAAACGCGATCTACGACGCGGTGGGCGTGCGCATGATTCAACTGCCGATGACGCCCGAGCGTGTGCTGGCGGCGTTGGATGAAAAAAACAAGGCGTAGTTGGCGTTCTCTAACGCCAACGGGCGCGTTAGAGAACGCGCCCTACACGCGAGCCAAGGAGACAGAATGACGAAACCCCGCTTCAACCCCGACTTGTTGACTGTCCCGCTTTACGTGGCGGGCAGGAGCATTCAGGAGATTCACGAAAAGTATGGGCTTGAAAAGATCGTCAAGCTCGCTTCGAATGAAAGCCCAGTGGGTTCGTCTCCGCTTGCGATTCAAGCCGCGCTGGAGATGATGACGGAAGCGCATCGCTACCCTGGCGTGGGGGATGTGAACCTGCGCCGAAAACTGGCGGCGCGGTTTGGGCGCGGCTTCACCGAAAATAATTTTTTGATCGGCAACGGCGCGACGGACTTGCTGCGGATGGTCACGCAGGCGTTCACCTTCGACGGCGGCAACAACATCATGGCGGACGCGACCTTCCCGATGTATCGCATCCTGACGACCACGTTCAGCGGAGAGAGCCGAATCATTCCGCTTCTCCCAAACCACCGCTTCGACCTCGACGCGATGCTCGCCGCGATTGACGACGACACGCGCATCGTTTTTCTTTGCACGCCGAACAACCCCACAGGGATGATCATCACTCAGAGCGAATTCGACCGCTTCATGAGTCGCGTCCCTGAGCATGTGATCGTGTTGATGGACGAGTCGTATCATGACTACGTGACCGATCCGTCCCACGCCGAAAGTTTGGAATACATCGAGCGGGGACGCAACGTCATCGTCTTGCGAAGTTTTTCCAAGGCTTCGGGGCTGGCGAATCTGCGGGTGGGATACATGATCGCCTCCGCCGAACTGACCGAGTACACGCGTCACGCGCTCCTGCCGTTCAACACCAGCGACATCGCCATGTGCGCCGCCGCCGCCAGCATGGACGACGACGAGTACAACGAACTTCAGCGCAAAACGGTCTTGAACGGGCGCGATTATTTTGAATCAACGTTTGCCGATTTGGACCTGCAAGCCATTCCGAGTCAGGCGAACTTTGTGGCGGTTATCGCTCCGCCGTTGGGGGCGGCTCGCCTGACGGAACTGTTGTTGCAACGCGGATTCATCGTCCGCGAGTTGACCCCATTCGGGATGAAGAACGCCATCCGCGTCAGCGTGGGGACGATGGAAGAAAACATGGCGTTCGCGCAAACCCTCAAACTTGTCTTTGAAACGGAAGGAGTCGCCGCGTGACGTACATCAAACGCATTGAACGGGTCGCATTGGCTGTGCCAAATCTGGAGGAGGCGCGGAAGTTTTTTGAACAGTGGTTCGACGCGAAATTTCACGAGGAAGAAAATATCGAAGATATGGGCATCCGCTATCGTCCGTTTGAAGTGGGCGAAAGCCTGATGGAACTGCTCGAACCGACGCGCGAAGACAGCCCTGTGGCGAAGTTCCTCAAACGCAACGGCGGACCTGGCGTGCATCACATCACCTACGAAGTGGACGATCTCGACGAAGCCATCGCCGAACTGGAAAGGCGCGGCGGGCGCATCGCTTATCGTCACACGTATAGCGAGGGCGTCACGTTTGAAGGTAAGGTCTGGCGCGAGGCGTTCGTGCATCCGAAAGATTCGTTCGGCGTGTTGATCCATCTGGCGGAGAAGAAGCCCGCGGCGTAGTCGGCGTTCTCTAACGCCGATGAATGCCGACGGGCGCGTAAGAGAACGCGCCCTACGCAGAATTTTTTGATATGAGCCATCTCGACTCCCTGACCGTCCTCTCTCTCGAACAGGCGACGACGCTTCCTTATATGACCTTGAAACTGGTCATGGATGGGATGCGGGTCATCCGTCTTGAGTCGCCTCCGCGCGGCGACCCGAACCGCTGGGTGGGTCCGCAGGTGTTGAGCGACTCGCAGGCGGAGACAGGCTTCGAGTCGGGGATGAACGCTTACTTCCTGCCGAACAATTTGGGGAAGGAATCCATCACGCTGAATCTGCTCGACGAGGCGGGGCGCGACATCCTGCATCGCTTGATCCGCGAAACGCCGATTGATATCTTTGCCACGAATCAACGCCCCGACTCTTACAAGAAGTTGGGAATTGATTACGAAACGCTGAGCGCGATCAAGCCCGATCTGATCTGGGTGGGCATCACGGGTTTTGGACCGACGAGCAACGAAGCGGCGTACGACCCGATCTTGCAGGCGCGCTCAGGTTTTATGGAACTCACTGGAGAATCAAACGGCGACCCGATGGTCTTCGGCTTGCCGATGGTGGATTTGGGCGCGGGCGAACATGCCTACGGCGCGGTGATGAAGGCGCTCTATCTGCGGGCGGTCACTGGCGAGGGCGCGCGGCTGGCTATTTCAATGTTCCAATCCGCCGTCTCGTGGATGGTCTCGCCCGTATTGCTCTCGCATAGTTTCGGCGTGAAGGCGGCGCGGCGCGGCAACACGCATCAATTCTTCGCGCCCGTGTCGGTCTACCCCACATCGGACGGATTCGTGTATCTCGCCGTCGGCAACGATCGCCAATGGGAGGCGTTGACGGGACAGCAAGGATTCGAATCGCTTGCGAATGAAAAATACAAACATAACGCGGGGCGCATCGCCGCGGTGGACGAACTCAACGGGCAATTGAGCGCGATCTTCAAGAATCATTCCACGGCTGAGATGATCGCAATGTGCAACAAGATCAGCGTGCCTGTCTCGCGCGTGAACACCATCCCGCAAGTCTGCGCCGACCCGTTGATCGCGAGTCAACTCGTGAAGGCGCGTGATTCGCGCTCGGGAATCGAGATTGCGATTTCTCCGCCAGCCGTCATCTCGGCGCGTTTGAAAGAAAAAGGTCTGACGCTGGGATTCCCTCCGCGTTTGGGCGAGCAGAATGCGAGTGTGTTTGAGGCGTTGGGCTGTGATTTGAGTGAGTTGAAGGAGAGAGGCGTAATCTAAAAGACCATCCACGAATATTTCACGAATACTCGAATGCGTTGCTCAAATTCGTTTATTCGTGGTTCATTCGTGGACGGTTCTCTCGCAACAGTCTCGGCGGGCTGAAGCCCTGCCTCAGTACATGAAAGTCCGCTAAAGCGGACTCGCGAGCGTTTGTTGCGAGGATAGCCCGAAGGGCTTCCACGTACTGAGCAGGCGGCTTCAGCCCCGCTCAACCAAAGTTGATCATAACCACAACAGGCTAACCAATGGACCTATTGTTAACCGAAGAACAAAAACAATTTCGCCAATCCGTCCGCAGTTTTGTGGAGAAGGAAGTGATTCCCGCCGCGCAAGAGATGGACGAGCAGGGCGAATTTCCGCGCGCGCTGTTTCAGCGATGCGCCGCCAACGGCTACTTCGCCCTGCGCTATCCCGAATCCGTCGGCGGCATGGAGGCGGACTTCCTCACCTACTGCCTGATGATGGAAGAGATCGCGTGCGGCTCGCTCTCGCTTGCGGCGGCGGTCGCCATGCAAACATTGATGGGCACCGACTTGGTCTCTCGCTTTGGCACGGATGAACATTGTCAACACCTGCTCGTGCCCGCATTGCGCGGCGAAAAAATCGGCACGATCGCGATGACCGAACCCGATTTCGGCTCCGACCTCGGCGGCATCACCACCCGCGCGATTCAAAAGGATGGCGGCTGGGAGATTCACGGCAGGAAGATGTGGATCACCTCCGCGACGGTGGCGGACTTCTTCACCGTCGCCGCAAAAACGGACCCCGAGGCTGGCTTCAAAGGAATTGACTTTTTTCTCGTCGAGAAGGAAAGAGCGGGCGCTCGCGTGGGACGCAAGATCGAGAAGATGGGCGTGCGAGCATCGGAAACCTCCGAGTTGATTCTGGAGCATGTCCATGTTCCGCAAGAGAACATGCTCGGCAAACAAGGCACGGGATTCAAAAATCTGGGCGACATCTTGTGCCAGATCCGCGTGATGACGGGCGCGTTGGCTTTGGGTCTGGGCGAGGCGGCGTTGAGATCATCCATCAAATATTCCAATGAGCGCGTCCAATCGGGGCAGGCGATTGCAAACTATCAAGCCATCTCGCACAAGATCGCCGAGATGGGCACGAGGCTGGAGGCGGCGCGCGCACTGGTCTATCAGGCGGCGAAGGATATTGACGCGGGTAACAAGGACGTCAAACTCGCGTCCATGACGAAACTATTCGCCACCGAAACCGCCAACTTCATCGCCGACGAATGCACGCGCATCCACGGCAGTTACGGCTTTGCGATGGAATACGACGCCCAACGCTACTACCGCGACGCGCGATTTTTGTTATACGGCGGCGGCACATCCGAAGTGTTGAGGAACATCATCGCCAAAGCAATGGGTGTTCCTGAGTCGCGGAAATGAGTGAAAAAAAATTAACCGCTAAGAGCGCCAAGAACGCGAAGATTTTAAAAGGTCTTCTTAGCGACCTTCGCGCGCTTAGCGGTTCAAATATTCTTTGAACGCCAAGAACGCGAAGATTTTAAAAGGTCTTCTTAGCGACCTTCGCGCGCTTAGCGGTTCAAACATTCTTTGAACGCCAAGAACGTGAAGATTTTAAAAGGTTTTCTTAGCGACCTTTGCGCGCTTAGCGGTTCAAATATTCTTTGAACGCCAAGAACGTGAAGATTTTAAAAGGTCTTCTTAGCGACCTTCGCGCGCTTAGCGGTTCAAATATTCTTTGAACGCCAAGAACGTGAAGATTTTAAAAGGTCTTCTTAGCGACCTTTGCGCGCTTAGCGGTTCAAAAATTCTTTCGCAAAAACAGGAATTTATCCAGAAGGAAATCACTCATGACAAACAAACCCATCCGAGTGCTGATCGCCAAACCAGGGCTGGACGGTCACGATCGCGGCGCGAGACTGGTGACCCTCGCCTTGCGCGATGCTGGCTTTGAGGTGATCTACCCAGGCTTGCATCAGACCGTCCCCAAGATCGTCGAAAGCGCCCTGCAAGAGGACGTGGACGTGATCGGTCTCTCCATTCTCTCTGGGGCGCACCTGCCCATCGCGGAAAAATTGATGAACGAACTCCGCAAGGCGGGCATGGGCGATAAACTCGTCATGGTCGGCGGCAACATCCCCGAACAAGACATCCCCGCGCTGACCGCGTTCGGCGTGGCGGGCGTGTTTCCCAGCAGCAGCAGGTTCGAGGAGATTGCTGAGTTCATCCGCAATCGCGTGAAAGAAAATGCGTAGTCGGCGTTCTCTAACGCCGACTGTTTCGCAATGCCGCATGATGGCGCGTTAGAGAACGCGCCCTACGCAATACGATACAGGAGCATGTAATGGCAGACAAAATTCGAGATGTGATTCTGGAATCGGGCATCCCCGTCAAACCCGTGTATGGACCCGAAGACCTGAGCGGAATCGACTCCGCCAGCGACATCGGCAAGCCTGGCGAATTTCCATTCACGCGCGGGATTCATCCCTTCATGTATCGCCAGCGACCGTTCACCATGCGTCAGTATGCGGGCTTCGGAATGCCGCATGAAACGAATCAACGCTTCAAATTTTTAATCGAAAACGGACAGAACGCCCTCAACGTCGCGTTCGACCTCCCGACCCAAATGGGACTCGATTCCAGCGACCCGCTGGCGGAGGGCGAAGTGGGGCGCGTGGGCATGGCAGTGGATACGCTCGCCGACATGGAAGTCGCTTTCGCGGGCATCCCCATTGACCAGATCAGCGTCTCGCTCACCATCAATGCGGTGGCGGCTCCCATCATGGCGATGTATTTCGTCACCGCCGAGAAGCAGGGCGTGCCGTTGAATCAAGTGCGCGGCACGGCGCAGAACGACATCCTCAAGGAATACATCGGGCGCGGCGCGTGGATTTTCCCCGTCGAGCCAGCCGTCCGCTTGATCGGCGACACGATTGAATTTTGCGCGCGCAACGCCCCGAAATATTATCCCGTTTCGGTCTGCGGATACCACATCCGCGAATCGGGCGCGAACCCCATGCAGGAGATCGCCTACGCCTACTCCATCGCGCGCGAATACATCCGTCGCGGACTGGGGCGCGGCTTGAACGTGGACGACTTCGCGGGGCAGATCTCGTTCAACTTCGACATCTACGGCAACTTCTTCGAGCAGATTTCAAAATTCCGCGCGGCGCGAAGACTATGGGCGCGAATCATCAAGGATGAATTCGGCGCGAAGAATCCGAACACGATGATGATGAAAATGATCGCGGGCGGAGGCGGCGGCGGTCTCACCATCGAACAGCCCGAAAACAACATCGTGCGCGGCGCGTACTATGCGCTCATCTCCGCGCTCTCTGGCACGCAAACGATGGCGCTGTGCAGTTACGACGAAGCCTACACCATCCCAACCGAAAAAGCCGCGCTGATTTCATTACGCACCATGCAAATCCTGATCGAAGAAATGGGCATCGGCGACACGGTTGATCCGCTCGGCGGTTCGTACTACGTCGAAAGTTTGACCAGCGAATTCGAGCGCCGCATGACCGACGAAATCAAGCGCGTGGATGAAGAGTGGGGCGGAATTGTGGAGGCGGTCAGCGCGGGAATCTTGCAGGGCGAGGTGGCGCGTCAAGCCTATCAGTTTGAAAAAGGCGTGCAGGATGGATCAATTCCCAAAGTCGGGGTGAACCGCTTTCGCATGGAAGAGGAAAAGCGCGACGTGGCGCTTCATCCCTACGATTCAAAACAGGCGGATGAGTCGATTCGTCGCACCGCGGAAGTGATCGCGGCTCGCGACGCAGGGACAGTTGATTCGGCTCTTCAAAAAGTCCGCGCCGCCGCGAGTAACGGGCAAAACACCATGCCCGCGCTGATCGAAGCCGTGCGCGCGTATGCGACAATTGGCGAGATCACGAAGACGCTGAAAGAAGTCTTCGGCGAATACGCGGAACAGGTTCGGTTGTAGTACGGCAAGATTTATCTTGCCATTTGCAATCGACTCTATCGAAAACGGAATCGGGACGCAGATAAACGCAGAAAAACGCAGATTTTTCTTCTTTTGAATCAGCGTAAGCCAGCGTTTATCTGCGTCCAACATGGTTTTTGCTTGATAACGACAAACTCTAATATGCAAGCGCAAAGTGAACTTTGCGGTACGAACGACGACAGGAGAATCTATGCGGCTTGGTTGTGACATCGGCGGGACGTTCACCGACTTTGTGCTTCTCGACGATGAAACGGGCGAGATCAAAGTGTACAAATGCCTCACCACCCCAGGCGACCCGTCTGACGCGGTGGAGGAGGGCGTGCGGGCGTTAACGAAGCGCGTGCCTGACCTGCCGCAAAAGATGAAGGAAGTGATTCACGGCACGACGCTGGTCATCAATGCCATCATCGAACGCAAAGGCGCGCACACGGGCTTGATCACCACCGAGGGATTCCGCGACGTGCTGGAACTTGGGCGCGAGACTCGTTACGCGCCGTATGATGTCTTCGCCGAATTTCCAAAACCACTTGTGCCGCGCCCACTGCGCATGGAAGTCAGCGAACGATTACGCGCCGATGGAAGCGTGTTGAAAGCGTTGGACACAAAACAGGCGGGAGAGGTCGTCCGCGCGTTGAAAGACGAGGGCGTGAAATCCATTGCGATATGTTTGCTCAACTCATTTGAAAATCCTGCGCACGAACTGGCGGTCAAGGAAATCATCGCCAAAGAATTTCCAGAAGTTTCCATCTCCACATCGTACGAGGTCCTGCCGCAGATCCGCGAATACGAACGCACCAGCACCACGGTCGCAAACGCCTACGTCAAACCGCTGACCGAAACGTACCTGCGAAAACTTTCCAAGCGATTAAGTTCGCTCGGCTTCAGCGGACGCCTGTTCATCATGCTCTCCAGCGGCGGCATCACCTCCATCGAGACGGCGGCGGAATTTCCCGTGCGCATCATCGAGTCGGGTCCGACGGCGGCGGTGATCGCGGGCGAATATTTCAGCCGTCTCTTCAACCTGCCCGAAATGTTCTGCTTTGACATGGGCGGCACGACGGCGAAATCCTGTTTGATTCAAGGCGGAGTCGCGGGCGTCGTCCCAACGTTCGAGGTGGGCAGAGTCCAACGCTTCATGAAAGGAAGCGGGCTGATGATTCAAGTCCCAGTGGTGGATTTGATGGAGATCGGCGCGGGCGGCGGGAGCATCGCGCATCTCTCGCGTCTCGGCACGCTTCAAGTCGGACCTGAAAGCGCGGGCGCGGAACCAGGTCCCATCTGCTACGGACGCGGGGGCAAACGTCCCACCGTCACCGATGTGGATCTTCTGCTCGGCTATCTCGATGCGGATTATTTTCTCGGCGGCGAAATGAAACTGGATGTGGAGGCGGCGCGACGCGGCGTGGAGGAACAAATCGCCCAGCCGCTCGGCGTTTCGTACATCCAAGCCGTGTGGGGCATTCACGATCTCATCAACGAGACGATGGCGGCGGCGGCGAAGACTCATATCGCTGAGCGCGGCGGGAATCCCAAAGTGGTCACGCTGGCGGCGTTCGGCGGCGCGGGACCCGTCCATGCGTATGGGCTGGCGTATAAACTCGGCGCTCCGCGCGTGATCGTTCCGCCCAACGCGGGCGTCGGCTCCGCGCTGGGATTTTTCACCGCTCCCCGCGCCTTCGATCTGGTTCGCAGTCACAAGGCGTCGCTCGCCAATATGAATTTGGATGAAATCGAAAAACTTTTCCGCGCGATGGAGGCGGAGGGCGAACGCGCGTTACGCACGGCGGGCGCGACGGATGAAATTTCCTTCACCCGCTCGGTGGACGCGCGTTTCATCGGTCAAGGCTCGGAGACGAACCTGCTTCTGCCGCCCAAGCCTTTCACGCAACTTCAGCCGACCGAACTGCGGAGTCTCTTCGATAAAAATTATGAGCGTTTATACGGGCGCACGTATCCAGAGATTCCCATCGAGTTCGTCAACTTCCGCGCGCGAGCCAGCCTGCCCGTCCAACCGTTGAAACTTCAAGAATTGGACAAAAGGAAAGGCGATGTCAAAAATGCAATCAAGGGCGAGCGGCTGGCGTTCTCTGGCGAGGCGAAGGATTTCATCCCCTTCAAAGTCTATGACCGCTACAAGTTATTCCCCGGCGCATCCTTTGCGGGTCCCGCCATCATCGAAGAACGCGAATCCACCATCATCGTCGGCGAAAGCGCGACGGTCTCGGTGGATGGGTTCGGTTTCTTGTGGATGGATATGCGGAGAGATGCGTAGTACCGCAAAGTTCACTTTGCGTAAGACCGCGAATACAACGAATGAGCGCCAAGTTAAACAGGTTTTCTTTGCGCTCTTTGCGGGCTTCGCGGTAAAAAAACTCGGCTCTCCCGTTTTGGATGGGATTACAACGTGTGCAAAGACTCTTTGCCACGAATTGACACGGATTTTCACGAATTTTTAGACCAATCCGCGCGAATCCGTGAAATCCGTGGCTGAGGTTTTTGGGCTTTCCCGTTAAAAACGGTAGAGCCAAAAACTCTCATGTACGGAAGAGAATCGCAAGATAATTCTTGCGCTACGGAGAACACCCTCATGACCCGAACCTTCGACCCCATCACACTCGAAATCCTCTGGCGGCGGCTCATCTCCATTGTGGACGAAGCCGACGCTACCGTCTCCCGCACCGCGTTCTCCAGCCTGTTGCGTGACGCGCACGACTACACCTGCATGTTCACCGACCGTCACGGGCGCGAACTGGCGCAAGGGACTCTCGCCACGCCTGGGCAATCAGGCGCGATGGCGCTGGGCATCCGCAATCTCGTGCAAAAATTTTCAGCGAACGCGCTTTACCCTGGCGACGTCTTCATCACCAACGACCCCTGGGCGCTGGCGGGACACCTCAACGACATCTGCGTCTTCAGCCCAATATTCCACAAAGGAAACCTTGCCGCCTTCACGGCGTGCGTTTTGCATCACTCGGATATCGGCGGGAGAGTCGCCTCCGATAATCACGATGTCTTTGAAGAAGGTCTGTTCATTCCGCTGGTGAAACTGTACGAGCGCGGCGAGTTGAATCAAGCCGTGCTGGATATGATTCGCTGGAACGTCCGCACGCCCGAAAATGTCATCGGCGACATCCGCTCGCAGACGGCGGCGAATCACGTCTGCGCCGCGCAGGTTCAGCGGATGCTGGATGAATATCAACTCGACTCGCTGGACGACCTTGCGGATGAAATTATCGCCCGCAGTGAAAGAAGCGTCCGCTCGGCGATCGAGCAAGTCCCCGATGGAATCTATCGCGCCGAAGGCGTCATCGAACAGATGGAGGGGCAGAAGGACATTATCATCAAAGCCGCCGTCGAGATCAGAGGAAGCGACATCACAGTTGACCTTGCGGGTTCGTCGCCGCAAGTCAGTTGGGGTGGCAATGTCGTGTACAACTTCACCTTCGCATACGTCCACATGGCAATCAAAAGCATCTTCGACCCCGACATCCCCAACAATCACGGCAGTGTCGCGGTCATCAAACTCGACGCGCCCGAAGGCAGTGTGGTCAATTGCCGCTTCCCAGCCGCCGTCGCCGCGCGGATGCAGATCGGTCACTTCATGGCAGAGATCATCTATCGCGCGTTGGCGCAGGCGCTTCCGCATCGCGTCATCGCATCCAGCGGCGGCACGCCCGCCACGATGAACGTTTTTTACGGCACATTCAACAACGGCAAACCCTGGCACTCGGTCATCATCCGCGGCGGCGGCATGGGCGCGAGCAGTGGGCGCGACGGCGAAAACAGTTACATCTTCCCCGCCAACGGAGCGAACACGCCCATCGAAATTCTCGAAGGCGACACGCCCCTCATCGTCGAACGACGCGAGTTCTTAATGGATTCAGGCGGGGCGGGGAAATTTCGCGGCGGGCTGGGGACGCGCACCGTCTTCCGCATCCCAGACGACGAACATGCGCCTCAGACTCCCGTCAGCCTGGGCATCCAATCTGGACGCTTTCGCCTACCCCCAGAGGGACTGGCTGGCGGGCAGGCTGGCTCACGCGCAAAATTTCTCATCAATGGCAAACAGGGGAATCCCTACGGGCTGACCAAACTCCACCCTGGCGATCTCGTTGTCATGGAGTCATCTGGCGGCGGCGGCTACGGCTCGCCAAGCGAACGCGACCGCGACGCGCTCACGGAAGACCTCCGCGCGGGGTGGGTGTCTGATGAAAAAGCGAAGTCGGAGTATGGATCGTAATCCTTTTCAACCACGAAGGCTTGTACTGAGCCTGTCGAAGTGATACCAAGTACACGAAGAGTTTCAAGAGGTTTCCTTCGTGACCTTTGTGTCCTTTGTGTTTAAGCCCTGAACTTCAAATTCCATGTTGACAATTCCCAAAAGAGGGGTATACTAAACATGTCTCACTTCTGTTACGATGTGTCGAAATAATGATATATATTTAGAGACTGGAGGTTTTGCATGACCATGCGGCTGTTTGAAACATGGCAGAACCAATCCCTGGAGGGGATTTTCGCGGAGTGCCGCGAACTCTCGGAGGATGCCGACTTCCCCACCGTCAAACGCTGGCGCGAAAGTGGGGGCAAGGTGCTGGGGCATTTTCAGGTGTACTTCCCCGAAGAGATCGCCCACGCGGCTGGGATGCTACCGCTCAAGATGCGCGGCGCGCCCGTCGAACCGACTCATTCCGACTCGCGCTTCGGCTCCTATCTTTGCTCGATCCTCAAAACCAACCTTGAACTCGTCCTCAGCAACCGCATCGAACTGGACATGTTCGTCACCCACCCCATCTGCGACGCGGCGCGGAATCTGGCGGCGGTCTGGGGGCGGAACTATTCGTATCCATGCCAGATTTTGTACCTGCCGCAAAACGCCAACTCGAAGGCGTCGGCGGAGTATTTAAGAGGGGAATATGACAGGGTGAAGAACGACATCGAAGCGCTGACGGGGACCCAGGTCACGGACGAAGCGTTGCGGAATTCCATCGCGGTCTATAACGAAAATCGCAGTCTCCTGCGAAAGATATACGAGATCAAACGCAAACAGCCCTGGCTATTGTCGGGCTTTGAAGCGTACCTGTTGATGAACGTCGGCGGGATGATTTTGCGCGAAGAGCACAACGAAATGCTCAAAGCGGCGATCCCGCTGATCGAAGCGCGACCGGCCAAACGTCAGGATAAGATTCGCGTGGTGTTCGAGGGCGGCTTCTGCGAACAGCCTCCGCTGGATTTGATCCGCGCGATCTCCCAATCCTGCTACATCGTGGACGATGATTTGTTAATCGGCTTGCGCTGGATTCTCGAAGATATTCCACTCGAAGGCGATCTGCTGATGAACATGGCGGATGCGTATCTCGAAAAATCCACGTACAGCCCCGTGCAACACGACGCGCGCAAACCGAAGGAAAAGATGTTGTTGCAACGCATCGCGGACTCGGGCGCGGAGGCGGCGATCATCACCGCCGCGAAGATGTGCGAGCCTGGGCTTGAAGATCAGGTGACGTACACGAAAGCGCTCGATGAAAAGGGCATCCCGTATTTCGTGGGCGAGTTTGAAGAGAACATGACCAGCTTCGACAGCATGGAAATCCAGCTGGAGACGTTCACTGAGAATTTGATATTTAGTTGAGCGAAACGCGTAGGATGCGCTCTCTAGCGCATCTGGCGACGTTAGAGAACGTCGCCTACGCGCGTTGAAAGGTGACCTATGACCGAAACTAAAACAGACGAGCTCGTGGGGCGCGGCAACAAGGAAGGGGCGGACCTGTTTCGCGAGTGGTTCGATAGCCTGGCAGACGCGGCGAAGAACGGACGCGGCGCGGCGTATGTCTTCGTGATGGGCAGTATGGCGGAGTTATTGCACGTCTTCGATTTTCCGCTGGTATTGCCTGAGATCACATCGCTTCAAACCGCAGTGCGGCGCGTGGCGGATACCTATCTCGCCGAAGCGGAAGACTACGGCTACTCGCCCGACATCTGCGGCTACGTCAAAGCGGACATGGCTGTCCAACTGCGCGGCGGACAACACCCGATGGGGCAGATTCCCAAACCGTCTGTGGCGGTGATGAGCAACGCCTGCAACACCTACATCAAATGGGCAGAGATTTGGGAGCGCATGTATGGCATCCCGCTCTTCGTGTTGGATGTGCCAGCCACCCGTCAGGCGGGCGGACAGTTCCAGCCTGGCAGTTCCGATTTTGCGCGCGACGTTAAATATGTTGAAGCGCAAGTGCGGGAGTTGATCACGCTCTGCGAACAGGTCTCAGGCAAAAAGTTCGACATTGACCGCCTGCGCGAATCGCTCGGTTACGCCAACGACATGAACGAAGGCTGGCGGCGCGTGCTGGAACTCAACAAAAGCAAGCCGTCGCTCTTCAACGCGGTGACGGATGGCACGGTCTATCTGGGCGTTTCAAATAATTTGCGTGGCACGAAGAAGGGTAGTCAGTTCTTCAAGAATCTCGTGGAAGAAATGGAATATAAATCCGCGCATGGCATCGGCACACAGATCGTCGAGAAATACAGGCTCGGTTTCGTCGGCGTGCCGTGTTACCCGATCTTCCGACGTTTCAGCGAAATGTTCACCGAATGGGGCGGCAACTTTGTCCACTCCACCTATTTGAACTTCGCTTCGGGCGGCGGCAACCTCGGCTATCAATACGACGTCAACCGTCCCATCGAAAGTCTCGCG
>JBGANO010000080.1:0-12382 GCA_044222305.1 Anaerolineales bacterium
CGGAATTATCTAGGCAGAAAACGCGGCTGGATCTTTAGCAATCCGATTTATGTGAGATAGCAAGACAAAAGAAAATTTACCGCTAAGAGCGCAAAGCGCGCAAAGAAATCAAGAATCTTTTCTTAGAGACTGTTTCTTAACTTCTTTATTTAGACACGGACGCCACGGATTTCACTGATTTTCACGGAAAGGAGCTTTAAATCCGTGTGTTCCGCGATATCCGCGTACAAAAGAATGAGGCTTCAGACTTAAGAAACACTCTCTTAGCGGTCTTAGCGTCCTTCGCGGTTTAAAAGCCTTTAACTCATAGAGGAGACCATACATGGAATATCGCAATCTTGGCAAGGCGGGCGTAAAAGTATCCGCCATCGGAATCGGATGCAACCAATTCGGCGGCAAAGTGGACGCGACTGGCACGAAAGCCATCGTTCAGCGCGCGCTCGATGAAGGCATCAACTTTTTCGACACGGCAAATGTGTACGGCAACCCGAACGGCACGTCTGAGGAATTTGTCGGCGCGGCATTGGAGGGTCAACGCGAAAACGTGGTGATCGCCACAAAAGGACGATTCAAAATGGGCGAAGGTCCAAACGATGTCGGCGCATCGCGTTATCACATTATGAACGCGGTCGAGGCGAGTCTGCGTCGGCTGAGAACAGACCACATTGATCTGTATCAAATTCACGCGTGGGACGAATCGGTGCCCGTCGCCGAGATGATGCGCGCGCTCGACGATCTCGTCCGCGCGGGCAAGATCCGTTACATCGGCACGAGTCAATTTTCGGCGTGGCAATTGGCGCATTGCAACACGTTCGCCGAGATGATGGGCTGGGAGCAATTCGTCACGATCCAAACGCACTACAACCTGTTCGAGCGCGACGCCGAGCGCGAACTCCTGCCCTATTGCGCGTGGTCGAACGTTGGCGTTCTGCCGTACTTCCCGCTCGCGGGCGGTCTGCTCACTGGAAAATACACGCGCGGCGAACCACCTCCTGAGGGATCGCGCGGCACGTTCAGCCCGTATGTGAAG
The DNA here is from genome assembly GCA_044222305.1 of Anaerolineales bacterium. Taxonomy (GTDB): domain Bacteria; phylum Chloroflexota; class Anaerolineae; order Anaerolineales; family Villigracilaceae; genus Defluviilinea. The sequence continues at coordinate 1,031 of JBGANO010000080.1, forward strand.
AATCGACTCACCGACGCGAATTTCGACAAACTGGATAAACTCCGCGCCTTTGCCGACTCACGCGGACACACGCTTCACGACCTCGCTTTTAGCTGGTTGCTCAGTCGTCAGCAAATCCCCTCCGTGATCGCGGGCGCGACGACGCCTGAACAGGTGACAGCGAACGCGAAAACGATTGGCTGGAAATTATCGGATGAGGAGTTGGTAGAAATAACAGGGTTGTTGTAAATCACATGTTCACCATAAAAATCTTCTCCTCTGACGATCTGCATCTTTTGCTCAACGCTTCGGACGATGTCTTCGACAACCCCGTGAACGAATCCTTCGCACGCGAATTTCTCGCTGACCCGCGTCATCACATCGTGGTCGCGCTAGTTGATAATGTTGTGATCGGATTTGCTTCTGCGGTTCATTACATCCATCCCGATAAGCCTCCCGAATTGTGGATCAACGAAGTCGGCGTCGCAGAATCGCATCAAGGCAAGGGAATCGGCAAAGCGATTATGAATGAAATGTTGAAACTGGGAAAGAGATTCAACTGTGTCAATGCGTGGGTGTTGACCGACAAAAACAACACCGCCGCGAATGGGTTGTACAAGTCTGTTGGGGGGAATTTTTCTGATGAAGAGACTGTGTTGTATGAGTTTAGAATCAACGAAGAATAACGTTATTTAAAAGGACTTTCGCTCGTGTTTGCCAACGAAGCTATGGTCACACGTGTGCCTGCGGCTCAGTGCAGGCAGACCGTCTTGGAGCAGTAAAAGCGAAAGTCCTGTTTAAGTTAAATTTGAGCGTTCCTACCAACGAGGGATTTGACAAAATGCTTTTGCAAGTATGATGGATTCGATTCCAGCTTTGTAGTATTCCCATCAGATAGATACTTGGAGGAAGAAATGAAGAATACAGGCAAGTTCATCATTGCGATTCTCTTCCTGTCCATTGCAGTTCTGGCTTGTGGCACATCAACGCCCACCGCAGGCGTTGAGCCGACCGCAGAAGTAGAACCCACCTTGATTCCTTCAGTTCAGCCAGGACCCGAACCCACAAAAACACCGATACCAACAAAAGAGCCAACTCCCACGATATGGCCCCCTGTCTTTGATTTTTGGTCACTGCAAGACCTCCGCAAGCTGGATAGCTTTGTGATCACAGTCAACGAAAAGAACACAGTCAACGGTCAACTGACTGAGCGTACCTTCACGATTGGGTATATTCAGGAGCCTTATAGCGCCTATCGTGTGCTCGAATATGACGGCGGCGTGGACAGGATCTATATAGTCAATGATCGAACGTACGAGTTAACGGGAACCGGCGATTGGTACATTACGAGGGGAAAGAAAGATGATTTCTTCATCGATGCAGACCCCGCGAGATATGCCGGGAAACTGCTGGAAGCCCAGTTCGCAGGCGAGCAGGAATATGAAGAATTCGCGGCGTATCACTTTGTGTTGGATGCGGCAAGCTCGACGCAATCCACCGCGGATTATCAAGTGGAAGGTGAACTCTATCTGGCGAGGGAGGGCAATTACATATTATTTTCCCGCCAGTTGGAGACCAGCAAGCAAGGCGACTTTGCCCAGACCTATGAAATGACAGGAACTTTGTCTTCCATCAACCAGCTGGCTGAGATCAAGTTGCCTGCCGACATGGAAGAAATGGTATCCACGTCAGACCTGCCCTTTGCGCTTCGCTTGCCTCTGCCGCCGGACAGCGCTTTCAGTGGAATGATACGATATGAGAACGGGATTGGCGTTGACCTTTATTCCTTGAGTACGCCGAAGACAAGCATCGATGAATTCCTGAATTACTACCGAAAACTGCCCCCGACAGACGGCTGGACAGTTTCGCATGTCGGTCACGTTACCCTCCATGAAAATGATTGCGAGTTCACTCGGGAGTGCGTGATCATCAACAACGGAAGTACCCAGGTTATCCTTTATTACAATGGAGGCAGTATCCGGGCGGAATTCGATTGGCCCCACTTATTTTCTCCGCTGAAGTGAGAACCAGACTAATGTTTCATCAATTTCATCACCCGCCGCGTCAACCCTAGCTCGTCTAACTTGCTGCTTACAAATTCTCCCTCAGCCACGCGAGCGCGTCGCCGGGCGTGCCAAACATCTATTGTTCGGCGTAGTGCTCTTGAAAATATCGCTTACGTTCTTCGTCCAAGGTTTGGAGTAAATCATCCAATGTAACATTGTCTTCTTTGAGATTCTTTGCTATCTCATCTGTAATCTTCAAGACCTTACTATCCTTGGGTACAAGAAAAAAGGAACCGTCTCCAACATCAATCAAGCGAAGAGATCCCACTTCCTGAAAATTGTATTTCTTACGCATAGATGCAGGGAGGGTAATCGTTCCTCCACCGCGTAGTTTAACGGTAGTCATTGATTATTCTCCAAAAGGTCAAACTTTCTGAAATTTTACTACATCTACGCAAACGATCAATACTTCCTCAACCTCATCACCAACCTCGTCAAACCGAGCGCGGCTAACAGCACCAACCCCACCGCTACTTCAAACGCCAGCCTGTTGATTCGAATCACCAAGCTCAACAGCGCGATGCCAAACCCCAGCGCGGCGACGATGCCTGCTCGCATCAGATGGCGCCGTTCCATGCCGGCGATGTCGTCCGTTGGCGCGGCGTAACTGAGGCGGCGGGCAAAATCGGAGAGGTCCCAGCCGAGCAAGCCGCCGAGCGCGCCGAGCAACATCCAGATCGTGGTGAGATGATTCCACACACCGTATGCCGCGCCGAGAATCACGAGAGCAAAAGCGATTGAGGAAACCCAATACAACTTGCGCCAGTGCGAGAGAAGCCAGGCGATTCCCAGCCATACAAACCAGCGGGCAGGGTCTGCCATGCCGGCTTGCGAAAATTCGTAGGCAAGCGAGGCGCAACCAAGGATGGCACTGAGAACAAAGGTGATGTGAGTCAATTCAACCTCATTCGGGTTACGAGATACGAGTTACGAAGTACGTAATACGCAGTACGCAATACGAAGTATAGTCTCTACTGCGTACTACGTAAAAAACCAGGTGGGCGCGATAACTTCCGCTTCACAACCTGATCGAACGGCTCTGCCACATCCCAATCCAACACTTGAATCCCTGCGCGTTGAATTTTTTGCAAGAGCGCCGCTCGTTCCGCGCGAATGACCCGCGCGGCGAGCGCCACATTTTTATTCTTCGGCAGATACGATAATTCAAACTTCACCGGGTTCGGGCAGATGATCAGCACCTGATACCCGCGCGCGCGCAATTGCACCAGTGGATTCAAATCGCCCTCGTGTAATGGCGAGACCAGAATGATCTGCGACTCGGATGGGAACAACCGCGTCGGCAAATGTTCGAGATCGGCAAATACGTTACTGCCGCCAGGACGCGCGTGCGCCAGCGAAAATAAAATCTTCTCGCGCTGAAACTTCCCATACCCGGGAATCGTCCAGCGCAGGAACGCGGCATACACCAGCAAGCCCACGCGATTTCCTTGCGCGAGCAGGGCGTCGCTCAATGCCGCCGCGGCTTGCACAGAATATTCGAACAGCGAATGTCCGCGCGCGAATTCATTCGTCCGCAGACGCCCATCGAGAATGATGCCCACGTCGGCGGCGCGTTCCTGCTGGAATTCATTCGAATACAACACATCCTGCTGATGCGCGCTCACGCGCCAATTGATCACGCGCGGCGAATCGCCTTGTTGATATTCGCGCACACCGAAAAATTCCGTGCCTGTGCCGCCGATGCGCGCGGGGATATTCCCGGCGTAGACTCGCGTCCGCCGCGGACGAATTGCCACGTGACGGAGACGCGTCACCGGCGGGAAGACGAACAACTGCCCCTTCGCTTCCAACTCCACCGTGCGGCTGGTCACCCGTAGGAAGTCGTTGACCTGCGCCCGCGCGGATTCGAATCCGTAGCCTCCGCGCGGACCCGCCGCGCGATAACTGAACGTGAACGATGAATCTTTCCGCAGGCGAATCAGATGTCCCGTGTGCCCGAAGCGCAGGGTTAAATCCGCCGGTAAGAAATCTTCGATCAACACTTCATCGAGCGAAGAGCCGCGATTGATGATCGTCACCGTCACTGTGACCTCCGCGCCGGGCGACGCGCGTTCCGCGCTAAGATGCCGCGTCGCTTCAAGGTTGATTTCGTTCGGGGAAAACAAAAATCCAGCGAGCAGATAGATCACGAGAGGCAGAGCAAGCGCGATGAACTCGCCGCGCACCGTGGCGATGCCTGCGAGCAGGAGACCGTATGTGATGAAACCAAGAAGTAGAGATCGAGACAACTCATTCCTCGACTAGTGGACTATGAGACTAATAAACCATCAGACTACTTAACCACCGGCACCGGCGTCTTCTCGAGCGCGTCGCGAATCACGTCGTCGCTCACCGAACGCGACATCCAATATTCGGGCTGGAGGATCACGCGGTGGGTGAGGATGGGCGTGGCGTAGCGTTTGATATCGTCGGGGATGATAAAGTCGCGGCTCGCCAGCGCGGCATTGGCGCGCGCCATTTTGAGGAAAGCCAGCGACCCGCGCGGGCTGGCTCCCACCGACACGCGCCGGTCGACGCGCGTGGCATGGACGAGCGAGGCGATATAACTTTCAAGATCGGCGTCCACATGAATCGACTCGACCGCTTCGCGCAATTCCAACACTTGTTTGGCTTTCGTGATTTCGCGCAACTCAACTTCATCTTGTTTTCGTTCGCGGCGGCGGCGCAGGATTAGTTTTTCCTCTTCGAGCGTGGGATGACCTACGGTGAGTTTCAACATAAAACGGTCGAGTTGCGCTTCGGGGAGCGGGAACGTGCCCTCGTACTCGATGGGGTTCTGCGTGGCAAGCACGAGGAACGGATCGGGCAAGCGCAGGGTTTCGCCTTCGATGGTGACCTGTCCTTCCTGCATGGCTTCGAGCAGTGCCGATTGCGTCTTTGGCGAAGCGCGGTTGATCTCGTCGGCGAGGATAATGTTGGCGAAGAGCGGTCCTTTGCGGAGTTCGAATTTATTTTTCACGCGGTTGAAGATGTATCCGCCGGTGATGTCGCCGGGCAGAAGGTCGGGCGTGAATTGGATGCGTTTGAAATCCAGACCGAGCGCTTTGGCGAAACTGCGCGCGATGAGCGTTTTGCCAAGCCCGGGAAAATCTTCGAGGAGCATGTGTCCGCCCGCCAGCATAGACGCCATCATCATTTCGAGCAGGGCGCGTTTGCCCACCACGGCGCGTTCCACCTCGGCGATAATTTGATTCCCAACGGTTGATACTTTTTTTATGTCTGCCACATTGACTCCATGTTGTGAAGCGATCGTCGCGTCTGTCTACCATACATTTGCGCCGCCAAGCCCGCAAAGAACGCTAAGAAGACCTTTTTAACTTTGCGACCTTAGCGTGTTTCTTAAAGGCATGAAAAGCGCCTCAGCCACAGAGAACACTGAGTTCACAGAGATTTTTAAAGGATTCTCTCAGAGTTCTCTGTGTGCTCTCCCGAAGGACATCGGGACGATGTGTGGCAAAGAAAGGGTTAAGAACAGTCTCTTAGTTAGCGCGCTTGGCGGTAAAAATCTTCTCGTGTATGGCAGAGAAAATCATGTTAGAAGCGACCGTCACTTTGTTGCGATTCCAGAAACTCCATCACTTTTTTTACATCCAGATCGAGCGCTGTTTTTTGAGGTTGCGATACAGTACGCCAGTTCGCAGTTGGGAAGTCTGCAAACGAGCCCTGCAACCCGCGTTCGAGATATTGGCGCACATCATCGGGCGGATCCCAGCCTTCGGCGGTGAGCGGCGCAAATGGGGCGCGCGGCTTTCCATGTTCGCGCAGGGAGAGCAGTTGATGCGCCAGCTTGCCGAGGCGGTTTGCCACCATCCACTTGAAATATGTCCCTTGATTCGATTTCGCCAACGCGCGAGCGAGACTTTCCACTCCTCCGCGTTCCTCACGCTGGAAGTCGATCTTTTCTTGTTTCGGCTTGATCTCCGGTAGGAGGCTATATCCCAGCCCCAACAGGGTAACCAGCACAATCCCGATCCACCACAATGATTGATTGATCGAGCGATAAAATAATCCGAGCAACCAAAACAAAAAGGCAAGAGGGATCACCAGTAAGTGATACACCGCCTCGCGGAACGGAAATGCCAGCAGGGCGGCGATCACCGCGATGACGATAAGCGTCGCAAGGTTACGTCGCGTCACGCGGGCTCCCCGCAGTGTTGCAAAATGGAGGTGAGGCACGCCACTGCTTCGTTCACCATCTTCGGGTCTGATCTTTGCCCGCCATAACGCACCGACTCGAACAGCCGGGTCAATGTGCGCACCGCGTCGGAGGGGAGTCCCGCCGCTTCAAGGCGCGAGGCAAATTCACTCGGCGTCATCGAAGCGTTTCGGTCGAGGCTCTTCCGTTGCGAGACGGCGTCGCTCATCCGATAGTAGCAATTGAGGATCACATCCGTCGATTCTCTGCCGGCGGATAAATCCGCGATTGAAGCGCGGGCGATCTTCGCAAGTTTGGCTTCGATGTCGGACGATGAGGTTTTGAGTTCCCGCCAAAAGGAATATATTTTCCATGCGATAAAAAGAACCAGGGCGACCAGCGTGAAACTCAATAGATACGCCACCCACGAAGCCGATTGGGGCGGCATGAATTCTGGAACCGGCGCCGCGGTCGTTGTTTCGCCCTGCTCGCCGCTCAATGCGGAAAGGTTAATCCCGATCTGCGCAAGGATGTTTGGGTAGCGCGTGAAAATAATGGATAACAGCCAGAAGGTGAGCGCGGCTTGGATCACGGCTCTGAACAAGCGTTTCCTCAACTCGGGGGAGAGGAGCAAGCCGATCAGCGCGAACATGATGATCAACATGATCCCGACGAGCAATTGAGTTTGGAAGGGGATGGCTTGCACGCTTCGGATGGCTTCGATGGCGGCGGAGCGCATACTGTTTGCCGCTCCGGTACCGAAGGGTCGTCCCTCTTGAAAGTCCATGCCGCCCAAGCCTGAGGCGAGAACCATCAACGCCGCGAGGGCGATCACTCCCGAAATGACGATCAGGATTTTGTTGGAAGATAAGGCGCGCATAAGGCGGAGGGGATTGTACCATCCCGGCTATAATCACCAACACCCTCGCTATGACTGAATCGACCATCGACTGCGCCAGCCCGCTCCACCCGCACGCCGCTCAGGGATTGCGCTTGTTCAACGAGGGGAAATATTTCGAGGCGCATGAAGCGCTTGAAACAGCATGGTTGGAGGAGAAAGGAAAAATCCGCGACTTGTATCGGGGAATTTTGCAGGTGGGTGTGGCGTATCTGCACATCACACGCGGGAATTACAACGGCGCAATCAAAGTGCATGGACGGAGTAACAAGTGGTTGAAAGATTTCCCGCCCGTGTGCCGGGGAATCCATGTGGAGGCGTTGCGCCGCGATGCGGAAGCGACGCTCGATGAAGTGAGACGATTGGGGAAAGAGAGAATTGGAGAATTTGATTTGAGGTTATTGAAACCTATTCGGTGGAGCGAAGAGCGGAAGCGCGTTTACACCTGTGACAGATGTGGGAGCGAAATGCGCGAGTCGAATTGCAAGATCACCTGCCCGAATTGCGGGAATCGATTCGATTGTTCGGACTTGAATATTTATTTCGATTGAAACTGCTCACGGGGCAGGCGTTCCCACAAATGACGGAATGGACATCGGCGTCAATGTCGGGGTGATCGTTGCGGTGGGGGTCGAGACTAGATCCGTCCAGCCGCTGTAGAAAAAGTAATCTTGCAAAAAACCGTGTCGCTCGTCGTCCGTCATCAAGCGCGGGCGCGAGTAATCTTCGAGGATACCGGTCACCAATTCCACGCTGATGAGCTTGCCGTCGTAAACCACATAGCGGTCGTAAAACTCGCGACGGATCCCGGGCGGCATCCAATCCTGGTCTCCCATTTGGTCGAAGAAGAGATTCCCCAAACCGTAATGGATGAACGCGCCGCCGTAGAATTCCATCATCTGCGGGTAATGCGCCTGACTGCCGCTCACGATCGACGCGCCGGAGTCTGCCATCAAGCGGAAATCTGTCATTTGTTGCGGGCTGGGGCGCGAGTCGTAGCTCTCGTTCCATTGAAACGTGGAGACAACCACATAGCCTTGCGATTTCAATTCAGCGATCTTTTGCGCGAGATACTCAAAATCACATGGCGCGGCGCCGGGGCGAAAGTCGCGCGCGGTGGGGAAGCGGTCCACATCCGGTTTGTTGCATCCGATGAACGCGATTTTATTTCCATTAATTTCGAACAAAGCAGGTTCAAGCGAATCGTTCAAGTCTGCGCCTCCGCCGAAGTATGGAAGATCATGCTGGCGGTAAATTTCGATCGTCTCCAACATCCCTTGCGCCCCGCGATCGGCGAAGTGGTTGCCCGTCAACTCTATCACATCCGCGCCAACATCGGTGAGCAGTTCGATATATTTTGGATCACTGCAAAACACCAGCGGACCCGTCGCGTCGGGTTTGGGAAACTCGCACCCCGTGAAAAACGGAATTTCATTGCTGATGTGGGCGATATCCGCTTCGCGCAACACGTCGCGGATTTTTTCGCCGGGATACGTGACGCCTTTGTACTCCATCGTCACGGCGGTGGCTCGCACGAGGGCGGTGACGCCGGTGAGGATGACGGTTGTGAGTTTGGATGAATCGTAATTGGAGATTGGAGAATTAGAGAGTAGAGAATTAGTGGACGATTGAAGGGTGAAGTCGACGATGAGCGGATACGAGGAAGCGTCGAAATTTTTTCTGATTGGCGATTGACCGTCAATCGTCAACACTTTCCATTTTGGTTGGATTTCTTCAAACGGGATGATCGCCCGCGCGGATTCGCTCCACGCTTGGTTGAGCAGTTCGCCCGTCGGGACGATTCGAATCGCGTTTGCGGCTGGCGCATCCCATAGGACGGTTAACGCGGCGCGTGTCGATTCGTCCATCAATAGCGGCATCCCGTTGAGCAGAGTGCCTTCCGTCCATGCGAGGTGGAGTTGGTCGAGCGTGACGCCGTCTGCCACGGTTGGGAACGGCGCGACGAGCGCGTACATCCATTGAATTTTTGACTCGCTCAACGACGGATTCGATTCAACGAACGGCGACGCGTCGAGAATGAAATTCGATAAATTCATTTTTTGCGCTTGTTCGCGCAGTGACGCGGGGACCGAGTCGCCGATGTGTGTGCCGGGCGCGGGGGTGATTATGATCGGTTCGGGTGTTGCGGTAGGTGTTGATGTTGAGGCTGGAGACTTGAGATTGGGGGCTGATGCTTGGGGTGTGCAGGCAGAGAATACCAGCGCAATGATAAGCAGAATGAAGCGTGGAGATTGCTTCGTCGCAACGACATGTGGTTTTTTCATAAGGCGATGATTATAAACCGCAAACCGACCTCACCCCTATCCCCCTTTCTAATTGAACCGCGAAGAGCGCTAAGTTTTAATTCTTTCTTTGCGTTCTTCGCGCACTTGGCGGTAAATTTTAATCACTCACCTTACGCATTTTTGCCGCAGAGTCACAGAGACACCGAGAAAATCTCTTTATTCTTTTCTGCGACTCCGCGTCTCCGTGGCTGGACTGCGTAACGTCAGTTAATCACTGTCCGCCCTCAAACTCCGAAAGGGAGAGGGGGATTCTCAGGCCCTCAATGTGATTTCAGCCAGCGAAAATTCTTTCAGCGCGGATTCGTCCATCGTCACGCCCAAGCCGGGAGCGTTTGGGACGGTGATCGTGCTATCGTCATTCAACGTGAATTGCTCGTTTGTGATGTCGCGGTGATAGTAACGGTCCGAAGCGGAGATGTCGCCGGGCAGGACGAAGCCGGGCAGGGACGCGAGCGCGAGATTCGAGGCGCGTCCGATTCCTGTTTCGAGCATCCCGCCGCACCAAACGGGAACTTGTTGCGATAGGCAATGATCGTGAATCGCAATCGCTTGACTCAATCCGCCCACGCGCGCAGGTTTGATGTTGATGATCTTGCAGGATTTCATCTCCAATGCGTAACGCGCATGGCGCGACGAGACGACGCTTTCATCCAAACAGATCGGCGTCTTGAATTCACCTTGCAGAAGGCGGTGATCCCAAATATCATCCTCGAATAGCGGCTGTTCGATCAACAGCAGATTCAGGTCGTCAATTTTCTTCAACACCTGCGCAGACTCGAACGTGTACGCGGAATTCGCGTCCACTTGCAAGCGCAAGTCGGGATGCGCCTTGCGGACGGCAAGCGTCTCTTCCACTTCGCGCCCGGGTTTGATCTTGATCTTCACCCGGCGATACCCTTGACCCAAATACGATTCAACCGTCTTCACCAATGCCATCGCTGATTCTTGAATCCCAATCGAGACACCCACTTCGACCTTATTACTCGTGCCGCCGAACATTTCTTTCAACGACTTGCCATCGCGTTTGCCGAGCAAATCCCACAACGCCATCTCAACGCCCGCCTTGGCGAGGTGATGACCGCGAATCCGCTCGACGCGGGATTGGAAGTCGTTTGCATCTTGAATGTCTATTCCCAACACAAGCGGAGCGATGAAATCTTTGAGGATGTGCCAGGCGGTACCAGTCGTTTCGTAGTTGTAGCCCGGCTCGCGCGAAGCGACACACTCGCCGTAGCCAACGAATCCTTCGGCGTGGAGTTCGATGATGATGCACTCGCGCACGGTCTCGCGTCCGAACGAGGTCTCGAACGGCGCAACGAGGGGCATGGAGATGTGATGGAGGGTGAGGGAGGAGAGTTTCATAGGAGGTAATCCGTTCATTTTCCTTTTCTAAATCATTGTCAAAATTTCCCGACGAGCGTATAGTAGGGGCAATATTCCTGATAAGCCCCCGTAGGAGGGTCATATATGGAAAATTTTCCGTATAATACCCCAAAATGGCGTCATATATGGAAAACGTCCGCATAAGACTCCGTACGGGGAGGATATATGGAAAGTTTCCGTATAATACATAGTTAGCCACCTGTCGATAAAACAAAGTACCTCGCCAAGCGAAAATCAGGCGTATTGACATGATATATACAGGGCGATATACTTCTCTCTATGAATGCTCAATACACTTTACAAAGCATTGCCTTTGAATGGGATAGTCAAAAAGCCACCACTAATATTCGCAAGCATAAAGTAAAGTTCGAGTTGGCGTGCGAAGCGTTCTTTGACCCGTTTGTTTGTTATCTCGATGAAGAAATCGTAGGCACTGAACTTCGAGAACGACTCGTCGGGTTAACAACCACTTGGTTAATGCTTTATATCGTGTACGTTATGCGTTGCGATGTTATCCGTATTATTTCGGCTCGACATGCTACGAAAGAAGAAAGAGAAGTATAT
>JBGANO010000081.1:0-12233 GCA_044222305.1 Anaerolineales bacterium
TAAACCAGGCGCTACAAGGTGCCTGATCGAATTGACTCACCCTGGGTGACGCGGTGGAATTGGGGGGCATAGTGACAAGGGATTCACTGTGCCCCGCGTCCGCCGTGTTTTTATTTTAATACCCCGATGGGAAATCATTTAACAATTCGACCAACAGATTTGCTATTCGAATCGATACTCAAATCCTCCGCCGATCTGGTTGTGGTGTTGGATACTCGCGGGAATATATTAAAGTACCAGTTAACCGCCCCTCACCTTGTCGAAAAATTCTCAGGGGAATTTCCTTACCAGCGAATTGGCGAACTGCTTCTCATGGACAAACACCCGGGTGGGCTGGATGCGTTTTATCAAAGCGGCAATGTGCTTCCAATTGAATTCCCACTCACCGCCTCCGATGGGAGGACGTTTTGGTTCGATGGGCGGTTAACCAGTCTTTCGCCTTCTCAATTGATCCTATTCTCACGCGACATAACCAAATACAAACAAATCGAATTGAAAATGCAACAGCAGGTGCGCCGGCTAACAGGACTCAGAAGACTGGATCTCGCCATCGCTTCCAACCTCGATCTGAACCTGCTTCTTCCCCTCCTGCTCGAGCAAGCCACCACCCTCCTGCCCGTAGACGCGTCTGCCCTCCTGCTGATGAATTCCGAAACCAACCTGCTCACCCTGGCGGCATCGAAGGGACTCCGCACAAACATTCACTCATCGATCTTTCTGAAACTCGGCGTTGGCTACGCGGGACAAGTAGCCCTGGAAAGAAAACGGATTCATATCCCAAACCTCGCCGGGAGCGCGAAAGGCGCCACCATACCACCCTACCTGCAAGGTGAAAATTTCACATCTTATATCGGCTTGCCTCTTATCACAAAAGGGCGAATGCTCGGCGTCTTGGAAGTATTTCATTCATCGATTCTACAACCGCAAGCAGAGTGGCTTCAATTTCTCGACATCCTGGCCGGGAGGGGAGCCATTGCCATCGACAATGCCATTTTGTTCGAGAACTTGCAAAAATCCAACGCGGAACTAGGCATGGCGTATGATTCGACCATCGAAGGATGGTTGCGCACCCTGGACTTTCGGGACCGGGAAACTGGAGGGCGCACTCGGCGAGTGGCGGACATGACGGTACAACTTGCTCTTGCCATGGGCGTGGCAAAGGAGGAACTGATCCATATTCGCCGCGGCGCCATTCTCCATGATATTGGCAAGGTTGCCATTCCTGACGAAATTCTTCTCAAGCCTGGCCCGCTCACAGAGGAGGAGTGGAACATCATGCGCAAACACCCTGCCGTTGCCGTAGAATTATTAACCCCGATCAGCTATTTATCTCCTGCCCTCGATATTCCACACTGGCACCACGAACGATGGGATGGCACCGGCTACCCGGACGAACTCAAAGGCGAGCAAATTCCCTTTTCGGCGCGGATGTTTTCTGTTGCCGATGTATACGATGCCCTGATCTCTGTACGCCCATTTCGGAACGCATGGACAAAGCAGAAAGCCATCGAATATATCCAGGAACAAACCGGGAAATTTTTCGACCCCAGAGTAGTCCCCGAATTTTTGAAACTGGTTCATAGAAATGAATTCTCTCGGGCTGGTTGGCGTTCGTAGCCTTCACCTTGACCTGCCTACGTTTCTGAATTAAAATCCCCGCCTGCCAAATGCCCTCGTAGCTCAGTGGATTAGAGCGCTTGCTTGCGGAGCAATAGGTCGCGTGTTCGAGTCGCGCCGAGGGCGCCATAATGATGAGGAGCGGGATACCGCTCCTTTTTTGTTAATACTTGTCGTTGCGAGGATCCCTTCGACACGCCCATTCGGGCAGTCAGGATAAACTCCGCGACGAAGCAATCTCCTCAATCTGGATAACGTATGTCAACCACAAAACCACAAATTCTCTTAACCAACGATGACGGGATTCGCTCACCCGGCCTGTGGGCGGCCGCCGCTTCTCTTTCTGACGTTGGGTTTGTCACTGTGACCGCGCCGCGCGACCAATGCACCGGCATGGGGCGCAGTTTGCCCAACACGTCAGATGGAATTATTCGCGAGGAGCGTGTGCAGGTCAACGGTCAGGAATGGAGCGTGTTCGCGGTGGGTGGAAGTCCCGCGCAGGCGGTCCTCCACGGAATCTATGATGTGATGAAGCGCAAGCCGGACCTGGTCGTTTCGGGAATCAATTACGGCGAGAATGTCGCGTCGGGTGTGACGATCTCAGGGACGGTGGGCGCGGCGCTCGAATCCGCGTCGCTGGGAATCCCCTCGCTGGCGATCTCGCTGGAGACTGATTCAAAATATCATTTGTCATATTCCAACGATGTGGAATTCCCGATTGCGGCGATGTTTGCCGCGAAATTCGCCCGCATGTTGCTCGAGAAAAAATTTCCCTTCGATGTGGACTTGCTCAAGGTTGAAATCCCCTCCGCTGCCGCGCCAGATACCCCGTGGCAATTGACTCGCGTATCCCGTCAGCGATATTACGAGCCGACTCCTGCCGAGCGCGCATCATGGGATGAGCCCGGCACAGTCGGCTACCGCGCGAATGGAGATTTCGATCACGAGCCTGAGGATACGGATGTGTATGTCCTGCGAAAGAAGCGGATGGTGTCTGTCTCCCCGATGAGTTTCGATCTGACCTCCCGCGTAGATTTTGCCGAACTCGATACGATGATGAGGAAATGATGTGAATCATGAAATAAAGGACACGAAGGTTTACTCATAACTCCTTCGTGTCCTTTTTACAAATCTGCCGCTGAGTCACAGAGTCGCAGAGACTTATTAAAAGGGTTTCTCAGTGTTCTCTGTGTCTCTGTGGCAAAGCCTTAACTAAAATGTGGGCTAAACCGCGCCACCAATTTCTCTTTCGGCAAAAAGCCCGTGATGCGTTCCTTGATCTCGCCGTTCTTCATGAACAACAAAGTGGGGATGCCCATCACGCCGAATTGCATCACCAGGTTGGGATTCTCATCCGCATCAATTTTTACAACTTTCACTTTGCCCGCCCATTCGCCTGCAAGTTGCTTGACCACAGGGTCGAGCATTTTGCACGGCTGACACCAGACCGCGCTAAAATCCACCAGCACGGGTTCGCTGGCATTCATCACTTCGTTTTGGAAGTTTTGTTCGTCTACATGCAATAAGTCAGCCATATTTGCCTCCAAAAGATGGATGTATTGTCTTCTACATGTCTTACGTTAAAATCTTTTAACCGCAAAGATCGCTAAGAACGCGAAGGTTTTAAAATGCCTTTCTTAGCGCGCTTTGCGTGCTTAGCGGTAATAAAATTGTTGACGCTCACTTTCCCCCGTGTTAGAATGCCCTTCGCTTTCCAATTCGCGGGCGCGTAGCTCAATGGCAGAGCAGCGGCCTTTTAAGCCGTTTGTTGAGGGTTCGATCCCCTCCGCGCTCATCAAATCCTCCCACATGTGGAGGATTTTTTGTTTGATGACATATTTTAAACTTCATCATCGAACACCCGTGCTATAATGCCCTCAACCCTAATCTCTAATCCTCCAATTCTCTAATCTCTGCTCCCATGTCCTTCTCCCACCTCCACGTTCACACTGAATATTCCCTGCTCGATGGTTTCTCGAATATCAAGAAGCTGATCAAGCGCGTGAAGGAATTGGAGATGCCTGCGGTTGCCATCACGGATCACGGCACGATGTTCGGCGTGATGGACTTTTACAAAGCCGCGACGAACGAGGGAGTCAAGCCGATCATCGGCGTGGAAGCGTACATGGCGGCGCGGACGATGCAAGACCGCGACTCGAAACTCGATAGAACCTCCTCACATTTGCTGTTGCTCGCCGAAAATGAAACAGGCTACAAAAACCTGCTCAAGATTTCCTCCGCCGCGCAACTCGACGGCTTCTATTATTATCCGCGCATTGACCATGACTTGTTAGCGAAACATTCCGAAGGAATCATCGCCACCTCGGGGTGTATGTCGGCGGAGATTCCGCGTTTATTGCTGGACGATAAAGCCGAAGAAGCCGTCAAAAAGATGAATTGGTATTACGATGTCTTTGGGCGCAATAACTTCTTCATCGAACTGCAACAGCACAACATCAAAGAGATCACCGACTTAAATAAAAAATTACTTGCAATGGGGATGAAGTATTCGGCGAAGTACATCGCGACGAACGACGTGCATTACATCAATCAAGACGATGCGCGCTTGCAGGATATTATGCTGGCGATTCAAACTCAGTCGCTTCTTTCAGACCCCGAGCGGATGCGCATGTCTGACGATTCGTACTACCTCCGCACGCCCGCGGAAATGAGTCGACTCTTCGCCGAGGTGCCCGAGTCGCTGAGTAATACACTCCTCATCGCCGAACGCTGTAATGTGGACTTGTCGTTCAAGGGCTATCACCTGCCAGAATTTCCCGTCCCTGCTGGATTCACGGTTGCGAGTTATCTTCGTCATCTTTGTAATGAAGGGGCGCAGAAAAGGTATGGGGATCGGGCGACCAGCCAACAGGTCCGCGAGAGAATCGAGTATGAGTTGGGCGTTGTCTCCAAAATGGGATTCGATGCCTACTTCCTGATCGTCTGGGATCTGTGCCGTCACGCGCGCGAAAATAACATCTGGTACAACGCGCGCGGGTCCGCCGCAGGCTCGATTGTTGCGTATGTGTTGGAGATCACGGTCGTTGACCCGCTTCAACATGATTTGCTGTTCGAGCGGTTCTTGAATCCTGGGCGTATCTCGATGCCCGATATTGATTTGGATTTTCGCGATGACCGCCGCTCAGAAATGCTTGAATACACATCGCGCAAATATGGGAGCGATAAGGTCGCGCAGATCATCACCTTCGGCACGATGGGAACGAAAGCCGCCTTGCGTGATGTGGCGCGCGTGATGGATATTCCGCTCCCCGAAGTGGATCGTGTTGCAAAACTCGTGCCGTTCGTGTCGGGACGTAACACCACGATGGAAGATGCGCTTGCGATCCCCGACTTCAAAAAGATTTATAACGAGCAACCGCATCTGCGCGAATTGATTGATACTGCCGCCCGAATGGAAGGGACGGTTCGTAACGCGGGCACACATGCCGCTGGCGTGGTGATCTCTGACAAGCCGATGATCGAATATCTGCCGTTGCATCGTCCGACGTCTGGTTCGGAAGAGACGCCGATCAAAACGGTGACGCAGTTCGAAATGGGCATCCTCGAATCGCTCGGCATGTTGAAAGTGGACTTCCTTGGACTCATCACCTTGAGCGTGATGGCAAAAGCCTGTGATCTGATCGAGAAACGCCACGGCGTGAAGTTGGATTTGAACAACATTCCACTGGATGACCCGAAATCGTTCGAGATCATGGGCGCGGGTCAGACCGCTGGCTTGTTCCAAGTGGAAGGCGGGGGTATGACGCGTTGGATCGTCCAGATGAAGCCGAAGACGCTGGATCATATCATCGCGATGGTCGCGCTATACCGTCCTGGCCCGATGCAGTTCATTCCCGATTACATCGCGCGTATGCACGGCGAATCGGAAGTGGAATATCGTCACCCCGCGTTACAACCGATCTTCCAAGATACGTTTGGTATCCCTGTTTATCAAGAACAATTGATGCGTGCCGCAGTGGAGCTTGCGGGATACACACCTTCTGAATCGGATGAGTTGCGCAAGGCGATTTCAAAGAAGATCAAGCAGGATATTGATAAACATCGCAATAAATTTGTGACAGGCGCGGTCAAGCAGGGAATGGAACAAAGCATCGCCGAATCCATTTACAGCGATTGGGAAGAGTTCGCGAGGTATGGATTCAACAAGAGTCATGCGGCAGATTACGGCGTGATCGCCGTGCAGACCGCCTACCTCAAAGTCAATTACCCAACCGAATACATGACCGCGTTGCTCTCGGCATCGGCGGGACAGACCGAGAAAGTCGCGTTCTATGTTTCGGACGCGAAGAGCATGGGCGTGCCTGTTTTGCCGATTGACATCAACGCATCGGGTTGGGATTTTGAAATTGAAAATATAAAAGAAAAGCCAAGCATCCGCTTCGGACTCGGCGCAGTAAAAAATGTGGGACAGGGCGCGGTGGAGTTGATCATCAAAGAGCGCGACCAAAACGGGACGTTCAAAGACCTCAACGAATTTGCGCGCCGCGTGGATTTACGCGCCGTTGGCAAACGCGCGCTTGAATGCCTCATTAAAGTTGGTTCGATGGACGCGTTCGGCAACCGCGCCGCGCTGCTCGCCTCGCTCGATAGAATCGTTTCGATCAGCAACGCGCATTTCCGCGCGGCAGACGCGGGACAGATGAGTCTGTTCGGCGCGAATACTGGTGTTGTTGAAGAGATCACCTTGCCCGAAGTCAACAACGTGGACAAGCGCGAAATGCTCAACTGGGAGCGCGAACTTATCGGCTTGTACATTTCCGATCATCCGCTCACGCCCTATCAAAAAACGTTCGCGCAGATCGTTAGTTATTTTTCGGGTCAACTCAACGAAGCGCAACACGAAGAAAAAGTTCGCGTGGCGGGTCTCATCACCAACGTCCGCCCGTACATGACCAAGACCAACAAACCGATGGGCTTCGTCACACTTGAAGATATTCAAGGCAACATCGAACTCGTGCTTTTCCCGCGCACGTGGGCGCAAACACGCGAACAACTCACCGTTGGTCAGATCGTGATTGTCGAAGGCAAAGTGGATTCCAATTCCACGCCGCCAAAAATTTTGGTAGATGCGGTGCGGACGGAGATCAAGATTCTCGAATCATTGGACGAATCAAAATCGCTTCTTTCCCAGCCGCAACCTGCCTCGCCCTCGCAAGCGACTCCACAACCCAAGCCCTTCGATAAAACTCAGGACAAGCCGACTCCCGTTACGCCGCTCAACATCAAATCCACGCAACCGAAGCCGATGAGTTCACAACAGACTCCTTTCAAGCATGCCTCTGTTCCTCAAGTTGCAGAATCCACACCTGCGTATGCCGTGGGGCGGGATGGCATCCCGCCAAGTAACGTAAAGCGGGATAACATCCCGCTCCACGAGGATGGCATGCCTCCGCCTCCCGATAACTTCCCCGATGGTTGGGACAATGAATGGCAACCTTCATTTGAAGAGGGCGCGATCGCGTCGAAGCCTGAGCCGAAGTTCAAGAAGAGCGAAGAGGTCACACCGCCGCGCGTCGAAGCGATGACTGCTCAAGTGGAGATCAATGCAGAGACGCGCGACCAGGATGAAACGGCGCGCGAAGCGGTTGTCACATCGCTCAAATCCATTTACACCACGCTGGTCAAGGAAGAAGACCAGAAACATCCGCCAAAGCAGGTGACGGTGATGTTGCGCTCGACGGGCGACAAAGAACGTGACCGCCGCAGAATCAAAACGATCTATGGCACATTGATCTCATTCCACGGGCGCGACCGTTTCAGTTTTCAAATTTTTGAGAACGGATCGGGTCACCTGATTGATTTCCCCAACGACACCACGCGCGTCTGCCCCGAAATGCTCGAACGCCTGAAAAAGTTGATCGGCGAAGAAAGCTGGCGCGTGGAGGAAATTACGTTTCAGTAATTACCCCACCGCGTAAATTCCCCGCACCGCATTACACCTCAAACAATCCGCCCGCTCGCACAACATGGCGAGCGGATCGTTATTAATTAATCCAACTGCCACATCGATAACGCGTTTGATCGGCACGGCTTCCACGAACGCCTTGTCCAATTCCACGCGGACCGTATCGTCCTTGAGGTGCGGCGCGATGGCGCCGAAGCCATCCGAGTCGCCGGGGTAGTTGTGACACTCCACCGTGCGGTCCTCCACCAGCGCCCAGCGGATGAATTGCTTCCGCCCTGCGAGTTTTTCCGCGTAGTGAATACTGGTGTTGGAGGTATGGTTTTCGTTGATGAGGATGACCCAGCCGTCTCGCTCTGCCAGCGCGCCGATGGGCGCAAGCGGGTCGTCGCGCAACTGGGTGTTTAGGATATCGTCGGCATTAATGCCCGCAAACGACAGGATGGGATGTGACGACCGTTTTGCCTGCTGATGGTTCCGCAACGCTTCGGGCAGAATGCCCATCATCGGGTCGGCGCGCAGGCTGGGCGTAAACGTCGTGGCCATTTCGTTGGGAATCTCAGGCTTGCCGTAGATCATGCCATTGTTCGATGGTCCATTCGGCGGCGTGACCATCGAATAGTAGGTGAAGGTCGGCGCGACAATGACATTGAATGTGTCCATCAGCGCGCGCAAGATGGCATCCGCGCCATCCTGCATGTACCCAAACGGCTTGAGCGAAGCATGCACGATCACCGGTTTGTCAGCTGGGATGTTCAGGCCTTGAAAAAAGTTTTTTAATTCGATATAGTCCAACATGCTATTTCCCCTTCCACTGCGGCTTGCGTTTCTCCGCAAAGGCGCTCATGCCTTCCTTTTGATCCTCTGAATTGAACAGGTTGTAGAAAATCTGTTTTTCCTCGTCGAGCCCATCCTTGAGGAAAGATTCATACGAGTGATTGATTGCCCGCTTCGCGGCGCAGACCGCCAACGGAGCGCGCGAGGCGATCGCCTCGGCGAGTTTCAGCGCTTCATTGAGATACTCACCGGCAGGAACAACTCGATTCACCAGCCCGAAATGAAGCGCTTCCTGCGCGTTGATCTTCCGGTCGTTGAGGATCATTTCCATGGCGAACGCTTTCCCCACCGCGCGGACGAGTCGCTGTGTGCCCCCCGCCCCGGGGATGACACCCAGGGTGATCTCAGGCAAACCGAATTTGGCGGTGTCCGAAGCGACGATCATGTCGCACGAAAGCGCCAATTCGAATCCACCTCCCAGCGCCCATCCTGAAACAGCCGCAATGACCGGCTTGCGGATCGCGCGAATTCGCCCAAACACAGCGATATGATCCTCGCGCGACATTTGTAACGCAGACTTATCCGCCATCTCTTTGATATCTGCCCCGGCGGCGAAGGCTTTCTCACTACCCGTGATCACCATCGCGCCGATCGCCTCAGCATGATCGAACGCGTCGAGCGCATCCATCAATTCGCTCATCAGCGCGTGGTTCAACGCATTCAACGCCTGCGGGCGGTTGATGGTGATCAACCCGGTCTTGCCGTGGGTTTCAACGAGAATGGATGCGTAGGGCATGTTTCCGATTATACGTGAGAACAGCCGTGCTGTATAATCGCATGAACCACAAAATATGGCTTCTCAAGAAAAGTTCTGCGTGTTTTGGTACGCGGATTTCACGGATCGAACGGATTTTTTGTTACAGAGGGAACCGCGTAATCCGTGTTTTCCGTGTACAAAAAAGAAATTCTACTAAGCCTTCTGAGAGTACCGTAACCATAAAAAGGAGTTTTCATGAACCTCGTCGCCACCATTCTTGTTGTTCTCGTTGCCGCGTTACATCTTGGCTTCCTCGCGCTCGAAATGTTCTTCTGGGACCATCCCTTCGGCAGAAAACAATTCAAAATGACTCCCGAATATTCCAAAGCCTCTGCCTCGCTTGCCGCCAACCAGGGACTGTACAACGGATTCCTCGCGGCAGGCTTGATCTGGGGTTTGCTCAATGGCGATGCCTCCATCAAAATTTTCTTTTTGCTCTGCGTTGTCATCGCGGGAATTTATGGCGGGCTCACCGCGCGGAGAACCATTTTTTATGTTCAAGCGTTACCGGGGTTGATCGCGGTGTTATTTGTATACTTATCCCGCTAAGAGAATGTTTCTTAAGTTCGTGAACGGCATGAAAAAAGAGCATCAGCCACAGAGAACACCGAGTTCATAGAGATTTCAAAAGGGTTTTCTCAAAGTTCTCTGCGCGCTCAGTGGCAAAGAAAGAGTTAAGAAACATTCTCGAAGAGGAAAAATGATTCGACTTGACCCTATGACCGAAGACGAGTTTCGAGTTTTTCAGGATCGCGATATTACCAGCTACGCTTCCGAGAACGTTAAAGCAGGATATTGGACGGAGCAGGAGGCTCTGGAAAAAGCGCGCCAGCAATACGCGAAACTTCTGCCAAATGGCGTTCAGACAGAAGGACATCATTTGTTCACGATCGTGGAGACTGCCGCCGAAACCAAGATCGGTGTTTTATGGCTTCAGGTTCGCAAGGAAGGCGCCCGCTCCTCCGGCTTCATCTACAGCATCGAACTCGATGAAAATCAACGCGGCAAAGGATACGGCCGGCAAGCCATGCTTGCTCTTGAACAAAAAGCGCGCGACCTTGGGCTGAAAGCAATCGGCTTGCACGTCTTTGCGCACAACACCACCGCGCATCATCTGTATGAAAAAATGGGCTATCAGACAAAAAGTATGAACATGATCAAAGAACTGGAATGAAATCAGCCGCCGTTCGATGCGGGTTGATCGGACCAATTCTCTTTGCCGTCGTCGTCACTACTCTCACAATCCTCAAATACGATTTTCTCCTGTCGCTAGGCTGGCATCCTGTGAACGATCCCACCTTCGATTGGCCCAGCGGACTCGCGCTCGGCGACTTTGGCTGGATCATGACCGCGACCTTCCTCCTCAGCGGACTCATGATGGCGATCTTCGCGTCCGGACTCCGCCTCAGCCTGCCTCGCGCATCGGTGACCTTTCTCTCCACCCTCACGTTGACCCTCGCCGGGCTTGCCCTCGCCGGTCTCGCATTCACCACCGACCCGACGATCCGATCCACGCCCGCCACCTGGCATGGGCGTTTGCACGACCTGTCGTTTGTGATCCTCGGTCTCACACTCATGCCCGCAATGACATTGCTCGGCTTTGCGTTTCAAAAAGATGAACGCTGGAAAAATTTATCTGCTTACACGTGGCTCACAGTTGCGCTGGCGCTTCCCACCTTCTGGCTCAAAGGCGCGGCATTCTATATTTTTATGCTGGCTGTTTTGATGTGGAGCGAGGTGGTTGCGTTGCAGTTGAAGGCAGTCAAAGATCAATAATTCTTGCCACGGATTTCACGAATACGCGCGGAGAAAAAAATCAGTGAGAATCTGTGGCTAATCTTTCAAAACATTTGCGAGATCGCTCGTGCTTTCCAGAATCACATCCGCCCCGAAGCGCAACAATTCCTCTTTTTCCCCAAAGCCGCACAACACGCCCGCCGCCTGCGTCCCCGCAGACTTGCCGGCGCGCATATCCACCGTGGTGTCGCCGATCATTAAACATGCCTCAGGCTTCACGCCCATCTTTTTTGCCGCATACAGAATGGGATCCGGGTAAGGCTTCGTGTGTTCAGCCGAGAGACCCGTCACGATCACTTCGAAATATTTCACGAGGTCGAATTGCTCGAGGAAGCGCATCGTCCCTTTTTCATCGCGCGCGCTGACGATCGACATCGGATACTTCCCTTTGAGTTGTGCCAGCATCCCATCCACCCCGGGCACGAGCAGGAATTTTTTCGACGACGGATGTCGATGGCGAGACATCCAATCGATGAGCGCCACCATTTCATCGTCGATGCCGAGCGTGTCGGCAATGCCAAGCAGGGCATTGCCGGGCGCCTCTGCCCACATCACAAAGCGCCGCGCCGCGTGGTCGGGGTCACCAAACAACAATTTGGGAAAGAAACGCCGGGCTTTTTCCTTGTATAGATCGTCGGTATCGCTGAGGGTGCCATCCACATCGAAACACAGGGCTTGGATGCGCGGGAAATCGAGAGGCATGGGACAATTGTACCGTAAGGGATTGTGCTATACTCTGGCAAGACGTATGTTGAAAAACGAACAGGATCGCACACGCGCTCTTCTTGAACTGCTTTACAACGTCAGCCGCGAGTTGGCAACCGCGCTTGATTTGCGCACGGTGTTGCAACGGGTGTTGTACGAAGCCATCCAGAACGTGGGCGGTGAACGATGCAGTGTGGTTGTGTTGGATGATTTGGGCAAAGCCGTGGACGCTACCATCGTATACGGCTCGCAAGTCCACGAGCATACCACCCAGCAATTGCGCGATACGGTGGAGCGCGGGCTGGCGGGCTGGGTGATCCGCAACAAGCGCGGCGTGTACGTTCCCGATACCAGCAAGGACGAGCGCTGGTTGATGCGCCCAGACGATACCCTGAACAAGACCGGGGTGAAGTCAGCCATCTGTGTGCCGGTGCATGCGCGCGAAAAATTGGTGGGGGTGCTTACGTTAGTGCATACCTCGCCCAACGCTTTCACGACAGAACAACTCGATCTGATGCAAGCCATCGCCGACCAGGCGGGCATTGCGATTCTCAACGCCCGTTTGTATACCGAAAGTCAGCGGCAGGCGCGCGTGAT
>JBGANO010000082.1:0-12044 GCA_044222305.1 Anaerolineales bacterium
GAGTGCCCATTCTCGGACCCATCGCGGCTGGTCCTTTTATGTTGGTTCCCGAGCCAGGCGTAAACTACATGAACGACAAGGAATACGATGCCGTTGACGTAGCGCGAAGCATGCTCCCCTCCAAAGAAAAAGGCAACGACCTTTACGCGCTTGAAGTAAAAGGTGACTCGATGATAGACGCTATGATCAACGATGGCGATATCGTGGTGATGAAACCCGCCGGCGAAGCGCGGAACGGTGAAATGGTAGCTGTGCGGGTAAACGATGAATACACCCTGAAATATTTCTTCAAGGAAAAAGATCGCTTCCGCCTGCAACCGGCAAACCCAACTATGAAGCCCATTATCCTCAAGAAATCTGAGCAACCAGAGATCAATGGAAAAGTGGTCATGGTTATCCGCAAAATGGAGCGACCACTGGCGGCGTAATACAGCCCAAACAAAACAAGAGGCGACTCAACCGAGTCGCCTCTTTCGATTCATCCAGTATATAATCTGCACATAACCAAGGAGTTAGCCATGCTGTATGGAACAATCGCACACTTTCGCATCAAACCCGGCACACGGGATGAATTCATCAAAACCATGGACAGTTTCGGGGCTGACGTGATCCCCGGCTGGATTGCGGATTACTACTTCCAAATGGACAAGGACTCGGACGAGTTTTATCTTGTGGCGATTTTTCAAGACAAGGATGCCTATGACGCGAACGCCGACTCGTCTGATCAGCATGAACGGTACTTAAAATTTCGGTCTTTTCTGGTTGCAGATCCTGAATGGAACGATGGACGCATCGCGTCTGCAACAGGACCAAACGCAAAATAGTATTGACATCTTGCATAAGTGCCTCTTGTTCAGCCACAGAGAAAAAAGAGATTTTCTCAAATGTCTCTGTGGACTCTGTGGCGAAGAGACTTTCGCAAGAGGTCTTATGAATAAAAACGACTGGCTTTCGCGCCAGTCGTTTTTTGTTGCATTACTTGAGTTTGATTCGTCCGCTTGCAGGTTTGGCTTGGTGTTTGCCAAGCCCGAATCCTGATCCGGGTTTCCTTCCGCCTGCCAGGTTCGAGATGCCGCCGATCAATCCGGGCAGGAATAACAGAACCAGCAGACCCGCCAGAATGGAGAGGAATAGTGGCAATGAACTGGCATTGACTTCCGGCAACACGCCACCGGGGTTATAGGTACCCTCCGCAAGGGCGGGAGCGCCGGTCAACGATACAGAGATATTGCGGTTTACTCCATCGCGCAAGGTGAACGGCGACACAAACGTGACGGCATATTCGCTTTGATATGCCTTGCCGGTCTGTTGGTACAGAGCGGTCAACGTGGCGGCATCGGTGACATAGGCATATTGGCCGCCGGTTCGACTGGTCAACGATTGTAGCCCGGCTTCGTCGATGCCAGCCTGCCCCGTGCCCGATGGGTCGCCAAAGCCGATCGCGGATACGGTCAACCCACTTGGACCAACGTTGCTGACGATACTCTCTTCTGTAGCGACGCTCTGATTATCCAAACCGTCTGAAAGCACGAGGATTGCCTTGCGACCTGATATGCCTTCGAGGGCTTTCGTGCCTTCCATGATGCCTTCATACATGGCGGTATCACTGCCGGTGTGCAGACCATCGATGGCGGCGGTCAACACGGCTTTGTCAGAGGTTATCTCCTGAATACGATACACCTGAGTGTCAAAGGCAATCACGCCCGCCTGGTCGACGTCGCGCATTCCACTGATGTAAGTCTTTGCCGCATCTTTAGCGGCGCCGATCTTATTTCCCTTCTCCATACTGCCTGAGATGTCGATGACCAGCATGGTGGTGATGGGAATAGCCTCGCCGCCCAGCGCCTCCCCACCGCCTCGAACATCCGTCAACTGCATCAGTTGTCCGTCTTCGTGAATCTGGATGGTGGACGGGTCTATGCCGACGGGTTCGCCTGCCGCGTTTGTGGCAGAGAGGTACACCGTGACGTTGGGGAAATTGGAATTGTCCACTTGGGTGATGCGGACTTGGGGACTCTCCGGTTCCTGCGCGTGGACCGTCAGGGTTGGTCCAAGCATCAGGAGGAGGATCAAGCCGAAATTGGGAAAGAGGCGAAATATCCTGCGCATGGTTATCTCCTTTCGTGATAGACCAGGTCGGTATTGCCCATGCGAATCTTTTGGCCGTTTGTCAATTGGACTATTTCGATCTTGCGATTATTGATAAACGTGCCGGCGAGACTCATGTCTTTGAGAGAGAAAGCCGCGCCATTTCCGGTCAGCATGGCGTGTTGCGGGGCAACGTCGGGGTCGGGCAAAACAATTTCCGATTTGAGGGGCGAACTTCCGATGGCGACGGCTGGACCGCCAGCGCGCATGAACTTGTCGAGGATGAACTCGGTGCCTTTGAGTTTGCCCGAAGTGACTTCAAGCCAGGCGCGTGAGAGCAGGACGACGATGAGCGAGATGAACGCGCCCACCGATGCGCCGAGTAACACCAAACCGACGGCTTTGCCAGCCAACGGATCTTGAAGTCGATTGTGCACAACTTCAAGCAGGATGCCGCCCAACGCGCCGCCCACCGTGCCGCCGAGCATGCCCTTCCACGCCTGCGATTTTCCGACAATGCCCTCGGCGAGGCCGATCAACAGCCCGAACACTCCCCAACCGAGCGCGCGACCGACAATGCCCGCGCCGACGGTTTGGAAGAGAAATTCGCTCAATGGCAACCCAACCGCGCCCGCGCCGGAGCCGAGCAATCCGCTGAATACGCCGGATTTGATCGCTTGTACCGGGTTGCGTGTGACGGCGCCTTCGGTGAGACCGATGAACAACCCCACGCACAACCCAACCAGCGCGCCAACAACCGCTTCGCTGAGATACAGGTTCGAGGAGAACGAAAGACCGACCTGATCGCTCACCTGCCAGCCGAACAATCCGCCCATCGCTCCAAGTAACGCATAATAATAGGAACGCATACGTCTATTCATAGGGGGTACCTCCTTGGTCTTCATTTTCAGATTTGTGCAAATTCTGCCAGTGGACGACGCTCCTGCGTCCATTGGCTCCATCCATTTCGTAAAACCCAAAGTAGCGGGTGGGGTCGAGCGAGCCATCGTTCTGGCGGATGAAAAATCCAGCCACCGAGGAGAACGGTTCAACCACCAGCGCCACCTGCCATGGGTCGGGGAAAAAGTTGTTGTGCAGGAAGGTGTCGTAGTGCGAGAGGAAGACTCCCATGCGCGGGTGGGTGTGATACCATCCCACAATTTTTTCGCCTGGGTAGAGGTTTTCAATTTGATCATGGACATCGAGCAGGGTGTCTTTGGTAAAGGTCAGGTAGACCGCTCCCTGCCGGGTGTGGCGGGCGGGGATCATGTGATTGATCACAATAAATTGACTGCCGCCCGGCGTTTCTTCGCACCACTGACCGATCAACACGCCGCCTACTTCCACTTCCGCGCTTTCGGCATGAGCCGTGATGCGGAAGTAGGCGAGCCGATTCAGAAAGATGGCTACGGTCGGCTGGAGCTCGCCGCGATCATAGGGAGAGTCCCAGCGCCGGGCAAACTCCATCGGCGGCGGCGTGGTGTCGGGCTTTCCAACTTCGGGCGGGGCAATTCGAATAAGTGCTGGCATGGTTGTTCTCTTCGTGAAAGTTATGAGTGGAAGGTTGCGCGGACCGCTCCGCTTGTGACGAAGCGGTCCGCGCGCAGGGACATTACCCCGCGGTGACATCGGCGGTCATCATCAGCCGGTCGCCTTCAGGGATTCCTGCCTGGGACAGGGTCTCTTCTTCTTTCAATTCGCGACCCAGCGCTTTGCTATCCAGGCGATAGGACATGGGGCGACCATCCGGGCCAGTGACGGGGAGTTCGAGCGAGGTTGTCAACTCGGGGATCAACTCCTTGACCGCCACTTCAGAGGGTACCTCAGCATTGCGGCTACCTCCGGAGGGAAGCACGATCGTAACGGGAATGTCTGCCATTGTATATCTCCTTTCTTACTAAGAATTTTTTTAGGCTGAACCACAGCCACGTCAACGTTCCGCTATTGCGAAGCAGTGCGCACTGTCAACGCAATTTAATTTTGGGTTTGTCGATCACTTTCGGCGCGGCAGGTTGAAGTTTCACCTGCACGGCTGGTTTGCTCTTCGCCGGTTCAGAGAGATTCAGTTTTACGCGTTCCGGTCTCAGCAACTCGCGATGATCCACCGGGAAATCATTGGGATGTTTCTTGCGATATTCACGGCTCCAGCGCGCCGCTTCGGCATCCCACGGGAAGGGCGGCTTGGTCGGGTCGTCGTGGAAGTTTTTCCACTGGAGCATTTCGCCAAGCATCAAAACGAGTCTGTCGAGCGAGCGGCTCGCCGCCCACCACGCGGCATCGATACACACACTGCCGTTTAAGTGGTTAATATTCGGGTGCCAGATCGGGGTCAACCATTTCATGCCCGGCCAGCGTTGCGGATATTGGTTATGCAGGTAAATTTCCACTTGATGATGCTCGGAAAATTTCGGGTTGCCCTGCCGGTCCACGTTTGAGATACTTTTACACTTGAAGGTGATGATGTATCGTTCCGGCGGCAGGTTTGGGTTCGGGGAGGAAGCGACAAAGGAAATCAAATCACTGCGTGAGTTCAGTTCCGTCATCAATTCATAATCGCCGCGCAGTCGCCTCATGCGAGGCGTCTCAGCCACAGAATTCGCGCCGGCGGTGATATCCGCAGTCAACATCAGGCGGTCGTTATCCGGGATGCCGGCTTCCGTGAGCGTTTCCTCTTCTTTGAGCTCGCGCCCCAGCGCCTTGCTGTCTGCGCGATAGGTCATCGGGCGTCCATCGGGACCAACCGTCGGCAGGCTCAATACCGAAATAAGCTCGGGCATTAAGTCTCGCACTTTCACGTCGGCGGGCACTTCGGCAGTGCGCGCGCCGCCGCTCGGCATAACAAGGGTGATGTTT
The DNA here is from genome assembly GCA_044222305.1 of Anaerolineales bacterium. GTDB lineage: Bacteria > Chloroflexota > Anaerolineae > Anaerolineales > Villigracilaceae > Defluviilinea. Next base: position 4,942 of record JBGANO010000082.1, read on the forward strand.
ATTTCAGACATAATTCAACCTTCCAAATCAAGAATTTAGATGCGGCACCTGGCAAAAGCCGGTGATCGCCCAACAATCTGCGTGATGCAGCGCGTGACACACGTCGCACTCCTGCACGCCGCGCGCATCGTTTCGAATTACGGGATCGAGACAATACGGACAGCGATGTTCCTCAACCACAGCCAACTGGATGTTTGGCCGACGCCGCGAACGGCTCTTGCGTGGAGAACTTGCCTTCGCCGCCTTCCGCACCTCGGTCCTGCTTCTGTTCTTCGTGCGGATTCGGGGCCTCGGCGGCGCGCTCGGCGCGGGACTGCGAAACCAGGTCACAGGTTGGTGGACGCGCGATTCTGCCGGTGAAATACTCACACCGATGTTCCTCGGCTCCACTTCGATCTGCGCGTGACCCAGCGACTCGACCTCGATTACCTGCCGCGACGACTGTCTCCAAGCCTGCAAAGACAATATAGTCAACAACATACTCACGGCAAGATGCGCCGCGTCGCTCGCCTCCATTTTGCTGAAGTCAAACAGGGTCAGCGGGTCGAGGTTCAAGTCGCGCAATTGAGTTGATAATGTGCCGTCAAAACTAAGCCTGCGAATCTGGGTGGAGGCGTCGCGCCCAAACCGGAGCGGACCAATGCCCAACACCGATTTCGTCAACGAGCCGATCAAGATCATTCCGACAAGCGCCGCAAGGATGGCGGTGATGTATTGCGCGACCAAATTCCAATTGCGATACACGATCCGCGAGCCATATCCGGCGACCAGCCCGATGGACGCATCCGCAAAAAACGTGGGGAGAAGCAGTGGCAGGTCACGGTCGAGGCGGAACCACAACACGATGCCGAGCGAAGCGTTGATGACCAGCAAGAGCAGGATCGTCAGTTTGCGCATGAACGAATCGGATTCTCTTGCATATGTGGGAGCATGGATTGAACTCATCGTCGCGGCGTGGGTCGCCATCGGCTATTCCTTCGCGGGTTTCGGCGCTTCATCTGCTTTGGCTAAAACAACTTTTATCGATGAATGCCCATCGCCTTTCGCTTGAACCTTGCTGGGCTGGGCGTCCGCAAGTTTGACGAGACTTTGCCTGCGGATGCGCGCTGGCTCGGAGGCGGCCGGGCGAATCGAAACAACTTCCTTCGCCGTGTCAGCCTTGATCCGAATTCGATCGCGGACGACGACGCTTGCCGGGTCCATGATTCGAATCTCATCCTTCAGCTTCACGCGCCCGCCGATCTTCAACGGATCCGCACCAGACAGCTTGATCGTCTGCTCAAAGTGACGGAAGTGCAGCGCCTCCGGCAGATCGCCCGTCAGCTCGTAGAAACGATACTCCAGCCCGTTTTGCGCGCGGATGATATGCAAAGCCGGGATGCCCACGCTCGCCAGGGTTCGATGCAGGAAGTTCTCTTCGCCGGTGATCGTGTGTGTGAAACTCGCTTCGCGCAGGGTGCCGCACGTCGGGCAGTGCCCCGCCTCGAAGGTGATGTCGCTCAACGGTTTCAGCACATCTTCTTTCGTCTGGCATTGCGGGCACTCCAGCGAGGTGACCAGTTCCTGATCGAGTTCGATAAAGGCGCTCTGCCCCAGGTCGGCGCGCGCAATTCGAAGCAGGTCATGGAGCGTGGCGCGTTCGGCGCGCGCGGGCAGTTCGGTAATGTCGCCATAATTCCAGTGGCTTTCGCATTCCTCGCGCGGCACGTAGGCGGTCGTGTGCATGTGGTTGGTCAAACCATTGAAGTGCGTCACCTTGCCCGGCTCCACCGGCATACTGTGGATCAACTTCAATCCTTCCTGCGATTGCATGCCGCCGATAATCGAGGCAATGGTCGGCGTGGTTGGCACCTTGCCAAGCAGGATATTTTGTCGCGCCAGCAATTGACACGAATAGCGCAGGGAAAGATCGCGCAAAGCCGCTTCGGTGAGCGTGCATTCGTAGCACGCGCCTTCACCGGGGACGAACACGCGCATCAACCCGAGCAGTTCTTGAATCGCGCCGTCCACCCAGGATTTATTCATCCAATAACAAAAACGGTTCACTGCCAGGCGGGCTTCGCGGTTATCGAGACAGCCAATAATCACATCCATGCGGCGGATGATGCCCAGCCCAAGACCGGTCGTCACATCGGTGTTTAGATATTGCACATGCACGTCCGGGTTCACAGACTTCGCTCGCGCCGCCGCCACTTCGGCTTTACTGCGGTTGTTATCCGTCTCGCGGAACAGCACCGAGCGGCTGAGGTTGGCGGCTTCGATCTTGTCGAAGTCGATGATGAAGAGGTTGCCCACGCCCATCAACGCCAGGTTCTTGATCACTTCGTTCCCTAGCGCGCCGGCGCCGATCACCAACACCTTCGCATTCTTCACCTTCTCGCGTTCCCACCACGAGATGAACTCAAACGTGCCAAGCCGATCTTTTTGAAGGTTGGGGATGTGGATCGGTTTCTCCGGTGAAACCGGGATTCGGCGCGGACCCGTCAACGGCTCGCTCGCCGCAGGATTCGACGCTTTCATTTCCGCGCCGTCAGCTAATTCTTTTGCCTGCATAATATTCGACTCCTCAATCGTTCGCGCAAACCAGCCCACATGCGGGCGCGACTCAACCAGCCGGCTTTCTTCCATCATCTTCAACGCTTCGCGCAGCGTCGCGCGGCTGATTCCCAACTGACTCATGAGTTCGCGCTCCGGCGGAAGTTGCGCGCCTTGCGGCAGTGTCCCATCCAACAGGGATGCGACAAGCCTGCCCGCCGCAGTTTTTACAAGTGACTTCTGTGAAATTTTTTGTATTTTCATATTTTTTTTCTCGTGGTCTTGTGGTCAGACCAATTGCAGTCATTATAGGAACCGCTCCATCGAAAATCAACAAATTTCGTAGGACATGTGTCGTGGCAATGCGCTTGCAGAAATGAAAAGACGACCCGCTGGTACTGGGTCGTCTTTCCTTGGTCCTTCTTATGTAGAAGAGATTTTCTTACTCGAGCACAACGTTCGCGCCGGCTTCCTCGAGTTTCTTCTTGGCTTCGTTGGCGGCATCCTTGCCCACGCCAGCGAGAACTTTCGAACCGGCGGTTTCCGCCATGGTCTTGGCTTCGCCGAGACCAAGGTTCGTCAATTGACGGATCACTTTGATCACGTCGATCTTCTTCGCGCCGGCATCCTTGATGACCACATCAAATTCGGTCTTCTCCTCGACAGGTTCAGCGGCGGCGGCGGCGCCAGCCACAGCGGCAACAGCCACCGGCGCGGCGGCAGAGACGCCCCACTTCTCTTCGAGTTTCTTGACGAGTTCCGCGGCATCGAGCACAGACAGTGTGGAAAGTTCTTCCACGATTTTATCGAGCTTTTCAGACATTTCTTAATACTCCATGACTATGAGATAGATTTTGTTTTATTGCGTAATGAACTTGCCGATTACGCCGCGGCAGGCGCTTTCTCAGAGAAAGCCTTGATAACAGCCGCCAAACCACGAGCGGGCTCGGCGATCGTGCGGACGAGCTTGCCGGCGGGAGCCTGCAACACACCCAGCAACTGGGCGCGGACAACAGGCAACGGCGGCGTATCCGACAGAGCTTTCACCTGCGCGGCATTGAGCGCTTTACCGCTCATGAATCCGCCTTTGACCTTGATAAAATCCTTGCCTTTCATCGCGTCAGTCAGGGCTTTCGCCGTGGATGCCGGGTCGGTAAAGGCAAAAGAAATTGCTGTGCTCTTAACAAGATAATCAGCCGGGAACTCCATTCCGCTTGCGGCAAAGGCGCGGCGGACGAGGGTATTCTTAACCACATGGAATTCGCCGCCCGTTTCTCGGATCTTGGCGCGAATACCGTCCAAATCCTTCATCTTGGCGCCGGTATATTCCACAAGGATCACCGCCTGGCTCTTCTTCAACCACTCATCGTAGGTTGCCAGCACTTCCCCTTTGCGTTCTTTTGATACTGCCAAAGGACATTCACCTCCTTTCAATAAAAAGTCTTTGCCACGCGCGCGGCAAAGACTTCAGCAGACCCCAAAGGAGGGGATGATATGCTTGTCGTCTTCACCTGGGCAGGAAATTAAGTGGCGCGCTCGCCGTTTGAGGCTCGGCGCCACACCCGCCGTCTTTGGCGAAGTGGCTTATAGGATTAACGAGTATATTCTACTCGGATACCTCGATCTTTAGTGTGTCGCTGGCGTTGACCTTGATGCCAGGACCCATCGTAGTAGTCAGGGTGATGCGCTTGATGTAGTCACCCTTCGCGCCAGACGGGCGCGCCTTGTGCACGGCGTTCATCAACGCGCCGAAGTTTTCATACAACTGATCGGCAGAGAACGATGCCTTGCCAACTGAAACGTGAATATTGGATGTTTTGTCGAGACGGAACTCGACACGCCCCGCCTTCGCCTCTTTGATCGCGCGCGGCAGATCATCGGCATTGACAACTGTTCCCGCCTTGGGGTTAGGCATCAGCCCGCGCGGACCCAGCACGCGTCCGAGGCGACCGACCTTGCCCATCGCATCCGGCGTCGCAATCGCAACGTCAAAATCCAACATGCCGCCTTCGATCTTCTTCAATGTTTCATCGTCGTCGGCAACGAGGTCCGCGCCGGACGAACGAGCGTTCGCGGCGCCCTCGCCCTGCGCAAAGACCAGCACGCGAACGGTTTTCCCCAAACCATGCGGCAGGACAACGACATCGCGCACCTGCTGATCCGATTGACGCGGATCGAGCCCGGTGCGGATATGAATTTCGACTGTGGAATCGAACTTGGTGATGGTGGTTTCCTTCGCCAGCGCAACCGCGTCGCGAACGGAATATTCCTTGTCTAAATCCACCTTAGCCAATGCGGCTTTATATTTCTTTCCGTGTTTTGTAGCCATAGTTTCCTCCGTGGTGCAAGCAGGTCGTAGTTTGATAGTCTGTCAGTTGAATGGTTTTGTAGCCTCACAAAGAGACTGCGCAACTAAGCAACTAAGAGACTAACTAACAACCCTCCCACAAAATTAGTCGGTCACCGTAATGCCCATTGAGCGGGCGGTGCCTTCGATCTGTTTCATCGCGCCTTCGAGGTCGATCGCGTTCAGGTCTTTCAGTTTCGTTTCCGCGATCTCACGAATTTGCTTGCGCGTCACCTTGCCGACCTTATCCTTATTCGGCACGCCGGAGCCCTTCGCCACGTTCGCGGCTTTGCGCAACAGCACTGCCGCAGGCGAAGTCTTCAACACGAACGTGAACGAGCCATCGGTAAATACCGTGATCTCGGCGGGCAAAACCTCGCCGGGCCGGTTCGACGTGCGCGCGTTGTACTCCTTGCAAAACGCCATGATATTGATGCCATGGCCCGCCAGCGCCGGCCCCACCGGGGGCGCGGGATTGGCTTTTCCAGCCTCAAGCTGGAGACGAACGATTGCCTTGAACTTCTTTGCCATTTCTACTCCTATGTGGTTTTAGCGGGCGATTTCTTGTGCGGGACGCCCTCCCACTGCATCAGGCGTGGGATCAACGATTCGTTCCGGACCCAAGCCTGTTTCTGCCTCGGAAAATATTTTCTACCTTCGAGTTTTTCTACATACGTAATGCAAAGTATGCGGTACTTACGCTCTTTCGACCTGCAAAAAGTCCAACTCTACAGGCGTTTCGCGCCCGAAGAAGTTGACATACACACGGACTTTCGTGCGTTCGAGGTCGATCTCCGACACGTTGCCGCGGAAATCGTTGAACGGACCATCCACAATGCGGACGCGCTCGCCAACCTTGAACGATACTTTGACCATCGGCGCTTCGGCTTCCATGCGCTTGACGATCTGCGAGACTTCCTCCGGGCGCAAGGCGGTGGGCGTGTTGCCCATGCCGACAAAGCCAGTCACGCCCGGTGTGTTGCGAACCACGTACCAGGATTCTTCGCTCAACGCCATGTTCACAAGCACGTACCCGGGGAAGATGTGTCGCTCCACGGTGCGGCGTTTGCCATCCTTCACTTCGACTTCTTCCTGGGTCGGGATGACCACATCGAAGATCCTGTCTCTCATGCCCATGGTCTCGATGCGTTGCTCGAGATTATGACGAACTTTATTCTCGTAACCCGAGTAGCAGTGGATCACATACCACGCCGGCCCTTCCACCTCCCCAAGATGAGAAGGCGTGTCCGAGGCTGGGGCAGTTTTCCCGGTAGCCTGAGGCGCCGGTTCAACTTCCTGTGCCGCCTCAGGCAATTCTTCAACAGCGGAGGAAGGCGTTTCTTCCGCAGGGACGTCAACAGACTCAGGCTCGTTAACTTGCGCCTGAGTTTCCGATTCGACGAGCGCGGAATCCGTTGTGGTCAACTCTTCGGTTGACTCGACGGGCTGGCTCTCAAATTCTTCCTGCGGTTCCTGCAACGACATGTTTCCTCAAATTCCTATTAAACGCCAAAGATCAGATTCAACAGTTCGCGCGCGCCACCATCTGTCAGACCAAGGATGATGCCCATCGCGACCATGACCACTAGCACAAGCCCGGTTAATTGCCTGACTTCGGGCCACGTGGGCCAGGATACTTTGCGAAGTTCCCCGGCGGTCTCTTTGAAGAACGCGGTAAAGGCGTTCGGTTTGCTGGCTTTCGCTTTCCTATCTGCCAAGGTGTTGCTCCTTCGTTTTTTTACGGCTAAAACGCCGCCCTATTCATAGCGGCGTCGCTTCTTTTCAGGCAGGCCAGGCAGGACTTGAACCCACAACCGCTCGTTTTGGAGACGAGTGCTCTACCAATTGAGCTACTGGCCTTCGGTTTGTAAGGCGAGGTTAATTTCGCCTTACATTTACTTTGTTTCGCGGTGCAGGGTGTGTTTCTTGCAACGCGGGCAAAACTTGCTGAATTCGAGCCGATTCGGATCGTTGCGGCGATTCTTCTCGGTGGTGTAGTTACGCTCCTTGCAATCACTGCATTGAAGCGTGATCACGGGGCGAACATCTTTCTTTTTGGAAGCCATGCTTTGAACCTAACTTTCTTATCTACTCGCGTCATTCTGAGTGACGCCTCGCGCCACTCAGAATGACATCTTGAGAATTATTCAATGATTTTGGTAACGACACCGGCGCCGACGGTGAGACCGCCTTCACGGATGGCGAACTTGGAGCCTTGCTC
>JBGANO010000083.1:0-12020 GCA_044222305.1 Anaerolineales bacterium
CAAGAAATTGCGCTAGCAGTCATGTCGCAGATCGTGCAAACTTTTAGAAAACAGAATCTACCAGAGATCAAGAACGAGGCGGAGAATCTCCAGTCTCTAGTCTCCAATCTCTAAATCTCTCATCAAACAGGAGATTGCTTCGGGCGATCCTTCGACTTCGCTACGCTCCGCTCAGGACGCCCTCGCAACGACATAAAAAATGAAACCTGCTCCCTTTGAATACCATGCTCCCAGTTCCATCGAAGAAGTTGTGACTTTGAAAAGCCAATACGGCGATGACGCCAAATTTTTAGCGGGCGGGCAAAGCCTTGTGCCTGCCATGAATTTTCGCATCGTGCAACCCAGCGTGTTGATTGACTTGAACCGCGCGAGCGAATTGAGTTATATCCGCGAAGATGGAAATGTGATTCGTATCGGTTCAATGGCGCGTGAACGGCATTTGGAGTTTGACGCTTCCATTGAAAAGAGAACGCCGCTTTTGCATGAAGCCGTGCCGAATATCGCGCATCCGCAAATCCGCAATCGCGGCACGATCGGCGGGAGCATTGTCAACGCTGACCCCGCCGCCGAATTGCCTGTGTTGATGATCGCATTGAACGCGAGACTCAAAGCAAGAAATAAATCTACCGAGCGATGGATTACTGCCAAAGATTTTTTTGCAGGGATGTTCACTACCGCGCTTGAGCCTGACGAAGCTTTGGTTGAAATCGAATTACCGTTTGCCGAGCCGCGCACGGGCTGGTCTTTCATGGAAGTCGCGCCGCGCTCTGGTGATTACGCCATGATGGGCGTTGCGACATCCGTGACGTTGGACGAAAACGGAAAATGCAAATCGGCAAAGTTGGTGTACTTGAATGCAGGCGACGGACCTGTGGATGCAGTCGAAGCCGCGCAAAGTTTGGTGGGCAAATCGTTGAACGATAAATTATTTGAAACCGCCGCCGTGATTGCAAGCGAAAAAGAAATTACCCCGTTTGGAAATATCCATGCTTCGGCGGAGTTTCAAAGTCACTTGGCGAAGACGTTGACGATGAAGACGTTGAAGATCGCGGTAGAGCGCGCGCAACAAAGAGAGAATTAGAGAAGTGGAGAATTGATCATTATGACTCACACCATCACCCTCACTGTCAATGGACAAGAATATACCCGCACCGTCGAGCCACGCATGTTGCTCAGCGACTTTCTGCGCCACGAACTTGGACTCACTGGCACGCATGTCGGTTGCGAACACGGAGTCTGCGGCGCATGTACTATTATGCTAGATGGCGAATCGGCGCGTTCATGTTTGACCTTTGCCGTCCAAGCCGATGGACATGAGATTACAACCGTCGAAGGACTCGCGCCTGACAAAGATAACTTGCATCCGCTTCAACAATCCTTCTGGGAAGCGCACGGACTGCAATGCGGTTATTGCACGCCAGGCATTTTGATGAGCATGATTCCATTCCTCAAACGAAATCCGAATCCTACCGAAGGTGAGATCCGCCACGCGCTTTCAGGGAATTTATGTCGCTGCACGGGTTATCAGCATATTGTGGATGCGGTGAGACTTGCGAGCGAAAAAATTCGAGAATTGGAGAAGTAGAGAATTGGAGATTAGAGACTGGAGACTGATGGTGGTCGAGTAGCCCGAAGCGATAGCGAAGGGCGTACCGAGACCACAGGTCTTGGCAACGAAGAAATTTTCTTTTATGAATACTCAACAACTAAATCAATCCTTCCACAACAACGAAATCTTAGCCAGAGACTTAGTCTCCAGTCTCCAGTCTCTTTTTGATTCCCGTGAGTCAGAAGTTCTATCTTTCATTCCCGAATCAAATCGGTTTGAACGCTTGCAAAAAGATGCGGAAGAATTAATTGAAAAATTTCCTGATGTGAAAAACCGCCCACCGTTGTTTGGGATGACGATTGGCGTGAAAGATATTTTTCATGTGGATGGATTCACAACACAAGCAGGAAGTAAATTACCTTCACAAGATTTGCAAGGCGATGAAGCGGCGAGCGTTACGAAACTAAAAAATGCAGGCGCGTTGATTCTTGGCAAAACGGTCACAACCGAGTTTGCCTATTTCACGCCAGGTCCCACGCGCAATCCGCATAATCCGAATCACACGCCTGGCGGTTCGAGCAGTGGATCTGCCGCGGCGGTCGGTGCGGGGATTTGCGATATCGCGCTTGGCACGCAGACCATCGGCTCGGTGATTCGTCCCGCCGCGTTTTGTGGCGTGGTTGGATTCAAACCGACATACGAAAGAATCTCGCGCGCGGGCGTCATTCCACTTTCGCCGACGTTTGATCATGTTGGGTTGTTTGCAAAGGATGTTGAGACGGTGAGGCGAGTTGCCTCTATGGTAATTGGTAATTGGGGAATGGTAATTGAAGAGCGAAAACCTGTGCTTGGGATACCTGAAGGAAAATATTTAGAAAACACATCCAAAGAAGGTCTCAAGCATTTTGAAGAGATATGCAAATTACTAAGCACAGATTGCGAATTACGTCCTATCCGCGTCATGGATGATTTTGATGAAATCAAATCCCGTCACGACGCCGTCATGTCTTACGATGCTTCGCAAGTGCACAAAGAATGGTTTGCAAAGTACGAATCACAATACTCACAGAAATTTACTGACCTGATTCGGCGCGGACAATCAATTACTAATTACCAATTACATCTCAAAGCCCGCGATACCTTCCGAAAACAAATTACTAAAACAATGAACGAAAATATAATTGATCTATGGATTTGCCCTCCCGCAGTTGGTCCCGCCCCCAAAGGACTCGACTCCACTGGCGACCCCGTCATGTGCTTGCCGTGGACTCAAATTGGCTTCCCCGCCATCAACATTCCCACAACAAAAAATGACGATGGCTTGCCGATGGGATTACAACTCGTCGGCAAATGGAACGCGGATGAATCGTTGCTCGCTTGGGCAGTAGAGATTGAAAAGGTCGTGAGAAAAATATGACAGTTGTCAAATGGAATGTCCGCGCGGGAGCGTATTATGACTCGGTTGTGTTGATGCAACTTCAACGAGGCTTGCTTGAACTGAGCGGTGTACTCGACGCGGGGGTTGTCATGGCGACTCAAGCGAATCGAGATTTGCTGGCAACAAACAATCTCCTGCCAGCGGACATTTCCGCCAACCCTGATGATTTGCTGATCGTCGTCAAAGCGGATGATGATAACTCTGCAACGGAAGCCATCGGCAAAGTGGATGAATTGCTTGCCAGACGAAAATCATCCTCTGTTTCGGAGGATTTCCGTCCACGCAGTTTGAGCGCGGCGGTCAAACAATTACCCGAAGCAAATTGGGTGTTGATTTCCGTGCCAGGTCGTTATGCGGCGGGAGTTGCACGCGAGTCGCTTGAACTTGGCAAACATGTTTTCCTTTATAGCGACAACGTCTCACTCGAAGATGAAATTGCTTTGAAGAAAACCGCCCGCGAAAAAAGTCTGCTCGTGATGGGACCCGATTGCGGCACAGCCATCATCAACGGCATCGGGCTGGGATTCGCTAATCGTGTGCGACGCGGTGCGATTGGAGTTGTCGGCGCGTCTGGCACGGGGACACAAGCCGTCACCGCACAGATTCATAATCTCGGCGCGGGAATTTCTCACGCCATCGGCACAGGCGGGCGGGATTTGAAGTCGGATGTCGGCGCGATTACGGCACACCAAGCGTTGGATGTGTTGGCTCGTGACCCTGATACAAAAGTCATTGCGTTGATCTCCAAGCCACCTTCACCTGACGTTGCGACTCAATTAATTTCTGCGGCGCAGTCCACAGGCAAGCCTGTGGTCATTTATTTCATCGGCTATCCCGCGCCTGCAAGGAAGATTGGCAATTTGCATTTTGCGATCAGTTTGAGTGAGGCGGCGGAGATGGCTGTTGGAGAATTGGAGAATTGGAGAATTGAGGATTCGAGACTAGAGACTAGAGATTCTAAGTCCCCATTCTCAAATCTCTATGTTCGTGGCTTATTTTCGGGTGGTACTCTCGCCTACGAAATTATGGTTGGCTTACAGGCTTCACTCTCTCCGTTATTCTCTAATTCTCCAATCACTAATTCTCAGAATTTAGACGATCCTCTTCATAGTAAATTCCACACCATCATTGACTTGGGCGATGAATTCTTCATGGTCGGGCGTTTGCATCCGATGATTGATAATGATTTGCGAATCAGACGGATGAAGCAGGAAGCGGCGGATTCGGAAGTTAGCATGATTCTGTTCGACGTGGTTCTCGGCGAAGGTTCGCATCTTGACCCTGCGGGGGAGTTGGTTCCCGTGATAAAGGAGATTCGAGAGAAGAGAATTGGAGAATTGGGAGAACTGGAGTTTGTGGCGATTGTGATTGGGACGGATGATGACCCGCAAGATCTCCAGTCTCAAGTCTCTCAATTACAGGAAGCGGGTGTGACAGTTTTTAGAACTGCATCAGAAGCGGTGGAATATATCAGTTTGAAGTTTAGTCATCGTGAGGCGAATCAATTTCCGCCAGTAAATTTAGAGCAACTCAAACAACCGCTTGCGGGAATCAATGTCGGCTTGGAATCGTTTTACGAGAGTCTCATTTCGCAAGGCGCAAAAGCCGTCCATGTCGAATGGAAACCGCCTGCGGGTGGGAATGAACGGCTGGCGGGGTTGCTGGCGAAGATGAAAAGTAAAAGAGAGAATTAGAGAACTGGAGAATTCTCCAATCCTCTAATTCTCACAAGGAGATGATGATGAATATAGATAATGCAAACACCACCGCAATCAATCGCCTCATGGATGCGCGACCAATTCTCAAAGGTGTTGCTACTGCGCGCGATGTCATCCCTGGGATGAAGGATAATTTATTTTTACACGCAGGTCCGCCGATTGAGTGGGCGCGGATGTCGGGTCCGTTGCGCGGGGCGATCATCGGGGCGATGCTGTTCGAGGGTGTAGCGGCGTCCGAAGCAGAGGCAACCTCAATGGTGGAAAGAGGCGAGGTCGAATTTGATGCGTGTCATCATCACGGCACAGTCGGTCCGATGGCGGGAGTCACATCCGCATCCATGAAAGTCTATGTTGTGGAGAATGTCGAGCATGGGAATAAATCGTTTTCCAATTTGAATGAGGGCTACGGAAAAGTTTTGCGTTACGGTGCGTACAGCGATGAGGTCTTGAAAAAGTTGCATTGGATGAACGATGTGTTGGGCGTCGCGTTGGCGGATGCGCTGGCGAGTTCGAGCGGGCTTGATATGCGCGCGTTGATCGCGGAGGCGCTGCACATGGGCGATGAGGGGCATAATCGCAACAAGGCGGGGTCGTTGTTGTATTTGAAATTGATCGCGCCGTTGATCGCGAAAGTTGTGAAAGATGATTCGGTCGAGTCGGAGGTGTTGCAATTTCTCGGCGACAATGCGTTGAGCGTTTTGAATCCTGTGATGGCGGCGTGCAAAGCAATGACCGATGCCGCACATGGTGTGGAAGGTTCAACGATTGTGACAACAATGGCACGCAATGGCACTGATTTTGGAATCCGAGTCAGTGGACTTGATGCAAAGCAATGGTTCACGGCTCCTGCTGAAATTCCAGTTGGTTTATTTTTCTCAGGCTTTTCACAAGCCGATGCCAACCCTGACATTGGCGACAGTGCCATTACCGAAACCGCAGGCATCGGCGGATTCGCCATGGCAACTGCTCCTGCAATTGTTACTTTCGTCGGCGGCACACCGAAAGATGCGATGAACGCCACACTTGAAATGTATGAAATCACTTTTGCCGAAAGTAAATTCTTCACCATGCCGTCGCTAGAATTTCGCGGCACACCAACGGGAATTGATTTAAGAAAAGTTGTCGAGTTGGGAATCACGCCGCGCATCAACACAGGCATTGCACATAAGAATGCGGGTGTGGGTCAGGTGGGGGCGGGGTTGGTGAGGCCGCCGATTGAAATTTTCGAGCAGGCGTTGATTGCTTATGCTGAGAAGTATGGGTTGTGAAAATAGAGAATTGAGAGAATTAGAGAATTGAGGCTGAGATGCCAACTTCGTTGGAGGATGTGCGAGTGCTGAAGAGCGTTGAGCAGGTTGCGGATGCAATCTATAAAGTGGCCTCACGGTGGGATGAGTTTGCCAAGGATGTGGTTGGCAAGCAGATTTCACGCGCGGCGGATTCGGTTGGGGCAAATATCGCCGAATCGTTTGGGCGTTATCATTTTGGGGAGAAGATTCAATTTTTGTACTATTCTCGTGGGAGTGTATTTGAAACAAAGTACTGGCTGAATCGAGCCTCCGCGCGAGAGTTGATGTCATCAGCCGATGCGCAAAGTTATGCCACGCGCTTAACCGATATTGCACGTCAACTTAATCTCTACATTTCCAGTCTCAAAGGTCAACGCTCTGGCGAAATCACTGTTGCCAAAACTGTGAAAGAAAGCCCTGTCGAATACATCGCCTCACGCTTGCCAGAAAATTTCCCCGACGTCCTCTTTGACGAAACCGACTTCGCATGGCTCGAATCACCACCCTAAAAATTCTCCAATTCTCTAATTCTCAAATCTCTTAACCCACAAAAGGAGTTCTACCATGAAAATCTACGACCTCTCTCAAGACCTCAACCAAGACGCTTCCTTCTGGCCCTTCTACCCGCCGTTTGAGGTGAAGTACATCAAGCGCAAATCGGAGCATGGAGTCAATGCGCAATATATTATGACCTCCAATCACATGGGCACGCACTTGGATGCGCCGAAGCATTTTGTGACCAATGGTAGGACGATTGACCAAATCCCTATCGAATGGTGTTACGGACCTGGCGTGATCGTTGACCTGAGCGATATGCTCGACGATCTCGGCATGTTCACGCCCGAAGATATCGAAAAACGCGCGGACGTGCGCGATGGAGACATTCTCTTCATCCACACAGGCTGGCACAAGTATTCTTTCTTTAGCCCAGATGGTGACGAAGAAAGATATATCCAACGACATCCAGGTCCGCATTACAGCATCTGCGATTGGCTGTTGAAGAAGAAAATCCACATTTGGGGCGTGGACATGATCTCCACCGACCACCCGATGAACCTGCCCATCGGTCGCTTCCTCGGCAAGGGTGGATTGGAACATTGGCAGAAAGTCCGCGCGAAGACGGTGGAAAAATTTGGCGAAGATCAAATGGATGTGTTATTTCCTGATTCGGCGTATCAATTGACACACAACGCTTTGTTCCCGCATGATTGTATGCACGTCGAAAATCTCGGCGGTGATATTGGATTAAAAGAACTGCACAACAAACGTATCACACTCGGCGTCTTCCCGTGGAAGTTCAAGGGCGGAGAGGCGGCGTTTTGTAGGGCGGTGGCTTGGGCGTAGAATAAAATGTAACATTAAATACACTATAATAGATTTATAAAGGAGATATTTCTATGTACACTGAAACAGACTTAAAAGACCAACTTCAATCTATTGCTCAAAACAAATTTTCTGTTTCCCCGAGTATTGAGCCATTTGAGTTAGCATTGAAGATGGTAAATCACATTGGTTCACCAGATAGTCAGCTCCGTGATGATCTTATCTATACGGCATTTGCAACTTGGATTTTGGAATATAAGCTGTTTAACGGCGAGCAGTTAAGGCAACTGCTCGCCAGTGTTTTGGATGATAAGCATATGTTTTACTGTATTGGCGAGGAGAATACAGACTCTGTGTTCACACGATCGTTTTCGGTGCTACTGTTGCCACTTATATTGATTGCTAATCGGGAAGAACGTTTCCTAACCGACACACACATACAACAGATTAAAACAAAACTATTGCAATACCTCGATGGCGAAAAAGATCTGCGAGGTTATGTGGAGGGAAGTGGCTGGGCACATGCTGTTGCTCATGTTGCCGACACATTCGATGATTTGGTGCAGTGTCCAGAATTGGAGGCGTCGGATTTGCGGGAAATCCTCAAAGCCATTTCAGATAAAATCTGTATTGGCGACTTCCCATACGTTCATGAAGAGGATGAACGTATGGTGACAGCTGTTATCCGCATTATAGAGCGTCAGTTACTTAGCGAAGCGGACATAGAAGAGTGGATAAGAAACTTTGTTATCCTGCTCCAACAAATAGATCCAAAGCCAGAGAGCTATGGGCATTTCAATGTTACAAACTTTTTGCGTAGTTTATACTTTAGGGCACATCAAAAAAATGTAGCGGAAAAACTATGTCAAACAATAGATGAAACATTAAGCGAGATTAGCCACTTTAAAGATTAGTGCGTCTTTTTTGTTATTGAATTGTCTTATCCTAAAACGATGCAAGCCTATTAAACCGTCTTGCATCGTTTCGTAGAATTTAAAAACAGGTTGTTGGATAATAGATGTCTATTTGGCAAGAAGCAATTTCACTTGGTTCCATTGATAAGAGAACCATGCTTTTCGGTTTTTTATGAACGTTACAACAAAAGCTATCTGGAAAGCGCCTTCAATCAATATAACCACGCTGCCGTCTATAACGAGCAGTGGATCTCCTAAAGCAAATCCTTGTTTGACAGAAAGAAAAGCCTCGAAAAACAATGTAAGCAAAATAGGAATTCCATAAGCAATGAATAAGGTTATGGCAATTAATGAGCCAAATACCATCAAAATAGTATAGGCTTTAATTTTCCATTGGTCACTGGTTGAAAGGTTTGACAGGGGGGATGATAGTGAAGTATCAAGTCGCACAGAAAATAATCCATGTTTAATTCTATTGAAAAGATATTGTACATAGGCTATTGAATCGTCAAACAAACTATAGCAATGCAATAAATCCAAGACAACAAAATATATATCAGTACGCATGTAAAACTGGAATTGCCATACAATTCCGAAAAAAATTAGCAATATCAGGGAAGAGAGTATATTCTGAGTTACTAGCGGTAATTTCGTGTAAGCTAACAATAATATTGCAATTGATAAAGGAATGGTATCCCAGACGATCCCAGCCAAATATACACGATAACGTTTGTGTCGCGGTACCGCCCGAAGACCTGTTACATTAGTTTGAACAACTAGCTCATATAATCGGGTGCTAAAGTTGATATAAGCTGGGATGCCTAAAGAACGAGCAGATATAAGATGAAATATCTCATGTATCGCTAGATTTGTAATAAATAGAGCTGTATTAACAAACACGACCAAACTTTCGCTCGTTGACCAAAAAAAGGCGTTGTATTTTGGGATTAAACTCGGATGGATAATAATAGTAAGGCTGGCCGTGAGCAACAATATAGTATATAGCAATTTTGTTGTTCTGCTGAATAACCATTGCACATGATGGGGTTGTAGCCATGGCCAGGCAATCTTTTCTTCTAGATGTGATTGAAAAGGATGCCCATCAATGGCCTTTACAAAGCCAATTTCGATTAAACTTTCTACGAAAGATTGAAGGTCAAAGTCTACCTTATACTCTTGTGAAAGGTAATCGCTGGCTTTTTGTAGAGAATAATTTTGCCGAAATAGATCAATCGCTATTTTGCCAACTTCTGGTAAAGCTACAAATTCGCCAGTTTCCATACGTCCCACGATATAATCGCCATCCTCAATTCGCTCGGTCAAATTGTGCATCAGTAGCTGTGATTCCGATTGTAAGCAATACTGACTTAAATTGTCTTGTGTTGTGATCTGCGTTGGCATTTGTTATTTTCCAAATATCGGCTGATGCGAGCTTTTGTCTCCACATG
Organism: Anaerolineales bacterium; assembly: GCA_044222305.1. GTDB lineage: Bacteria > Chloroflexota > Anaerolineae > Anaerolineales > Villigracilaceae > Defluviilinea. The sequence goes on from JBGANO010000083.1 coordinate 9,680, forward strand.
CTGGACATTCAGTCCAGAATGGGGGCTTAATATAATATGTATGGTCATAGATCATTAGATTTTGGTGAAATATGCTTCCTACTGTTTGTGGTTTTAAATCCGTCAGGAAGTATATTGCCTCAAGTGCACCAAAATGCCCTGTAATACTGGCAGTAGGTGCTATAACCGCGTTGACACCAAGGGTATCGTATAAATACTCTGTATTATCTCCATCACGAGCTGAATTTTTATTGTTCTCGTCATGTTTCATACACTCATAACATGGTGTCTGGAATGGTGCGAAGATACCGACAACTACCATAGGCCCATCATAAAGGCACATCATCCATGGAGTTTTTGTGCTGAGTGCCGCTTCGTTAGTCCATTGTAAAATAAGTTCTTGTGGCTTATCAGCGCAAAGAATAAACAGGTCGCAATTTTTCATCAAAGGTATAATATCATTTACAGATTGTGCCTTTAGCTCCTGACCTGAAACCTTAACGCGCGAGTTTAATTGTTGTAAATGATGAATCCCGTTCACTAATTTGGGTTGACCGATGTCGTTTTCATTGTACAACAATTGACGATTTAAGTTGGATAATTCGACTTGATCAAAATCAATGCAATGTAATGAGCCAATTCCTGCGGCTACAAGGCTCATAGCCACGGCTGATCCAGATCCACCCAGCCCTAAAAGATTTACGCGCGCTCTTTTTAATTTGGATTGAATGTCATATTTAGAATTACGGGGGGTGGTATCAACCCAACTAAAGTAAGCAACACTTCGACTGTAACGTTCCAGTTCATCCTGATTAAATTCTGACGGAAATTCAGAGCCAGCGTCTTCGACAAAACCAGCTTCTATAAGATCGTTAATCGCGTCCTTCACACTTTCTGGATCTATCCCTAACACGACATTCTGCATTTCATTAACGATAGTGTCTATTGTGCGCGTACCATCCATTAATTTCATTAACTGCCAAATGACTCCCTCCTCATCGTCGGTTATTTCAGAACTAACACCATATTGGATTGTGCCAACCCGAATTCGGTTTTGAGATAAACGAATAGGGTTGTGCGCGTGTTTTATTTGGGGTAGGTTCATAAAATTAATCCTCTTAATTTGTATTTGTAACTGTTATTATTTTAGAAAGCAACAGGGGATATTCATACCTTCCCCTGTTGCTGAGGCGTTCTTAGCCACTTATCTTTCTGATATGATCAGAATTAACCAGCGTTTTGTGCATGACGGGCACCAGTGGTTTCGATCTTTTCTAACTTGCGAATTTGGATTTTGACCTTTTTCATTTCATTCACCTCCTTTCTTTGTAAATAATGATGGTCTCTTTCTTGAAGAGCAAGAACACCTTGGCAACCTTTTACCATCCTCCTAGAATTAACAAGATAAATGGCTAGCACAAAAGTCATGTTGATAAAGTAGATATCAACATGAAAATTGCCTATCGAGACAGAATCAATCTTCCTCGTCGCATGAATCGTTTGTACCCACTCAGGGCGAGAAATCAGAACTTGTCCTGAGTTTATCGAAGTGTTAGGTACGGTATAATTTCATCGCTTGAGCCTTGATATGCCCCTCTACAAACATTTGGAACTAATCAACCACCGAGGATGAATGATATGACAACTAGATACTTCGGCGAACGGATTAAGCGCAACGAAGACCCGCGACTGCTCACGGGGCAGGGATTGTTTGTGGACGACGTGGATTTGCCGCACATGTCCCATGTCGCATTTCTGCGCAGTCCGTATGCACATGCGAAGATAAAGAGCATTGACGTTTCGCAAGCCTTGGAACGCAAAGGCGTGGTTGCGGTTTACACTGCAAACGACTTGGGCGATTACTGGAAGCCAGGTCCGTTGTTGGTTTCGCCGCCGCCAGTGAAGGATATTACCTTCAATGAAAAGACACAAGTACCTTTAGCAAAAGACAAGGTCAAGTTTGCGGGGGAGCCGATTGTGATGGTGGTGGCGGAGAGTCGCTACATTGCCGAAGATGCGCTGGCGGATATTCAAGTGGATTACGAGCCGCTCGCCGCCGTTGTGGATATGGAAAAAGCTCTCGCATCCGATAGCATCCTCATCCATGAAGAGATCGGGTCAAATGTCGCGGCGCATGTGGTGCAGACGAAGGGCGATTACGAGTCGATCAAGAAGGATGCGGCGCTCGTCATCAAACGCCGATTCAGTTACGAGCATGGATGCGCCGCCGCCATGGAGAATCGCGGCATCGTGGCGGAGTGGGATAAGCGCGCGGGGCGATTAACCGTCTGGGACACGACTCAGGCTCCCGTCGTGATTCGAAACGGGCTGGCGGGGATGCTTGGGCTGTCGGAGCGGCAAG
>JBGANO010000084.1:0-11997 GCA_044222305.1 Anaerolineales bacterium
AAACCAACTCTCCGATATTGTCTTCATCGAGATATTCGTTGAGGCGGGCGAAGAGATCGCGGCTGGCAAGGCGATCGCCTCCGTTGAATCGGTGAAAGCCTCATCTGAAATTTACTCGCCAGCGGGCGGAAAGGTCGCGGCGGTCAACAAAGACCTCCCCAACAAACCCGAATCCATCAACACCGATGCCTTCGGCGCGGGGTGGATGATCCAGCTCGAAGGCGCAACCGCGGGCGATGTGATGGACGCGGCGGCGTATGAGAAGCATTGTGAGGAAAGATCACACTAACCAATATGTCGTTGCGAGCGAAGCGAAGCAATCTCCTGATACTAGAAATATTTTGTAGCGAGGAGATTGCTTCGTTGGGCTATCGCCCTCCTCGCAACGACATGAGGACAATATTATGACTTACATTCCAATAAGCCCCCACGAACGTGATGAAATGCTCGCGACGGTCGGCGTTAAATCGCTCAATGACTTGTTCGACGCGGTGCCAGCCAAACACCGCTTCCCCAAACTTGACCTGCCCCCCGCATGGACAGAAATGGAAGCGTTGGAAGAACTCTCCAACATCGCCAATGCCAACGAAAATGTGCGCGGTGAATTGATCTCGTTCCTCGGCGCGGGCATGTATCACCATTACATCCCCTCCGTGATTGACCACATGCTGAGGCGCGGCGAATTTTATACCGCGTACACGCCGTATCAGCCTGAAATTTCACAAGGCACGTTGCAAGCCATCTTCGAATATCAATCGTTGATGGCGGCGTTGACAGGCATGGACGTATCCAACGCGTCGCATTATGATGGCGCGACCGCGACTGCCGAAGCGGTGAACTTGGCTTTTGCGCAATTCAGGGGAAAACGAAAACAAGTTGTCGTCTCTCCCACCGTTCACCCTCAATACCGCGCCGTGCTTAGAACCTACACACAAGCGATGGGAATTGACATTCTTGGAGAAGACCAATTCTCCAATCTCCAATTCTCCGCCGACAGTCTCCAGTCGCTAGTCTCTGAAAGCACCTGTCTCGTCATCGTGCAATATCCCGATTTCTTCGGGCGCGTGTACGATTACAAAAAATTTATTGACGATGTCCATGCCAAAGGCGCATTAGTTTGTGTGGTTGCGAATCCCACCGCGCTGGCGTTATTCAAAACGCCTGGCGAGATGGGCGCGGACATTGTCGTGGGCGATGGTCAGCCGCTGGGTATCCCGATGTGGTTCGGCGGACCAAGCGTGGGCTTTTTCACGACGCGCAAGCAATACGTCCACAAAATGGCGGGACGCCTCGTCGGCGAAACAGTAGACAACAAAGGTCAACGCGCGTATGTGCTTACGCTCACCGCGCGCGAGCAACACATCAAACGCGAACGCGCCACGTCGAACATCTGCACCAATCAAGGTTTGCTCGCGCTTGCGTCGGCGATCTATCTGAGCGTGCTTGGCAAAAACGGATTGAAACAAGTTGCGAATCTTTGTTATCAAAAAGCGCATTATGCCGCGAGCGAATTGAGCAAACTCAAAGGTTATAAAGTTTCGTCCGAACTTTTCTTCCACGAGTTTGTGTTGGAATGTCCACAGCCCGCGAGCGAGGTCAACGCGCATTTGCTCGAACACGGCATCCTCGGCGGATACGATCTGAGTCAGGATTATCCGTCGCACAAAAATCATTTGCTGGTCGCCGTCACTGAAATGAATTCAAAAGAAGAGATTGACACGCTCGTTGAGGTGTTGTCGGAGGTGAAACATGGTTAGCGCATTGGAAGCAACGACTCCGAAAATTGTCGAGCCGACGATCTTCGACTTATCCTCGCCCGGACGCGTCGGCGTACGGATGCCCGAATCAGACGTCCCTGCGGCTGAATCGCCTCCCCAACATCTTCTGCGCTCCGAACTGCCTCTCCCCGAACTCGCCGAAGTGGACGTGGTCCGTCATTACGTCCGACTCTCTTCGTTCAACTATTCGGTGGACAGCGGATTTTATCCGCTTGGCTCATGCACGATGAAATACAACCCGAAGATCAACGAAGACGTGTGCCGATTGCCGGGATTTTTGTTCACACATCCGTTACAGCCGATTGAGACCGTGCAAGGCAATCTCGCGTTGATGTATCAATTGCAAGAGTGGTTGAAAGAGATCGCGGGATTCGCGGGCGTGACGCTACAACCCGCCGCGGGCGCGCATGGAGAGTTTACGGGCGTGCTGATGATGCGCGCGTACCACAAATCGCGCGGAGACGACAAGCGCATGAAGATGCTCATCCCCGATGCCGCGCATGGGACGAACCCCGCGTCGGTGGGGATGATGGGCATGACGGTGGTGACGATCCCGTCCGATGAACGCGGCAATGTGGATTTGAAAAAATTGGAAGAGGCGTGCGACGATACTGTCGTCGGCATGATGCTCACCAACCCGAACACGCTCGGCATGTTCGATGAACATATCGAGAAGGTGATCGCGCTCGTGCATGGATGCGGCGGCTTGATGTATGGCGACGGCGCGAACTTGAACCCGTTGCTCGGCATCGTCCGCCCCGGCGACGTGGGCTTCGACGTGATGCACTTCAACTTGCACAAAACATTTGCCGTGCCTCACGGCGGCGGCGGACCTGGAGTCGGTCCCGTTGGAGTCGGTCCGAAACTCGTGGACTTTCTGCCTGAGCCTCTCGTCGGCATCATCGAAGAAGGCGAGGAGGATATGCCTCCGCTGTATGGCTTCGTCAAACCATCGAAGACGATCGGGCGCATGAAAGCCTTCCATGGACATTTTGGCGGCGGCTTCGTCCGTTCGTTCACCTACATCGCCATGCACGGACCCGATGGACTCAAAGACATCGCGCAATATGCCGTGTTGAACGCCAACTATTTGCAAGCGAAATTGCGCGATACATATCACATCCCGTTTGATCGCATCTGCATGCACGAGTTCGTGATGGAAGGTCAATTCGAGGGGAGCGACGTGCGCGCGCTGGACATCTCCAAACGCCTGATGGACTACAACTTCCATCCGCCTACAAACTACTTCCCGCTCATCGTCCACGAAGCGTTGATGATCGAGCCGACCGAAACCGAAAACAAAGATACGTTAGACTCCTTCGCCGACGCGCTGATCAAAATCGCGGAGGAAGCGAAGAACAATCCTGAGATCGTGAAATCCGCGCCGAATAATACGCAGTTCGGGAGGATGGATGAGGTCAAGGCGGCGAGGGAGTTGGTGTTGTGTTGCTGGTTGCCTGAGGGGTATGATTTGAATGCGTAACGTAAAAACCTGACAGGTCTCCACGAGAGACTCGCTCAATCTGCGTCATTGCTCATGCAGAAGTCGTGATCGCTAAGCGGCATGGTGAGATCTGTCAGGTTTGGTGAAAAAGTGAAACGTAGAAAGACCTCGGAGTTCTTGAAGAACTCCGAGGTCTTTTGCATAAATTCCCTGTTACGATTCAAACCTCTATTGGCACTACCTACTGTGCGCACAACACAGCAGGAGACGCCTCACACTTTTATGACCATCCCTCACTACCCGTCTATGGACGACGCAAGTCTCGCGCGGCTTGTCCGCTCCGACCCCCAAGCGTTTGCCGAGTTATATCGCCGCCATGTTGCGAGCGTCTATCGTTATCACATGGCGCACACGGGAAACATCCACGATGCGGAAGACCTCACCTCGCAGACGTTCATGGTGGCGTTGGAGGGGATTGAATCGTATCGCGGCGCGGCTCCGTATATTGCGTGGTTGATGGGAATCGCCTCCAGACTTCGACTCCGCTTCTTTAGGGCGACCAAGCCTGAGGTCCCGTTGGACGCGGCGCTTCACATCCCGACCCCCAGCCTGCCTACCGATAGGTCAGCCTTTCAACGCCTCGAGCGGACTCAGATCCTGAACGCGCTCAAACAACTCAGCAGCGACCGCGCCGAAGCGTTGATCCTGTGTTTCTTCAGCGAACTCAGTTTCACCGAAGCGGGATCTGTGCTGGGCAAAAGTGAAGCCGCCGTCAAAATGCTGATCTCGCGCGGACTGCAAGACCTGCGCGCGCGTTCTTCCATTGCATTGGAGATGGACTATGAATAAAGAAATCTTCGACCAACTCCCCGCCGACGAACAATCCGTCGCCGCGAAATTAAATTCAGCGGCAGACAACATGAAAGTTCCGCAAGACTTTCAATGGAAATTGGAGACTCAATTAATGGACGCACACCAAAATAAATCACAGCCCGCAAAAGGCTGGTTTGCAAAACTCATCGTGCCTGTGGCATGGACTTTTGCCGCCGTGCTCGGATTCTTTTTGCTCAACTGGACGATCCGCTCGATCATCCCATCCAAACAAGCGCCCGGCTCATCAAGTACCGAAATCCCCTTGGAAACTTTCGAATCGAATGTACGACAGGGAAATATGTGCGAAGGTCCGCTCGCGCTCGCGCACGGCTTTTCGGCATTTATGAGTAACTCAGGGAAAACAGAGTTTGTAGACCTTGATCCACAGCGAACCATTGGAGAGTTACGCTCTTTGTCGTGGTCACCGAATGGCGAACAGTTGGCTCTTGTCGGGAATACAACAGGCACAGGCAATATCTATCTAACTGACTCTGCTGGCAGGCAACTTCAACCTGTTCTTTCCAACTCGGAGTTAGGCTACTTGATGGATGTCGCCTGGTCGCGCGATGGGAAGCGACTCCTGACGTGGTCAGTTCAAAACAATACGATTGTCTATCTGATGAATACGGATGGGAGCGGTTTGGTCGAAATCCAACTGGATATGCAGATCTTTGGAACGCCACAATTTACACCGGATGGGAAAAGCATTGTTTATTATGGCGTCGATTCAACGACTGACGGATTATTCGAATTTCTGTTGGATGGCTCGCAAACCAGGCTGATCAATGACTTGGTGGAAGACGATAGTGGTTTTGCATTCTCTCCTGACGGCTCGCGCCTGGCGTATGTGGCTATGGATCGAGTTTCCGGCGGAGCCATTCTTATGGTGCATGACCTGGAAACCAGAGCCATACTAGCTTTGCCCGGAGGCTTGCCCATTCCAAAAGGTTCAGGCTCGTCCATTCCCAATGCCGCGCATTTGAGTTGGTCTAAAGATGGAACAAAACTAGTCTTTGAATTTGGAACGAGCATGACAGACCGCGCCATATATCTCGCGTATGTAGATGGCACAGCACTCGTCAAATTAGCCAACTCAGCCCACGCGCCAACGATTTCATCGGATGGAAATTGCCTGGCATTTATCAGTGACAAACAGGTCTTTCTATTGGATCTGACGGATATTTCTTTGACTTCTGTCATGCCAACGCCAATCGTATTGGCAGGCTTGCCCGCTGGACGATCCATCCCTGATTTCAGGTTGGACAAACTGCAATGGGCAAAGTAATCCCAAGTTGCACGGAAGGATATGATCCGAGTCGGTGAGGCATAGAGAAACCTCGGAGTTCTTGAAGAACTCCGAGGTTTTTGCTTGATTTCCCTTTTATGATCATCCCTCACTACCCGTCTATGGATGACGCAAGTCTCGCGCGGCTTGCTCCCATCGAATATAGATTTTTTTGGACGGATGGATGAGGTCAAGGCGGCGAGGGAGTTTGTGTTGTGTTCGTTTCGACAAGCCTCATCAGGCAGTCAACGCAAGGCTGGTTGCTTGACGATCTTAAAACTACGGGTCAATGATCCACGCCTCAGCATTTGTGATTTTACAGCGTGTGCCATAGTCTGTGGCTGAACCTGTTAAGACCAACGATGACAATGGGCCCGAATCGGTGAGCCAGTCACTCTTAAGCCGATGTTCGGTAAAGAAATCCCCGTTGACATACGTATAGGCTACATTATCGCTCACGACCAACGTAAACGCAGCGTGATAAGGATTCGAGCCCATGGCAGGGAATTTGTTTTTCTTTGCGGCGGTAACGGGATAGTTCACTACATCATTCGCGCCCGACGCCGCGCTAACCCCCCATTTTGTATAGGACAAAAATACGCCGTTGATTGCATCCAGAGCGATCAGGTAATAGTATTGACCCGATTCCTGCCTGAACACATATCCGCATCCTGAGAAGTTCTTTTGATTTGCAACGCTCCAATCAAAATCGGCTTTAACAATGAAGTTCTTCGCGTCCACACCTGTGGGCGTCCAGCGATACCCATAACCCATTGCCAGTTCATCCGAAAAATCGTCAAGCTTAACGTAGGTTCCGTCCATGGTTGAAATTTGACCAGCATCATAGATCTTCTGAACCAAAGTAACAAAATTTTCATATTGCTGGGTGACTGCAACATCCGGGGTGGCAGTCGGTTTTGGTGTTCTGGTGGGTGTCTGTGTGACGGTTGACGTAACAGTGGGAGGAACAGCCGTGTTCGTCACCGTGGCAGTCGGCGTTGCCGCCGGGGCCGCCGCTCCACAGGCAGAAAGAATAAGCGACAGGCTCAAGCAGATAAACAGAATGGTTTTGGTCAATTTGGTTTTCATCGGATTCTCCTTTTCAAAATTGAAGTGATCCAATTCTTGCAGACCATGACTGCCAATTCAAGTTCATTAACTGCCAATAACCGCCAGGCTGCCCCCCACCAACAGGTCGAAAAATTTGCACTCATCTCCCCCACCTCATCGCCAGCAATCAATCTCAGTCCCCCATCTCATAACTTCAATTCTCCAATCCTCAAAATCTCTATTCTCTATTCTCTACTTACCAATCACTCCCTCCTCCCCTTCGTCACGATTCGAATCGGCGTCCCCAGGAACCCATACTCCTCGCGGATCTGATTCTCCAGATATCGCAAATACGTGAAGTGCATCAACTTCGGATCATTGACGTAGATCAGGAACGTGGGCGGGTCGGAGCGGACTTGTGTGCCGTAGAACATTTTCAGCGCGCGCCCCGCGTGGGTGGGGTGCGGATGCGCATCCTGCGCATTGTGAATCACAGCATTGATCTTGGAGGTGGTCAAGCGCGCCAGGCGTTCCTCCTGCACGCGCAATGCCATCGGTAGAACGGCGTCTACGCGCTGGCCAGTCTTGGCAGAGATGAACAACAGCGGGACGTAGTCCATGAAGTTCAAGTCGGAGCGGATCTTGCGCGTGTATTCCTCCATCGTGAACGAATCTTTTTCGATCGCATCCCACTTGTTGACGATCACCACGCACGATTTCCACTGATCGAGGATAAATCCCGCAATGTGCGCGTCCTGCGCGGTGATGCCTGTTGTCGCGTCGATCATCAGCAGGGCAACGTCGGCGCGTTCGATGGCTTTGAACGAGCGCAACACGCTGAACTGCTCCACGCCGCGCTCGATCTTGCCACGCTTGCGGATGCCCGCCGTATCGATCAGCGTGACCTGCAATCCATCCGCAGGGAAACTTGCCACGATCACATCGAGCAGGTCGCCGGTGTCGCTTCCATGCACGGCAGAGACCGGGTGAGGCTCGCCCAGCCCCAACTCGTAGAATTGACTCGCCGCATCCCGCGTTTCGCGCGCCTCGCACTTGTTCACCACCACGAGGATCGGCGGGAAGAACGTTCCATCGGGCAATTTCTTTTGCGAGCGTCGCAAGATATCCGCCACTTCCAGGTCGGCGCCGGTCACGCCGGTCTGCCCGTCGTTGACGAACAACACCACATCCGCCTCATCGATCGCGGCTTGCGCTTGCGCGCGGATATCCTCGATGAAATCCGCCGAGCCAACCGAGAGCGGCGTTTTGCCGCCATGAGTCGGATCGATGCCGCCAGTATCGATCACATGAAATATGCGGCTGTTCCATTCCGCTTCACCAAATAGGCGGTCGCGTGTGGTGCCGGGCGTCTCGTCCACGATCGCCATACGCTCACCGACGAGGCGATTGAATAAAGTCGATTTTCCAACATTGGGTCTGCCAACAAGGGCAACTATAGGTTTGGGCATTTTCGATTTCCGATTTCTGATTGACGATTGACGATGGACGATGGACGATTTCCACTTGCTGATCACTATTCACTGTTCACCAACTACGGGCTTGGCGTTCCTGTGCCGGGGATAGATAGTACCACCTCAATGGCGCCGGGTAAAATCGATTCGACCAGCACATTCTCGACAAGGATTTTGATGGTGGGCGTGAGTTGATACGTGCCAGCCTCCAGCCCGGTCACATCAATGTTGACGATAATATCCTGCGGTGTCAGCGCGTCGAGCACGGGCAGGGGACCCGAGATGATCACGTCTACGGTTTGCGGCGAGACTTGCGCGGCAAGCCCATCCCCCAAGCCGGTCACATTGATGGGTTGATTCAACAACGTTATGCTGGTCTGGATCGGTGAGACCTCGACAGTCACCTGCACGGTCTGCGCGCCCACGATGCTAATGTTTTCCGGCAACAACAGCGCGAGCCGCGTGGAAATGGCTTCCTTGGCATCTTGCAGGTTGAGCGTTTCGGTTTCGATCACACCGGGCAACGCATTCACCAGTTGCGGATCGGAAGCGAACACTGTGATCACCGGCGGGAACACCGAAATATTTTCAAGCCGATAGCCCGCCGCCACCTGCCCGCTGACGATCACCTTTACCGCCACATCGCGGAAACCGCCTTGTTGACTGACAGGGATCGTAACATGAACCGATTGCGGGTTCACCGTCACGCCCTCCACCACCGCGTTTTGCGCATCGAGCGCCAGCACCGGCAACGCCTGGTCGATACTCTCGCGCGTGCCGGAGAAACTCAACAGGATGCGCGCCCGTTGCACCCGCTCGACAAGCGACTCGGGACCGGAGATCACCACCTCGGTCGCGTCGGTCTGCGGATCTCCGGCTTGATAGCCCACCGCCGGCTGTCCGCTCAGGGATAGGTCGATGGGCAGGGCGCGGGTGGCGAGTCGCTCGAGGGTTAGCGGAACAGAAGCAGGGTCCGAAAGAACGAGTTGCATCGGCCGCGCCGCGATCTGAATCTGGATATCCTTCTTATGTTCGCCCGCGCTCAAGTTTGATATATCCAGGATGGCGCGGATGGAATTTTCCTGCGCGGTGACGCGATCCCAGACCGAACGCGGCGCGCGCAAGGTGACTTTCACCGTGGCTGGAATTTCACTGGTGATGACCAACGACGGGTCTTGCCCGACGATTTCAAGCGGCACCTCAATAGGCGAGCGGATCTCATCCGGGTCGGCGGCGGTGACGGCAGAAATCCATACCGCGACGGCGAGGATGAACGCGAGGAGGATCGTGCGGACGTTTGTGGCGAGCCAGCGCATATTATTTATCCCTGCGAAAGAATCGTTGGAACCAGACTTTGCGCGGCGTGGAGACATCGGTCTGGTAGAACGCAACGAGGATGTTTTCGAGCCGCTCCGGGTCGATGCGGCGAATCATGCGCCCGGCATGCGCGATGGAGATCGAGCCGCTCTGTTCGGAAACGACCACCGAGACTGCGTCGCTCACTTCGGAGGAGCCGAGCGCGGCGCGATGGCGCAGTCCCATCTGACGCTCGGGGTTGCGAGTGAGAATTCCGCTTGCCGAGAGCGGCATAACGCACGCCGCCGCGATCACCTTCCCATCGGCGATGATGACGCCGCCATCGTGCAGGGGCGTATCGGGATAAAAGATCTGCAACAATAATTCGGGAGTCACTTGCGCGTGCAGTTGAACGCCGGTCTCGGCGTATTGCGCAAGGTTGTCGGTGCGTTGCATTATGATCAGCGCGCCGTGTTGCCGCGCGGAAAGCCGCCGCGACGCCTCGACCACCGCATGGATCACTTTCACGATATCGGCTTGTTGCGGCTGTCCGCTCCCGGTGACGAAGTTGCCAGCCCGCCCTAGCCGTTCGAGTGCGCGGCGAATTTCCGGGGCAAAAATGACCGGGATGGCGAGGAGCAGGGCAGGCAGGGTATTTTGCACCAGCCACGAGAACGCCGGCAGTTCAAACAGAGACGTGAGCAGGATCAACGCAATGATGAGGAAAATCGCGCCGCGCAACAACACCATCGCCTGCGTATCGCGCAAGGTGTACAGTAACGCGAAAAAGATCAACGTGACCAGCGCAATATCCAGCACGCTGAGCCAGTTGAGCCGCTCGAAAATGAAGAAAATGTTATCGAAAAAGTTCGCCATCGAGTGGAAGTGTAATTCGTAATCGGGGATTGGTAAATGGGGCAGGAACACCGGCAAACTTCGTGTTCAGGCGCAGGCGATGAATCTTGATCCCCCCTTTTTTACACATTACCAAGTACGGCTGTTAGATCGGTCGTAACACGCGGTCGGCGCGCAGTTGCTTGAAGAACAACGCCGCCCCGCGCGGCATGGATTCGTTAGCCGCTTCCATCCAGGCTTGCGAACCGAGCGTCTCCGCCGCGCGACGCGAGTAGCCGAGTCGTTTCCAAACGGTATCGAACCCCACCAAGTCCATCGGCGGGAAGACCAGCGAGGCTTCGCACTGCAAGGCGTTCGAGGCTTCCTCCACTTCATTGAGCAGAAGCGGCAGTGACCTTTCCGCCGACACCTTCGGGTCGATGAAGAGATCGTCGGTGCGCGCCACCAGGTTTTCCACCTGCCAGCCCGCCACACCCACCAGTTCGCTCCCGCTAAAAAGCATGAGGAACGCTTTCTCGCCGAAGGCTTCCATCACATCGTTGGCTTGCAAGGCGCGCCTGCCCTTGCTCTGACGCGAGATGAACTCGGCAATCCTCTGCGCGTCGCGTGGGCGGCCGCGCAGGAGTAAATACGTTCCGGGCTGGGTATTGGAGGCGGGAAGTGGACCAGTTTCCGGCTTCGGCGCGAAGCGTTTCCACTCCGTTGAAACCTGATTCCACAACTCGTCATACGACCCGGTGTTTCGGATGATGACTGCCGCGGCGGCAAGCTTATCTCCCTGCGGAGCCTGCGCGCGAATCCGTTGTATTGATTCCTCGCGGGTGAGACTGCGCTTGCGCATCAGCCGCTCGATCTGGACTTCCTGCGGCGCGTCGGTGACCCAGATGGAATCGCACTGCTCGCGCATGCCGGATTCGATCAGTTTGATCGCCTCAACCACGATTACGCGCTGGTTCGCCCTGCGGATGAGTAAATCCACCGCCTGCAAAACATACGGGTGCACGATCTCCTCAAGTTGGGCGAGCGCGTCGGCATCTGAGAAGACAAGTTTGCCCAACTTGGCGCGGTCGATATTCCCATCTTTATCCAAAATCCACTTGCCGAATCGGTCCAGGGCGGGCTGGTAGCCCGGCGCGCCCTTCGAGATGACGCGATGCGCCAGCGAGTCGGCGTCGATGGTATACGCGCCGAGATGTTCCATCATGCGCCGCACCACGCTTTTGCCGGTGGCGATATTGCCAGTTAACCCGATGATCGTTTTGCCAGTCCGTTTGCTCACAATGACTCCTCAAGGAAACATTATACAACTTCTATTTTAATGTCTTTTGAAAAATAATCCAGTGGAGTTGCTCGCGTTTTCAAATTTGTCAGTTTCATCCCAATGTTGACGCTCTCCTCCCTTGCGTGTATGATGAAACTTGCCTCAGGTCGGTTGGGCGATCGCGGTGGCGCGTTGACGCCATCGAGGAAAGTCCGCACTCCATAGAGCACGGCGTCGGATAGTCCCCGGGGCGGGGAAGCCTCCGTAAGGAGCGAACCTGCCGGAAAAGGGCCACAGAAACAAACAGCCTCGCGCTTGCGCGGGGTGATGGTGAAAAGGTGGTGTAAGAGACCACCGGCGTTTGCAGTAATGCAGATCGTCAGGTAACCCCCGCCGGGAGCAAGGCCAAGCAGGGACGAAGCCATCTGCGGATGGCGGGAGACGGCTCGTCTTCATATGTATCCAATCACGCGGTGGTTGGGTCAGTCCCGGGTAGGCTGCACCGAGCGGCGCGGCGACGCGCCGCCCAGAGAGATGATCGCACATGCGGGGCAACCCGCAGGACAGAATGCGGCTTATAGACCGACCTGAGGTGGTTTACTTTGCAATGTCATTCTGAGCCCTTCGACAGGCTCAGGATAAACTCCGCGAAGAATCTCTGTCACAGCGTAAGAGACTCCTCG
>JBGANO010000085.1:0-11981 GCA_044222305.1 Anaerolineales bacterium
GGTCCGCTTTGTTGGCGACCAGGTTGCGGTGGTGGTGGCAGATACCGAAGCCGAAGCGGCGTCGGCGGTGAAAATGATCGAGGTGGAGTATGCAGACCTCCCCGTCGTGATCGACGCGGAAGAGGCGATGAAGCCCGGCGCGCCGCGCATCCATGAACACATCGGCGATTCGAATATCTGCGTGCATTACAAGATCCGCAAAGGAAATGTGGAGGATGGATTCGCCCGGTCAGATGTGATCGTCGAGGGCGAGTATCGGACTCCCGTGCAGGAACATGCGTACCTGCAACCGGAAGCGGGGCTTGCGTACATCGATGAGGCGGGGCTGATCACCGTTGTATGCGGCGGTCAGTGGACTCACGAAGACCAGCATCAGGTGGCGCACTCGCTGGGCATGCCAGACGAAAAAATTCGCGTGGTGTATCCGGCGATCGGCGGCGCGTTCGGCGGGCGCGAGGATATGTCGGTGCAGATCGTGCTTGCGCTGGCGACATGGAAACTGAACCGCCCGGTGCGCATCATTTGGTCGCGGCAAGAGTCCATGATCGGGCACGGCAAACGCCATGCGACGCTTATCCGCGCAAAGTGGGGCGCGACAAAAGATGGAAAGATTACCGCGATCGAAAACGTGTTGATCGGCGACGGCGGCGCGTATATGTATACATCCAACAAGGTGCTGGGGAATTCCGCCATTACATCGACTGGTCCATACTTCATCCCGAATGTAAAAACCGATGTGTACGGCGTATATACCAACAATGTGCCGGGCGCGGCGTTTCGTGGGTTCGGCGCGCCGCAAGCCTTGTTCATGGCTGAAATGCAAATGGATAAACTCGCGGAAAAACTCGGCATGGACCCGGTCGAGTTCCGTTTGAAGAATGCTCTGCGCGATGGTGATGAACTGGGTGTTGGCACTCCTTCGCCAAGCCCGGTCAGTGTTGTGCAATGTATCGAAGCCGCAAGGGATCGGTTTGGGTGGAAGGCAGACCATCGTCCATCGTCTTTGGTCAATGGTCTGCCTTCCATTGTCCGTGGTCAGGGTTTCGCCGCAGGGTTCAAGAACATCGGCTTTTCGTTTGGCTATCAGGAAAACTGTTGGGCAAAGATCGAACTGCATGGAAAGAGCCAGATCGAGCGAGTGGTTTTGTATCACTCCGGGGCGGAAGTTGGTCAGGGCACGCATACGGTGATGATGCAAATGGCGGCGGAAGCGACAGGCGTTCCATTTGAGAAGGTGGAGTTGATCGCTTCAGATACTGCCACGACCGGCAACTCCGGTTCGGTCTCCGCATCGCGCATGACGTTCATGGCGGGCAACGCGATCCGCGGCGCGGCGGATGCGGCGTTGAAAAAGTGGGGTTCCGAGGAACGCCCCGCCATTGGCGAGTTCAAATATCTCGCGCCGCGCACCACGCAATTCGACCATGACACCGGTTACTCCACGCCCAATTTTGCCTACGCCTTCGTGGCGCAAGCCGCCGAAGTGGAAGTGGATACCGAAACCGGTCACGTGCGCGTGATCCGCTTCGTCTCTGCTGATGATCTGGGCAAGCCGATCAACCCCGCGTTGGTCGAGGGACAGATCGAAGGCGCGGTGGTGCAGGCGCAAGGCTACACCCTGCTTGAAGATTACAAGACGAAAAACGGGCGCGTGCTCACCGATCAACTCAGCACGTATCTCATCCCCACCATTTGGGATATTCCCGAAAAAGTCGAATCGGTCATTCTCGAAATCCCCGACCCGAACGGTCCGTGGGGGGCGCGGGGCGTGGGTGAACTACCCTATCTTGCGGTAGCCCCCGCCATTGCGTCCGCGATCCACGATGCCACCGGCGTATGGATCGATGAATTCCCATTCACACCCGAACGCGTTTTGAGGGCGCTGGGCAAGATATCCTAAACGCGGCAATGCCTTTCCCTGTCCGTAACGAAACGAAAGAATTGAATGCCGACGCCCGCCACTCAGCGGGCGGTTCTTTCATTCAACTGCCCGGCGGCATCACCCATTACGAAGCGGGCGGGAACGAATCAGGCGACCTTGTCGTTTTGGTTCATGGCTTTTCTGTCCCGTATTTTATTTACGACCCCACCTTTGAGTTCCTTTCACGATCAGGTTTTCGCGTTCTACGCTACGACTTGTTTGGTCGCGGCTACTCCGACCGCCCGGAAGTAAAATACGATATCGACTTCTTCGTCACACAACTTGCGGATCTACTGGACGCCCTGCGCATCTCCTCCCCAGTGAGTTTGGTCGGGCTATCCATGGGCGGACCCATCGCCTCGACGTTCGCCGTCCGCCACCCCGAGCGGATTCACAAACTCGCGCTGATCGACCCCGCCGGCGCCAAACCCATCGCCACATCTCTCCTGCTACGGGCGGCGAAACTGCCGCAGGTGGCAGAAACAGTTTTACGTCTGGTTGGAAGCGATTTCATGGTAAAAAGTATTGCCGACGATTTCTTCGATCCCATATTGGTGGCTCATTTTCAATCGAGATACAAAATCCAAATGCAATATAAAGGATTCATGCGCGCCATCTTATCCACGATCCGCAACGGCATGCTCGACTCGTTTTTGGATGTGTATCGGCAACTGGGCAGTATGGAAACGCCCGTCTTGCTGTTTTGGGGACGGAGCGATCACACGGTTCCGTTTGCGCACAGCGCGTTGATTCGCGCGGCAATTCCACATGTGGAATTTCACGCGATCGAAGGATGCGGGCATCTCCCGCATTACGAAAAGCCCGAACAGGTCAACCCGATCCTGTTGGAATTTTTGAGGCAGTCATGATCCGCAGGTTTATCGATTATTTTTCCCACAATAAATACCGCCTGACGATGTTCGCCCTGCTGGCTGGCGCGACGGTCGTCTCGGTCGCCATCTGGCGCTTCCGCATGGACTATAGCGGGAGCGGAAATTACACCTTCCTGATCTGGAATTTGTTCCTGGCGTGGATTCCCTTCATCATTGCATATTTCACCTATACCCTCACCCTATCGCGGCGGTTTGTGTATGTGGTGGTCCCGATCGCCGCTTTCGTCTGGTTGATCTTTTTCCCTAACGCGCCTTACATCCTGACCGATTTTCAGCATCTGGATTACTGGCACGATGTGCCGGTCTGGTATGACGTGATGTTGCTGATCTGGTTCGCGTTCACCGGGTTGTTGCTGGGAATGGTTTCCCTGTTCCTTATGCAGGAGATCATACGGCGCGAGTTTGGGCGCTGGGTCGGCTGGGGATTTGTCGCGCTCGTCGCCGGGCTGAGTAGCGCGGGCGTGTATGTCGGTCGCTTTCTGCGTTGGAACTCGTGGGATATCTTTTATAATCCCGCCGGCATGGCGCAATACACATTGGAAAGCATCCAAGACCCCAGCCTGCAATCCATCGGCTTCACCAGCCTGTTCGGAATGTTCTTCCTGTTCTTATATATTACACTTTACACGTTCGGGCATCTTTTGCTGGAACGGCAGGCAAACCTTCAGGCTAACTGACGCGCCAGGAACCTGTGCCGCAAAGTTCACTTTGCGCTTACGCGTCAAAAGAGAACTAGCAAATGGCAAGATATCCTTCGGCAGGCTCTGGACAAGAATCCTGCCCTACAGATTGCTCGGATTATTAACTCACTTACGAAGTGATAGCAGTAACGCGAGATTTATCTCGCCCTTCAGGCTACTCTTGCGCAAGAGCGACATGAATGCCTGTCCTGAGTTTATCGAAGGGTCGCGTTACAGAAGCCAAATTGATTTCGATTGCGTAACACCAGTGATTAAGGAAAACCATGAACAAGCAAGATATTCAATTCCTCTTCCAATACAACCAGTGGTCGACGAAAAAGATCATGGATGCCGCATCACACCTGACGCAGGCACAGTTCCTCGCGCCCGCAGATTTCCCGCAGGGAGGTTTGCGCGGCACGCTCACCCACGCCTTATTCGCAGAATGGATCTGGCGCAACCGCTGGGAAGGGACATCGCCGTCGCATCGCATCCAACCCGATGAGTTTCCGACCTTCGAGTCCCTGCGCGCGCGCTGGCTGGAGGAAGAAAGACTTTTGCTAAAGTTTGTGGACGAAGTTGCCGACGAGATGTTGAACAGCCCGTTCGATTACACTAACACCGAGGGCAAGGCATTAACCCGAATCCTGTGGCAGGCAATGGCGCATGTGGTCAACCACGGCACGCAACATAAAACGGAAGCCGCGGCGATCCTCACCGCTCTCGGTCACTCGCCGGGCGATATCGACATGATCTGGTTTGCGGCGGAATACAAATAAACCCAATATGGTTTCTATAAAAAATCGACTTCGTAATTTCCTCATCCGCAACCGGTATAACCTGGCGGTATTTACCCTGCTCAATGTGGCGTGCGCCATGTGCATTGCGCTCGTCGGCGCGCGGGTGGCATACACCGATTCGGGGCGGCGGCTCGACCTGATCTGGAATTTATTCCTCGCATGGATTCCATTTATCCTTGCCTATGTTGCGCACGCCTTCTCGTGGAGACGCTTGACGTTGTACATTTTGATTCCATTCGTCTCTTTCCTGTGGCTGATCTTCTTCCCGAACGCGCCCTACATGCTCACCGATCTGCAAGACCTCGCTCGCGGTTCTTTTGGCGCGCCTCTTTGGTACGATGTGATCATTGTTGTATGGTGCTCATGGACAGCGATGCTGTTGGGCGTTGTTTCGCTTTACTTGATGCAAGACATCGTCCAGCGCGCATTCGGGCGTTTCATCGGCTGGGTGTTCGTGTTCGCCATCTCTGCCCTGAGCAGTTTTGGGATTTACATCGGGCGGTTCGTCCGCTTGAATTCATGGGACATCCTGCAAAACCCGGCAGAAACCGCCATGGGAATTCTCGGTCTGGTCATCGACCCAAGCCGGCGGCTTGCCGCATTCACATTGCTCTACGCGGTTTTCTTCCTCTACATTTATCTCGTTCTGTATTCGTTTAGTCACATGTTACAGGCGCAGAACCTGAAAGCCAGCGAAACGCCCGATCAACTGGCAGGGACTCAACCATCCGATGCGCGGCGATAACGCGGTGTTGATTCGAGGCGGCGGGGACCTTGCCACGGGTATTGCATTGCGTTTGCATCGGGCGGGCATCCGCGTCGCCATCACCGAACTTCCGCAACCGCTGGCGGTGCGCAGAACGGTTTCATTCGCCGAGGCGGTGTACGAGGGGGCGCACACGGTCGAAGGCGTAGAGTCGCGGCGGGTCGAAGCGAATCAATTGTCCACGTGGGAGGAAGCGGACTGCATCCCCGTGATCGTTGACCCGGATGCGAATCTGCTTGGGATGATCCAATTCACTGTCGTGATCGATGCGCGACTTTTGAAAAGTCCGCCGGCGCCGCTCCCAGCCCCCACCCCGCTTCACATCGGACTTGGACCTGGTTTCACAGCGGGGAGCGATTGCCACGCTGTGATCGAAACCCGCCGAAGCCACACGCTTGGGCGCGTGTATTGGTCGGGGTCGACGCAACCCGATTCCGGCGAACCCGAAGGCGATCCTCGGCGTGTTCTTCGAGCGCCTGTCAGCGGGGTAATCAAAGGTTTAAAAAATATCGGCGAGTATTGCGCGGATGGCGAAGTTGTTGCCATGATAGACAACCAGCATCCTGTGACCAGCCCCTTCGGCGGCATGTTGCGCGGCTTGATCCGCTCCGGCTTGCAGGCGCCCAAAGGGTTGAAGATCGGCGATGTGGATGTTCGCAATGACCCAAGCGCGTGTTTTCTCGCTTCAGATAAGTCGCTCGCTATTGGCGGCGGCGCGCTGGAGGCGATCCTGGCCAAGCCTGAGATCCGGTCAAAACTGTTTGTCGGTTAATGTCAGACAAGGCTTTTTTAAAGTGGGTGATATTTGCTGTAATTCTACGAACTAAACCGCGAAGTGTCGCCATGCGCCATGCGACACACACAAAGATTGTCTTTTTTGGTGGGCTTCGCGCGCTTCGCGGTGAAAATGATCGAATCGGTTCAAACGAAAGTTATCTGACAGGGCTTTAAGAAACGTATGATTTATCAGGGTAGGGCTATCGCATTTGGATTTTTTGTCCGCTAATCTCCGCCAATCTGCGCTAATTTATTAGAAAGATTAGCGTGAATTCGTGGGATTAGCGGATTCTGAAACAAAAAACAAAGTTTTGGAAGCCAATATTTTCAAATGCGATTACCCTATATCAGGGGGCTTGCAACGAACCTGCATCCGTTGTATGCTTGCGGAATGACGCTCGCGCTTTCGTTTCGGCGGTCGATCCTTCAGCCTCGTGAGATTTCTACCGGCAACGGCTCGCCGCGAAAAGTCCATTGGGTTGGGGGCAAGAATACCGTTGAGACGAATCAAAATCACGCCCAACATGGGGACAACAACCCGGGAAAGAAGCCTTCAAGCGGCTATCACAGCCTTTCCGATATAAAAATTGGGGACGTTAACCAAGCCTATCGCAATTTTCAACCCATCATCGCTCCGAGCCTCACCCCCGGCTGGGTTGCCCCCGGCTATTTCTGCACTATTCCCCTCGCGCAGACAAACGAACATCGCCCTTCGGCAGTTTTTGGGCGGGTGAAATCCTGCTATCCCGCCGATGGGTATCTTCAAAACATTCACGAAATGGAATTGTTGTTTCCCAAGCCGGGGAGTGAGCCATTGGAGTTGAATATTCGCCATCACGAGATCGACTTTGAATCCGCTGTGCCGGCGCAAAGTTATTGCGCCAGACTCAAAATCTTTCTCTCGCCGCCTGAACAGGCTGACTTTGCAAGCTTCGAGGGTATTTACCTGCAATATGGTTATATGCCTGAGTTCATTTCGCGATACGTTGACCTTGTGGACGTGAACGAATTCAATCACAACGATTTCCCAGATGTGGTTGTCGTCAGTTCGCGTTGGTTTGAGATTGCGCGTGAAGCGTCCGATGGGCAGGTATACGAGAAGTTGCACCAACTGATCAAGTGGAACAAAACCGTTGTGAACTATCACCCTTTGACTTCGGAAAACGATGCTCGCACCCTGAACCGCGAACTTGGATTCAAGCACGGGTTTACCGATCTAGCCCTGATCGAGCCAGAAACGCCGGCGCAAACCCTTGAGTTCGTATCGCGGACGTTCGATAGAATTTTCATGCAAGGTATGAGATAATCCCGCTGTGGATGCAAAACAGGAAGATATCGCGTTAGCCAACCGCCCAAGAGATTACGCCGGGCTCTTGTGGATCTTTGCCGCCAGCATGTTGGGGTTCAGCATGTTCTGCGCCACATCTGCCATTGCGCTTTCCGACCCTACCTTGCCCACCCCTATTGTGATCCAAGCCCGTGACATTCCGAACCTGGCGTTTTCGAACTTAAACACCGCCGCCGCGCAAACTGCGCAAGCATTCGCCCAACTGGTAGCCACTGGCACCCCCACCAATACATTCACACCCAGCCCCACTTGGACGTCCTCCCCAACCCTGACGAACACGGCAACCCGAGTACCTGTGAATCCAACGAAGACTGCCACGAGAAAGTCTGAGCCTCAACCAACGATCATTTTGCCAACCGCCACCCGAAAACCGACAAATGTCCCCCCGACGAATACGGCTGTGGTGATCGTTGCATCCACTGGCACCGCCATTTCAACGGAACCGCCAACAGAAACTCCCGTGCCCGAACCCACAGACCCGCCACCTCCTCCCACAGACACACCGGCGCCGCCTCCCCCCACAGACACGCCTGGATCAATATCAACTCCTTAGAGAATGTTTCTTAACTCTTTCTTTGCCACTGAGCGCGCAGAGAACTCTGAGAAAACCCTTTTAAAATCTCTATGAACTCGATGTTCTCTGTGGCTGATGCTCTTTTTTCATGCCGTTCACGAACTTAAGAAACACTCTCTTAGGGTTTGTAATTCATTTTGTTTGTTCGCAATTGCACTGCGAACAGGATGCCCGATTTTCTAATCTAATCGAACCGCATCACCAACCGGGGATTTATATTTTTATTCTCTACCGTACATGAGAAGATTTTTACCGCAAAGCACGCTAAGGTCGCCAAGTTAAACAGGTTTTCTTTGCGTTCTTTGCGGGCTTAGCGGTGCAAATGTATGGTAGAGAGTATTTTTTCGAACATCGATCAAATTGAGTGAGCTGTAAAGCTAAAACTCCTTGACTTACTTTCCGCCTCCTTGTATACTCGGATTAATCAGATTAATATGATAGTTCGAGAAAGAATCTCCCCAAACATCTCAGAGTTTCTAAAATATCTTGCCTCGCACCAGGAAGCGGAAGGCGGCCTGCCCACCCTCAATGAGTTAAGTCAGGAATTGGGCGTGAGCATCGCATCGTTGAGGGAACAGTTGGAAGTGGCGCGCGCGCTGGGGTTGGTGGAAGTCAAGCCGGGGCGGGGAAAGACGCGACGACTTAATTTTTCATTCACGCCGGCAATTCGTCAGAGTCTTGGTTATGCCCTTGCGCTTAATGAGGATTACTTCCGCAAATATTCCGATTTACGGAATCACATCGAAGCGGCGTTCTGGTTCGAAGCGGTGGAAACATTATTAACCGAAGACAAAGCCGAACTTCAATCCATCATTACTCGCGCGCGCGCTAAATTAAACCGGACGCCGATACAAGTTCCGCACGAAGAGCATCGCGCTTTGCACTTGTTGATCTATAGTCGCCTCGAAAACCCTTTCGTCACCGGGGCGCTCGAGGCGTATTGGGACGCGTACGAGGCTGTTGGATTAAACGTCTTTGCCGGCGGATACGAATACTTACAGGAAGTCTGGCGATACCACCAGATCATGGTCGAATCCATTTGCAACGAAAACTATAAGGCTGGTCACGAGGCGCTCATCGCCCACACCGACCTTTTGTATCACAGACCGTAACAGAGGCACACATGAACAAAGTAGTCAACGATTTTTCCATTATTGTAGGCACAAAGAACGGCTCCGGCAGTTCCACCGCCAACAATACCATCTTGCGGGCAATTTTCAAGATGGGCATTCCTGTTTCGGGGAAGAACCTCTTCCCCTCGAACATTCAGGGACTTCCCACGTGGTACTCGATCCGCGCCAGCAAAGATGGATATCTCGGCCGCCGCGACGAGCTGGACATCGTCATCGCCATCAACCCCGACTCGTTCACCCGCGACCTTACATCTGTCGCCCCGGGTGGGGCATTTTTCTACGCTGACGATATCAAACTCCCCATCACCCGCGCAGATATTGCCATCTACCCAATGCCCATCAAGGAATTGGTCAAGAAGGACCCGAACGTCCCCGCGGAGTATCGCGACCTGGTCGGGAACATGATCTACGTGGGCGCGCTCGCCCACATGATCGGCATCGACATTGAAAAAATTCAAGCCGCGCTGACGTTCCACTTCAAGGGAAAACAAAAACCCATCGACATGAACTTCCATGCCGTGCAAGCCGGCATGGAGTGGGCAAAGGCAAATCTCGAAAAGAAAGATCCGTTTTACCTTGAACCGATGAACAAAACCGACGGCATGATCATGGCAGACGGCAACACCGCCGCCGCAATCGGCTCTGTGTTCGGTGGCGCGCAGTTTGTGGCGTGGTACCCGATCACGCCAGCCTCCTCGCTGGCAGAGGCGATCAATGATTACATGCCCATGCTCAGAAAACGAGAAGATGGGAAACACACATACGCCGTTGTGCAGGCAGAGGATGAACTTGCCGCCATCGGCATGACCGTTGGCGCCGGCTGGAGCGGTCTGCGCTCGATGACCTCGACCTCCGGACCCGGCTTGAGTTTGATGACCGAATTTGCCGGGCTTGCGTATTACGCCGAAGTGCCGGTGGTGATCTGGGACGTGCAACGCATCGGTCCTTCAACAGGCTTACCCACCCGCACCTCGCAAGCAGACTTGTCGTTCACCATCGGCATGGGTCACGGCGACAGCGACAGCATCGTGCTCCTGCCCGGAGACGTATTCGAATGTTTCGAGTTTGGCTGGCAGGCGTTTGATATTGCCGAACGGATGCAAGCGCCGGTCTTTGTGCTTTCCGATCTCGATATGGGCATGAACCAGTGGATGAGCAAGCCGTTCGAATATCCAACAACGCCAATGGATCGCGGCAAGATACTCTGGGAAAAAGACCTGGAGGAGATCAAAGGCAACTGGGGTCGTTACCTCGACAAGGATGGCGACGGCATCCCCTACCGCACCCTGCCGGGCAATAAACATCCGATGAGCGCGTATTTTACGCGCGGCACCGGTCATGATGAGTATGCAAAATATACGGAAGATTCGAGTGTCTTCATCCGCAACATGCAGCGCTTGAAGAAAAAATATGAAACTGCGAAGAAGTATTTACCGAAGCCTGTGTTGCACGCCGCAAAAGGCGCCACGCTCGGTATTATTGCCTATGGCTCGACCGAGTCTGCAATCCTTGAGGCGCGAGACCAGTTGACGCGCGACCACGGCATGAAGATCGACATCCTGCGCGTGCGCGCCTTCCCATTCACCGCCGAGGTGGATGAGTTTGTCCGGGAGCATGAGCAGGTGTACGTCGTGGAGATGAACCGGGATGGGCAGTTGCACCAGTTGTTGAGTCTGGCAAATCCTGAAGCGGCGACGCGGTTGATCTCTATCGCCTACGGCGACGGGTTGCCCGCATCCGCAAAATGGATTCGCGAGGGCATCCTGACAAAATCGGCAGGCGCAAAAAAATCAACCGCAAAGAAACCTTCCGTGAAGAAGAGCAATAAAAAAGGAGCGAAATAATGTCTGCATTACCTATGGCGGGCGTGCCCGCAAACGTAAACACCGTGGGGCTCACAAAGAACGATTATCGCGGCGCGCCGACAACCTTGTGCGCGGGGTGCGGTCATAACTCGATCTCGAACCAGATCATTGCCGCAATGTATGAGATGAGCGTGTTGCCTGAGAACGTGATCAAGTTCAGCGGCATCGGCTGTTCAAGTAAAAGCCCCACATATTTCATGAACCGCTCGTTCGGATTCAACAGCCTGCATGGACGCATGCCATCGATTGCGACCGGCGCGCATTTTGGCGATTATTCGCTCAAAGGCATCGGCGTCTCCGGCGACGGCGACACCGCCAGCATCGGCATGGGACAATTCAAACATGTGATGCGTCGCAACCTGAACATGGTGTACATCGTGGAAAATAACGGTGTGTACGGGTTGACCAAGGGTCAATTCTCAGCCACCGCAGAGCGCGGACTCGAACTCAAGAAGCAAGGCGCCAACCCCTACATGCCTGTGGATATTTGCATGGAGGCGCTGATCTCGAACGCCACGTTCATTGCCCGCTCGTTTGCAGGCAATGCCAAACAGGTGAAAGAACTGCTCAAAGCCGCCTTTGCTCATAACGGCATTGCTGTGCTCGATATCATCAGCCCGTGCGTTACCTTCAACAACCAGGACAATGCTCATTATTCGTATGCCTGGGGCAGGGATCATGAAGAGCCGCTCCACGATATTACCTACATCGCGCCGCGTAACGAGATCGTGCTCGAACGCGAAATGGCGGAGGGCGAAGTCCGCGAAGTTGCCATGCACGATGGTTCCGTCATCCTCCTCAAGAATCTCGAAAAGGGATACGACCCCACCAACCGCTTCGAAGCCCTGCGCGCGCTCGAAGAGGCGCAACGCAATAACTGGCTGACGACAGGATTAATTTATGTGTCGACAGAGAAACCGGCGCTCGCTGAAACGCACAACCTTGTGAATACTCCACTCAACCGCCTCACCGACGCGGACTTGCGACCTGCTCCCGCGATGATTGATAAAGTCAACGCGTTGATGTTTTCACCCTCACCCCAGCCCTCCCCCAAATCCGACGAACCCCAGTCGCATTTGGGGGAGGGTGCCAAAGGCGGGAGGGGGGGTTCTTCTTCATCATATGATTCAAATCTCTCCCTCCATCCAAATCCGCGAAAACGAACTGCGCTTCGACTACATCCGCGCGTCTGGACCGGGCGGACAGAATGTGAATAAAGTGGCG
>JBGANO010000086.1:0-11169 GCA_044222305.1 Anaerolineales bacterium
GTGTTTTCAGCAAAACAACTGTAACAGATTTCCTCTGCCGATTCTTACCTCTTTCTTAAAACTGTCGGGTCGCTAGAAATTTAATAGATTTATTTCATCGCGATAAATAAATTAGCACAAGTACGTGGGTGGTATTTAGATTTATTTTGTAAACTGATTCTCCTCATCCTCTGCCCAATTCCTTGGGTTGGATTCGTTGTGTTATCATGTGTCTTGCTTGGAAGCAAATGCTTGAGACTCAAATGATAACCGTCAGCGTTCACGAATTGAAGCAAAAAGCCAGTAAACTGATCCGCGTGGTGGGTGAGTTGGGGGAGCAAGTGCAAATCACACATCATGGGGAAGTGGTTGCTTTGCTCGTTCCCGCAAAGAAAGCAGATGTTACTTGGTTGAAACTCGATCAACTGGCTGAGAAAATTGGCGCGCACTTGCGCACGAACGAGTCTGCCGCGCATGCTGTTTCTGAGTGGCGGCGATAACATCATTAGTTTTTCCGCCCAAACCTCCACCACAACAACCCGCCGATCAAAATTATTCCCAAAACCAAAATAATACCCAATCCAGAATTGTCCGTAGATTCTTCAACAGGGATAACCTCTGTCGCCGCGAAATCCGTCGAAGGCGGTGACGGTGACGTGACCGACGGACTCGGCGTCAACGTAACCGTCGCTGGCGCGAGCGTGGATGTCGCCGTCGCGGGCGGCGTGACTCGCAACAGCAATTTTTGATTCGGGATGATGACCGACGTCGCGCCCAAACCGTTCCAGTTCATCAAGTCTGAAAGCGGTACATCGTACAAGTTTGCGATTCCCGAAAGTGTTTCTCCACTTTGAACGATGTGATAATAGTTCCCATCCGCTTCGGGGGTGAGTCTTTGAATCGCGCTCAACGTGGGGCTGGGTGTGATGTTGCCCGCCGAGATCACAAGTTTTTGCTCGATCTGCAGGGGCCAATCGGATTGCAGTCCGTTCAACTGCAAAATTCGATCCACTGGTACGCGGTACGCTTCCCCAATGGTAAACAACGACTGATACGGTTGAACCACGTGGACGATTTTCCCGTCCGCGTCGGGAGTTTGAGTCACGACCATCCCCCGCGGAGTCGGTGTGGCGAATCCCGCCGTGTTCTTGTTCGGGATGAACAACCGTTGCCCCGATTGCAACGGTATGTCGCGCGTAATGTTGTTCCACGTTTCCAAATCTTGAATGGTAATTTGATACGTCACAGCGATTGACCAGAAGGATTGTCCCGCCTGCACAACGTGAAAGACTTTTCCATCTGCATCAGGTGTGGCGATCTTTACAGGGATGATTAATTGCGAAACTGGGTTTGGAACGGCGCCTGTGCCCGGAGTGCCTGCTGGGGAGGCTGAAGTTGTACTCCCACAGGCTTGCCCCGAAACATACGCGGCTTGAAGGATGTAATACGTTTTTCCGTTCACAGTCGCAACACCTGCTCCCACATGACAATATTCAGGCGTGACAGCTGGTCGCATGTGGTCGGGGTCAGCCCAGACCGCCATGATCTCGTCTATGCCCATGCTTCCATGGCTCACGGCGAAATTTTCAGTTGCCCACACTGTGCCGCCACTGCCGTATCCTGCCGCCGCGATTCGCCCGCGCACATCGCCGATATGCCACGACATGCTGTTCGCCGCCATGGTCTGCGCCGTGGATTGAGCGACCGCATTGATGATCGGGTCTTCGATCAGCGCAGGGAGTCCGTACGACACGCGCAGGGTGTTCATGGCGAGGATCAACTCAAACGCGCTGACCTGAGCCGATGGCGCGTGAATCTCATCCGCTTGAACGGCTTGGGGAGTGAATAGCCCGGCAACAAGCGCGAGGAGCGGGAAAATAGGGAGCAAACGGTTGAAACGCATGCGGTAATTATAATTCTGACGCATTTTTACCTGTATTTTACAAATAAGATAAAAATAAGTGATTTTCACAGGATTAAAGTCACTAAACATAAGCACAAGACATGTTATCCTGTTTTAGCTAGTTGGATCAAACCCGATCCGGAGAAACCGAGAGTCAATTCTCGTTATCAACTTCAAGGAGTGAACATCATGAAAGTACAAAACAAAGTGATCGTTGTGACCGGGGCGGGGAGCGGTATGGGACGCGAAATCGTCTTGAACCTGCTCTCCAAGGGCGCGAGCGTGGTCGCGGTCGATATGAACGAGGCGACATTGCAAGAAACTGCAAACCTCGCCGGCGATAAAAAAGACAAGCTGGCTACATTTGTCTTGAACGTCACTGACAAGGAAGCAGTCGAGGCGCTTCCTGATAAAGTGATCAACCGCTTCGGCGCGGTGGACGGTATCATCAACAACGCCGGCATTATCCAGCCATTTGTCCGCTTGAACGATTTGAAATTCGACGCCATCGAGCGCGTGTTGGACGTGAACTTGTATGGAACGTTGTACATGGTAATAGCGTTCCTGCCGCATTTACTCAAGCGTCCCGTCGCGCATGTGGCGAACGTCTCCAGCATGGGCGGCTTCCTCCCGGTGCCTGGACAAACCGTCTACGGCGCGAGCAAGGCGGCAGTCAAACTCCTGACCGAGGGCTTGTATGCCGAACTCTTGAACACGAACGTCAAAGTGACGCTGATCTACCCGGGCGCAATTGCCACGAACATTACCACCAACTCGGGCGTTTCGATTTCTGTCCCCACAGACGCCAAGGCTTCTTCGATGAAAGCGTTGCCGTCCGATAAAGCCGCCGAGATCATCGTCTCTGCCATCGAGCAGGATCGCTACAGCGTGCTGGTTGGGTCCGACGCAAAATTCATGGATTTCATCTACCGCCTGAATCCGAAAGGCGCGGCGGGCTTTATTTACAAACAGATGAAATCCTTACTGCCAGCCTGATCGCCGATTTGACAAGTGGAGCCTCGTGCCTAAACTCATCCCCGCGACAGAACGCCTCGTCCGCGCCCGCGAACTGATTCAACAAGCGCGAGATTTACCCGTCCCTGCGACCGGTCTCGGCAAATCAGATTTCTCATACATCGCGGAAGTCAAAGACTTGTTTCGCCAGGCAAAAGACATGGTGAAGTTCATTCCTCAAACCGCCGGAGTCTCCGTTGAGATGAAAGAAGAAGTGAAAAAGATATATGAGGAGATCGAACAGGCAACGCGCGACATCTTGTATTGATAGCGCAGAAGGCGTACAATCGAAACATAAAATGTAGTAACGACTTAAGTCGTTGGATTATGAGGCACAGCATGGCAGACAAAAAACTCACCAAACTTCTCGAAGAACTGCACGTCACCCTCGACGCCACAGAAGCCGTGGACGAGAGAGGACGCGAACTCCTGCGCGCGCTCAACGAAGACATCAAGGAATTGCTCGAGCGCTCCGAGGGGGCAGACGCCGACGACTCGCTTCTGGAACGGATGCGCGAAACGCTGGCTTATTTTCAGAATACGCATCCGGAGTTTACCTCCGCGCTATCTAATTTGTTGACCACGCTCAACAACGCGGGAATATGATTTGAACAAAAAACCCTTCGTCAAATACGGCGAAGGTTTTTTTTGTTTCAGTCACTAATCCACACGAATATACGCTACTCTTTCTAAAAATTAGCGTAGATTGGCGCAGATTAGCGGACAAAAAATCCAAATGCGATAGCCCGATCGGATGAAATTTCCTGTTCTCTGTTATCAGGTGTATACTATTTAACAAGGAGAGAAATTCTCATGGTAGAAAAAATAGCAAAGCGAGGGGGAGCGGCATGACTAGACCTTTCGACATCACAACTTTATTTCTGGATATCGGCGGCGTCTTGCTGACCAATGGCTGGGACCGCAAGGCGCGAGTCCGCGCGGCAGATAAATTCGGCTTAGACTATGAGGAGATGGACGAGCGTCATCACCTGACCTTCGACACGTACGAGGAAGGCAAGCTCAGCCTGGATGAATATTTGAATCGGGTGGTCTTTTATGAACAGCGTTCTTTCTCGCGGGAAGAGTTCAAGCAATTCATGTACGCGCAAACACAGCCTTTCCCGGAGATGATCGAGTTGATGAAAGGTCTTAAAAAACAATATAACCTTCGCATCGCCGTTGTCAGCAATGAGGGGCGCGAACTCACGACGCACCGGGTTCAGAAGTATCAATTGAACGCGTTTGTCGATTTCTTTGTTTCCTCCTGCTTCGTCCATTACCGCAAGCCGGACGCCGATATCTACCGCATGGCTCTGGATATTGCGCAGGCGAGTCCGGAGCAGGTAGTTTATGTTGACGATCGCGCTTTATTTGTTGAGGTCGCCCAGGGGCTTGGGATTCGCGGTGTCATTCATCAAGAGTACCAAACTACGCTGAAAGCACTGGAGGCATTCGGGCTATCGCTGACACGTTGATGGTTCACGCGCCGGTAGAAAGTCGGGGGGTGCCATTGAGATTGGAGAAAAGCATGAAAAACACACAAGCAAGTCAAACGTTAAAATCCGCTATTGAATCGAATCTGAGCGGCGCAGAAGATAGCGTAAGGCTGGGGCATTGGATGCCGTATCACGTCGGCATCATGCCGCAGGTCCGCGTCGGTAAACGCTGGTACAGCGTTCTATGGGCAATACCCCTTGCATTTGTGGCGGCGATCTTCGCAGTCGCCATCGCGCAACAAGTACGCACTCTCCCCGCAGTGCAAGAGTTCATCCTGCGTTACCCCGGAGACGCGTCGCCGGTGTCTGTGCCCTCGGGCTTTCCGTTGTGGTTGCGACTGCAACATTTATTTAACGCGTTCTTTATGTTGTTTATCATCCGCGCCGGCATTCAAATCCTTGCGGATTTCCCGCGCCTGTTTCTTCGAAGGAATTGCACGCCGGGAGAAGAGTGGTTCCGCTTCCAGCGCGACGTTCCGACGGACCGCCTCTGGACATCGAAAGACGATTCGGTGACGATCCCGGGCTGGCTCGGCATCCCCGGCGTTCGTCACTCTGTGGGGCTTGCCCGTTGGTGGCATTTCACCTTCGACCTATTATGGGTGCTCAATGGTTTGCTCTATTACGTGTTACTTTTTGCAACCGATCAATGGCAACGAGTCGTGCCAACCAGTTGGGCGGTATTTCCAAACGCGCTCTCGACTGCGATCCAGTATTTGTCGCTCAATTTTCCAGTTGAGCATACATGGACGGTGTATAACGGCTTACAGCAATTGACGTATTTCGTTACCATCTTCATCGCCGGCCCTTTGGCTTTTCTCACCGGCGTGATGCAGGGACCGGCGTTCTCCAACAAGTTGGGCGGCTTTGCCCGGTTCTTGAACCGTCAACTCGCCCGGACGATCCACTTTGCGGTGCTGACCTGGTTCCTCTTCTTCATCTTTGTGCACACTACCCTCGTGTTTATTACCGGCTTACGTAACAACACGAACTACATGTTCGCCGGCGTCAATGACGCTTCGTGGGCGGGGTTTCTGGTTTACGTTCCGTTCATGCTCGTGTTGATCGCCATCTGGCTTATGGCAACTCCTCTGACGATCAAGTATGCTCGCGTGGTTCAGATGACCGGCGAGAGGTTTGTGGGGTATATCAAATCCTGGGCTGAACTTTGGGATCCGCATACTCAATATAG
Organism: Anaerolineales bacterium; assembly: GCA_044222305.1. Taxonomy (GTDB): domain Bacteria; phylum Chloroflexota; class Anaerolineae; order Anaerolineales; family Villigracilaceae; genus Defluviilinea. The sequence goes on from JBGANO010000086.1 coordinate 5,585, forward strand.
GGAAAAAGACATCTCGCCGTATTTCTGGGTCAATGGAACATTGCCGACTTCCGAGGCATATAACCGGCTTAAGGAGGGTGAGTTTGCAGAGTACAAGATAACCATCGGCGGGCTGGTGGAAAATCCGCAGGAACTCTCATACGCGGAACTCAAAGCGATGCCAAAGCAGGAGCAGATCACCAAGCATTTCTGTATTCAAGGCTGGTCGGGCGTGGCGAAGTGGGGAGGGGTTCCGGTGCGCGACATTCTGAATCTCGTCAAGCCCAAGCCCGAGGCGCGTTACGTGGTCTTCTATTCCTTCGCGGAAGGGGCGGATGGCGGCATCTATTATGACGTTCACTCCATTCGAAATATGCGTCATGCGTTGACCATCCTCGCCTATGAGATGAATGGCGAAACGCTCAATTTCCTGCATGGGGCTCCGCTTCGACTACGCTGTGAAAACCAACTGGGCTTCAAAATGGTGAAGTGGATCCGGGCGATCGAGCTTGTGAGCGACTTCAAACATCTCGGCGCGGGACATGGCGGCTATAATGAAGATCACGAATATTATGGATACCGCATGCCTATTTAACGGGTGAATCTATGACGAGACACAACAAACAGACAATCCATTCCGACGCGCTGGCGCTCTTTGGCATCACAGGCGATCTTGCTTACAAGATGATTATTCCCGCGCTGTACGCGCTGGTCAAGCGAGGCGCACTGACGATTCCCGTCGTTGGTGTCGCTCTCGAGAAATGGGACATGTCGCAACTGCGCGCGCGCGTGAAAGACAGCCTTCAACACGAGGGAGGAATTGACGACAAAAAAGCCTTCGAAAAACTTTTATCCCTGCTGAGTTATGTCAGCGGAGACTACACCCATCCAGAAACATTTACAGCCATAAAGAAAGCGCTGGGTTCTGCCCGTCGACCGGCGCACTACCTTGCCATCCCGCCCTTCCTCTTTGAAAATGTCATTCAGGGGTTGGGATCAGCCGGCTTAGCCAAAGAGGCGCGCGTCATCGTCGAAAAGCCGTTCGGGCGCGACCTCGCCTCCGCGCGGGAACTCAACGGCGTGGCTCATGCGGTCTTCCCGGAAGACGCGATCTTCCGCATCGATCACTACCTCGGCAAGGAAGCGATCATGAACATCCTCTACTTCCGTTTCGCCAATTCGTTTCTGGAGCCGATCTGGAATCGCAATTACATTTCCAGCGTGCAGATTACGCTCGCGGAAGACTTCGGGGTAAAAACGCGCGGCGCATTCTACGACACTGTGGGTTGCCTGCGCGATGTTATTCAAAACCACCTCTTTCAAATCGTAGCCCTGCTGGCAATGGAGGCGCCGACGCGCCAGGACCCCGACGCCGTGCAAACGGAAAAGGTCAAGGTCTTCCGCGCCATGCGTCCGCTTGAACCCAATGATGTAGTGCGAGGTCAGTACACTGGCTATCGAAGCGAAGCGGGCGTGGCGAAGAATTCCGATGTGGAGACCTTTTGCGCCTTGCGTCTCTTCATCGACTCATGGCGCTGGGAGGGCGTCCCCTGGTATCTGCGCTCGGGTAAAAACCTGGCGCAAAGCGTGAACGAGGTGGTGGTGGAATTAAAGCCGCCCCCGCAGAAACTATTCGACGACTCGCCGGCGGCAAGCGGGCAGACGAACTACCTGCGTTTTCAACTTGCCCCGCATTCCACCATTGGGCTGGCGGCGCGGGTAAAGCAGAAGGGCAGGAAATTTATCGGCGATCAAAAAGAACTGTTTCTGATCGAAGAAGAGCCGGGGGAGCAGTCGCCATATGAACGGCTTTTAGGAGACGCCATTTCCGGCGACCGCACGCTTTTCACCCGCGAAGACGCGTCGGAGGCGGCTTGGGCGGTTGTTGATCCAGTCCTGAAAAAGCATCCACGCTCGCTTCCTTACCGACGGGGTAGCTGGGGACCCAAAGCGGCAAACGCCCTGATTGCGACGGATGGCGACTGGCATAACCCGGTGTTGGGATCGAAAAAAGCAAAATGATCGCGCTCGCGTTGCCTAATTTACTAAGCATCCTCAGTAAAGCGGCAATGTGGTTTATAACCAAAAACCCTTCGCCATTTTTGGCGAAGGGTTTTTTTATATGACCTCTTGCGAAAGTACTTTTCAGCCACGGATACTTCGACACGCTCAGCACAAGTTTCACAGATTTTCACTGATTTATTTAAAAATCCGTGTGAATTCGTGAAATCCGTGGCAAAGAATTTGATCGTGCCTCAATGTCATAGACTTATGCAAGAGGTCTATTACGGAGAGGGCTGAGGATTTGTCGTTCCATCCGCTGTAACAGTAATGGTGGGTGTTATTGTTGCAGTAGCAGTTACAGTCGCCGTTGACGCCGAACTTGTCGTCGATGTGCCGGTCGCCGCGTTGCCTCCAACTACGATTTGCACATACACCTCATCGCCAAAGAATTGTCCGCCGGCGGTTTGCATGCGCCAGTTGCCGCGCAACGTCCCTGTTTTTGTTGGCGCGATCATCGCGACCGAAATATCCAGCGTGGCATTGGGGGCGACTGCCGACGGGAGCGTGAAGGTCACGCCGCTCATCTGCTCTCCGCCGGTGAATACGAATTTGAATCCCGCATCCCACGCGCATGTGCCGGAGTTCAACACCTTCCATGTTTTCGTGAAGTTCTCACCGGGCTTCATTGCCGTGTTATCGGGGATCGACACATCGTTGGCGAACGTCATCCGATAACAAGCGTTTCCACCGCCGCTTGTTGTCGCGGAGGCGAGTGGGATCGCTCCTCCCGCGCTGGTGGCAAATGGTTCGAAGGTAGCCGACGCGGTCAGGGTGGGGAAGGGAGTCTCAGTTGGCGCGGCAAGCGCGGTCTGCGTCAGAGCCGCTGAAAAAGTCTCGATGGCGAGCGCCTGGATCTCATCCACGCTAAGCGTGTTCGTCGGTGTCGCTGTTGCCTCTCCACCTCCGCACGATGCGATCAGCAACGCGCATATCCCCAAAATGATAAATCGTTTATTCATTGTTCTCCTTTCAACGAGCCGCTATTTTACATGGTTTCGCCCGATGATTAACGGACGGTAGCCCTACGAAGTTCCTATTCTCATCATGCTATAATCTGCGGCGATGATTTACCTGGATTATTCCGCAACAACGCCTGTGGATTCGCGCGTCGTGGAGGCGATGACGCCGTTCTTCAACGCTTCTTTCGGCAACCCTTCGTCTGTTCACCGCTTCGGACAGATTGCCGAAGCCGCGATCGACTCGTCGCGCGAGTCTGTTGCGCGCGTGGTGCATTGCAAGCCCGATGAAATTATTTTCACCTCCTGCGGCTCCGAATCGGACAACCTTGCGATTCGCGGCGCGGCATACGCGATGCGTGAAAAGACCGGCGCAAATTGGATCCTTGCTTCACGCGCCGAACATCCCGCAGTGACGAAGACACTTGAGCATCTTGGAAAATATGATGGCTTCCTCATCGAATGGTTGGATGTGAACGAACAGGGCATGGTCACACCAGAGATTGTCGCCAAAGCGATTTGCGATAACACCGCAATTGTCTCTGTGATGTATGCTAATAACGAAATTGGCACGATCAACCCGATCAAAGAAATTACTGAAATTTGTCGTTCGAATAACATTTTGTTCCACACTGACGCAGTACAAGCCGCCGCGTATCTGCCGCTTGACGTGAACGAACTCGGCGTGGATATGATGTCGCTCGGCGCGCACAAATTTTATGGACCGAAAGGCGTCGGCGCGTTGTACATCCGCAAAGGAACGCCGCTTGTCTCTCATCTTACCGGTGGGGGGCAGGAATTCAACCTCCGCGCAGGGACTCAGAACGTGCCGTATATCATTGGCTTTGCAGAAGCGTTGAAGTTGACAGATGATGAACGCGAACGACGCGTGGCGCGCGTCCAGCCATTGCGCGACAAAGTCATCGGCACGGTTCTCGAATCGATTCCCGATTCTCAACTCACTGGCGATATGGAGTCGCGTTTACCTCATCACGCAAGTTTTGCATTTCGAGGCGTGGACGGAAACTTGTTACTCACGCTTTTAGACTCGGCGGGCTTTGCCTGCTCCTCTGGCTCTGCCTGTAAAACAGGCAACCCCGAACCCAGCGAAGTGATGAACGCGATTGGATTGTCGCGTGAGTGGGGGCTTGGATCATTGCGTGTGACTCTCGGAAAAGATACCTTGCCAGATCATATCGAATCCTTTTTGAACGCCTTACCTAGCTTGGTCGAAAAAGCACGACGATTAAAATAATTCCATGTTTACCCGTTTACATATTTACCTGTCTACCTGTCTACGTGTGTACGTGTTTACGTGTCTACGTGTATCCTTATTTACCTCCCACCCATGACTAAAGCCGTCGTCGCCATGTCTGGAGGAGTGGACTCCTCCGTTGCCGCCGCCTTGCTCAAGGAGCAGGGCTATGACGTTATCGGCATGATGCTCCGCTTGTGGAGCGAGCCCGGCAAAGAGGATTCGAATCGCTGTTGCACGCCTGATTCCATGGCGCAAGCGCGGCGTGTTGCGGCAATACTCGATATTCCATTTTATGTGATTGACGCTAAGGATGTTTTCCGCGAAACGGTGGTGGAATATTTCTTCGAAGGGTATGCGCGCGGCGAGACGCCTAATCCGTGCTTGATTTGCAATCAGAAAATCCGCTGGACGTTTTTGCTCGATCACGCGCTGGCTCTCGGCGCGGATTTCATGGCGACGGGACACTACGCTCGCGTGCGAAATGGAAATGGAAAAGTAGAATTGCTCCGCGCAGTTGATCGAAACAAAGACCAATCGTATGTTTTACATGTGCTCGACCAAGAAAAGTTGAAGCACGCGCTGTTTCCCATCGGCGAATACACCAAGCCTGAGATTCGCCAGATCGCCGAAAAGCACGGATTACCAACCGCCTCGCGAAAAGACTCGCAAGATTTATGTTTTCTTGCAGGTGATGATTATCGCAACTTCCTGCAACGCAACGCCGCGGAGATGCTCAAGCCCGGTGAAATTGTGACGCGTGATGGGGAGACAATTGGCTCGCATGACGGACTTGCGAATTACACCATCGGTCAGCGCAAGGGATTAGGCGTTGCATCGCCTGTGCCGCTGTATGTCATTACGAAAGACGCAGTACTCAACACGTTGGTCGTTGGAACACAAGAACAACTTGGTTCAGCAGAGTTAATAGCGCGTGATGTCAATTGGATTTCAGGCGAAGCGCCGCGTGAACCATTCCGCGCGGAGGTGAAGATCCGCTACACCGCGAAAGAGGCTGAAGCGTGGGTCGCGCCGATGGAGGGGGACCAGACACAAGTCAGGTTTGACGCGCCGCAACGCGACATCACGGCTGGTCAGGCGGCGGTCTTCTATCAAAGCGATGTGGTGATCGGCGGCGGGATCATCCTTTAGTTTCTGCGCGTAGGCAAATCGGTACTTTAGGTAAAGTAATGGGAAATATTTCAATATCGGTTTCCGTAACGCGACATTCATGTCGCTCGTGCAAAACATTACAACGCGTGAGTCAATAAGGTGAAATCGAGTTCGTGTTAACCAAAGTAAAATAAGCAAACCATCTTTAGAGGAGCCTT
>JBGANO010000087.1:0-10880 GCA_044222305.1 Anaerolineales bacterium
AGGTTGTACGCGAAGCCCTGAATATCGCCAGTAGTAAGTTCTTTTGCCTTGGCCATGAGGTCTTCAAAGGTGGCAGGCGGTTCTGCGATCAGGTCTTTGTTGTAGATCAACATCAAGTGATTGCCGTAGTTGTCGGGAACGCCATACAAAGTCCCAGCGACAACAGCCGGGTCGAGCGCGCCCTGAAAGAACTGACCGAGGAACTTGTCGTCGAAGATGTCCTTGGAGGGGGCGACGATCTCGAGTGCGCTGAAAGGACCGGCGAAGTCGTTCGGCACGCGGACAACATCGGGAGCGGCATTGGCGAGCGAAGCGGTCTGGAACTGGTCTCGCAGGGCTTCATTCTCGTAGTGAGTGCGCTCAACAGTAATGGTGGGATTAGCGGTCTGGAAATCCGCGATCAACCCGTCAATGAATACGTCCACATCATCGCCTTCCTGTTCCCAGAAGGTGATGGTTACGGGTTCGTTGGAGGCGCCGCCACCGCAAGCGGTGAGAACCATGGTGGCGATTGCAAGGATGCTGATAAGAAGCATCAGTTTCGATTTCATTTTCTTCTCCTTGAAAAGTTTAAAGTAATTTACGTCGAAATGGCACCATCAGAATTTTGCTTCTTATTCTTAGAGGCATCGCCTCCTTTCCGCTAGCGAATTGCTTGCTCCGTCTGCGCGTCGAAGATATGGAAGTTATCCATGTCGAAGGCGACTTGCGCCTGCTGACCCACGCGCAGTTTCGAACGAGGGTCCACGCGGGCCACGAACGTGTTTTGCCCGCTCAACAAGTATAGGAAAATTTCGTTGCCCATCAACTCGGTCACGTCTATTTTTACGCTTACCTTCTCTGAGTCGATATTCATCGGCACGAACTCCGCGTCGTGGACGTTCTCCGGTCGAATGCCGAAAATGATATCCTTCCCGGCGCGCACTTCGTAGGGCTTTGCCTTCTGGGCGGGGATCGTAAGGGAGAAATCGCCGGCGTCTACCAAAAGTTTTTCCCCGTCTTTTCGCAGTTTGCCGCGGAAGAAGTTCATGGCGGGCGAGCCGATGAAGCCAGCCACGAACAAATTGTTCGGTCGGTCATACAAATTTTGCGGCGTATCCAATTGCTGTAACACGCCCTTGTTGATCACCGCAATGCGCGTCGCCATGGTCATGGCTTCGATCTGGTCGTGAGTCACATAGATGAAGGTGGTCTGCAAGCGCTGATGAAGCTTGCTGATCTCGGAGCGCATCTGCACGCGCAGTTTCGCATCCAGGTTCGAAAGCGGCTCGTCGAACAAAAAGACTTTCGGCTCACGCACAATCGCGCGCCCCAGAGCCACGCGCTGGCGCTGACCGCCCGAAAGTTGGCGCGGCTTGCGTTGTAGAAAATCCTGAATGCCGAGAGTGTCTGCCGCTTCATTCACACGCCGCTTGATCTCCTCTTTCGGCGTCTTGCGGAGTTTCAAACCGAACGCCATGTTGTCGTACACCGAAAGATGCGGGTACAACGCGTACGACTGAAAGACCATGGCAATATCGCGGTCTTTCGGCGCCACATCGTTCACCACACGGTCGCCAATGCGGACCTCGCCCCCGCTGATCTCCTCCAAGCCAGCCAGGCATCGCAGGGCAGTGGTCTTGCCGCACCCCGAGGGACCTACTAATACAAGGAATTCTTTGTCCTCGATCTGAATGTTCAGATCATTCACAGCGGTCACATCACCATACTTTTTAAACACGTGATCGAACGTTACGCTTGCCATGAGTCTTTCCTCCGTTTCGTGGGAATATAGTAACCGGATTATACACCCACATTTTTTATTTGGATGAGGAGCCGCTTCGCCCCGACGGTTCGGCTTGATTCCTCCTAGCAGGTTGTCGGAGAACCTTCTCTGTCGCGAAGCCTTGTGTTGGGCGCGCCGAAATAACGCGAAGATCGCTAATATTACAGCGCAAGGTTGCCCGACGATGAAAACCATCCACGAATGAAAAGCCACGAATAAGCGAATTGCGGGCGAATATTCGAGTATTCGTGAGAATTCGTGGACGGTTCACTCAGTTTACGCATCCGTTTACGAACTTTGCGCTGTACTCTTAACAGGACTTTCGCTTTTACTGTTCCAAGACGGTCTGCGACCGTCGGCTTCGCTGGCAAATACGGCGGTCGCAGACCGCCTGCGAGCGATAAGAAAACCTTTTAAACTTCGCGTTCTTGGCGATCTTTGCGGTTCTATTTTTCTTTCTATGTTTTGAAATACTGCTCTCCGCTTTTGCGCGCCTCAACTTTTGTTCACCAGCCAAACCCCCAATAGGATGACTCCTCCGCCCGCCAGCGACGCGAGCGTGATCGCCTCGCCCAACACAAAGAACGCGACCACCACTGCGATCAGCGGCTCGATGTATAAAAACGCGCCGGTGCTGGCGGTGGTCAACGCTTGCAGAGCGTCATACCACGCGATATATGCCAGCCCGGAACAAAAAATGCCAAGGAAAGTAACCCCAAGCCAGCCGTTGAAAGTCAAAGCGGGGACTTCGATGTATAAGCCGTTCCCAACAAAAAGCGCGGACGTGAACAGCCAGCCGAACAACATCATATAAAAAACGAACAGGCTCGCTGAGGTCGTCTTCAACCCGCGCCGCGAGAGGACCGACACGACCGCCCAGTTGATCGCGCTGACGAGGATGAGCGCGTCGCCTGGCGCGCCAAATTTCCCAATCGAGATCGAGGCGAGGTTTCCATCCGAAACGACAAGCAGAACGCCGAAGAAAGCCAGCGTAATGCCGAAAACTTTGAGGAGCGATAATCCTTCTTTGAGAATCAGCCAACCGAGAACCGCCATGAAGACCGGGGTCGTCGCCACGATCCACGCGGTGGTGCCAGCCTCGGAGGTTTGCAAGCCGTTCGATTGAAGCCATTGATGAAAGGTGATGCCCAAAAAGCCGAGCAATGCGAAATAACCCCATTCGTTTTTCTTTGGCAGGGAAAATTCTTTTCTTAGCGCAACCGCCGCGCCCAGCACGAGCAGTCCCATCCCAAAGCGGAGCCACACGATGGTGATCGGCGAGACATCGTTCAGCGCAACTTTGGTGGCAATGAATGACGCGCCCCACACGGTGGCGGCGAAGGTGGCTTCGAGGTGGGGGATGAAATTCGATTTTGTCATTTTCATTGATTTGCCGCTTGCTTATGCTTGCTTCAACTGACGCGCGAATAATTTTAATTCGATATCGTCCGCGGAGAGCCTGACCATTTTTTCGTATGTAAAGCCGATCCGTTCAAGCAAACGGATCGAGGCTGTGTTTAACGGATCCACAATGGCGACGAGTCGCGTCAAGCCGAATTTCTCGCTGGCTGAATCCATCACTCGTCGCGCCGCCTCCACGGCAAAGCCGCGCGACCAAAACTGCGGCAGGAACGCATACCCGATATCCACATCGTCCAGCGCCTCGCGTTTGATCAGCCCACACATGCCCATCATTTCGCCGGTTTCTTTTGAAACGACCGCCAGTAAACCGAATCCATTTTTGGCATAACTGGCGAGCGGACCGCGTTCGAGGTATTCTTCCGCATCGGGCACGCTTCGCACGCCACGATCGCCGATGTTTTGGATGAACGATGGTTCGTTCAATAATTTGAGGATGAATTCGGCATCTGCCCTCGAAAACTCCCGCAGGCTCAGCCTCTCGGTTTCCAGCATGGTCACAGGTTCTCCTTATTTTTCGCGGCATTTTCCGCGTAATCGCTGTAGCCTCCGCTGAACTGGGTGATGCGCGCATCTTTCAACTCGAAGATGCGGTTGACGGTTCGGTCTAGAAAATAGCGGTCATGCGAAATGACGAGCACCGTCCCGTTGAAATCGTCCAGCGCGTTTTCCAACACTTCGGCGGAGGCGATGTCAAGATTGTTCGTCGGTTCATCCAGCAGGAGGAAGTTGGCTCCCGAGAGGACGAGTAGCGCCAGCTGAAGCCGACTCCGTTCGCCGCCTGAGAGCAAGCCAACCCGTTGAGTCGCCTGGCGATAGGTGAACAGGTAGCGGGTCAGGAAAGAAACGGCGCGTCCCTCGCTCATGTTGCCGCCGAGTCGCACCGCGTCCAGCACAGATTGATCGAAGTCCAGCGTTTCATGTTCCTGCGCGTAATATCCGATCTTCACGCTCGGACCGATCTTGATCTCTCCGTTTGTTGGCTCCTCTTTGCCCAGGATCAAGCGCAACAGCACAGACTTCCCCGCGCCGTTCGCGCCGATCAGCCCCACGCGCTCGCCATGCCGAATGAGGAAGTTGATATCATGCAATGTCGCTGGTCGAGTAGGGGCGGGGTCTTCCCGCCCCGTATCGAGACCAGAGGCTAGATGTGCAAATGACTTGCGCACCCCCACAAACTCCAACACCTGATTCGACCCGCGCCAGCCGTTCAACGACAGGTCCATTTTGCGGCGTTCGGTCACAGGCTTTTCGATCTTGTCCATCTTATCGAGTCGCTTCTGCATGGATCGCGCTTTGATCGCCATCTTCTCGTTGTCGTAGACCTTTGCCCACATGGCAAAGCGTTTGATCGCAGTTTCCAAGCGTCCGATCTCGCGTTGCTGAACGCGGAATAACTCCTCCTGCCGCGCAAGCCGCTCTTCCTTGTCCACGATAAATTCAGTGTAATTTCCTGCAAAGGTTGTGATCTTTCCGTCTTCGATCTCGGCGATGTGACTCGCCACCGCGTCGAGGATGTAGCGGTCGTGTGAAATGATCGCCACCGCGCCATCGTAGTCGTTGATGAGTTTTTCGAGAAACGCTTTGCCGGGCATGTCGAGATGATTGTCTGGCTCATCGAGCAACAACACAGATGGTTTCGCCAGCATCAGCCGCGCCAGCCCGATCAACTTTTTCTGCCCGCCGCTCAACGCGCGGACCGGTTTGTCGAAGTCCGATTCGGGTAAGCCGAGTCCGCGTAGCATTTCGCGCGCGCGCGATTCGTAATTCGCCCCGCCCAGCGATTCAAATTCCTCCAGCAATTTGTGTTGCGCGTCCAAAGTTCTTTCCAATGATTTCGGATTGCCATACACTTCAGGCTCGCCCAATTTCGATTCGACTCGCTGTAACTCCGCTTCCACCTCTGCCACGCGCGGATTTCCCTCCAGCGCGAGCGAGATCGCCGTCCGTTGCGGATCAAATTCGGGATGTTGCGGCAGGTAGCCAACCGTCACACCCTTGGCGCGGATGACCGTCCCGCCTTTTTCAGGCGCGTGCTCGCCGACGATCATCTTGAACAGCGACGATTTCCCCGCGCCGTTCGGTCCGATCAACCCGATCTTCTGGTCGTGTTGAATCTCCCAACTCAGGTCGCGGAAGATGGCGTGTGACCCGAGAACGAGGGCGGCGTTTGAAATTGTGATCGAGATCATGGTTGCTCCATTGTAGCGTGTCACTCTGAGCGAAGCGAAGAGTCTCACCGTCGAGGGGGAGATTCTTCGCCGCTACGCGGCTCAGAATGACAAATCAAAATTAAACAAAAAACGCCGTGACGCTGGCGCCACGGCGGAATGAAACGGAAAAAATTCGTTCAAGCAACAGGCGCGATTCGAGGCGGTGAGATCGTCTCGAACCCACGCACACCGATGCAGAGGAAGTCGTTGCTTGATCTTTCGTATCGCATGGCGCGGATTATAACATTCCCTGCTCAAATTACGAACATTCTGATACAATACCGCCCGCGCGTTCTGAAATTCGGAAGGCTCCTGAAAGCCCTCGCTCTTCACCGGCTGGGGCTTTTTTGTCGCAAGGTGCGCGTGTAGACACGTAAATACGGAAACAGGTAAACAAGTAGATACGTAAATACGTAAACAAGTAGACAGGTAAACAGGTAAACACGTAAGCACGTAAACAAGCTAGTCTCTTGTGCTCAATTCTCTAATCCTCTAATCATCTAATCTTCTAATCATCTTCTTCACCTACTACCCGAAAGTAAAACCATCATGATTACCACACGAACCGACCTCCGCAACATCGCCATCATCGCGCACGTTGATCACGGCAAGACCACCCTCGTGGATGGCTTGCTCCGTCAATCGCACACCTTCCGAGACAACCAACACGTGGAAGAACGCGTCATGGATTCCAACGACCTCGAACGCGAACGCGGCATCACCATCCTTGCGAAGAATACCGCCATCACGCTCAACGACCCCAAGACCGGCAAGCCGATCAAGATCAATATCGTGGATACGCCCGGACATGCCGATTTCGGTGGCGAGGTGGAACGCGTCATGAACATGGTGGACGGCGTCCTGCTCCTCGTGGACGCGGCGGAAGGTCCCATGCCGCAAACGCGCTTCGTGCTCAAGAAAGCGCTTCAAATGGGGCACAAAGCCGTGGTCGTCATCAACAAAGTGGACCGCAAAGATGCCGAGCCCTCGCGCGTGCTCAACGAAACATTCGATTTGTTTATCGAACTCGGCGCCTCAGAAGAACAAGCGGATTTTCCCGTTGTGTATGCCATCGGGATCGACCAACGCGCCGGACTCACCACCGAGTTGGGTCCCGATCTCCAGCCTTTGTTCGACGTGATATTGAATCACATCCCCGCTCCCAAAGTGGACGCGGATGCGCCACTTCAACTGCTCGTCACCACACTCGGCTACGACGATTACCGCGGCGTGACTGCCATCGGGCGCATCTTCGCGGGGAAGATCAAAGCCGGTCAACGCCTGGCGCGTCTCGCCACCGATGGGCGCAACCTGCCTGAGTCGGCAAAATATCTGTATACCTTTCAAGGTTTGAACAAAATTGAAATTGAAGAAGCCAGCGCGGGCGATATTGTGTCGCTTGCCGGTCTCGATGGCATTGCCATCGGCGAAACTCTTGCCGACCCGGCGAACCCTGTGGCATTGCCGACCATCAAAGTGGAGGAGCCGACCGTCCGCATGACGTTCGGCGTGAACACCTCTCCGTTCACCGGTACGGAAGGGAAGTGGAGCACGTCGCGCAAACTGCGCGAGCGATTGTTCGAGGAACTTCGCACGAACGTCTCGTTGCGCGTGGAAGAAACAGATTCGGCTGAAAACTTTTTAGTTTCGGGTCGCGGTGAGTTGCATCTTGGTATTCTCATCGAAACGATGCGGCGCGAAGGATATGAATTCCAGGTCTCGCGCCCGGAAGTCATCTTCCACAAAGCGGACGACGGCGTGTTGCTCGAACCTTTTGAAGAAGTACATATCGAGACCAGCAACGAAACTGTCGGCGCGGTGGTGGAAATGCTGGGGACGCGGCGAGGCTTGATGACCGATATGCAAGATGCCGGCGGTGGAATGACGCGCATGGTCTACATCGCGCCCACGCGCGGCTTGCTCGGCTTCCGCTATCAATTCCTCACCTCCACGCGCGGCGCGGGCGTGATGCACAGCATCTTCCACGGGTACGATGAAATGGCGGGGGCGATGTCCACGCGGCAAACCGGTTCACTCGTCGCGTGGGAGGCGGGCGAAACCACAGCCTATGCGTTGAAGAACGCGGAAGATCGCGGCACGTTGTTTGTCGGTCCTGGCGTCTCTGTCTATGAAGGCATGGTCATCGGCGAAAATACGCGCGGACAGGATATGCCCATCAACGTCTGCAAAAAGAAACACCTGACGAATATCCGGTCAGCCGGCGGGGATATGGAGATCCGCCTCACGCCGCCGCGCCGCATGTCGCTGGATGAGGCGGTGGAATATTTATCTGATGATGAACTGCTGGAGGTCACGCCTGAATCGTATCGCATCCGCAAGCGCATTCTCGATACCGAGGGTCGCGGCAAACAGACAAAGAAGATGAAAGAGGCGCTGGGAGAGGAATAATTTTCTCCGCGCTCATGGAATCACACAGGTCTCGTGAACTATTCACGAGACCTGTTTTTTTTGTCGAGGCGCGTGCCGCAAAGTTCACTTTGCGCTTGTGTGTTGTAAATATTTACTAGCGCTCCGTTGTAGATCAACATCCAAACGAACTGGTGGTATCGGTTTCGATGCCTGTTGCGTTGTATGCCTCGAGCCGGTAACTCAACGTCTGCCCCGAGTCCACAGCGGATTTGTCCACGTACGAGGTGGTGTTCGCCGGGAGATCGGCGATCAACTCTCCGTTGCGGTAGAGGCGGAAGCCGGTCTCGTTGCTCGATTTGTCAGACCAGGTCAACGTCACGGTCAGGTCGGTGTTGACGCCGTTGGGTTCACACGTATAGTCCCAACTTTGAAACGACGGCGCGTTGGGCAATGGCTTCGTGGCTGTCGGCGGCGGCGCCACGCTTGGCACAGCCCAGTAACTGCCGCTCACTTCCACGAACTCGCCCCACAACCAGCATTGACCTGTGGGACTGTCCGGCGATTTGACCAGCCAGTAATTTTCGATGCCATAGTTGCCGACGATCTCCAGTTTTGCGTTCGGCAAATACGTGAAAACAACTTCGTAATCTTGGCCGGGTCCCGCGCGGCAGTTCGTCTGTTCGCGCACGGTGAGCATCGGCACGGAGTAGGTTGGCGTGATGGTTGCCGTTGCCGCGTTTGGGTTCGTTGTGCTTGTTAGACTTGGTATAGGCGAAAACGTCGCGGTGATGGGAACGTCCGCGCCATTTTGGAGACCCTCCATGAGCGCGGTTTCGAGTTCAGGCGGCATTTGGTTGTCGTCCGTAGGCGGTTGCGCGCCGGGCAAATTGCAGGCGAGTATCGCCGCGATCAACGCGAAGGATGCGATCGCAATGTTGGTTTTGTATCTCATTTAATTTTCAAATGCGCGCGCCCGCCCACGCGGAAATATTCCACGCGCCCTTTTTCATCGCGGAGGATGTCGGCTAGCGCTCCATTGTAGGGTTCATCCAAGCCGACGAGGTTGTCCCTTTCGTAGAACCCGAATCGCATCGGCGCGAGGGCGGGACCCGGCGGCGAATCGGGCGTGGGGAATCCGCCAAGCGGGATGTGGTGGTAAACGAGTTGTTTACCTTTCGTCTTGATGTCGAAACATTCCGTGCCGATCTTGTATCGTCCAATAAATTCTTTTCCGTCCTGTGGATTCTTCATCGCCTTCGGCGATTTGAGTTTGATTCCAAAATAGAGATCGAGCGCCCAGCCGAACGTCTGCGCGGTGATGACGCCGCCCTCGTCGCTGTTGGTGAGGATGGCGAGCGCGAAATCTTTTTCAGGGATGTAAAAGAAATACGCCTGCTGACCATTCGTCGCGCCGCCGTGCGCGTACACGGTGAGACCGTCGGCGTAGCGGATGAACCACGTGATGCCCATATCACCGCGCCCGCCCGCGCTGATCTGTTTGACTCGCATCGCTCCGAGACTCTTGCGCTTGATGATTTTGTTTCCCGATGGTGATTTTCCATCGCCCATGTGGAAGCGCGCATACTTCAACAAGTCCTTGACCGTGCTGACGACTCCTCCCACGCCGTTGCCTGCCCTGCCAATCGCCCACGGACGCGACACGTGAGTCTTTTTTTCCTTGCGATAATGTCCAACGACGAAACGATGCGTGAACAGAATGTCGCTTGGATAGAGGAACGACATGTTCAATCCAAGCGGGTCGAGCAACATCTCTTGCAATGCCTGTTCATACGGTTTTTTCGTCACCACTTCGATGACGCGCGACGCGACGTTGAACCCCGTATTGTTGTACGACCAGATTTTCCCCAGCGGTTGTATCTGCGGGAGATGGGCAATGTCTTTCACCATTTTATCCAGCGCGTCGTCGCCGTCCCCGAAACTGTTGAAATAATCACCGACCCATCCGCCCGTGTGGGTGAGCAGGTGACGGATGGTGACTTTCTTTGCCACGCTTTCATCTTTGAGTTTGAAATCTTTGATATATTTTCGCACCGGCGAGTCAAGGATCACTTTTCCCTGCTCGGCGAGCATCATCAACAGTGTGGCAGTGAACGTTTTGCTGATCGAGCCGACTTGCATCAATGTATCGGAATTAACGGGCAAGGGGTTTTCGAGGCTCGTCACGCCGAATCCCGCTGTCCACTCTTTGCCTTTGTGGTAAATGCCAATGGAAACGCCGGGAACGTGTAGGCGTTTCATTTCCTTTTGGATGCGCTTGCTGATGGTTTCAAAATTTGAGTTGGGGGAGGTTGTTGTTTTCATGGGTTGATTGAAGAGACCTCGGAGGTTTTCAAAACCTCCGAGGTCTGCAATAGTTACTCTCCGCTTCCTTCCATCCACGTGGATTGATACTCGGGCTTCTCAAATTCGAGCGCGTCTTTCGTGAGATGTAACGGATAGAATGTATCCACCATCACGGCTAACTCTTTCGTTTCTTTCGCGCCGATGGACGCTTCGGTCATGCCGGGTTGCGGACCGTGTGCAAGTCCATACGGGTGCATGGAAATATCACTGCGGTCAATACCTTTGCGCGACATGAAGTTGCCTTCCGCATAATAGATCACTTCGTCGGAATTGACGTTCGAGTGATTGTACGGCGCGGGGATGGCAAGCGGATGATAGTCAAACAAGCGCGGCACGAAGGAGCAAACAACGAAGTTATGCCCATCGAAAGTTTGGTGCGCGGGCGGCGGCTGATGGACGCGTCCCGTGATCGGTTCGAAGTCCTCGATGTTGAATATCCATGGATAGAGATAACCGTCCCAGCCGACAACATCGAACGGGTGGTAATCCAGAATGTGTTTCGATAATCTATCGCGGACTTTCACTCGTACCTCAAAGTCGCCGCGTTCGGTGTGCGTTTCCAGTTCATCGGGCGTGCGGATGTCGCGTTCGCAATATGGCGCGTGTTCGAGCATCTGACCGAACTCGTTCCGGTATCTCTTCGGCGACTCGATCTGCGACGGGTTTTCAATCGTGAAGAAACGCGCTTCACTTCCATCAATGTGCATTTGCCATGTTGTTCCGAATGGAATCACGATGTAATCGCCCTT
>JBGANO010000088.1:0-10463 GCA_044222305.1 Anaerolineales bacterium
GAATACCCGGTCGGCGCCGGAGACGAGGACAAGGTGCTCGAAGCCGCGATCGAGGCGGGCGCATGGCTTCGATTTCCGTTCTATCTTTTCGCAAGCGGAGTTGTGCCAGCACATCGCTCGCATCGGGAAAGTCTGCTGTGGGCGCGGCGTTCTTCACGTAGTTGAATTCCAAGAGGCGCAATTGCCGCGACTCAACGCCGATCCGCTTCCCATCGAGACTGAGAGCCTGCGCCGCCTTGCGGAAAGCCGCATCCCATTCTGATGGATTTTCAGGATAGGCGAACACTTGCAATTGATACGGAAGATTGGCAACCTTTTGTAATTCCAATTCAGGGAGGACGAGCGCGGGCGTTTGATCTTTCGCAAAAAATAATACAACCGGTCGCTCCATCAAGTGGAAGTTCAGCCCGGTGATGTACTTGAGGGTTGGGCCCGGATTCAGGATAACTGAATCAAGTTCCCCCGTAGAGAGCGAAGCGTTGAGTTTGTCCAAGCGTGATTGAGTCATGTGAGTCTCCTTTTAGTGAAAGTTCATCCAGCAGTTCGATTTGCTTGGCAAATCGTGCTGGATGAACGAACGGCGCGATCAATCCAAATTATGATTCTTCTTCGAGAAAATATAGGTGATCCAATCCACCGCGACGGGGAAGAGCGTATCGAAGGTGGTGATGATGCGAAACCACCAGGGGATGACCAGCGTGCGGCGCGGACGTTTGGCGACATCCACCACGCGTTGCGCGACATATTCAGAAGACATGTGTGGATATTTGATGCGCTTGATCGTCTCGCGCGATTTTGTGCGTTCGAGTTTATCGCCAAACTCAGTCACCGCGGGACCGGGATAAATTCCTGAAACTTTGATGCCGAGGTGACTCACCTCGCGGCGCAGAGAGTCGGTGAACGCGCGGACTCCGTATTTGCTCGCGGCATACGAAGTGATGGTCGGCGCGGCGATGAGACCCGCCACTGATGCCATGTTGATGATATGACCTTCGCCGCGTTCGAGCATGTGCGGCAGGACAGCGCGCGTGACAAGCATCGTGCCGATCAGGTTGACGCGAATCAGCGTTTCGATATCGCGTTCGGGTTTGAGATTCTCGAACCAATTGACCGCGCCATAGCCCGCGTTGTTGAAGAGAATGTCAATGTTGCGATAGAGATCGAGCGCGGTTTGCACCATCACATCAATTTCGGCGCGTTCAGCGACATCCACAGGGATGGCGAGCGCCTCGCCGCCTTTACTTTGAATTTCTGCCGCGAGAGTTTGCAATCTGTCGAGTCGGCGCGCAGCGAGGATCACTCTGCATCCTTCCTGCGCAAAAAGTTTCGCGGCGTCTTCACCGAATCCCGAGGATGCGCCGGTGATGAGGACAACTTTGTTTTTGAGGGAGATGGGCATGGTCTACGAATCTGCCAGTGAATTGGTTCGTTACGCAATACGAAGTACGCAGTAAGAATTACGTACTTCGTATTGCGTACTGCGTATTTTTATTCACTCTCTTCTTGCGTCTCTTCCTTGTTTTGCTTCTTCGGTCTTGGAGGTTCGATCACCGCGTCTTTGCCAAGCGCAATTTGCAGTACATCATCCATGCTCTTGACTGGGATGATCTTCAATTCAGATCTCGCAGTCTTCGGAAGTTCAGTTAAATCCTTCATATTTTTTTCAGGGAGAATCACGGTCTTCAAACCAGCGCGATGTGCCGCCAAAACTTTTTCGCGCACGCCGCCGATGGGAAGGATGCGTCCGCGCAATGTAATTTCACCAGTCATGCCAACGTGTTTGAACACGGGACGTCCCGTCAACGCGGAGATGATCGCAGTCGCCATCGTGATCCCAGCCGACGGTCCGTCTTTGGGAATCGCGCCTTCGGGCATGTGGACGTGGATGTCCATGCGCTCGAAGACTTCCAAGTCAATTTTCAATTCAGCGGCGCGCGATTTGATATACGTCAACGCGGCTTGACCCGACTCTTGCATCACATCGCCCATTTGCCCCGTCATTTGCAACCCGCCCTTGCCTTCCAGCACCGCCACTTCGACAGGCATGATCTCGCCGCCGTTTTCCGTCCACGCGAGGGACGTGGCCACTCCGACCTCATCCGTGCGTTCGGCTTCGGGTTGGAAAACCTGTTGCGGTCCGAGATACTTCTCGATCGAATCGGCTTTGACGGTTGACTCGAACTTCTTCCCCTCCGCTTTCATGCGGGCGACCTTGCGGCAAATCTTGCCGAGTTCGCGCTCCAAATTGCGGACACCCGCTTCATATGTATACTCGCGGATGATCTTCCGCACCGCGTCGGGTTCAAAGGTGAGGCTGAGTTCTTCCACGCCGTTCTCTTCCACCTGACGAGGAATCAAATAACGGTTCGCAATTTCGAGTTTCTCTTCTTCGATGTAGCCGGGGAACTCGATCACTTCCATGCGATCCAACAGCGGAGAAGGAATGCTTCCCAGCGAATTTGCTGTCGTGACGAACATGACCTTCGACAAATCAAACGGCAGTTCGAGATAATGATCGCTGAACGTGTTGTTCTGTTCGGGGTCCAGCACTTCGAGCATTGCCGAGGCGGGGTCGCCGCGGAAATCGGAATACAACTTGTCAATCTCATCCAGCATGAATAGCGGATTTGACGTCCCTGCCCGCTTCATGGTTTGGATGATTCGCCCGGGTAGCGCGCCGATGTACGTGCGGCGATGACCGCGAATCTCGGCTTCGTCGCGCACGCCGCCAAGCGACACGCGCGCAAATTTCCGCCCGAGCGCTTCGGCAATCGAACGCCCAAGCGAAGTCTTTCCAACGCCGGGAGGTCCGACGAAACACAAAATCGGCTGGCGTTCTTTCTTCGGCTTCAACGAACGGACGGCGATGTATTCCAAAATCCGTTCTTTGGCTTTTTTCAATCCGTAATGGTCGCGCTCCAACGTTTTCCCCGCGTTCTTCACGTCGAGGTTGTCGGGCGAGAAATTTGACCACGGCAGTTCAAGGATCCAATCAATGTACGTGCGGATGATTCCCACTTCGGGCGCCATTGGCGGCATTTGATTCAAACGTTCCAATTCTTTCAACGCGACCATCTTCGCTTCATCGGGAAGACTCGCGGCTTCGAGCCGTTTCTTCAGATCGTTCGCGTCGCGTGTGAAAATGTCACCTTCGCCCAACTCGTTTTGGATCTGCCGCATCTGCTCGCGCAAATAAAACTCGCGCTGACTTTTATCCACTTCGCTTTGCACCTTCGAGTGGATTTCATCTTCCAGTTCCAGCACATCAACTTCCTGCGCCAGAATTTTGTTCAACGCCTGCAATCGTCCGCGCACGTCGAGCAACATCAACAGACTTTGTTTCGCTTCATAATTCAACGACAACGACGTGGCGAGCATGTCCGCCAGCCAGCCTGGTTCCGAGATATTCATTGCGAACAAATGCGCTTCTTCGGGAATCGAGCGGTCCAATTCTACGCAATGGTTGAAGAGGTCCAATGCCGAACGCATGAGCGCGCTCGTTTGGCGGTCGGCAGTTTGAGGTTCCGAAACGACGCGTGCTCGCACTTTCAAATACGGCACACTGCGAATGACCTCCACAACTTCCACGCGGCGGCGTCCCTGCACAAGCGCGGAGTGCGAGCCGTCCGGCATGGCGAGCAAACGCCCCACCGCCATCTCCACGCCGACGGGCAGAAAATCTGTCGCGCCGGGGTTGTCAATATCGGCATCACTCTGCGTCAGCCCGATCACAGTTTGCCCCTTGCGCTGAGCCTCCTCCACCGCGAGCAGTGACGATTCGCGCCCGATAAAAATCGGCGAGACCATGCGCGGGAACACAACCAGATCGCGCAGCGGCAGAACCGCGGCTTCGATCATGCCATCCGCATCCGCCTCGCGATTCGCAATGCGATACAACTCCTCCGTGCGCTGAGAGAGGGTCAGATCAAAATTTTCTTCTTCGGTCCAATCTTTTGGGTGACTCATCTATCCTCTTCATCACATCCCTAAATCCCTTACAACCGAGGAACAAAGGGGTAATGAGTTTCGTTGGTTAATCTTTAAGAACAGTTCGTAATTACAAGGTATTTTATCCTGTATCACAGAAATCTGTTATGAACTTTTATCTGACTTGGCGAAAAAAAAACATGAAGTACAATTCGGTCGTATAAACACATTATGGAGGGCAACAGCGTGAAACCCCAAAACACACAAATATCCTTGCTCATCATAGACAGTGACCCTTTGGCGCGCGCTGGTATTCGTTCTTTGCTTTCACAAACAAAGGATATGGAAATAATTGGAGAGGCGCGGGATGGGCATGAAGCGCAGGCGCTAATAACACAACTTCGCCCAAACGTCTTACTCCTTGATTTGAAAATGACGGGAATGCGCGCTTCAGAACTTCAAAATTGGGTGCGTGAGAAATATCCCGAAATTGTTTCTCTGGTTCTAACAACACATGACCGAGATTCCTGCCTTGCCACAATGATGGAGGCGGGCGCTGCTGGGTACTTAAGCAAGGAAGAATCAGAAGAACGATTAATTAGCGCAATCCGCCGCGCCGCAGGCGGAGAAATTATTTTTGACAAGACTCAACATGACAGAGCAAAACAATGGCGCGAGAATGTAGGAAATAAATTAAACCAATTGACGCCTCGCGAACACGCGATTCTCCAATTGCTTGCAAAAGGCATGGACAACAAAGAAATCGGGAATTCTCTTGAGGTCAAAGCAAAAACTGTCGCGTATCATATCACTCATATCATAGCGAAATTGCAGGTGAAATCGAGACAAGAAGCTACGGTTTGGGCATTACAACATTTGTCTGACAACCTCGAATAATTCCCAGGGTTGGACCTCGAAATATTCCCAGTGACAAATAAGGAAAAGGGGGGATAGAATTATTCTTGCGGCACAATCAAAATGCAATAGGAGCATGACCTAACCGCCAAAACTCAGTATTCAACTTGAAGGAGATCATAATGTATCGAAAGTTTCTTTTTGTGACGGTAGTTCTTGTATTGTTAGCATCTCCCACGCGGAGCACGCTGGCTCTTTGTAGCGGAAGCGGTTGCAACGGTACTGACCCAGCGACTACAGGTTGCGCAGCTGATGGCGTAACTGTTCGGCAAAAATGGCCCTATGGGAACCCAGGCACTATCAAAGTTGAACTAAGAAGATCAGACACTTGTGTTACTTTCTGGGCACGCTCGTGGAACTATTCAGCCTTTTACTATTACATTAATGCAACTTTGAAAAATTATTATTGGGAGCAAAGATGGTCTCCACCTAACGACTCCACATATTCAGATCAAAGATCTGGAAACAGCGGCTTTCAAGCATGTGGCGATTTTTCTACATCACCCATAACTTGGCCTGTAAACAGCCCAAATTGGAAATGTGCATCTACTTATTAGAAGGAGTCAGCATGTTTAAAATACAAAAAACTAACACAACTATATGGGTAATTGTATTGGTTGCAATTGCTGGAATTGCTGGTCTGACCTTTCAAATTAGAGAAGCATCGGCGCGGGAGAATACGGGTTATTTCACCCAGCCAGATTTTGAGACATTAGACCTCTCAAATCAAGTGAGTCAAGCAACGGTAAATGATATAACGTTCCGGCTTGTTGCGGCTCATCAGAGTGGCGAAAATTATCAGGTGGATTTATGCTTTACTTTGCCGGATAGCCGAGACTGGCTCATTGCAGACCGTGGCGACGAGGTAACCATCAGTATAAATCAAGAGATATTCTTTCCTGTTGAGGAGGGAACGATTAATTGGATACCATCTCCTGACGGCGTGAAGATGGAGCGTTGTGAATACTTACTCTTCCCTGTTGTCGTTGACAAAGGTGCTCAAGATGTTAAATTGACCCTTCGGCAAATCTCAGTATCCCCGCCCGAGACGCTGGATTGCCCAGCAATTCAAAACAAACTGGATGAAGCAAATAGTAATATAAAGATTAAGTGCAATGTCGGCAATGGGCGTTCAGGCGTTGATATTCTTGCAAGACCTTCAAGCGTGACAGAACTGACCGCTCGAAATATAATTCACGAGATTATCATTGACGCGCGTCTTGGACCTTGGGAATTTGATATCAAAGGCTCTACGCCTTAGAGAGTGTTTTAAAACTCACCACAAAGGGCACGAAGATCACAAAGGTTTGCGGTCTGATAGGAAAAATTCGTGAAAATCCGTGAAATTCGTGGCAAAATGGGCTCAAAAGGGAAACCCCAAAAGCCCAAAGCGGACTTTTAAAACACTTTCTTAGGGTCGATTGTACTATTACTACAGATGTAATGATTTACAGCGCGCAAGGGAAGCGTACATTTCCCTTGCGCGCTGTAGTCATTAGGAGCAGCTATGCAAGAAAATTTTTCTAAGATTCGAGTTGGGTATTTGTCCGGGCTTCTACTGTTTTTTCTATTTGGTCTCTTAAGCGGTTATACGCTGAGTACGTACTCATCACACCAAGTTCCTTCCGATTCCTATCAAAGCATGAATGCCAACGGGCTCGATGCGCAATTAGTGAGGTTCCAACCCGAAGGAGCAAAGTATCGCCTTGAAATTTGTTATGATCTTCCAGATAGAAGAGATTGGCTGTTAACCAACCCTGATGACCCGGAAACCACGTTTGTGCAATTCGATGAGTATCAGATTTCCCCAATAGAAGAAGGTACTATAAGATGGTTGTATTCCAGTGAAGACGAGATAGTTGGTCGTTGCCAGTATCTAATTTTTGTACGTCCTGATCCTGTGTTTCGCGAGGCAAAGCTGGTTGTAAGTAATTTATTTGCATACGAAACAGATTATTCTGATTGCGAATCGTTGCGTCACAAAATGGCTGAAAAATACCGCTTTATCGGGTTTGAATGCATGGGGGTCGCAGGAATAGAAGGTGTAGCTATGGTGCGGGTGCCGATAGAATATTTTGGAGACAGAACCCTGAGGAATGATTTTAGTAATTTGATGACCAAGCAACAAAACGGGCCCTGGAGTTTTACGTTTTTCATTGACCCCCCATAGCATCATGATAACAAACTCCAACGCCCGCGGATAGTCGGCGCGCGTGACGGTGAGTCGCTGAATCGTACAATTGTGCTTCTTACAATTGCGGTAACCAAAGTAAACAATCGGGCGGAGCTATTGCCAATAACCTGCAGGTATATACTCCTATGAAAGGACTAACGGGCACGCCCATACTGTCTTGCGGATCTACCAGCACATCGGCAATGAGCTTACCTATTTACAGCGGACCTCCGTCATATCTTGGATGCAAAGCCTGGTAAAAACTATAGCCTACAAAGGTAAACTTACATGAAAACACATCACAGTTTCAAATTCGCAACCATATTAATAATTACAGCGGTCGTTGCTTTGGCAACCGGTGGAATACTGAAATTTGGCATCTCAAAAGTAACTGGGATCACGCCAAATAAGGAACAGGCAGTTCACGCCCAGCAGGCAGATAACCAAAACAAGCCGACCCCCACTGCGTCTATCAAGCAAGCGGCGCAATACCTGCCTGCCTCACAAGAACAAAAGACAAACGGAATCAAATTCACCGTATCGAATTTCTTCGTTGAGAACAACCACGTCTTTGCCGATGTTTGCTACGACCTGCCGGGAAAAAGCGTTTGGGACATTAATGTCGCAACGCTTCAATACGGTCAAACAGCAACAGGCGATTTTGCCGTGAGCGAAACTTCCATTACAATGGAAACCGATATAAAGAAAGGGTATCGTTGCATGAGGTTGGATTTTTATAACATCACGCCCGATGCCGATTTATCATCCCTCACCCTGACGATTGGCAATATAGGTCAAATTGCCCCAATGGAAGGCTTCGAATGTCAGGAGTACACTGCTCGTATTCACTCAAATCTTAAAGTTGTTGCCGCAGGAATCAAAGTTACCTGCGAACAATCTCCGTCCGGTGTAAATGTTCAATTGATCGAGAAGTCGTCAACCCTTAGTGAAGATGAAGCAAATATCATAATTAGCGAAGCCATGTTCAACCAGGTTAATGGACCTTGGGTATTTACAGTAACTCAAAACAAATAACGCGCCTTGCCTGGTAAAGCGCGCAAAGCGAGCAAGCAAATCATAACAAAGGCGGCTAATCAGCCGCCTTTGTTATTTCCATCCAAGCCTTCATCACTTCCGCCGTGACGAACATGCTCCCAGCGGACAGCACAATGCTACCATCTTTTGCGGATAACTCCAACGCCCGCGCCAACGCGGACTCGACGGGACTCACCGCCTCGGACTCAATTTCAGCCTGCCTCGCCAACTCGACAATTTTCTCCTCCTCCAACGCCCGCGGATGGTCGGCGCGCGTGACGATGAGTCGCTGAATCTTCGGTTTCAGCGCGGCAAACATCCCAGGGATATTCTTATCCTCCGACGCGCCGAAGATGAGATAGGCTTGCTTGTTCGGAAAATACGTTTCGAGAGTCTCGCGCAATTTCAAAAACGAATCTTCGTTGTGCGCCGAATCAAAAATCACAGGCGGATCGCGCCGCGCGATTTCAAACCGCGCCCGCCATTTCACCTGCGCGAATCCATTTTGAATCGCTTCATCTGAAACATCCAATCCGCTGACTTTGAGCGCGGCGTACGCGGTGGCGGCGTTTTCGAGTTGGTGGTGTCCAAGCAAAGGGAGTTGAAGGTCAAGGGTCGCAGGTCGAAGGTTGTCAATGAGGCGGAGTGATTGTCCATCCAATGAGGAAGCAATAGATTCAAACTCCGGAACGCGGACTTTAGTCCGCTCGTTAGGCGGACTGAAAGTCCGCGTTCCGGTATTTATATCTTTCCCAACCAAAGTGAAACTTGAATCCTCTAGTCTGGCTACGCGCTCCAAAACCTCGAGGGCTTCATCTTTTTGAGGGGATGAAACCACAGGCACGCCGCGTTTGATAATCCCCGCCTTCTCCCCCGCGATCTTCGCAAGTGTATCGCCAAGCACAGCCATGTGATCATAGGACAGTGACGTGATCACCGAAACCTTCGGCGTAACGATGTTCGTCGCATCGAGTCTGCCTCCCAAACCGACCTCGATCACCGCCGCGTTGCATCCCTGCTTTGCAAACGCGAGAAACCCAAGCGCGGTTGTAATTTCAAATGTGGTCAATTTCGGAATCTTTGCAACGGCTGGTTTGATCTCTTCCACCAACTCAACCAAAAACTCACGCGAGATTGGCTCACCGTTGACCTGAATCCGCTCACAGAAATCCAGCAAATGCGGCGAAGTGTAAAGTCCAACTTTATAACCTGCAACCTTCAAACCCGAGGCGCACAGCGCCGAAACCGACCCCTTCCCCTTCGTCCCCGCCACATGGATGATGGGATATTTATTTTGCGGATCCCCAAGTTCCTCCATCAACGCGAACATGCGGTCAAGGTTGAACTCCGCCTTGGCAAGTTCGGAGGAATGTTTCAGGCTATAATCCACGAACGAGTAGAGATAATCGAGGGCTTTGTTGTATTGGGATTCAATGTCCATGCGAGGGATTGTAAATGGCAAACTTGCGCTGAGCAAGGTCAAGGCATCGAGAATAAGTTCTTGACGCAGTTGCACTGCGTCAAGGTAGGCGACACGATTCGCCAAGCAAATCGAACTATTGCCTAAACTTTCGTGAAGTACTGACTCTAGAGGAACCGACATGCGCGACAAACTACCCGTCACATTCTTCGTGTTGATCCTGTTAGCCTCCTGCGCCGCGCCGACGCCTCCACCCACAGCGGAGATTGCCTCGCCGACACCCGCATGGACTCCTACCCCGGACGCAGGCATCTATCCTTTCCCCTCCTTGGAATCCAACCTCATCCCATCGTCCGCACCGGGAACGGAAACAATCGAAGATCCGACCATCCCCACCACTCTCGACGAGCTAAACCTCACAGAATCAGGCGGGAGCGACGAGCAGACGGCGGAGTATCTGCGCGAGATTCTGGCATACGACTCGGACGGGGACGGCACAAACGACAGAAACGGCTATGACGACAGGTACGGCGTCATCATCGCCAACCTCTGGGTCACTGGACAACTGGGTGAGGGGATTGAGACATATGAGCAAGCGGTCGAGGCGGCAAAAGATATGTTCAGTGATGTCGCCACGGTAAACGGAGAGCGTTGGAGTGTGCAACCCCGCAATATCGCCACAGGCGAGATCGGGATAGCGTATGACCCTGATACGGGTTTGCCCCACCCCTCGGGGATGTCGCTGTCGGGTGACTGGACCTCGTTTGAGACCAAGTTCTACCCGTCGCCCGCAGGCGGAGATGAGCAAATCGTGGCGGGGGATAATGACGAGGAGTCATTTACAATCGTGGTCAAAGACAAAGAGACAGGCAAGCCCAGGTGGGTACTGGTAAATGGGAAGTGGAGCGAGGATCCGAAGTGGCGCGGCGATCTAATCCAAGAGCAATACTGGCTCAACCCCGACGGCACGACCAAGCCTGGCGAGGTGATCCC
>JBGANO010000089.1:0-10183 GCA_044222305.1 Anaerolineales bacterium
ATTGACCGACAGGTCTTGCGCCTCTTATCCTTTCCTTTATCGTTATGCTCCTATTTATGAAACTGTCGGGTGACTAGTTAAATTTCTCATTGAATATTCTCACCTTATTAATTTTGTATTGATTGCCTTCAGCATCATCAACAAATACCTCCACTTTGCGATTCTTATCTTTAAAGTGCTTTGTCATTGATCCTTGAAATTTAAAGACAACAAAGTCTCCGTCTGATAGCACAAATGGCGTCTGATCTCTATAAGGAGGATCTAATAATGATCCAGTTGGGACATTCTCTACAAACTCCCAAAATAAATATTTCTTTACATAGAGATCAGCTCCAATATTAATTATGGTAACTTTTCGAAAATTGATATTTACAATTCTTAATTGGTAATGCCCTGAGAAATCTAACCGTTCTAGAATTATTTTCACCAACCTTTTATCTTTACCACGTTCTTTAAATGCCAAATACAAAGATAGAACAAACCCTAAGGTTCCTAATATCGCCCCATATATAGCAAAGATTAATGTTCTATCCATATGAATTTTATGCACGCTTTCGACAAGGATAACTGCTAATAGTGCGCCTTGTACCTAACACTCACTAAACCCACACGCGTAACACTTCCTGCAACCTTCTTCATTCACCACCGCGACCTTACCTCATTCGGAGTATAGGTCCATCTTTCTTCATTTCTTCAATCCCAAAAAAACGCGCGCAAAGCGGCGAACTTGGACGGCAATCTCAAGCGCTTCTTTTGCTTCCTTCGGAACTGGCTGATTTCCGGGGTAACGCGTGCGAACGGCATATCCCGAAAGCCTGCCCAAATCATCCTTGGTAAAACCTGTGAGGACTCCTGCCTCTTTGCAAAGCCCATCAAGGATCAGCAAGTCGTGAGTCTTTGGGAATTCGAAATCCTTTGAAACCAGAATTGCTTTGAGGTACTTCTCGGCGCATTGCTGGCTGTGAAAGCAAGAACCCATTGTGAGCGGTTTGGTCCGCCTCAATGCGCTTTTCGCCAGAATCAAATCTTCTTCCGCGTATTTCACCCACTCCAGCGCGTCATCCACGTCGCTCATACAGCACCTTCCCCTTAGTCAAAATTTCGCGCAGGAAAAAGTTTCCTCTTTTCTTCTTTTCCAGTTCGATTTCTTGGGGCGTCTTTACGAGAATGTCCACCGGGAACTGGCGCGGATAAAGCAAGTTCGAGACAGCCACATACCGATCAACATCTTTCGCTTTCGTGTTCATAATGACCAGCAAATCCACATCACTGTCCGGTGTAGGATTCCCATACGCATACGAACCGAATAGGATGATTTTTTCAGGTTTAAGTTCAGACACAATCCGCTGAATTGCCAGCGGCAATGTGCTTGCCACAGGCGGAAAACCAACCGGACGAATTTTCGTTTTGACGAAAGCCGTTGTCTGGTTCATGATTTCATTTTACCATCTCAGACCTCCGAGGTCTTTGAGACCTCGGAGATCTCTTAAACTAACACTCACTAAACCCACACGCGTAACACTTCCTGCATCCCTCTTCATTCACCACCGCGGCTTCACCGCATTCGGGACACAGATCGCCGATCTTCATTTTGGCGGCAACGACCTCTTCCTCAATCGTGTGACCGCCGTTACCGTTGGATTTCTTCTCATCCAAGTCAGTCTGCAATCCATCTTTCTCGCGCAGGTACGTGTCTAGCACTTGACCAATTCCATCAGGCAGTGACCGCACGCGGTTGGGACCGAACCCGAGCGAGCGTCCGCCGCCGATGCCGATGAGTTGACGAACGATCTCGCGCATTCGATCTGTCGGTTTCGCTGTTGAGGTCATGCGCAGAATATATGAAATGAGTCTGCCGATGGCTTCGGAGACGGCGGCAGTTTCGGAGCCAGCCTTGGCGGTGTTGATGAACGCTTCGAACGGTTGCTCGCCTCCGTTTTCGTTGATGGTGATGAACGCCTTACCAACGGGAGTCTCGACGTTGAATGTTTTTCCCGTCAGTGCGCGCGGGCGCGGCTTCTTCGGGTCGTGGAAAAATGACAGGGCAAGTTCAGGCTTCGAAACAGAATCAGTTGTCGGCTGGGATTGAGGCGGCGCTTTTTTATCCGCAGTTGCGTTCGTCTCCAACACCACTGTATCGCGCGAGCCCGTCACATAGACCGTGATGCCTTTGCATCCAAGATCCCACGCGAGCATGTACGCGGTGGCAACATCCGCTTCGGTGGCAGACTCGGGGAAGTTCACCGTTTTCGAAAGCGAGTTATCCACGAACGCTTGCAACGCGCCTTGCATGCGCACATGTTCATCGGCAGTGATGTCTGCCGACACAACGAACGTATCGCGCACGGCTTGCGGGATTTCTTGGATGTGCTGGCACGTGCCTTCGCGCATCACCTGCTCGACGATCTCCTGTCGCTTCTCTTCGCCCAGCCCCAATTTTTTCAACGCCTCATCAAAACGCGGGCTGGCATACGCGAGTTTCAGATCTTTTCCGTTATCGTTGACATGACGAATATACGCCAGCGCGAAGACGGGTTCACAGCCATAGCCTTCACAACCTGCGACGGTGGCAATCGTGCCTGTTGGAGCGACAGTGGTCTGCGCGGCATTTCGGATTCCATGTTTGCGGATTCCATCCACTACCGCTTCCCACCTGACGTTCGGTCTGCTCCAGTTATTCTGATAGTTGACCAACGTCTGCGGCGGAGCCCACTTCATATTCTTCTTGTCGTAGATGCTTCCTTCGATGGCAGGGAACGCGCCGCGCTCCTTCGCCAACTCGACGCTGGTGACCATCGCGTGATAACGGACGAACTCCATCACCTGCGCGCCGAACTCCTGCCCCTCCTGCGAGCCATAACGGACTCCCGCGTGATACATCAAATCCGCCAGACCCATGATGCCCAACCCAATGCGACGCGCCTTGTGCGCGGCTTCTGTCAATTGCGGAACAGCAGGCACATACGCATTTGCTTCAACAACATCATCGAGGAAGCGCGTGGACAGCACAACACTCTCGCGCAACAATTCCCAATCAACGGTTCCGTCGGGTCCGCAATGCTCATTGAGATTCACCGAACCGAGACAACAGTTTTCGTACGGTCCAAGCCATTGTTCTCCGCATTGGTGCGCGACTATGCCGTTGGCAATCACGCTATGTGTTTGCGGTTCTGTCAAGTCGTACACATCTGCATATCCAGCATCTTCAATTGAAATAATCTTGGTCTCGAAAGTCTCTGCGTTGGAAACGCGCGTCTTGTTTGAAATGAACTCCTGAGCCTTGCTCTGCTTTGTCGCATCAAGGAAGCCGATCTCAACAACAAATTTATCGCGATTCACTTTGTCAACAATCAGTTCGTAATCAGCCTGTGTGAAATATTCTTTCATGCCGCCTTTGCCATCAGGCATGTTGCGAAGTCCTGCTTCGCGGCGTTTGTGAAGGCGGCTGACAATACCAAAATTGAGCAGGAGCATTTGTACATCCCGCAACAGGTCAACCGAGGAACTCGCAAGGCGGATACTGCACGATTTTTTGTATGAAGAAACATTGACCGTTCCATCGGTTGTGAATAATCCTTGCAGGAATCCGACCACTGCTTCGCGCGGAGCAGACCAAATCGAATTCGGCACGCGTTTTTCATGCGCATGAGCAGACAAGACACCCAACGAAGAGAAGAATTCGTAAGGCAGTCTCCCATACGTTAATTGACGAACTGAGCCGCGCTCATGTAAATGTCCCGCACGGAAATAGGTTTGCATTGTTTGTTGAACGGTATTCAACAATTCATCGTCTTCGTAATTGAAGACCATTCCCACAGGCGAGTTACTGCTTGGGCTAAGCCAGCCATCGCCTACCAATGCGCCCACCACCACGCCAAGTTCATGCGACCAGTTCTTCGGCAGGTTTGCGTATTGCTCGGCAAAGTCACTTCGAGTCGTTGTGTGACCAGAAGCATGGTCGCCTCCCCGCGCCATTAATGACATTTTTTGTTGAACATACTCAACATTCGGCAATAACGAATTCCGACTCCAAACACCCTCGCCCGATTGCAAGAGCAGTACATCATCTTCTTTCAATTGACCAAGTTCCACGTAGCCGCGTGTTTTTGTCAGAAACTTGTGGTCGGATGTTGCGGTAACTGTGTATCCATGTTTTGTTGTCAAGCGGAATGTTTGAACATTCTCACGTGTCTTCCATGCAAGTGACGATGCTCGATACACTACGCCGCGAGAGTCTCCCGAAGCCCCAAATCCACCTTGCGGAGCGCGTTGGTCGTTGGCGACCATGAATGTCATCTCATTTTCGGCAAGGTCTTGAATGGTAAGCAAACCCAAATCAGTTGCAATGCGCGTCGAACCGATGAAGCACGGATTCGTCGCCTCCAGCGGATACAAATGCGGAACGGGATTACTGCGATTCGCCGCGTCGAGGAACAACACGCCAGGCTCGCCGTTGTGATGCGCCTGCTTGACGATCTTATCGAACAACTCGCGCGCTTTCACTTTCTTGTACATGTGAATCGTGATCCCCGCGGCTTCGGCTTGTTCGAGCGTGCCGCTGAATCCTTTTTGCTTCATCTCTTTCAGGTCAGGGAATCGCAACTCCCATTCTTCATCGTTCTTCACCGCGCGCATGAACGCGTCCGTGATGCCAACGGAAATGTTGAAGTTCGTAATTTGATTCTCGTTGATCTTGCAAGTGATGAAATCTTCCACATCTGGGTGATCCACGCGCAGGACCGCCATGTTCGCGCCGCGGCGCGTGTTATGAGTCACCATGCCGTAAGCGAGGTATGTGTGATTGTCATTCACTTCAAGGTCAAGCGTCAGCGACTTGCCCGCCGATTCGACTCCGCCAACTTCTACAAACCAAAAGTTGTTCGCGGAAGGCGCGTTCTCAAATACGTCGAAGTATTCGGTTTTCAATAAATCATAACCAGAGCGGGTTAGGTTTCTTTCATCGCGCATATATCGCAATAATTGACGGCGCAATCGCGGTTCCGTGCTTCGGAAGTTAATATTCCTGCCACGTCCCTTGGCGTCAATCTGTTCGAGTGTGATCGAATCCAAAACAGGTTGCAACCAATATTGCGGGTTCGGCAACACGTATGAACTCTCGCGGCGTTGGTCGCTTTCCCATGCGTAGGCAGAGACAAACCGTGAACGCTGGTCGCATCCGATCTTTTCACGCCATGCCTGCAAACCAACCGTGGATGAAATTTTGACCTGATGAATTTCAGAATCACCCCAACGATCCAACCCTGTGGAAATGGTACGAATACCAACGGGGCAACCCAAACCAATCAGCAACGTGGAAACTTCACGCGCCAGCCGCGCCGAGGAGGTTGTTAGTGAAGGATAGCCATGGATCAACGTGCCATCCGCTTCGAAGAGTCCGCGCAGGTACGCGCCGACGATGTTGGCGGGAGATTGACGAATCAAACGCGGGACAGACACATTACGACTCGTCTGCTTACCAAGTCCGTTCATCAGCAGGAAGTCTTTGATGGCGCGATTGTCCATCACAAAGGTGACCGATTTGTCGTTTGGCTTTTGCATTCGGTGAACGTTGACGTTGAACAGTCGTTCCAACATCATCGGCATTTCTTCCATCAAGTAGGAAGAGTGAGCAACACTAACACCCACGCGATGATCTTGTTCGTTCTGCGCCACAAACCCATCGCCTGCCAGATACCCGAGGAAGAAAGCAAACTCTTCGTCAAGAACAGATGGCAGTTCAGGCATGATCTGGTTTCCATGCTTCTGCACTGGCTTCTTCAAAGATTGCAACGCGCCTGCATGTTCGCCCATGCGCACGACGATCCAGTCACCTTTGGTTAAATCTTGAATCTCTTTCCATTGAGGACCGTTATCGGTCATCACTTTTACTTTGTGATTTGGAGTGCCTGTGATGCTCAATCCCTCGCGAGTATGAACCCGCATTACTTCGGCAATGCCGTTGTTGTAACCACGCGGAGAATCTTTGATGCCTTCATCGGTTGGAACAGAGAGTTGATGTTCTTGCCAACCTGAGTTTTCCGAGTTGACGATCTCATCCAGTCGCAACAAACCTTTATTTGTGAACACCAATGTTTCAGGGAGCAAACAACCGCCCTGTGCAATCTCACCAAAGGCATGGTCATACACGCGCAGGAATCCCACAGGTCCCGTTGCCTGACCTGCCGAAGTCTGCACCATCGCGCCGTGCGGACGTAAGCGCGAGAACGAGAATCCGTTCCCGCCGCCTGTCTGCTGGATCAACGCCGCGTCGCGGAGAGTCTGGAAAATCCCTGCCGAGTGACGTCCCATGTCATCGGTGATCGGAAGCACGAAACATGCCGCCAGTTGACCGAGCGGAGTCCCTGCGCCCGTAAAGGTTGGAGAGTTCGGAAAAAATTTCTTGCTGGATAATAAATGGTAGTACTGGATCGTTCGCTCTTGAATGTCGGCATCCCACATCGCTTCGACTTTCGCGACGTGATACGCCACGCGCCAAAACATCTCCTCCACATTTTCGGCGGGCTTGCCATCGTCTCCGCGGCGGACGTAGCGTTTCATCAACACCTGTCGCGCGTTATCGGTGAGGTTTGCCTGGGGCAATCCCTTCGGCATGGGCGGCGTTGGGAGCAACCCATTTTTTACTTGTTCGGTTTTCGTGACTGCTTTGGTAGCCATGACGCACTCTCCTCAAAGTGATTTTGGATATATGATTTCAGTGGAAGACATGCTTAGCCACAGAGTTCACTGAGACCTTTGAGAAAAACTCTTTCTTTCTCTGTGTTCTCTGTGGCAAATAGGTTCTGTAAAATCTTCCAATTTTTCCGACAAAAATCCGACAACCACTGACACTCCGCCCTTTGCGGAATGATGGTTGTCGGTTAATTAGCCTTCGAGTAAATGATTGATTTCGTTGCGAATGGACTGGAGATCGTCCAGCCCGAGATACACGATCGCGTAACGGATGTACGCGATCTGATCCAACTCTTTCAGACCTTTCATTACAAGGTCGCCAACAATGCGGGAGGAAACTTCAGACTTGCCCATTTTCTGTAACTGCGACTCGACTTGTCCGATCATGCGCTCGATGTCGGCGGCGGATACGGGTCGCTTGGCGCACGAGATGCGGACGCCGCGCGCCAGTTTTTCACGGTCAAATTCTTCGCGCGTGCCATCCTGCTTGAAGAGAAGCGGCGTGGCAAGGATGGGACGCTCATACGTGCTGAAACGCTGTCCGCATTTGAAACATTCGCGGCGCCGGCGGATTCCTCCGTGATTATCATGGGAGGTATCGAGCACTTTAGAGTCGTGATGTTGGCAGTATGGGCACCGCATGAATGTAAAACACTCCGTTAATTAGAACATTTGTTGCCGCCAAATATGGGCGTTTCGGCTCTGCATCCCCGTATATTTGGCTATTTTCAAGTTGCATTCTAGCACAACCAAATTTTCAATTCAAGAGGGATTCACCTTAAAATATCGTGACAAATATCAGCGGATTCAGAATGCGGACGCGGACTCCGCTTCTTCTCACGGGGAGAGTTGATTCAGTCACTTCGGCATTTCTCCCCCGCCGCCGATCTCAGCATTTCCATTTCATTAACGGTAATTCTTGAAACACGAGACTGCACAGATTCGCGTTTCAGGCTGGTGTTGTACAAGAGCGACATGAATGTCGCATTACGAGAATCAATTCGCCTTCAAAAACTCCAACACCATCGGGTTGAACTCATCCGCATTCGATTGATGCGGCACATGCCCCGCATGAATTAATTTTCCAACAGCGCTCGGCATGGCTTCGACTAACTTCGGGAAAGAATCTGGCGCAAGCGCTTTGTCACGGTCGCCCCACACAACCAGCGTTGGGACGGTTACATGCGACAAAATCTCTGTGCCATCGGCAATCTCGTTGGGGATGTGATACACGCCGGGCGCGGTGCGTGTGTAATCGAGCGCGGTCTGCGCGCGGATGTGTTCCGGCAAAGAATGTAACGCGCCCGAACTGTGACCCATCGCCACGCTGGTCATATCCACGATGAGGCGGAAGAGCCATGCAGGCGTCCGCTTGACGATGATTTGCCGCAAGCCGATACTGCTGTAGGAGCGGCGCAGGAGGAGAGGAAGCTGGGAGCGTGAATAAAACGGACTAACGAGGACCAAGCCGCGCGTCCGAGTTGGGAAGCGGCGCGCGTACTCCAGCGCGATGTATCCGCCGAGCGAATGTCCGATGAGGATCGCGGGTTCGGTCAGCCGAAGCGACTCCATCCATTTTGAAAAATGTTCGAAGAGCCACTCAACATGATACGAGCGCGAATCGGGCTTGGGGCTGTCGCCGTGACCGAGGAGGTCGAGCGCGTACGAAGCATATCCGTTCTTCGTGAGTTCAGGAGTCAGATCGTCCCAATCGTGAAGCGACGCGGCGACGCCGTGAATCAAAATGACCGGCGAGCCGCTCCCCTGTTGAACATAATTTGCAGTTGTGGGAATTTCGATGTCAGGCGTGCTTTTCATATCTCCGAGCCAATTCACGCCGCAACACTTTGCCGATATACGATTTCGGGAATTCGTCCATAAAAATCACAAAGCGCGGAACAAGATGCGCGGGTAATCTGCGTTTGCAATACGCCATGACCGCCGCCGGCGTGGGGCGTTCTTGCCCGGCGATCACGAACGCGAACGGATTGCCCGCCACAGCCGCAACCGCCACTTCTTTTATTTGCGGGATTTCATAGATCACTTCTTCCACGTCGCGCGGGAAGGCGGGTTGTTTTTTCGACTTGTTGGGATACCACATATCCGCTTTGCGCGCGATGATGCGGGTGTATCCATCTTCATCTACTTGCGCAATGTCGCCGGTGAGGAGCCAGCCGTCATCGGTCAAAACTTCCTTCGTTGCTTTCGTATCTTTCCAATATCCCATCATCACCTGCGGACCGCGCACGGCGAGTTCGCCGATGTGCCCTTGTTTTACTTCTTTATTTTTTTGCGAGAGGTCTAAGATTTTTGCTTCCGTTGAGGCAAGCGGGATACCGATCGTGCCGACCCTGCGTTTATCACCCAATGGATTCGCGTGCGTCACCGGTGAGGCTTCGGTCAAACCGTAGCCTTCCACCAAGCGACCTTTCGTCAATTTCTCGAACGCCTCTTGAACTTCAACATGCAACGGTTCCGAGCCGCTGATGCAGTAATTGATAGATTGGATTCCAAACTTACGCACGCCGCGAAAGCTATTGATGGCGCGATACATGTTCGGCACGCCGGGGAAAATGGTCGGCTTGTAGCGTTTGATGGCTTTCAACACATCCAATACTTGAAATTGCGCTTTGAGAATTATCGCCGCGCCGACGGAAACGGGCACGTTCATTGCCGTAGTCGTGCCATAACTGTGGAAGATCGGCACGACGCATAAGAATCGCTCCTTCCCTTCGCGCGCTTCGGGAAGCCAGTGACGTGTTTGCAACGCGTTCGCCACGAGGTTACGATGAGAAAGCATCACCCCTTTCGATTGCGCCGTTGTGCCGCCGGTATACTGGATCAATGCAAGTTCATCAGGAGCAACTTCAACCGTCGGAGATTTGTTGCTGTTCCCGCCGAGCCAATCTTTCCATCGCAGTGAGTTGCGCAAGCCATAGCCGCGATTGCGCCATGAGGAGATCAAATATTTCGGCAGGGACAAATAATCCGCGGGATCGGTCAACACCACATGCGGCACGCCGCTCCCCTCTTGGATTTGTTTGGCGAGTCCCGCCCACATCGAAAGAGTGACAAGAACGCTGGCTTCTGAATCCTTTACCTGCCGCACAACTTCTTCTGGCTCGATCACCGGCGGAACAAACACTGCCGCCGCGCCGGCTTTCATCGCGCCGTAAAATCCGATGATCATTTGCGGAACATTCGGCAATAACAAAACAACGCGCGCTTTGCCAAACTCCTTGCTAATGAAAGGGGTTGGAAATGCTTTGGGCTACTTTTTTCAAACGACGATACGACACACGACTCCCCTCAAAATATATCGCGGGACGATTCGGAAAACGTCTCACTGCCGAACGCAACAAATGATGCAACGGGATGTTCGGCACGCCAACGGTATACGGCACTCCCTGTTCGTAATTTTCCAGCCACGGACGTTCCTTCAACAGTAATTCACGTCCACTCTTCTTTTGCGGACGGCTATTGGACACCCGCC
>JBGANO010000008.1:0-25869 GCA_044222305.1 Anaerolineales bacterium
TGTTTGCTAACATGCAACAGACCAAAAAAGTATCTTCATCAATCAACTTTTCCAATTCGGCGAGCCGTACGCGTCCTTTATTGTCCACCGGGCAATATTCGACAATTACTCCCTGCGTTTCGAGATACGCCAGCGTGTTCAACACGGATGGGTGTTCGATCGGCGTGGAAACGATCTTTTTCCGTTTGGGGTAGAAATGGGCGGCAACCGATTTGAGCACGGCATTATTCGATTCAGTCGCGCAAGCCGTAAAAATGACTTCCGATGGGTCGGCATGAATGGCTTGCGATACATATTTCCGAGCCTGTTCAACTAACTCGGCAGATTTCCTGCCACTGCCATAAAACGACGATGGATTGCCGTAATGGGATTTCAAAGCCTGATTCATTTTGCTTTGAACATGACTGCTGACAGGCGTCGTCGCATTATGGTCAAGATAGACTTGCCGGTTGAAACGAATTAGATGGTTCAAGAATGCAAAGTATTTGATTTCCATTTGGTTGCCTTTACGATTATTACGACCGAATCTTTCATACGGTTGCAGTAGATTTGGGCACTGCCACTCCCCGGATGAGTAGCCAGAACGAGAGTGTCACTTCGAATACCAGCATTGGTAGCCATATCAGCCATGTGCTCGATTCCGACCAGCCGCTACCGACGAGGACTCCGGCGAGTTGCGAAGGCAGAATGACCACCAACAGCGCCGATGCGATCACCCCGAGCCAAGCCAGCGAAAGTGGAATCAATCGTCCACGCAGGAGAAGCCAGCAGAACAGTAAACTGCCTACTGCGAAAAAGATCGGGCTTTGCGCGTGGATGGCTTCCATGATGCGACAAGTTAATGCCAGCAGTGCGATGGCGGGTCCTTGTTCGCGCGTGAGCATATACAGAGTCACCCCCAGGATCAACGCAGACAAATTGAGAAGCAGAATCAGCAGGTCGGTCACGGGCAAATCATCAGAAAGTGACAGGCTGAAAATGCCGATGGCGATGTAAAAGAGGAAGGTGAAACCGGCAACCCTCGAATATGTCATACGGGTTGTATTTGAATCAGCAGAGGTAACCATGTGGAAATCTCCTTCTGTAATTTTTTATCAGGCGTTGGAATCCACTATTTCATCGTGACGACGATCTTCCCTTTGACGTGACCATTACCTAAATGTTGCATGGCGTCGGCGACGCGTGTTATCGGGTATGCCTTCTCGACAAACGGCTTCACTTTGCCGCTTTCGAGGAGTTCTTTCAGGGTTTGCATATCCGCTCGGTTGAATTGAGCGATGAAAAATACAAACTTCTGGCTTGCTCCCAGCATCGCAACTTTCAGCTTAATCAAGAGACCGAGTGGTCCAACCACCGGCATCTTCGGACCTCCGATGAGCACAAAGGTTGCGTTCGGCTTGAGCGCGCGCTTGTAGTCAGACCATGACCGCCCTCCATTGACATTGAGCAACAGGTCATACTTTTGACCGTTGCGCGTGAAATCCTCTTTGATGTAATCAATCACATGATCGGCGCCCAGCCTGCGGGCGTGTTCAACATTTTGCGGACTGCACACAGCCGTCACTTCCGCGCCGAACGCTTTGGCGATCTGCACCGCGAACGAGCCGACTCCGCCCGACGCGCCGTGAATCAGGACTTTCTGGCCGGGCTGGATTTTCCCGTGGTCGCGCAGTCCCTGCAACGCGGTGATGCCCGCCGTGGGGACAGATGCCGCTTCTTCAAACGTGACGTTGGCTGGTTTCAAGGCGATGGCATTTTTCACGCTGACGTATTCCGCGTACGCTCCGCTTCTGCCGCCGAAGACTTCGTCGCCAGGTTTGAAATCGGTGACACTCTTGCCGACTGCTTCGACCACGCCTGCAAAGTCTGCCCCGAGACGCGTGTCCTTTGGCTTGAAGAGTTCTCTGCTGAGGATGCGTCCGATCAGCAAGCCTGTCATGCTGTACCATTCCGCAATGTTGATCGAGGAAGCATGTACGCGCACCAGCACAGCATCGTCTGGAACTTCTGGCTTTTCGATCTCCCGAATCTTCAACACCTCAGGCTGACCGTACGATTCAAATACAACTGCTTTCATGGTTGATTCTCCTTTTGTGTCACTCTTACGAAAATTATGTGTGTAGGACACGTTCTCTAACGTGTCCGTCGGCGTTAGAGAACGCCGACTACACAGTATTTAGGTACTTTTTTTTTCCACCAAAGGTTATCAACTCATTATGGAGAAATTGTGGACGAGCCTGTCAGGGATTGTGGAGGTTGTTTTCCCGTATTTCGTTCACAAACGAATTTCGAGCCGTATCTTTACAGTATCCCCTTCCCCGATGTTTTCCGTTTTTTGGACGACCACTTTGATGGGCACTAGATAGAGACCGTCTTTCGGAAACAGGGATGTCTTAAACTCGGTTGTTCCGATCCGCGCGTGGACGGGAATCACCCCCCAGCCGTACGTCACTTCTTTTGAGATCGCTTTGATGTTGCCGCTTTGTTTCTCGGGTATAGCAACGAAAAGAAAGGGAGACGGACCGCGCCAATGGAAAATCTTCCCGCTGAACTCGAAGATCATGGTGAGACTCTGCCGCGCGGCTTGACGAGGACATTCCTCGCCAGCGTCTTGAACCGTTCCCCATTCTTCTGCGCAATCGTGATGGTGACGTGACCCGTCTTGCTCGTCTTGACGTCTCTGACGGTTCCAGATTTGCCCGCGTGCGTTCCGCCGATAACCTCGCAAAGGTCGCCGTCTTTTGGTTGTTTGGATTGTATCTTCTTCATCGTAATCGCTCTTTTTCGATTCTAACGATCTTGCTAATCGCGCTCATTGATCCATGGATTGTAACCAAAGTTTCGCATCCTCGGCTTTCGCGGCGCGCTCTGCCTCGTGGAGCAGGGCATTCAGGCTTCGTCTGCGCCTGAACGGTGCGTTGGGCGGCAAATAAGAAGTTGGCAAGGGCGTTGGCTGGTTATTCAGCGAAACATTGAAACAAGGCGACCAATGCTGGATCAGGGACCGTTCAGACTCGTTCAAGTCATTCCCAATAACATCGAATTGTTCAGATTGCGAACTTAACAGTTCAATTGTGAATCGCATGGATTGGGGCCAATTGACCCAAATGAAACGTCCCACAATGGAATGTCCCTTGAACCCGCCGAGCAAATGCTCCCACACGCGGGCAAAGGCAAGTTGTGATTGACCGACGTAAAACGCCACGTCGTTATCTCGAAATAGGTAGAGATCAAAGTCCTTCCACTCTGAAGGACATTCTCCGATCAGCAAGAATCGCTTGAGTGGGATCGCAAGGTTGCTTTGTTCATGCTGGGAGTTGTCAGCGAAGTTTCGCGCCAAAACGCACCTGTAGCCTTTTATGCCTGTGTTTAAAAACCATTTGATAGATTCGAGCCGCCAAAGCGCCGATAATCCTAACCCGTGGAGTAAATTCAACGACATCATGTATCGTGCAAGATGCGCCATTGGGTTCGACTGTTCGTTTATGCGCCCATAACGAATTCATCCATGAGGAAGAATGCTCCTCAAACCCGCGCGCGGACACCCTCTCCATGTAAAACGAATGGACATCAATTGGCAAGACCCAAAAAGCGGAAATCACGCTACGGAACAGCGGTGTGCCAGTCTGCCACTCGGTTAATGGTCTTTGCTCCCATTCTTTCGGGCA
Organism: Anaerolineales bacterium; assembly: GCA_044222305.1. Taxonomy (GTDB): domain Bacteria; phylum Chloroflexota; class Anaerolineae; order Anaerolineales; family Villigracilaceae; genus Defluviilinea. Next base: position 3,669 of record JBGANO010000008.1, read on the forward strand.
TGACATCTTGAGAAACGGACCCAGCTCATAATTTACGCTGACCATATTTAATTGCCTTGTAACAAAATCTGTCGCCGATATGTTGATGTGGCTAATTTCTTCAAAGGTGAAAGTCATGTGATTTTTTGATCCGATTGGCAGGTTGCTATATGCCTTTCGAGGATCGCTGGTTGTAGTTTGGTGGTTATATGGCATTGGAGTAAAATCCCATGAACCGATTATAGCCCGAGTGTGGAAAACCCATCATGCCTCAATCCGATCAAGGAATCAACAATAACCGTTACACCCTCATCCCGCGCACGGCGATATTCTTGCGGCGCGGAGATTCATACCTGCTTCTCAAAGGCGTGCCGACGAAACGTCTGTGGGCGAACAAATACAACGGACTCGGCGGTCACGTGGAGAGAGGGGAGGCTGTTCTCTCCTCCGCCAAGCGCGAGTTGCGCGAAGAGACCGGTCTCGCCGCAGATTTATGGCTGTGCGGAACGGTCATTGTCGACGCGGGCGAAACAGGGATTTGCTTGTTCGTCTTCACCGGAGAAGTAACAGGTGGTCAACTAACCGCTTCTGAAGAAGGTCTGGCGGAGTGGATTGAATTCGAGAGAATTGGAGAATTGGATGTCGTCGAGGATTTGCTGATTCTGTTGGGGAGAATTCACAACATGAAGCGTGGCGATCCGCTCTTCAGCGCGCGCTCGTTTTATGACGATGATGGGAAATTGGTTGTGATGTTTGAAGAATAGAAATCCTTTACGCCGAAAACAAGTTCATGACGTAGTTGCACTGCGTCATGGCAGGCGACAGTTGCACTGTCGCCTGAACTTTCGTGAAGTAATGAGAATAGAAATTGTTTAAACATTTTGTGGAGCGCACTCTACACAAAATTATCACTGTGTAGCGGACGTTCTCTAACGTCCGCTTTCAAGATGATACAATCAGAAAATCGGCGAGAGGTGAAACGATGGCAGAAAAAAAGACAGTCAAGAAAACAGTCAAAAAGGTTGTAAAGAAGACAGGCAAAAAGCCAGTCAAAAAGAATCTCACGCGAGTTCAATTTTCCAGAGATGCCACAGCGGATCAGATCGTTGATCATATTCGCAAGATTCAGGAAGAATGGGCGAAGGAATATCCTGAACGCGCGCATAGACTCTATCCGACTGTATTTGACGAACAAGGGAATCGAATTCCAGAAAAAAAGTCGAAAAAATAAATGCTCTGCAATGCAGAGCATTTTCATTATCCTATTCAGAACAACATAAATTGGCGCGCCGTAGTAACGACTTCAGTCGTTTATGTTGCGGCAAAAAGCGACTGAAGTCGCTACTACGAACTTGCCGAAATTGCGCAAAGTTTTTAAAAGATGTTCTAAGCGTTCTTCGCGCTGTTTCGACAAGCTCAACACAAGGCTTAGCGGTTCAAAGCTTTCTGCTAACTTCCCTTTTTGAACACGATCATAACCAAGTTCTTGACGCAGTTGCACTGCGTCAAGACAGGCGACACGATTTGCCAAGCAAATCGAACTGTCGCCTGAACATTGCGCGTTAACTTCCCTTTTTCAACACGATCGTAAATGTGCTACCCCTGCCGGGAGCGCTGGTCACGGTCAACTTTCCCTGATGCTGTTCGATGACCTGCTTCGTGATGGCGAGTCCCAGCCCGATGCCGCCGAAGAGATCGTTCTCCTGTCGTTCGAGATGATAGAAACGATCAAAGACGCGCGACAATTTTTCTTTTTCGATTCCAATGCCGTGATCTTCCACCGCGAGCAGAACATCGTCGGCGCGCGCGCTGAGGCGCACAATCACGTCTCCGCCTTTGGGGCTGAACTTGATGGCGTTGTCCACAAGAGCCGAGAGAGCGCGCTCGAGGGATTTAGAGTCGCCGAACACGCGAGGCAGGCTGACGTCGGGAGCGAAGCGCAGGTTTACATTCCGCTCGACGGCTTTGGGCGCGTATTTATCCGTCACGTTTTTTGCGACCGCGTTCAAATCCACCAATTGAAATTCGGGGAGGACGAGGTCCATCTCTTGCAAGAATAGGATGTCGTTGACGAGGCTGACGATCTGCTGGACGTTGCGACTCACCGTTTCGATCCCAGTGGAGATCTGGTCGCCGCTCATCGCGCCTTTTTGCAACATTTGGAGATACCCGCTCGCCGCCATCAGCGGAGTCCGCAACTCGTGCGCGATGTTGGAGAGGAACTCGCGGCGGGCGAGGTCTTGCTCGGCAAGTTTTTGATACGCCTCGGCGAGTTCGCTCGCGCGCAAGCGGAGATCATCCACTGCCAACTGATCGTTCGAGCGCAGGCGGTTGCTGATCTCGCTGACCATCGCCATCGCGATACTGCTGGACGAATGTAGCACGCGGTCAAAGCCGGTCTTGTCGAGTTCGAGCGTGGTGAGCGCGGACTTTGCGGTAACGGTCGCGGCACGCGGCGCGTTGTGGATAAGCGCCATCTCGCCGAAGAAGTCGCCGGGTCCCAAAGTTTTGAGCAGGCGTATTTCAGTATTGTTGATGACCTTGCTCACCTCCGCTTCGCCTTCGAGGATCATGTAGAAGCGATCTTCCACCGCGTTCTCGCGGCACAAGACCGCGCCCGGCGCGTAGGCGTGAACCTGACTATTCTTGATCAATTCTTCGATCTCGTCCGGTTTGATACCGGGGAAAGCTCGCGGGATGATCTTAGACGGCGCGCGGAGGTTGGTCATGATGCGGCGATTTTAGCACGACGGCGTTTTCATTTCACTGCCCCCATTCGAACTAAAAGGATATTGCAAGGATGGATTTGTAGGAGGCTACTTCCTTTGATAAAACACCAGCAATGTCGTTCCGTATTTCCGTTCATCGAACTTTTCGAGATTATTCAATGTGACCGTATTGAACTTAAATTCGCGCGGCGCGATCTGCACAATAACCCAGCCATCGTCCGTGAGCCATTCGAGATTATCGTCCACGAGTTCCAGCGCCTTCACCCACATATCCTTGTATTGCGGGGGAGCGATGTAAATGTATTCAAACTTTTTATCGGGCGCAGAAGCGAGATACGCGAACGCGTCCGCCCGGCGGATTTCTGACTGCGACGCAAATCCGCAATGCTCCACGTTGAATTTGATCGTCTCGACGGGTTCGCGGTTCGAATCCGTAAAGCGGGCGGATGCCGCGCCCCGGCTCAACGCCTCAATGCCGACTGCTCCCGTCCCTGCGAATAAGTCCCACCAGTTGGAGTCGATCACGTCGCTTGAAATGATGTTGAACAACGCTTCCTTGACGCGGTCAGTGATGGGACGCGTCGTGTCGCCGTCCACTGATTTCAATTTACGACCTCGCGCTTTGCCAGAAATGACTCGTAGACTCATGGGATTTGTTTTACCTCACAGAAGACCGCATCTCCCCGGCGGATTTGGATCACCGGCGGCGCGTCTCTGAAAATGGATCGATCATCGTTCGTTCGTGTGTTGACGAGAACGTAATCGCCAAATTTCACTTCGCTCATTTCGTTCCGCAAATCGCGGACAATGGTGTTACTCCCGGAATAGTATTCGGCAATGTATGCCTCTCGCAGAACAAAGACATTCGCCGGTTGACTCAAACTTGCATCCAATTTTTGCATCGCTTCTTTGTAGCAGGTGAGCCAGTATTCAGTTTCGTATTTTCGGAAGACTCCGCTCGTGCCGCCGACAAACGAATTGTAATACGCGTATTCGTAGGGATGGAGTTTGATAATTCCATTGATGCCCGGAAAGAGGATAAGCAAAACTAATCCAGCGCGTAGCCAAATTGATGACGCAACCATGCCGGAGATTTGTTCAAATACAAAATCAAATACAAAACCCGCGAAGATGAACACCGGCGGCAGGATGAAGAGGAAATGTCTCAGTCCATCGTACACGGCTGGACGAAGGATTAGAACGTAAGCCACGAGAAGAATGAACCAAGCGAGGGTCAATATCAACGCGACGTTTTCTTTCGGTGTTGATCTATATTTCCAAAACGCGATCAGAATTCCAGCCGCAAACAAAAACCATGTTGGTTCAGTGAGCGTTGACCACAACATGAAGGGGAGGTAGCGGCGCGGCATGTCGTTTGCGCGGAAAATTTCGCCGTTGAACAGAACAGCCAATTGCGTCGGGTTATCAGACATGAACTTGAGCGTTCCAAAGAGTCGAACGATGGGATTCTCCCAAAGATAGGGCCACGTGAGGAGCATCACCACGATTGCAACTCCGATGTAAACTGTAATGACTCGGAAAAAGTTTTGCAATGGGAGCGAGTCCGCTTTAGCGGACTTCGTAGGAATAGCGGCGGATTTCAATCCGCCGCGGGCAAAAATCACGAAGATTGCATAGCCAAGCGCAATCACTCCCGCCAGCGGACCCAGCACGCGGATGGAAGTTGCTATGCCTAAACAAAACGATGCGGCAAAAATTTTCCATAAATTTGTTTTCTCGTTCGCTTCAACTTCATCTGCCATCTCAAACCCCAGACAAACCGCCCCGAGGAAGAAAACCAAAAAGGGAGGGTCTTTCGGGTTGATGAAGGCGTGTCCCCACAACAAAGGTTGATAGGAAAAAAATGCAGTTGCCGCAAGCGCGGCGGAAGGTTTTATCCAGCGCGTGCTTAGACGATAGAGGAAATAAACTCCAAGTTGAAAAAAAATAAAATTGACAAGATGCCAGGCTGAAGCGCGGTCGGAGCCGAGGTCTTCCAGTCCGTACACAAAATTCCGCGCGAGAAAAAGGTAGGCAGGTCCGCGCGTTTTGTGATCCTCCGCGCTGGGCCCGTATGAATTTTCGAGGTTGAAATGTCCGCTGAACCATTCATGCGGCGAGTACGCATACCCGAGCGCGTCGCCATAATCGTAAAAGAGCGGTTCGTCCCACGACAATCCGTAATCGTGAAAAACAAAAACGCCGACCAACAAATTGACGGCGAGCAAAAAGTAAATTGGTTTCTGGATGATTCGCGCTAAGAGAGCGTCTCTTGAGTTCGTGAAGGGCATGAAAAAAAGAGCCTCAGCCACAGAGAGCGCTGAGTTCACGGAGATTTTTAAAGAATTTTCTCAGAGTTCTCTGTGCGCTCGGTGGCAAAGAAGGGGTTAAGAACCAGTCTCTAGAATCGATTTCATAACAACGTATTGCCGATAGCGTCGAAAACTTTAATTTCCGCCTTTGCAGAGGGGCTGTTCGGGTATTCGCTTTCGAGCAAGCTCCAGATCATTGAATCGCTCCAGCGGTCAAAGAACGGAGTCTTCTCTCGTAAAGTTCCCTCGTGCATAAAACCCAGTTTGCGCGGAATGGCGGCAGAGGCGTGGTTGCCCGGGTCGCAATGGATTTCCAGGCGGTGCAGGCGCAACACTTCGAACGCTACCCGAACAAGCGCCGCGGTCGACTCGGTCACATAACCCTGGTTGATAAAGTCCTTGTGAATCCAATACCCGATCTCAAGTTGATTCTCGCCAAGCCGCGTGTGAAGCCCCGTTCCCCCGATCAACCTGGACTCGTCACGGTTGAAAATTCCGTAGATGAAATCATCTCCCATATCGAATTTGCCTCGAGATTGCTGAAGGCGCTTTATCCGTTCCTCCATGGGCGACGGTTCAAAATGCGCCCAGGGCATCCACGGCTTGAGATGCTCCACACTCTCGTTCACAGAATCAGCCAGCAGTTTTGCATCCGTCGGGTTGTAGCATCGCACAACGAGTCGCTTTGTTTCGATTCGATACGCAAGGTTTGTAAATTTTGTGTCGCTCATTTTCATTTCTTTGCTTTTTTGCTTACGCTTGCCTTTCCGAAATTGTTTAGCAAGGCAAGCATTTCCTTTTCCTCGCTCACCTGTCCTTTGAAATACTCGTTCATAAAATGCGAGCGGCGCAAACGCAGGGTCATCGTCGCCACCGCCTTCAAATCTTCCGGCGTGACTTCCGCGCGTCCATCCGCCGCGGCGTACGCGCGCGCTGACTCGAACCAAGTGATCTCGGTGCGCAGTGAATCGATACCCATCTTTTGGATGAGCATGATGGCGGCTCTCGCCACCGCGTCTGGAATGGCGACTTTCTTGATCTGCTCGCGCGCGAGGCGGATCTCCGCCGCCGCCGCTTCCATCTCCCCGTAAAACTGGTTCGCCATCTGTCGCGGATTCGCCATGTACGCATGTACGCGGCGGTATGCCTCCAGTCGTTCAGAAACATCCTCCAGCCCGCGCACAATGACGCGCAGACCGAAGCGATCCAAAATCTGCGGGCGCAGGCGTCCTTCCTCGGGGTTCATGGATCCGATCAGCACGAAGCGCGAGCGATACGTCGCCGCGACGGGTCCGCGTCGCACGGTGTAGGAACCTTGCGCGGCGGCATCCAGAATCGAATCGATAATATCGTCGTTGAGCAAATTGATCTCATCGATGTATAACAAATTTTTATCCGCTTGCGCCAAAATTCCCCGTCGGATACGCATCCGTTCGTGGAGCGCGGCGCGTTCGTCGATTCCACCAACCACATCCTCCAGCCGCGCGTTCAGCGGCAATTCGATCAAGCGGACATTATCCGGCGCGGTGAGCGGTTTCCCCTCAGCGTATTTCTTTGCGCAATCCGGGCAGACCGCGTCGATGCCGCCCGCTTCAATATCCTCGGGAAGACAGCCGTATGCGCACAGGCTTCGCTCCACTTGCGGGAGAAGTTCCAGCAAACTGCGCACTGCCGTTGTCTTTGCCGTGCCGCGCGGACCGATCAGCAAGATGCCGCCGATGTTGGGGTTGATCAGACCGAGCAGGAGCGCGAGTTTCATTTCCTGCTGGCCTACGATGCCAAGAAACGGAAATGGAACCGCCTCGCTGATCCGCCCATCGTCGGATTGGACGGGCGGCAGGTTTTTCCCGGAAACATGGTCCACGAGTTCGCGCAGGCTTTTGAACGAATGCGCCACGCGTTCCTTAGATTCGGAGTCGGAGTTTGTGGGGATGGGTTCGCTCATTGTGACTCGCGGATTCTCTTCTCTTTCAAACGTCGTTCCTGTCGTTCTTTTGCCTGGGTTAGTTTGTGAGTTTCTTCTGCGTTTTCCGCCATCAGTTGCGGAATTTCTGTGGGCTTACCCTCGTCGTCAAGCGCGACATATACGAGATAGGCTGTGTTGGTATGCGAGCGTTCGCTCGTGACCGGGTTTTCTGCATGGACGTTGACTTCCGCTTCCATGGAGGTGCGCCCGGTGTACGTGACTACCGCGTTGAATGTGACCAGGTCGCCGATCTTGATCGGTTCGCGGAAGGTCATCGAATCAATGGCGACGGTCACAACCTTGCGTTGGGCATGCCGCATACAGGCGAGCGCGCCGGCTTCGTCCGCCAGTTTCATGATCCAGCCGCCATGGACGTTGCCCAGCAAGTTGGCTTGGTCCGGGTGCATGAGTTGGGATAGGGTTACGCGCGATGCGCTGATTGATTTGGAGGGGAGGGGCATGGTTTTGTAATTATATTCCCCATTTATAAACTTGTGCTAAACCCTATCGAAATATCGAAAGGCGCAAGTTAATCCATATCCTGGCGCATTTCGCCGCTATCCAAGGTGTGGAGAAGTTCTGGGTTTTCAGTGAGCACATCGATCATGCCGTAGGATAACTCTTGCATCATCGGAGCGAGAGGCACTTGCGCGGGCGGGGAGATGCGTTTTGGGTTGGGAGGGCAGGTTAGGCGGGGTTTGTCTGAATCATCTGCCCGCCTGCGGACGATGCGCGGATCGTTGGTCAATGAGCCAACGTGGTGACCCATCACGGAATATACGTCGCGCTGGGGGGTGACCCAGCCGATGTATTCGCCGCCACGGTTAAAAATGTATGGGTAAACGAGGAAGGCGTCCGCCTCGCCTTGCGAGTTGTAGATCGGGATGATGCGTGTTTGAACCGGGGTTGCCATGATCACTCCACGTCATTATACGTCCAGTAGCGATTCATAAAGTAATTCCAAAGCATTACAATTCCAATGGCGATGGCGAGGGTGGCGTTTTTTGCCAGCGTTTCTGGCGTGAATGGGGTGAGTATGCCGAGAGACGAGAACAATCCCTCCATGGGCGGCTCAACATAATGGAGGATGGGAACGCGGATGGCGATCCCTGCCGCATTGACCACGAAAAACATCCCCAGTTGTTGAAGGATGTGGCGCGAGCGCGATTCCGGGTACGTCCAGTAGCGGTTGCCGGTGAAATTGTTGACGACCGCGCAGATGAATGAAACGGTCCCCGCGTAGACAAGTCGCATGGCGAACAGGCGGGTGAGCATGTTCATCACGCCAAAATCGACAAGCGAGCCGATGGCGCCTACGGTGGCGAATTTCAAAAAGCGGATTCGCTCGATGTTGTTGGTTTGGACGGTCATAGCCCCAGTTTGGATTTGAAATACGGAATGGTTTTTGCGATACCTTCCTCGAGCGAGACTTTCGGTTCCCACTGGAGGATGGCGCGGGCGCGGGTGATATCGGGACGGCGTTGCTGTGGGTCGCGCACACTGCGCGCATCCTTGACGAAGGTGACGCCAGCCTTGTTGCCGGTGATCTTGTTGATGGCTTCGGCAAATTCGAGCAGGCTGATCTCATGCTGGTTGCCGATGTTGACCGGTAAATGTTCGTCGGAGTACAGCAACCGCGCAATGCCGTCAACCAGGTCGTCCACGTAGCAGAATGAGCGGGTTTGTTTTCCTTCGCCGTACACGGTGAGGGGTTGTTCGAGCAGTGCCTGTTTCAACAGGTTGGGCAGGGCGCGCCCGTCCTCGAGGTCCATGCGCGGACCGTAGGTGTTGAAGATGCGCACGATGCGCGTGTCTACGCCGTGATAACGATGATATGCCATGGTGATCGATTCAGCAAAACGTTTTGCTTCATCGTATACGGCGCGCGGGCCGACGGGGTCTACGTTGCCTGTGTAATCCTCAGTTTGCGGGTGAACAAGCGGATCGCCGTAAATTTCACTTGTGGACGCAATCAGGAATCGAGCGTTATTTGCTTTTGCCACGCCGAGGCAGTTGTGGGTGCCGAGCGCGCCGGCTTTCATGGTCTGGATGGGGAGGTTGAAGTACCCCGATGGCGATTGCGGGTTGGGGCTGGCGGGCGAAGCGAAGTGCATCACCGCGTCCACTTTGCCGGGGAGGAAGATGTAATTCGATACGTCGTGCTTGTAAAACGAAAATTTTTCATTCCCCATTAAGTGGGCGATATTGCCCGGGTTGCCGGTGATGAAGTTATCCATCCCGACGACCTCATGACCGTCGGCGAGCAAGCGGTCGCTTAAGTGTGAGCCGAGAAACCCCGCGGCTCCGGTAATCAAAATACGCATGTGTTATCTCCAATCGATTTTTGTGACCAGCCCATCGCCCGTCACTTGAAATGCCTGACCGTTGCCGGTATCCACCAGCCAAAGATTCCCCTGGTAGACGACCGCCAGGAAGTAGCCAGACTGCCCGTCGATTTGACCCGGCGCCCAAACTGGGATTTGCGGCTCGAGACCCGGCGCGTCAGTCGCGGGGAAAACGGTCCGCCGGTTGGAGCCATCGCGGTCCATGACGACGAGCCGGTAGCGGCTGGTTTCGCTTTGTTCGTGAAAGATGGCTTGCAGGTATGCCACCTGATACTGTCGTTCGCGCGAACTGGCTTGGGTCGGCGACGCGCTTGGGTAGGCGAACATGCCGGTCTGTGATGCGATATCGATGGTGGCGTCATTTTCAAACGAGGTGGCGCGGAGGTCAAAGAACGGCGAATCTTCAGCGTTCACTAGACTGGATGGGGGCGCATGAGTTACATAGTAAAGGGTCTTTCCATCGGCGCCCCACGATATGGACGGGAGCCATGCCCAATCGCTGTGCGTGTTGAGGGGGACGATGTCGATGAGCGGCTTGATGTATTTGCCGTCCAAATCCACCGTGCCGATGCCATCCGGGCGGGCGTATGCCAGCCTGCCGTTGGATGAAAATGCGAACGTCATGCCCCACCAGCCATACACGCCGCCGGCGTTCGCGTCTAGAATTCTTTTCTTTTCGCCGGTGGAGATGCTGTAACGCCAGAGGTCGTTGTTCGCCTGCCAGCCGGGCGCGGTGGCGCGCGGTTCGACGGTAGTGTACGCGATGGAACTCGTGCCGGGTATCCAATCGGCAAAGTGGACTACATTCGAAACACTGGTGGGGAAGGGCTTGCTACCGGGGTTGGTGCGAACCGCCCACAAGACGTTGATCTCTTTGGCGGCGGGCTTTGTGGATTTGCGCGTATAAATGAGGTAATCGCCGCGCGGCGAGATGCGGAAGATGCGCCCGTCGAGGTCGCCGGTGGTGACGAGGGGGAAGCGGTTGGCAGTGGAGGCGTCGATGATCCACGCGTTGCCGCCCGCGATGTAGGCAAGTTTGCCGGGGATGGGCAGGGGCGCGAAGGAGGTTTGCGCGCCGATCATTACGATCTCCGGGATTGCCTCCAGGAGAATCACGGATTTGACGATGGATTTGCTGATCTCCACGCCGTCTTCGAGCACGCGGCGATAGGTCACTTCTTGCGAGCCGTTCGCCCCGGCTTGCACGAGGCGCGTTTCGCCTTCGGGCAATGACTCGTTTCGCACAACTTGTTTTTCAAAGGGGATGACTTGTTCTTCGGTTTCGAAGATTTCCTGCGCGCGGATGATGACAACCGCGTCTCCGTTGTTGAGCACGGTGTAGACCGGCGGCTCGACGCGATCCAAATTTCCGAACGCGATGCCGGCGGTTTGCAAAGCCTGTTGCACTGTGCTTCCCGCGGGGATGGTGAAGGTTTGAGTCGCGCCGTCTACGGTGACGGAGATGGTCGCGTCTGGGCTGGCGAATTGAGGGGAGCGGCATCCGTTCAAGAGGAGGGTAACGCTGAGGAGGAGAAGCAGTCTGCCCCTGAGTCGACGCGCTGGGTTCATCGAAATATTTCTGGTGAGAAAGATGCGGGGCATTTTATCCGGTGTATAATCCACGCGCTATCGAATCCGCCCGATGATGGTCATGATGCCGTCGGCGATGGTGATGGTCTCGATGCGGATGCCGGTGGCGACGGGACCGAACGAACCGGTGTATGCCTCTTCGATGATGGCGGTGATCGTTTCGTTGATGCCCTCGGGCGCGGGGAACGGGCCAAAGTCTGCGGAGGCGATCTCGATCTTTGGTTTGCCCTCCGCGTCGATCCCGACGTTGACGATGATGCCGATGTTGGCAGCGAACATGCCCTGCTGGGTTTTCCCGTAAATTTTCATTTGCCCATCGCGCAGGTATACTTGCGGGTCGGTGATGAGCGGCGTTGAATTTTCTTGTTGCAGGCTCGGGTCGCTTTGCAGGCGCAAGGCAAGGTAGGATGTGATCTGCGGCTCGGTGATGGTCATGGTGACCACGCCGGTGACCAAGCCGTCTTCGATGGATTTCTTGATCCCGTCTTGCAGGCTTTGCGCGGCTTCCGTTGAAACCGGGATGGGTGTGAGGTCCGAGTAATCGGGTCCGCCTGTGTAGAATGTGCAGGCAAGCGAGGCGAGGATGAGCGAGATAAAAAAGAGGCTGGGCTTATTGGGTTTCATGATTGCGTATTCCGTGCCGCGCTTCGTGAAGTTGTCAGCGGTTCGTAGTAAAGGGTAATTGGGTAATTGTTGATTCGATATGCCCTCAAAAAATAGTCGGGCTTGTTTCGATCATTGTAAATCGTAGATCAAAGGGTATTATAGCATGAGCATTTCTGAGGCTTCTCCGGCGCAAAATTCCGAAATTGAATTGTCACTTTCAGCAAAACTGGAGGCGTTGTTGTTCGTTTCCGGCGAACCTGTGGCAACCGCGCAATTGGCGGCGGCGCTGGATGTCGCCCCTTCGGTCGTCGAGCGCGGGCTCAATGAACTGGACGCGTCGCTCGCCAGCCGAGGCTTGCGCCTCCAGCGGAACGCGGGGCGCGCGCAGTTGACAACCGCGCCGCAACTTGCCGAACTCGTGGAGCATTTCCTCGGGCTTGAAGCAACGTCTCATCTCAGCCGCGCCGCGCTGGAGACTTTAGCGATCATTGCCTACCAGCAACCGGTCACCCGTCCGCAGATCGATTCGATCCGCGGCGTGAACAGCGACAGCATGATGAAGAGTCTCCTGCACAAGAATCTGATCCTCGAATCGGGTCGCGCCGATGGACCGGGACGCCCGATCCTCTATTCCACCACACCGGAGTTTTTACAACACTTTGGGTTGAACTCGATCCTCGAAATGCCCCCGCTGGCAAAGCCTGAGGAGGAAGAGTCGAAACAGGATGAGTTGTTGAAGGGGTAGTGAGTAGACTCTGTCGCAAATAAAAAGAGTGACACAGAAAACGCTGATCAACGCTGATTTGAAAAGGTAAAACATGCGCGCATCAGCGTTCTTGTTAATTTCGGGTTTCTGATGCGTTACCTCAAATAACTCCCCACGCTCACGAAAATATCTTTCAAGAATTTCACTTCTTCAATATCGTCCACATACACGCCGTTGCGCGAGCGCGAGGAGTGGATCATCTTCGTTCCGCCGAGGCTCATGCCCACGTGCGAAATCTCGCGTCCATCGTTTTCACCAAAAAAGAACAAGTCGCCGAGTTGATAGGGCGGCTCCACCGCGTTCGCGGCGTTGCATTGCATGTCGGCATCGCGCGGGATTTCGATTCCAATCCAGTGGTGGAGCAATTGCGCCAAGCCCGAACAATCAATTCCGTTGCCACTGCTTCCGCCCCAAAGATATGGCACGCCGATCATGCGCCTCGAATCGGATTCGAGTGTGGCGCGTTTCTCCTCCACGGTTTGCGGGATGTCAGTCAACGCGCGTAGATGATGCGACTCGACCCAGCCGACTCGGTTAGCCCGAACCTTCGACCAACCATCCCGCGTCTCTTCGACGGTTATACCTGTTCCACTTACGAGACGCGTTATCATACCGCTGACGATATCTGGCTCGGCGCGCACTTCGATCACGGGCGCAATCACGAGATGCGTGGACGCGGGGGCGAGTCCTTCGCTGAGATAGGGACGATATGCCCAGCCGAGATAACCGTCTATTTGGCGGACGTAGACCCACTTGCCCTGTTCTTCCAACACTTCGAGTTCTGCGCCAAAGGTCAACTCGCTGAGGAGCGGAACGCGGAACGTGGGGCTTTCGTGCAAGCCCGTTAGGTTGGTTCCCACGTGGACGCGTTCGTTCGCGTCCGTGTGGAGAATGTTGACGGAAGCCGTATCAAGCCTCCACGTAGGGAAGAGGCGGGGCAGTTCATCCAATTGGGCTTTGTGGAGGACGCGTCCGCTGAGGGTGAGGGAGTCGCTGGTTTGCGAATCGATTTTCACTTCGAATACGGTGATGCGTTTGTCGAGCGTTTTGGCGAAGTGGTCGAGGATATTTTGCATAGATTGATTTTATCATCTGTGTTAACATGCGAGCTTGTCTGGGAGATTGAAAAATGAAACTTGCTTGGGAACCGATCACACTTGAATTGAAGACGACTTTTCGCGTGGCGCATGGGGCGAGCGACCAGCGGCATAATGTGTTGGTGTATCTCGATGACGGGGTGGGCGAAGCGGCGGCGGTCCCGTATTATGGCGAGACGCAAGAGGGCATCATCGAGTATTTGAAATCTGTGCCTGATCTGGGTGACGATCCGTTTGACATAGACGCGATTCTTGCGAAGCGACCTGCTGGCTCGCGCGCGGCGCGGTCTGCGATTGATGAGGCGTTGCATGATCTGTGGGGGAAGAAGTTAGGACAGCCGTTGTATAAATTATTTGGGTTGAACCCGCAGAAGATTCTGCTCACGTCGTTCACGATCGGGATGGATGAGCCGCATGTGATGGCGGAGCAGGCAAAGGAATCAGGGTATCCCATTTTGAAGATCAAGCTGGGAGGAGAGGAGGATGAGGCGCGAGTCAAAGTCATTCGCGGCGCGACCAATTCAAAATTAAGAGTCGACGCGAATGCGGGCTGGAGTCGTGAAGAGGCGTTGCGTATCATCCCGCGCTTGGCGGAATACGATTTGGAATTTATCGAACAGCCGCTGGCAGTGGATGATGTGGATGGTTTCTTCTGGTTGAAGGATGAATTACGCGCTCAGCGAATCAACATTCCCATCTTTGCGGATGAAACGGCGAAGAATTCTCACGATGTGGCGAAACTTGCGGGTGCGATTGACGGCGTGGTGGTGAAGACGATGAAGAGCGAAGGCATCCGCGAAGCGTTGCGGATGATCCACGCGGCGCGGGCGCACGATATGAGCATCATGCTGAGTTGCATGGTCGAGTCGTCGGTGGGGGTGACGGCGGCGGCGCATCTCGCTCCGTTGTGCGATTATGCCGATCTGGATGGTCCGCTGTTGATCAAGAATGATCCGTATCGCGGGGTGACGTACGATGGGGCGAAGATGTTTTTGCCTGATGGCGCGGGGATTGGGGTGGAAAGAAAAGAAAGTTCTTAGCCACTGATTGCACGGATTATCACGGATTGTTTTTTCATAAAATGAAGTTCAGGCGACAGTTCGATTTGCTTGGCAAATCGTGTCGCCTGTTTTGACGCAAAGCAATTGCCTCAAAGAATCGAGCGGGATTATTCTCTTTTCTCGACGACCACAGTTGCTTCGCCCAATAACGCGGCAATCGCGCCGATGGCGGCGAGTTGTGGCGCGATCAACGCGCCCACCACGCCAAACGTGAGCGGAATTTCAAAGACGACTTTACCGTCTTTATCTTTGATGATCACGCGGCGGATATTGCCTTCGTTGATAAGGTTTTTGACCTTGCGAAGCAATTCTTCGCCGTCCACGCGAAATTCTTCGGTGCGAAATTTTTCTTCGGGCATGTTGTCTCCTTATTCAAACCATTTTTCATCGAGCGGCGCCCACTCATCGGATTGATCGGCGCACTCTGCCCAGTTTTCTTTGCCAGTCCACGATTCGATTTGAATCGCATAGATCGAGGTGGCGCGCAATTCTTTTTCGGTGATCTTGCGATATTCCTTGCCCGCTGTCATTGCAGGGAAATATTTTCCGATGAGTCCATACAACAATCGACTTGCTTCAGTTGGATCGTCCACTAGCCGCGCTGTGCCGAAGACGACCACACTGCGGAATTGAAGCGAGAACTCGAGCGCGACGTTCGACGGCAGGAACTTCCCCAACTCGCTCGCCTCCAAACTGACCTTCGGGTTGGCTTCCACATTCGAGCGGACTCGCCCCGCGACGTTGGAGTGAAACACGATCTGATGATTCGCTTCGTCGTACCAAAACATGGTGGGGTTGATGAAGGGCTGTCCGTCAATGGATGTGGCGATGTGTCCGATTTGGGCAACGTTCAAGAATGCCCGAATCCAATCGTCATCTTTGGTGAGGTGCGGGCGGCGTTGGAACGCGGTGGGAGGTTGAGAGACGTAATCGCGCGGCATGTTAATCCAATGCTTTCTTGTAAGTGGCTATCTGTAAAAAGACAACAACGATTCCGCAAGCGGCGGCAATGAGCCAGTTGCCCCAACTGTTCAAGCCCAGCGCGTATTGGGCAAAGTAGACCGAGGCGGTGAAGGTCACGCCGCTGAGGATGGCGGCTTCACGCGCCTGATAAAAGGAGATGCTCGCCTTTTTATATTTAGGCGGGAGCGTGCGCGAGGTCCAGCGGAATGCCTTTGATATATCCTTGTTCTGAGAGATCATGAAATCTTTGAGCTGGTTCATCGCCAGCATGGACTCGTGCCACGCCGCGCGAAGTTTTGCCAGTTGCACGATGGTGCTTGTGCCCATCAGCGTGAGCAGGAGGAAGATGCTGCTGAACATGAATCTGACGCTTTGAGTGAAAAAATCGGGGTCGAAGAATTGTGTGCCGAAGATGGTCGCGATCAATGAGCCGACGGCGATCAGGTAAAACGATGAGACGCGCGCGCGATCTTCGTTTGCCTGCGCGGCGGTCTGCGCGATGTATTCGTATTCCTCGGTGAGGAATTCGTCTGTAGCGATGGGTTGGGATTTGGGCATGGCGAGATTATAACCCTAGTGTTTCCATCAAGAAGATGCGCGAGTTTTTTCCATCCTCCGCTTTGCCGGCGCGCCTAACGCCAGATAGCAAAAGCCGAGGACGATTCCCAATAGCAAACAACCTGTCCACAATGCGTCACTGCCCATGTGTTCATACACCCATCCGCCCGCGAGCGGACCGAGGAAGTAGGCGAGTCCCCACGCCGAGCCGAAGATGCCTTGATATAGCCCGCGTAATTCAACGGGAGATAAGTCGGCGATGATGGCGGGCGCGACGGAGGTGGCGGCGATCTCTCCGAGAGTCCAAATGATGACGCTAACGATGAACATTGGAAGGCTCGAAAGTGTAACCTATGTTCTAGGAATCAAAAAAGCCTCTCGAAGAGGCTATTGAAAAATCTTAACTGTTCAGATGCTTGGCTGTTCGCCTGTTTCGGCGGGCTGAAGCCCTGTGTCTCGATAAACTCGACAACCACCTCAGTTCGTGGAAGCCCGCTCAAGCGGACTCTGTTGCGCTAGTCCGAAGGACTTCCACGTACTGAGCAGGCGGCTTTAGCCCCGCGTATCAAAATCTATCTATAGGCTCGCAATCCCTGCAAACTTTATTGGGATTATTTTTTGTGGGGCAATCGTACCAATCACTGCATGCTCCCTTATCCCAATGCCCCGAACAACAATCGCCAATTGTCTGCGCGCTCCCCGCAGTGCATTTGGGGTTTAGGCACTGCGACCCCGTAACCGTCGCGCTTCTTGTTGTCCCTGGAGGGCAAGCAACGGGGTCTGCGGGGCAAACAAAGCCTGAGCAATTTGTGCAATAATTTTTATTGGTATTACAGCACCCACTCCCGCAGTCGGAATCGCCCGAACACCAATCCCCCGTGCCACCCCCACCTCCTCCACCCCCACCCCCTCCACCAGGTATGACGCAATCCCCGTATACACAGACATATCCACCTGGACAACCTGCTCCTGCGCCATATCCGCACTCTGTCCCGCCACCTGTACATGAACCATAATTACCTCCGATACCACCACAAGGATTAGGAATGTATGCACAAGTTTGTCCTCCACAGTCTGTATTAGAACAACACTGCTGAGCATTTGCCATCGAAGGAATGGCTATCCCTAAAAATAAAAACAAAAACAAAGCCAAAACGAAACTTGATAACAACGAAAAAATATTTTTCATGCCCTCGCTATTATATTAGTTATTGTACGGGAGGTTTGCAAGCCCACTTATTTTATAAGTGGCGCACTTGAGTTTGACCATGGTAGCCAGTCTAATTTCAGTACCCCTGTTTCATTCCAATCTCGGAGTATTTCAACTGGAAACGCAGTTTCAGGATTAGGTGCTATAAATTTACAATAATCGGTTGGGTTCGAAGCAGAGTATCTCTTTGCATCTTTAATACATAAATCGATAGATTTGATATAAGTGAGCGATGGATAGCCTGCATGATTTCGATCAATTCTCTCATAAAAATAGTTAGGCATTTTTTCATCAGCTGGAGGTATAAATAGATATCCCCAAAACGCTTCAGAGCCATCCAAACTTTTCCATTTCAGGACATAAAAGCCGACCTCTGTTTCACCAACTTCCGTTAGTCCTGCGTCTACCACAGTCCATGGTTGTTTCTCGCGGAGTCTCCATCGCCACGATTCTGTGAATGTAATTGCATAGTCGCCGCCATATTTTTCGAAAACATTTGATGGGGGTTTATCAATCACTAGAGATATGGTTCCAATTGGGACAGCTACTGCGTTTGGGGAAATTTGGGGAAGCTCGCCTTTTGCATTTTTTTCTCGTAGGCTTGCAAGATATTCATCCGATTGGAGATAGGAAAATTCTTGAATATTATTTGGGGCATTTTCGATAATCGCCCTTTGTCTTGCCGTTTCGACATCCACATCATATGGCGCTTCCGTCGCCGTCGGCTCGGGGGTGAGGGAGGGGGTTGGAAGGGGCGGCGGTACTGTTGGCGTAAGTGTTTCAGTTGGAAAAGGAGTTGCTATTGAAAGAGGAGCCGCGGTCGTGCAGGCAGATAATCCTGCACAGAGGAACAAAAAGATTACAAAGGAACGACTGATAGGAGACATATCTTCCTCCTGGTTTATTAACACACCTTACGCAAGGTCGCTTCTGGTCAAAAGAACTTCCTTCGTGAGAGTGGTCACCGTCCACGAATGCGCGCGAATAAACGAATTTTTCGCACCGACATTCGAGAATTCGTGGTTTTATTCGAGGATGGCTCGTATCCAAGGTGAGTTAGACATCCACCGCCCACTCGCCTTCGCGAAAGACTGGCGCACGCGAGCCATCGGATTTGATTCCGTCAATATCCAACTTATCCGAGCCGATCATAAAGTCAACGTGCGTGAGGCTTTTGTTGCCTCCCGCCGCGGCGAACTCTTCCTCGGTCATGTCTTCGCCGCCGACGATGGTGTCGCGGTACGAATTTCCGATAGCGATGTGACACGAAGCGTTCTCATCAAACAGCGTGTTGTAAAACAGAATCTTGCGCTGGCTGATCGGTGAACTGTTTGGCACGAGCGCGCACTCGCCGAGCCGCGCCGCGTTCTCGTCGGTCTCGATCAATTTCTTCAACGTCTCTTCGCCCTTTTTCGCCGTCACTTTTACCGCGCGTCCGTTCTCGAACGTCAGGCTGAAATCTTCGATCAACACGCCGCTATAATTCAGCGGCATCGTGGACGTGACCGTGCCGTCCACTTTATCTTTGTGCGGTGTAGTGAACACTTCCTCGGTGGGGAGGTTGGGGATGCCCGTGATCCCGTTTTTGAATTCCGCTTGCGCACCCTGCCAGAGATGTTTTTCAGGCAAGCCGATAGTCAAATCCGTGCCGGGGGCTTTGTAATGTAATGCAGTAAATTTTTGAGCGTTCAGATAATCGCGATACTTTTTGAGTTTCTCCACGTGTTCCTGCCACGCGGCGACCGGGTCCGCTGTGTGGATTCTGCAACTGGCGAAGATCTCCGCCCACAACTTTTCCACCGCTTCTTTCGCAGGGACGTCTGGGAACACCTTCTGCGCCCACGCTGGGGAGGCAGTTGCGACCACGCACCAGTTGGTCGAGTTTTCGTATTTACGTAGCGGCTCAAACTTTTGCATGGTCGCTTTGCGATTCTTCGCGATCAACTCTGGGTCAATTCCCGAAAGCAACTCAGGGTCACTGGATGAAATAGCAAGTTCCGCATCCATGCGTTCGTAGTATTCCTCGTAACGAGTCAACATCCAATTCGGCACTTCGGTTATCGACTCAGGGTCGGCATGTTCAAAGCGGATTCGGGTAATGCGTTCGTCGGTGTAGATCGGCTCCACGTAAACCGCCCCGGCTTTGTACGCGCTTTCCGCCACTTTGCGCATCAACGGCGCGTCGTCGAGGATGCCGCGCAGGAGCAGGCGTTGTCCTTTGCGCAGGTTGAGTCCGATGCGCACGACCACGTCCGCGTATTTGGAAAGCAGTTGGTCGAATTCTTGTTCGGTCATGGGAGATTCCTTTTTCAACCGCTAATTTGAACCGCTAAGCGCGCGAAGACCGCGAAGAAAACCTTTTTGAATCTTTGCGCTATTTGAACCGCTAAGCGCGCGAAGGTCGCTAAGAATTTTTTTAAAACTTTGCGTTCTTAGCGCTCTTAGCGGTTAATTTTTCTGTTCGCAGTGCAATTGCTCGCAAACAAACCTTACGCCTCAAATGCCCACTCGCCTTGACGCATCACAGGTTCGCGTGCGCCGTCGTCTTTGATGCCGTCAATGTCCATGTGCGGAGAGCCGATCATGAAATCCACGTGGTTGAGGCTGACGTTGCCTCCAGCGGCGATAAATTCTTCATCGGTCAACTCAGCCCCACCCGTGAGAGTGAAGCGGTAGGCGCGTCCGATGGCGATGTGACAGGATGCGTTCTCGTCGAAGAGCGTGTTGTAAAAAAGATGACCGCGTTTGCCGATGGGTGAAGTTGCATTGACGAGCGCCACCTCGCCGAGTCGCGTCGAACCTTCGTCGGTGTCCACCAGTTTTTGCAGGAGGGCTTGATTCTTTTTTGCGTTCACTTTGACGATGCGACCATTCTCGAACGTGACGCTGAAATCTTCGATGAGACTTCCGCCATAACTGAGTGGGAAGGTCGCGGCGACAGTTCCCTCCGCGCGATGACGATCGGGCAGTGTGAAAATTTCTTCGGTGGGCATGTTGGCGGTGAAGACGACGCCGTTCTCCGCCAGGGCTTGCGCGCCGCCCCAGATGTGTCCGTTGGGCAAGCCGAGGGTGAAGTCGGTGCCGGGACCTTTGTAGTGCAACGCGGAATATTTTTTCGCCTGCATGTACTTGGCGCGTGTTTTCAAATTCTTGATGTGTTCTTCCCATGCGGCAATCGGATCGGGAAGCGTGGCGCGAGTCGTTTCGAAGATGGCTTGCCACAATTTTTCTTCCGCTTCCTCTTGCTGGAGGTCGGGGAAAACTTTTTTCGCCCACGCCGGGCTCGATGCGGCAACCACGCACCAATTGATGGCGTTGCGACTGACTTGCGCGCCGATTTCGTTGTAATGAGTCAAATGTGTTTTTTGCATCGCCGCTATTCGTTCCGCATCCAGACCCGCGAGCGCATCAGGGTCGTTGGCGTAGACCGAGAGCAGGGCGTCGCCGTTCTTGATCATGTTCATCGTGGCGTCAACGATATGATTTGAATACTCTTCGAACGAATCGGCGGGCGCATCTTGCAAGCGGATGCGGAGCATTTCTTCATCGCCCCAAATGACTTCCACATATTTCGCGCCTGCGGCATACGCGGCTTTCGTCACCGCGTAGACGAACTCGCGTCCCGCAGGCGGCACTCCGCGCGAGGTGGCGTTGGTGATGATGAGTCGTTGTCCCTTGCGCAGGTTCAACCCAACTTTCACCACCGCTTCCGCGTATTTTGCAAGTAATTCCTGATGTTGTTTTGATGACATGGCGTCTCCCTTTTGTTTTACAAAGATCAAAACCTTGCCACGGATTTCACTGATTATCACGGATTTGCTTTAAAAATCTGTGTAATCCGTGATAATCTGTGGCAAAGATTTTTTCTGTGAATTTTGCAAGTATAGCACGAACAACCGTGATGGATTTATACTTGGCGACATGCTCACCATCGAACAAGTGGATACAAACAACAAGCGTCAGGTCAAACGCTTCGTGGAGTTTTATTACGACCTCTACCGCGACTGCAAACAGTGGGTGCCGCCTCTTTTCGTAGACGCCTACCTGCCTCTCAATCGGAAGAAGCATCCCTTCTTCCGCCACTCCGAAGCGGATTTCTTCCTCGCCGTCCGCGATGGTGAAGTGGTGGGACGCATCTGCGCCGCGAATAACAAACCTTTCAACGAGTATCACAAGACGAAGAAAGCGCACTTCTATGCCTTCGATTCAATTGACGACCTTGAGGTTGCGCGCGCCCTCTTCGACTCGGTCCACACGTGGGCAAAAGAGCGCGGACTCGATACGCTGATCGGTCCCAAAGGACTCTCTCCGTTCGATGGCTACGGGATTCAAGTGCAAGGCTTCGAGCATCGCCAGATGATGACGATGATGAATTACAACTACGATTACTACCCCAAACTGATGGAGTCCCTTGGCTTCGAGAAAGAAGTGGACTTCGTCTCATGCTATCTCCCCGCGCATGAGTTCAAAATCCCTGAACGAGTCGAAAGCATCGCTAAACGCGCAATCGAGCGAGGTACTTTAAAAGTCAAGAAATTTACGAGCAAGCGTGAGTTGATCAAATGGGCGCCGCGCATCGGCGAAGCGTACAACAAGGCGTTCATCCACAACTGGGAATATTATCCGTTCTCGCCTGGCGATATCCAATACGCGGTGGATAACATTTTCCTCGTTGCTGATCCGCGCCTCATCAAAGTCATTCTGGCTGGCGAAGAGATCGTCGGATTCTTATTTGCCTTCCCGGATGTATCCGCCGCGCTTCAACGCGCCAAAGGACGACTCTTCCCGTTCGGCATCGTGGACATCCTGCTCGAAATGAAGCGCACCAAAACGGTCTCAGGCAACGGCATGGGTATTCTGCCCGAATATCAAGGGAGAGGCGGCAACGCGCTTTTGTATTATGAAATGGGAAAAACAGTCTTGGGCTTCAATCAGTTCGATCACGTCGAAATGACTCAAGTCGCCGAGACCACCGAGCAAATGCGCGCCGATTTGAAGAATCTGAATGGGGTGGAATAC
>JBGANO010000008.1:25875-72830 GCA_044222305.1 Anaerolineales bacterium
GATCACGTCGAAATGACTCAAGTCGCCGAGACCACCGAGCAAATGCGCGCCGATTTGAAGAATCTGAATGGGGTGGAATACAAGAACCACCGCGTCTATCGGAAATCGATCTAAACTACCCCACTCGCATTTTCACTTCATTCCCCATCACAACTGTTTTTTCACCGCCATCGAAAACGCCCAGGGGTAGCATCACATGGAACTGACTGCCGGGGAATTTTTCCTCGTCGTAGCCCGTGCTTTCCACCCAGATGCGCCCGCCGTGCGCTTCGACAATGCCTTTGGATAGCGCCAGCCCCAGCCCGGCGCCGCTCCCTTTGAACCGTGATTTGCTTGTGGAATGCTTGAGCAATTCGCCGGGTTGGTAGAACTTGCTGAAAATGATCTCGCGCGAGTCGGGGTCAACGCCTACGCCGGTATCGCTGACCACGATCTCGAGTCCGCCGTTGGGCATCTCTGCCAAACTGGGCGAGATTTGCCGCGCCTCGATATTGATCTTCCCCTCGTTGGGCGTGAACTTAATGGCATTCGTGAGCAGGTGCTGAAAGAGTTTAAGCAGGAGGTTTGGATCCGCCTTGACCATAGGCAGGTTGGGAATATCGAGAGTCAGGGATTGTTCGCGTTCTTTGAGCGATTTCTCAGAGCCGTTAACCACGTTGCGGATCAGCTCGCCGGTATCGACCGAGGTGAGGTGAAGTTGCAAGGTGCGCGAGTCGATCTGCGCGATGTCGAACATCGAATCCATGATCTCGTGCAGGCGTTTCGTGCCTTTCGAGATATTCTTCAGCATCGAGTGGGTGGGCGAAGGCAGGCTGGTATCTTCGATCAGCATTTCGGTGTAGCCGATGATCGTCGTCAACGGCGTGCGAAGCTCGTGAGACGCGATGCTGATGAAATCGGATTTGGTCTGGTCGAGGCGTTCGAGGTCGCGGTTGGCTTTATCGAGGTTGCGGTATGCCTGCCGCAGTTCGGTGTTGACCACCACGAGGTTGTCCACGAGGCGGGCATTCTCGAGCGCGACCGCAGTCTGGTTCGATAACGCCGAAAGGGTGACGAGATCTTCCTCGGTGTAGCGCGTGCCGCTGATCTTTGCTCCGAGCGCAAACAGGCCGATCCACTCGCGCTTGGAAAAGATCGGGAGGTACACCTCCGCTTCGAGATGGTTGAACCACTCCCGCTCGGGCTGGGAAACAGACCGGAAAGCGGGGAGCAGGTCCAAGTCGTATTGAAGAAGCGGGCGCCCCTCCCCGGCGAGATATTTCGACACCGGGTGATCGCTTCCCAGGGTGATAATCCGAATCTGTCGTTCTCCTTTGTTGCGAACGGCTCGCAGGCGGTAATTCTTTTCGCCATTGGGCGCGATATCGGGGTCTACAAGAAAGAGGAAGCCGCGCGAGATGTCCATTGCTTCGATAATCAATCCAACGGCGACGTTGGCGAGACGCTGCATGTCGAGGATGTTGCTGATCTGCTCGCTGTAGGCGTGCAGGGTGCGGCTGGCGTCGTATTCCTGCAAGTTAAACCAGTTGTTGACGAGTCGCCGCACGCTGGTCAGTAGCGGGGTGAAGATCAACGCCAACACAAGCGCGATCCCCGCGCCCACGACAAGCGGGTTGTAATTCGGGAGCGCGTTGAACACCGATTGCGATGCGGTGGCGCCCGCCACGTAGAAGATCAGGATCACCAACGTGGTGATGACGTAGGTCAGCGCCCGCCGCGCCAGGTTCCGAAGATCGGGTGGATCGTGCGTGACGATGATGAGCGCGCCGATCACTGCCGCGCATAACCGCGCCGGGTTGCCGGGAATGGGCATGCCGAGAAATAACAAGCCGTCGTTGATTACGATCAGAAGAAATGCGGGCATCCAATAATTCAGGCGATTGCGAAGCAAAGGCTGGCGTGACCGGTCATGCGCCATGCGCACAATCACAATTGCCCCCGCGGTGAACACCAGCCAGCCATATCCCGCCCAGATCGGCGCGAGACGGTCGAAGGTGACGACGAGCGCTCCGTTCGTCCACACGATTTCGCCGAAGCGAAACAGGTTGATGACGATGGCAAAAAAGCCCGCCAGCCAGACCCCGCCCACGATGAGCCAGTTGCGCGAGTTTCGCCGCACAAAATGCAGGATGGAGATCAGCGCAATGAACGACAGGATGAACGCGCCGAACGCCTGCAAGTCGATTGCGCCGCGTTCGCTGAGCGTCAATTGCCCGCCGCGCGTCAAGCCATCGATAACGGTCAGGAGCAGGTTGATGATGATGTACACCGAGAAAAATGTGGCGGCGGCTTCCTGTCCGGCGCGCTTGCGCAACAACATCGAAAGCACAGGCAGGTGCAATGCCGCTAAAATCATCAAGATGACCATTGCAAAAATCTGGGGAGACATTGCGTAAAAGTATACTCGAAATCATTCATCGGGGTTATCATTGCGCCATGCGCTTAACAAAATTGTCGCGTGATCACTATCACTTTTCTTCGGATTTCTTCCGCGACGACGGGCGCGTCCGCTTTGGGGATTTCTCCTCCGCGCGAAAGTTCGCCGCACAGGTGACAGCGCTTCGCTCCCAGCCCCTGCCTGCTTCAGACCTTTACGCCTTATCCCTCATTGACGAGGCTCTGCGCGCCCTCGTGAAGCGATACGCCCCTCCGCCGGTGATGAACACGGCGGTCAACTCTGCCAGCGAGCAAGTGGGCGCGGATTCGATTGACCGCACGCAAAAAAAATTCGTCGCGGAGTTCCCGCCTGAAAGCGTTTATCTCGGTGAGCAAAAGGTTGAGGAATATCTCGCCAAACTCACGAACGGGCGCGTGAAATCTGTCGAAGAATTGATCTACGTCTTCACGCACAACGCCAACCCGGCGGTGAGTCCCATGCTTGAGTTGGTAGACGACGCGCCGCTCGAACCAACTGCTTACAAAAATTTGATCGCCGCGCTTGATTCGTTTTTTGTTCAGATCGCCAAAACCAACGCGAACATTTCGGGTTCGACCGAATCGCTATTTGAAATCCTGCGCGCGCCCGCCGAAGCCTTTCCCGATTCGCTCGAAGGGCAGTTGCAATTCATCCTCGAAAAGTGGGGCGGACTTCTAGGCGATGAATTCGTCGCCCGCCTCCTGCGCGGCATGGACTTTTTACGCGAAGAGACTCTCCGCCATCAACTCGCTCATGGCGATTTCAAAGCGGATATTCCTGTCGCAACTTATTCAGGCGGCGACTATGCCGAATACGAGCGGTACAGTCCAGACAAAGACTGGATGCCGCGCATAATTCTCATCGCGAAAAATTCCTATGTGTGGCTCGAACAACTCTCGCGAAAATATGGTCGCTGGATAAAAACCCTCGACCAAATCCCTGACGAAGAATTAGATATTCTGCGTGATCGCGGATTTACTGGCTTGTGGCTGATCGGCTTGTGGGAGCGGAGCCGCGCCAGTCAACGAATCAAACAGCGCATGGGCGACGCGGACGCGGTCGCTTCGGCGTACTCGCTGTATTCATATGATATTGCTGAGGATTTAGGAGGCTGGGGAGCGTTAGAAAATTTGCGAAGCCGCGCGTGGGGACGAGGCATTCGCCTGTCCGCTGACATGGTTCCCAACCACATGGGCATCGACTCGCAGTGGGTGAGCGAACATCCCGATTGGTTCTTGTCCGTGCCGTATTCGCCATATCCTTCGTATTCGTTCAAGTCTGAAAATTTATCCGATGATATTCGCGTGGGGATTTATCTCGAAGATCATTACTACAGTAAAACCGATGCGGCGGTTGTCTTTCAACGCCGCGACCATTACACGGGCGATGTGCGCTACATTTATCACGGCAACGACGGCACGTCATTTCCATGGAACGACACAGCCCAACTCGATTACTCCAAAGCCGAGGTGCGCGAAGCGATCATCCAAACGATTTTGCATGTGGCGCGCAACTTCCCGGTCATCCGCTTCGATGCGGCGATGACGCTGGCAAAGAAGCACATTCAACGCTTGTGGTTTCCCGAGCCCGGCGCGGGCGGTTCGATCCCGTCGAGGTCTGAGCACGGCATGACGAGGTCCGAATTTGACGCGGCGATTCCGCAGGAGTTTTGGCGCGAGGTCGTGGACCGCGTCGCGGCGGAAGTCCCCGATACACTGCTCCTCGCCGAAGCATTCTGGCTTCTCGAAGGATATTTCGTCCGCACGCTGGGGATGCACCGCGTGTACAACTCCGCGTTCATGCACATGCTGCGCGACGAAGATAACGCCAAATATCGCGCCGCCATCAAGAACACGCTGGAGTTTGATCCGCAAATTCTCAAGCGTTACGTCAACTTCATGAACAACCCCGACGAAAAAACCGCCATCGAGCAATTTGGCGACGGCGATAAATATTTTGGGATCGCAACTGTGCTTGCAACATTACCTGGCTTGCCGATGTTCGGTCACGGACAAGTGGAAGGCTTCCGCGAAAAATATGGGATGGAATTCCGCAAGCCGAAAATGGATGAGAAACCCAATGAAGGACTCGTCGCGGGGCATGACTGGAAAATCTTCCCGCTTCTTCACCGCCGCTACCTGTTCGCCGACGTGGAAAATTTCTACCTCTTCGACCTCTTCACCGCCAGCGGAAGTGTAGACGAAAATGTTTTTGCGTATTCAAATGTATTCAATGACGAACGCGGACTCGTCCTCTATCACAACCGCTTCGCCGATACCAAAGGCTGGATCAAAACCTCCGCCGCGTATCTGGATAAATCCACTGGCGACTTGCGCCAGAAGTCATTAGCTGAAGCATTGGAACTTCCATTTGAAGGATTTGTCATCTTTAAAGATTATGTCACACACTTGGAATACATCCGCTCGTGTGAGGAACTCTGGGGTAAAGGACTGTACGTTGAACTGCACGCGTATCAGCATCACGTGTTCATGGATTTTAGATTCGCAGATGATGAAAAGTGGCGCGACATTTTTGTCGCTTTGAATGGCGCGGGCGTGGAGTCCATGTCCGCGAAGTGGGAGGAGGTGTTTGGGGGCAAGGATGAGGATGGAAGGATGAAGGATGAAAGTGTGAAATTGAAGAAGCCGAGGAAGAAGGCGGTAAAGAGGAAAGTGGAAAGTCTAAAGAAGACGAAAACCAGCAAGGCGAAACCTGCCTTGAAAAAAGCGGTGAAGAAAAAGGTTGTTGCCAAAAAGAAATCTGTGGCGAAGAAGATAACTGTGAAGAAATCACCTGCAAAGGCGAGTAAATCAACGCCGAAAACAACTGGCAAGAAAGTTGTGAAGAGAACAGGGAAGAAAAAGCCAGCGAACAGATAACTTTGCGTTCTTATAACGGCAGAAATATAACTTGGTTTTTCAATTCTTCCATTTCCCCACTCTTGGCGATAACTTCAAGGTCTCGGATGCAAATTCCTATCGTCACCCTCAATTGATGCCCATAAATCACGCCAGAAAACTGAATTCCTTCGCGTTGACATTTCGCTGCCTCTGCCAGCAAATCATCGTCTTGTGTGAATAATGCCCGCCCTAATTCGTTTGCTCGTTGGAGCAATTCATCATCGTCGAGTTGGTCTGCGCCATCCTCGTGCGCTGTGACCACATCCACACCCCGCAAACGCAAACCGACTGTAATCGCTTTTGGAACATGGTGATCCATGTAAAGCGACACGGTCATTAGATCAGCCCCTTGTCCTTCAATCGTTTGATTAATGGCGATACAGGAGTTGACTTCTGGATTTTGTCCACCTTCTCGATTCGCTTCTCAATGTCGCCATCCAATTCGTCACGGTGATCCCAATAATAAGCCAACGCAGAATAAATCTGCCCCAACGTCAACTTTGGGAACTGAATATGCAACTCCTCCGCGCTCCAGCCATACGCCGCCTGCGCAAGGACAAGTTCCACCACCTTCATCGTTGTCCCTGAAATGAGGGGCACACGCGAGTCGCTCAAAACGACATGTTCGTAACGGGTTTCTGCTAACATGGCTAACTCCTGTCCCAATCATACACGATTTTCAGTTGGCAAGATATTCCTTTCGGTCCTTACATGCGGGGTGAGTTGCGTCAGACGGGTCGATGTATTCCGTGTTGCTGATGATGAGGGCGAATTTTCCGCTCATGGTTTCCTCAGGACAAATAACCTTCTACTTTATTACTTTCAACCAATAAAAAACTCTGGAAATCAATGCACCTGCTGGAAGGCCCAAAATACCTCCAGTAGCAATGAAATAATATAGAGAATCTCTTTCTGGTAACCCGGCAGCCAAAAAACTAATGCCCATTAACACAATTGATATCCTGTGTGGAAACGCTATTAATCCTGCAAGACCGCAAGCGACCAACAAGAGGATGTTTGGAACATCTAAATAAAAGGTTGAATACGCATAGGCAAAGTCAAAGTTAATTCCTGTGAATACCTCGTAAGTTATTCCGTACAGTATTCCAAGGATTAATCCAACCAGTACGCCTAGTAGGCTTCGTCCCTCCCATGAAAGAAGAAATACCTTGTGCTTCCCTATGAATTCAGCGATGGTCCCTTTGCCTTCAAACTGTCCTGATGTCTCTGTAGGTACTTTCAGAAGTTGCCGCCCCAAAACATAACCGCCGATTGCGCCGGAAACCGCCCAGCCAAGTCCCCAACCAGCCGTTTTGCCGATGTATGAGCCGAATAAATATCCTTCAGCGCCCTGAACCCCCTTGCCGATTGACCAGCCGACCGCGCTAGAAATTGCCCAAAACAATATCAACCAAAGCATATCTTTCCAACGCGAGCGTACTGTTTCAATGCCCAATGTGCCTGCCAGAGCGATCACAATTCCAAACGTATCTCCAATAGCTGCGCCGACTGCCTCGGTAAGTGCAGTCCCAATGGTCAAGGCTACGAGTCCACTGAATATCCATACCAGCGCAACTGCAAAAATGTTTTTTCCGCTTGCGAGGATTCCCTGCGTGCGCAGGATCATCGCAGTGACCAAGCCGCCCATGCCCCAGCCGATTGCACTGCCAAGTTGCTCGCTGAAATCGCCTCCAGCCCAGAATATCGCGCCTCCAATTGCACCGGCAACGACCCAGCCTAAAGTAATCCATAAGATCGCTTGCTGATTCGAAATGGCTGATGGCGTCTTTTCCGTTTCAGGCTTTATAGGTATTTCCCTCAACTGATCGGCACGTTGAGCTTCTGCCTTTTGCGCCGCGAGTCGTTCGGCTTTTACTTTCTCGGATCGTTCCGCCTCCGCCGCTCGTTTATGGATTATGCGTTGCGCCTCTTTCGTAATTATTTCTGGTTCATCGCCTGTAGCTTTTTTCTCCGCCTCCCGAACGGACTCCAACGCCAGTCCCGCCGCGCGCTGAACTTGGCGACTGTCATCCACTTCGGCGATTCGTTCCAACGCCTCTCGCGCCGACCGCGCCAACCCAAGATTTTTCCCGTTCAACAACTTGATCAATTGTTGCACGGCTCCCATGCGCACATCCGAAAACGGATTCTCAATTGAGTCCAGCAGGGGAGTAGGCAACGGCACAGATTTGATCTCGTCCAATGGCATATTTTGCCGAAGAATGATCTCTCCCTGTTGTTTGCTCGAAAATTTCGATGGGGTCTGTTTGGGTGTAGCGCGTTTGACTTTTTCATATGCGTAATCATATAACTCATCCACCGTAATGCGACCATCGCCATCCATATCCGCTTCGCCTTCGAGTCCTTCCACGAGGAAGTGAGTGAACAGCGAATTATCCGTCTCGCCAATAACCTTGTCACCTTCCCACGCAAATTGAGTTGAATCGCTGGCTGTCAGAATGATGCGACCAAATCCACTTTCAAATGCGCTTGCTGTTCCAACGCTGACGCCTGTCGCGGCTTTTGTCCCTTGCTCGAACGCGCCGCTGTTGCAACAATCCAATACGAGAACCTGCCGCCTCGACCGCGACTGATCCATCACCTCGCGGATGTAATCCGATTTGATTGCCGTTGATCTCAATCGAGAACGAATTGTGTTCTTAACCGCCAAATACAACGAACCAAGTTCGTCGCGCACGCCATGACCCGAAAAATATAAAACGAGTAAGTCGTCTGGCTTCTTCTGGTCGAAGAATTCGTCAATCGCTTCGATAATGCTAGATGAAACCTGATTCAGCAACACTCTTACATCGTCAAACTCGCAGAGACCTTTGTCCTTCAACACGCGCGCGAAATCTTCCGCGTCCTTGCCTGGCGCGGTGAGTTGTGCCAACCCCGGGTCGGCGTATTCCGTGTTGCCGATGATCAGGGCGTACTTGCCACTCATTTTTTCTTGCTTTTCTTTTGGAACGTGGAGAGAAATTTCTCGAAGTCTTCCGGTGAGCCTTCGAATTCAAACCCCTTGCCCTTGAACTTCACCGTGCGACCGTGTCCGCGCATGACCCAGGCTTGCACCATCGCGATCAAACTCGGCGCGGCGGCGGGCAACACTTCCAGAGCCAACATGCCGACCGTTACCAGGTCGCCTTTGGTTCCCTTCGGAGCAACTCCTGAGGAGACTAAATCTGCCGACAGCGCGTCGCTTCCCCTTAATTCGTTCAGCAAATTTCGGGTCATCTGATCGAGGTCACCTTCGGATGTATCCTTTGCATGGACTTCGATCTCGAATTGAATTGGCTGGTCAGTCGTCATATTGGCTCCACCTATGGGCTTGGCTGAATTACGACACCGATACTCTAATTATAGGCTAAAACCTGACCGTTTAAACACGAGTTTCAGTGTTGGTTGTTGGCAGAACCTTACACCAAACTGCCTCGAAAATATTTTCGAGGCAGTTTGGTGTTCAGAGTATTATCCCACTTCTGGGCGCGGTGGATAATTTGGCGACTCGCGGCGGAACTCGTAATTGTCCATCACGGCTGTGATCATCCGTTTTTGCTCATCAGTGACGAGTTCGAATTCCAGCCCGATGTTGAAAAATTCAGGGCTCAAGTCGGGTTGGCACCATGCCACACGGACCGGCAAAGCCATGCGCGTGGCAGAGACATTCGGCAGTTCGGGCAGTTGGATCGAGACAGTCAATTTTGTGTCTACCGGCATCGGCTGGTCTCCGATTGCCATTGCCCCCAACAAATTTAGATCGCCAAGGTAGCCGATCAGCCTGCCCTCGTACAGATCGAACACCTGCGAATACGACATCAAATTCTTGCGCGGTTGCTTGCGTCTTTCTTGCATTGGGGTAGTGTACTTGAACAATCTGCGGCTGACTATTGCACTCGCATCTTAAAATCAAATTCGCCATGTTACTCTGAGAGAGCACTTTCCAGCGACCGAAGAGTCTTATGTTGTGAATGGAGACCCTGCGCGGAGTTTATACTGAGCGGAGCGAATGTACTCAGGGTGACACAATCAGAAGAATTGTGGTTAAATTGCCCCATGCGATGGATCTATCTTTCCCCTCACCTCGACGACGCCGTCTTTTCCGCCGGCGGGCTGATCTACGAACAAACCCAAGCGGGCACCCCAGTCGAAATCTGGACGATCATGTGCGGCGACCCGCATCTCACCGAATACTCGCAATTCGCGCAAAGGCTTCATCAGGTTTGGGGGTTTTCCTCCGCCGAGGAAACCGTCCGTTTACGGCGCGAGGAGGATTCGTTAGCCGCATCCATCGTCGGCGCGAAAGCCGTCTATTTCGATTTTCTCGATTGCATCTACCGCCGCGACACGAAAGGGGACTGGCTCTATCCTTCCGAAATCTTCGGCGCGATTCACGAAGCGGATGCGGACTACCCCGCGCAGATCGCCTCCGCCATCTCCGCCCGCCTCTTGCCCGACGACATGCTGGTCTGCCAACTTGGGCTTGGTTCACACGTGGACCACGTCCTCGTGCGACGCGCCGCGGAACTATTGGGCAGACCCCTCCGTTATGACATTGACGTTCCATACTGGTGCTACAAACCACACGAACTGGAGGCAAAAGCGGCTGGGATGGTCGAAGAAACTGTCAGGATAACTGAAGCCAGCCTCCCCCGTTGGATCGAAGCGTCGCTCGCTTATATGTCCCAATTTCCCGCGTTGGGTGATCAGTTTGACACACCCGAAAAGGTGGCAGAATCCATCCGAAATTACTGGTCTGAGCGGCAGGGAATCCGTTTATTGCAATTTGATTGACGCGTTACATGCTACTTGTATTGCCCGAAAATCCATGATATAGTATGCCCGCTTTTTGGGAAACACCAACTGAATCGGCTCTCCCTTGCTTTGTCCCGCGATGCGGGACAAAATTCATAATAGCAGGAAGTAAAGATGCCTACCAACAATTTTTTAACTAAAGAAGGTTACGACAAGCTTCAAGACGAATTGGATTATCTACGAACCGCCAAACGGCAGGAAGTCGCCAATCGTCTGCACGAAGCCATGGAAGGTGGGGAACTAATTGAAAATGCCGAATACGAAGCCGCCAAAAATGAGCAGGCTTTCGTGGAAGGTCGCATTCAGGAACTCGACTTGTTGCTCGCCACCGCCAAGATCATCGAAGATAACGGCAAGAAAAAAGGCGACGTAGTGCATCTCGGCTCGAAGGTGACCATCAAAGAGGGCAACTTTGAAGCGGAGACGTTCACCATTGTCGGCGCAGCGGAAGCTAACCCTCGCGAAGGGAAGATCTCGAACGAGTCGCCCATCGGTAAAGCCATTTTGACGCGCAAGCTTGGCGATACGGTTAAAGTCGAGACGCCCGGCGGCACATATAATGTTAAAATCCTGAAAGTCGGATAGACTCAGGAGCGACGATAACAGCCCCGCCTCTGCGCGGGGTTTTGTTTTTTGTAGGCGAGTAGACGTGGAAACACGTAGACAAGTAGACACGTAGACACGGAAACAAGTAGACAGGTAGACACGTAGACACGGAAACACGTAGACAGGTAAACACGGAAACAGGTAAACACGTAGACGCGGTTGTAACGAAGTCCATGGACAAAGGCGAACCCTTCGACACGGCTTCGCCAATCAGGACAAGTGATGCGAATAGACCCCAGAAAATTTGCGTTATTCGCTCATTCGCGACATTCGCGTTAGAAATTCAACACTTTTGGGCAAACTACACAGATACACAGACATACGCTTGCCTTGTGTACCTGTCTACCTGTATACTTGTGTACATCCTCTGTTATTAACTCATTGGTGACATTATGGTCGATTACACTCAACTCGAAAAAATTCGTTTACAAAAACTGGAAGAACTCCGCGCCGAGGGCATTGAGCCGTTCCCCACGCGCGCCAAGCGGACGCATCTCAGCGCCGAAGCGATTGCCGAATTTGAATCTGCCGAAAAGGATAGCAAGGAGGTCAAAGCCGTTCTTGCAGGTCGCATCCGCGCAATGCGGACGATGGGAAAAATTTCGTTCGCGCACATCGAGGACGGCGCGGGCAAAGCGCAGTTATTTCTCCGCGCCAACGATGTGGGTAAAGAACGCCTCGACTTTTTCAACAAGATGTTCGACCTCGGCGACTTTGTTCAAGCGGAAGGGGTGATGTTCCGCACGAAAAGCGGAGAGGTCACGCTTCATGTCCACGACTTTCATTTGCTCGCCAAGGCGGTGAGTCCGCTTCCCGCCGCGAAGGACGAGACTCTCGAAGATGGGACTGTCGTCCGCCACGCCGCGTTGGAGAATCCCGAACTGCGCGCGCGTCAGCGCTATGCCGACTTGGCGGTGAATCCCGATGTCCGCGAGACGTTCCGCAAGCGCGCCGCGATCATTAAGTCATTGCGCGTGTTTTTAGATGACAAAGGTTTCCTTGAAGTGGAGACGCCGATTTTGCAACCCTTGTATGGCGGCGCGGCGGCGCGTCCGTTTGTGACACATCACAACGAACTCGAACAAGATATGTATTTGCGGATTTCGTTCGAGTTGTATTTGAAGAGATTGCTCGTCGGCAATTTGGAAAAAGTCTACGAGATTGGACGCGATTTCCGCAACGAAGGCGTCTCGTTCAAGCACAACCCTGAATTCACGCAACTCGAATTTTATTGGGCATACGCGGATTATTTGCAAGTGATGGAACTAACCGAGCAAATGGTCTCGTTCACAGCGCAACAAGTGCTTGGCACGATGAAGGTCAAATACAAGGACAATGAAATTGATTTGACCCCGCCATGGAAGCGACTCGAAATGCGCGAGGGAATCAAGCAAACCAGCGGCATTGACATTGCCGAGCATAAATCCGCCGAAGAGTTGTTCAAAGCGATTAAAGCCAAGCACCCGAACAAAACGCCCGATCCGAAAGCGACGCGCGGCAAGTTGATTGACTTCCTGCTCAGCGAGTTTCTCGAACCGACGTTGATCCAGCCGACGTTCCTGTACAACTATCCGCGTGATATTTCTCCGCTGGCAAAATCCATCCCTGGCGACCCACTCACTGTCGAACGTTTTGAAGGATACGCGGCAGGCTTTGAACTATGCAATGCCTTCACCGAGTTGAATGATCCGCTTGATCAGGAGCAACGCTTCCTCGAAATGGGACGCGATTACGCCGAGGGTGACGACGAAAAACATCCGCTCGATGAGGATTATCTCCGCGCCATGCGCTACGGCATGCCTCCCAACGGCGGATTCGGCATGGGCGTGGATCGGCTGGCGATGTTGTTGCTCGATAAACATTCCATCCGCGAAGTGTTGTTGTTCCCTGCGTTGCGGAAAGAGGAATAAACTGTCTCGAAGATCATTTTCGCCACAGAGAAAAAAAGAGAACTTCTCAAAGGTCTCTGTGGACTCTGTGGCTGAGCAAGATCGAAGTATTGCCCTACGGTTTAGAAGAGGAGTCCACCATGCCAAACTTACAACCTCAGCAAGCGCAAAAGATTCACGAATTGATTGACGCGCAACAGATCCTTCTAGCGATTCAAGCCTACCGCGAGGCGACAGGAGTCGGTCTTGCAGAGGCGAAACAAGCCGTCGAGCAAATGATGCGCATGGAAGCGGCAAGACCTCCCTCCGATTCGCGCAACTTTGACAATCCCGTTCTCGAAAGCAAGATCAGGTCAATGCTCGCCAAAGGTAAGAAGATCGAAGCCGTAAAAATCTATCGCGAAGAATATGGCATCGGCTTGAAGGAAGCCAAAGACGCAGTGGATCGCATCGAAGCGACCATGCCGCGCGATTCGGGAAGAAACATGCCATACGAATCCGCGATTGGGAATGACCCATTCGCGCAGGACGATGGGAGCGGCAAGAAAGTTGTCCTGCTCCTTGCGGCGCTTGGGGGAGTTGTTGCCTGCGGAATTGCGGTTGTTGTGTTCTTATTAGGAGCCAATTAATGTCAAGAAAGATGCTGGTTATAAGCGACGCCATTGCGATCGCGCTTGTCACGTTTGCGGGTTTTGCCTTTCACGGTGAAGCAAACGCCTCCATTCTTCCCCGTTTTCTGTTGAGCTTTGTTCCGCTTACTATTGCGTGGTTCATTCTCGCCCCACTGCTTGGACTCTACCAGCCAGAGATCGCCTCCAATCCTAAACAACTCTGGAGACCCGCGTTGGCGATGATCTTCGCCGCTCCGCTCGCGGCTCTTCTCCGCGCAAACATTCTCGGCTCGATGGTGATTCCCGTTTTTGCAAACGTCCTCGCCGCCACCTCCGCGTTGGGGATGGTGGTCTGGCGGGGGATTGTAATTCTTTTAAACCGCAAAGGTCGCGAAGTTCGCTAAGAAAGGGTTTCTTAAGTCGCCGCCACTGTCTTTTTTGTACACGGATTTCACGGAAAACACGGAAAGTGAATTCTTATTACGGTTTTTTCCGTGAAACTCAGTGAAATCCGTGATGTCCATGTCAAAAAGAGTCTTTAACAAACAGCCCTAAGAAAAAACTTTGCGCTCTTTGCGTTCTTAGCGGTTAATTATTCACAGTGATAAAATTACAACAATGAACGAACAAGCCCTCATCACCGACGCGCAAGGCGGCAACCTCGACGCCTTCAACACGCTCGTCTTGCATTATCAAGACAGCGTGTTCAACACCGCCCTCCGCATCCTCGGCGACGAAGACCAAGCCGCAGACGCGTCGCAAGAGGCGTTCATCTCCGCATTCAAAAGTATCACGTCGTTTCGCGGCGGATCATTCAAAGCGTGGCTGATGCGCACCGTCACCAACGCGTGCTACGACGAATTGCGCCGACAAAAACGCCGACCCACAACTCCGCTCGAACCCGATACCGATGACGGCGAAGAAATGGACTCCCCGCGCTGGCTCGCCGACCCGAACATGACTCCCGCGCAACAAGCCGAAGCCGACGAAGTCGAACACGCGATCCAACACTGTCTCAATAATCTTCCGCTCGAATTCAAAACTGTCGTCGTGATGGCAGACATTCAAGGCATGGATTACACCGAAGTCGCCGCCACCGTCCGCGTGCCGCTTGGCACCATCAAGAGTCGCCTCGCTCGCGCGCGATTAAGATTACGTGAGTGCCTGCGAGGCTTCGCGGAACTTTTGCCCGCGTCCTATCGTCTGACAACTGACATTACACAATGAACGAACGCGACCTCGAACTCCTCTCTTCCTATCTGGATGGACAACTGACTCCATCCGATTCAGCGCGACTGGAATCACGCCTCAAATCCGACGGGGGACTTGCTTCCACGTTGGATGATTTACGCGCCGCCCGAACCATTCTCCGCCAACTCCCCAAGCGACGCGCTCCTCGCAACTTCACCCTCACGCGCAAAATGGTGGGATTGAATCCGCCGTTGCCGCGTTCGTATCCCGCGTTTCGATTTGCGACAGTTGTTGCCACGTTGTTGTTCTTCTTCACATTCGGAATCAACATGCTTGCTCCACAACTCGCCCAAGTTTCTCCGTTTGGAATGGGTGGTGGTGCGCCAGAAATTTTTTCCGCCGCTCCCGCCGCCGCTACAGAAGCGCCCGCGTTTGAACAAGCCGCCGCGACCGAAGCGCCAGCAACCGAGGCCCCCCTTGAATCTGCATCTGATCTTGCACCTCTTCCGACCGCCATGCCCGCAACGCAAGAATCTGCGCGCGTGATAGAGACGCCGATGACAAAAATTGGGGAGGCGGGAAATGCCGGGGGTTTGGATCAGCCTCAAGTCGCAAGTGAAACGCCGCGTCCCATGCCGATCATTCCATCCATATGGCAATCCGCATTCGCTGTGATCGCAATCCTCAGCGCGTCATTGATGGCGTTGTTGCGACGCGGCGCATCCAATCGTTGGAAATAATTTTGTAGGGGCGGGTTATCCTGCCCCATTTTTATGTCAACCTCTGAATTCAATTTCTGCCCGCGTTGTGGCGCGTCGGTGACACACATCGAAAAGTTTGGACGTGTGCGCCCCGTTTGCCCGCAGTGCGGGTGGATTCATTTTGTGGACCCGAAGGTCGCCGCGGCGGCGTTGATCGCGCAAGATGGGCGCGTGCTGTTGGTGCGGCGCGTCAACGAACCGCATCGCGGACTGTGGACGTTGCCTGCGGGTTTTGTGGATGGCGGCGAAGACCCTGCCGAAGCGGCGGCGCGTGAATGTTTGGAAGAGACAGGTTTGCGCGTGCGCGTGACGCGCGTGTTCGACATCGTGTCGGGACGCGAGCATCCGCGCGGCGCGGACTTTGTCATCGTGTATCTTGCGGAAGTTTTGGGCGGCGACATGAAACCCGACGACGACGCGGACGCCGTCGAATGGTTCGATAAAAATAATTTGCCGCAACTTGCTTTTCGCGCGACTCAAAAAGTGCTACAATCTTTTTATGCTTGACGTTCGCCCGTCTCCGATCGCTGGGACTTGGTATGAGGGGAATGCAAAGAATTTGGCTCGTGTTGTTGACGAATATTTGAATAACGCGCAATTGCCTGCATTAAATGGGGAGGTGGTTGCTGTCATCGCGCCGCACGCGGGGCATCGCTATTCGGGCGCGGTGGCGGGTTATGCGTTTGCAGTTGTAAGAAAATTGAATCCTAATTTGGTTGTTATTATTTCCCCATTTCATAATTTATCAAATTATCCATTACTCACAACCGCCCACGACGCGTATGGAACTCCGCTTGGCAATATCGAAGTGGACAAATCCGCGCTGGCTGAGTTATCTTCGCAATTCGATATTCCCATCACGCCAGTTTTTGCAGATAAAGAACATTCACTTGAGATCGAACTTCCATTTCTGCAACGCGCGTTGACAAGTGACTTCAAACTGTTGCCCATCATGATCCGCGCGCAGGAAGTGGATGTGGCGCGAAAACTTGGTCTTGCATTGGCGAAAGTTCTTAAAGATAAAAATGCTCTGCTTGTCGCATCCACCGACCTCTCCCACTTTTACGACCAGACCACCGCAAACATGCTCGATGCCGAAATGCTCAAGCGGTTCGAGTCGTTCGACCCCGAATCCATTTTTGAGGCGGAGCATACTGGCAAAGCCTTCGCCTGCGGACACGCCGCCGTCGCCGCGGTGTTGTGGGCTTCGCGTGAACTCGGTGCGAACAAGGTGCAAATTTTACGTCACGCCACCTCGGGCGATGTG
The DNA here is from genome assembly GCA_044222305.1 of Anaerolineales bacterium. Taxonomy (GTDB): domain Bacteria; phylum Chloroflexota; class Anaerolineae; order Anaerolineales; family Villigracilaceae; genus Defluviilinea. The sequence continues at coordinate 42,332 of JBGANO010000008.1, forward strand.
ACGGGTGATTTCACGTCCGTTGTGGGGTATGGGGCGGGGGTGGTTTTGAGAACCCCCTCCCAGCCTCCCCCAAATCCACAATGAAAATTTTGTTCACAACTGAATATCTGCTGTGGATTTGGGGGAGGTGCCGAAGGCGGAGGGGGTTATGCTATACTTGCACGAAAGACAGGTTGAAATGGTAACCGCAACATTTACTGGAACCATCCCTTTGAAAGTTGACAAAGATGGCGTGATTCGCGTCAGCAAAACGCGCGTTACATTGGATACGATTGTCGCCGCGTTTCTCGAAGGTCTCACCGCCGAAGAGATCGCGGTTCAATATCCCGTTGTCCCCTTAGCGGATGTGTACTCCGTGATTGGCTATTACCTGCATCAGAAAAGCAAGGTTGAGTCGTATATCGAACGCCGCGAGAAATTTGCCCAAGAAGTGCGTAAAAAGAATGAAGAAAGATTCAATCAATCGGGTATCCGCGAACGGTTATTAGCCAAAAAGAAAAACGGAAAAAGATGACATGCTTTTTCTGGTCGCTGACGAGAATTTCAACAACACAATCGTTCGCGGCTTATTACGTCTTAAGCCAGATTTGAACATTGTCCGCGTACAGGATGTCGGTTTGTCATCGGTAGATGATCCAGTAATATTGGAATGGGCGGCGAATGAAGACAGAGTTTTGCTCACCCATGATGTTGCTACAATTACAAAGTATGCTTACGAGCGTGTGAGCAGTGGAAAATATATGCCTGGGGTGATCGAAGTCAGCCGCAAGGTTCCTTTGAGTGTAGCAATTGAAGAGATTTTGTATGTTGCTGAAATTTCCGATCATGGGGAATTGGAAGGGCAGATCATTTATCTGCCCCTGAAATAAAATGTCTTCCTTCGTTCAAATCGTCGTCAACGTGCCAGCCATTGCGGGTGTGTTTGATTATGCCGTGCCCGAATCCCTCGCAGGGAAGGTGGGAGTCGGGCACTTGGTCATTGTCCCGTTTGGGAAGCAGACCGTGCAAGGCGTGGTCCTTCGTTTCATTGACCAGCCCTCCGTGCGCGATGTGAAAGAGATCATTGAACTCGTTGACCCTGAACCTGTGCTGACACAGGCGCAGATCGCGCTGGCGGAGGCGATGGCAGAGTCCACGCTTGCGCCGTTGGCGGCGGTGGTGGGATTATTTTTGCCAGTGGGATTGAGTCAACAAGTGGATACGTTGTACGAATTACGAATTACTAATTACGAATCACAGGTTGATTCGAAAACAATCAGCCCCAAAACGCAACGCCTCACAATCGAAGACCGATTGTTGAATTTGTTCCGAACGCGCGGCGCGTTGCGCGGACGACAAATTGACACGCACTTCGCCAAAGTGGATTGGCGCAAGACAGCGGGATTTCTTGTGAGGAAAGGTGTGCTTGCAACAAGAAGTATTCTGCCGCCGCCGAGGGTGAGATCAAAATATATTCGCGTTGCCCAACTCGCAGTCACGCCCGAAGAAGCGGAAATCGAGATGCCGAATCTGGGGACGAAGCAAACGCTGGCGCGCAGACAGTCCGCGCTGCGGTTTTTGATCCGACAGCCCGAAGCGATCAATGTCTCGTGGGTGTATGCCGAAAGCGGATGCAATCTCGCCGACTTGCAGGAACTCGAAGAGCGCGGGTTGATTCGATTGTTCGAGAGCGAGGTGTTTCGGGATCCGTTGGAGAAAGTAGAGAATAGAAGATTAGAGAATAGAGGAATAGAGAATAGTAAGAAGATTGAATTGACTCCTGAGCAAGATGTTTCGCTCAACGAAATCGTATACGCAGTACGCAATACGCAGTACAAACCATTCCTCTTATACGGCGTCACAGGTTCAGGCAAAACAGAAATTTATTTGCGCGCGGCTGAAGAGGTGGTGAAGCGCGGCAAACAGGTGATCGTGCTTGTGCCTGAGATCGCGCTCACGCCGCAAACGGTTCGACGATTTTTGAATCGTTTCCCTGGGCAGGTGGGGCTTGTCCATTCGAAACTTTCGGAGGGCGAGCGATACGACACGTGGCGTCGCGCGCGCGCAGGCAAACTCAAGGTCATCATCGGCGCGCGCAGCGCCTTGTTTGCGCCTCTGCCGAATATCGGTCTCATCGTTGCGGATGAATGTCACGACTCGTCGTTCCATCAAGCCGAGCCGCCGTTTTATCACGCGGTGGACACGGCTCAAACCTACGCGCGTCTGTGCGGCGCGGTGTGTGTGATGGGTTCCGCCACGCCGACGATTGAACAACGATTCAAATCCGAAACGAATCACACTCAAAGGTTGGATTTACCGAAACGCATCGTCGAATCGGGATTGCCTCCCGTCCACATCGTGGACATGCGCGACGAACTGAAAGCGGGTCAACGCGGGATTTTCAGTCGGCTTCTGCTTCGTGAGCTTGACTCTACCCTCCAGCGCAGCGAACAAGCGATCCTCTTCCTCAACCGACGCGGGACATCCACGTATGTCTTCTGCCGCGATTGCGGATATGTGTTGAAATGTCCCAATTGCGAAACGCCGCTCACTTTTCATGTGGAAGATAAAGAACGATTGCTTTGTCACCAATGCGGATACGAACGCGGCAAGCCGAAGAGTTGTCCGCAATGTGGAGGAAAACAGATCCGTGAGTTTGGGCTTGGCAGTGAAAAAGTTGAAGCCGAGGTCAACACATTGTTCCCCAAAGCGCGGACTCTGCGTTGGGACTGGGACACCACGCGTCAAAAAGACGCGCATGAAATGATCCTCACTCACTTTGCGAATCACAAAGCAGATGTGTTGGTCGGCACACAAATGCTCGCGAAAGGATTAGACTTGCCGATGGTCACTCTCGTCGGCATCGTGCTTGCGGATGTGGGATTGCATCTGCCCGATCCATTTGCAAGCGAACGCGTCTTCCAAGTGTTGACTCAAGTAGCAGGACGCGCGGGTCGCGGTGAACGTGGCGGGAAAGTTGTCTTGCAAACGTTTGACCCTGCGAATCAAGTCATCCAGTCCGCGGCGGGGCATGACGTGGATGGCTTCTATCAATACGAGTTGGAAAATCGCAAGCGGCTGGGCTATCCGCCATTCACGCGTCTGGTGCGACTCGAGTTCAGGGACGCGGATCAGGCGTCCGCTGAGAAAGAAGCGAGGCGTGTGGGGGAGAAGTTATCAGCGATCGGTGGCAAGTCAACAGTGATCGGACCCGTCCCGTGTTTCTTTTCCAAAGTGGCGGGGTTGTATAGGTGGCAAATCATCCTGCGCGGGTCGAATCCAAAAGAAATGTTGCGTGGTGTTCGATTAGATAACTGGCGCGTAGAAGTTGATCCGATTAGTTTGCTATAATCACAAATCATATGTCGTTGCGAGGAGCCGCACAGCGGCGACGAAGCAACCTCCTGTTACGTGGAGATTGCTTCGCCCTACGGGCTCGCAATGACAGAGGAGAATCTATGCAAGCATTTTCACGTGGTTGGTCGTTTCTCAAACAAGCGTGGGGGATGGCATTCAAAGATAAAGACTTATTGAAGCCGTCTATTTACGCCTTGATCGTTGGGATGATCGTTTCGGTCATCGGCATCATTCCGATTATCGCTGTGGCATTCCTGCTTGGCGATTCGCAAGTCGGACAGATCATCATGGGCATTCTCGGTTTGCTGATGATCTTCGTGCAATATATGATCACGTATATTTTCTCAGCGATGACCGTGTACTTGATCTACGGCTATCTCGCTGAAGGCGACGGTCGCATGGATCATGCGTGGGCAATCGTGCGCCGCGACTTCTTCGACATTCTCTCGCTCGCGCTGGTTTCCACACTCGTGACGTGGTTCCGCAATGCAACCCGCAACAATCGCGGACGCAACAACTTGTTTGCTGGCATTGCGACCAGTGTTCTACGCGCGTTCGGCGGCGTGCTGGAAGCGTTGTGGCTCGAAACGTCGTATCTTGTTTTGCCCGCCATGGTGATTGACGATTTGAATTTGAAAAATGGCTTACAACGAATCTGGAACATCACGAAACAAAACTTCTTGCTGATCGGCATCGGTTTCGTCGGCATTCGCTGGGTGACGGGCTTGATCGGCTTCGTCCTCGGCTTCGGCGGATTTGTGATCGCGTTTGCCATTGGCGGCGGCGCGGTCTATGCTACTGGTGGTTTTGGTGTCGCTTCAATTGTGGCTATCGCCGTCGGCGTGTTCATCTTCTTTGCGCTCGTGATGATCGCGAGTGTGATTTCCTCATACACAAACTCTGCCTATCACACCTGCTTGTACATCTGGGCGCGTGAAGCCGAGAAGGCACAAACAGCAGGGCAGGATATTCACGTCGCCGCGCCCGCGCCGTTGGCGGCGGTTTTAGGTTAATTCAATCGAACCGCTAAGATCGCGAAGAACGCTAAGAAATTCTTTTAAAGCTCTTTAGCGACCTTCGCGTGCTTCGCGGTAAATAATCATGCAACCCGAACCTCGACGCGAAATGATCACCTGGGATGAAGTGGATCGTCTCATTGACCATCTCATCCCGCAATTCAAACGCGAATTCACCGCGATGGTGATCATCACGCGCGGCGGCATCGTCCCCGCGGGGATGCTCGCCGAAGCGATGGACATCACACACGTCCTCACCGCGGCCGTAGACTTCCCCGCGCAACTCGCAAAAGAAAAGTCCATCATGGCGTGGCCCGAGTTCATCCAATTCCCCGCGGACGAAAAAATGCGCGGTCGCCCAACCCTCATCGTGGACGACATATGGGGTTCTGGTCGCACCATCACGGCGGTTAAGAACCGTGTCTCTGCCGCGGGCGGCTTTCCCGAAACGTGCGTCCTGCATTTCAATCCGTATCGAAATTTATTCGGCAACAATCGCCCCGATTATTACGCCGCCGTCACCGACGCCTACATCGTCTACCCGTGGGAAGTGGATCGGGGCACGGATCGAGTCCTGCTCGGAGAAATTTAACCCGCATCGCGCCATGTCATTCTGAGCGGAGCGAAGAATCTCTTATGCGTCCTAGAGACCCTTCGTCGCAAACGGCGCTCCTCAGGGTGACATATTGGTTGATAACAAAAAATCCCCGAAAATTCATCAGGGATTTTTTGTCGCTTCATTTCGGCGGGACAGCTGATTCAGTTTCCTGATTCGTTTTCGCCACCCCATCCGCGTAGTCAGCGTTCTCTAACGCGGACGATTAGGGCAACGCCTCGAACCCTGCAACCGTGATGTACAACTCATCGTCCACCGCTGCTTTGATGTAGTCAATGCTGGCTTCGGTAGGGTAGCCAAGCGACGCATCGTACTTCACGATGATATCACCAGCGTCCTTGCTGCTCATGGCGCTTTCGAGTTCCGCAAACAAGCGATCCATCGTTCCCAGCCCGACGAAGAATTCATAATTCGGGTCGCTCACAGCGACAGGCGTGCCGTCTACCGTTGCCATGGAAACGACTTCACCATCTTTCACCTCGACAGTGAGCGGCATCTGCTCATTGAACGCGCAGAAACAGCTGATGTTCAACTCGAAACGATAGTGCGAAATATTTGCTTTATCCCATGTTAGCCTGTTGTAATCGAGTTCGGTCGGCTCCGCAGTGCACGCGGCGAGAATAAAAGCGAGCAAGATAAGAATTGATTTTTTCATTTTGTCTCCTTGCCGAGAAGGACGACGGTGCATGAAAAAATGTTCCTCGCCATGGCACCCTGAGGAGCGTAGTTTGCGACGAAGGGTCCCTTTGTGCCGTGTCAGAGATGCTTCGGGCAACGAACGCCCTCAGCATGACATAGACCTTACCCCCCATGCCCGCCATGCTCCTCCGCACCCTCCCGCACCGGGACTTGCAACCGAATATCCTCACTATTTTTGAAGTGAAGAACAATATCCACCATATCTCCTACTTTAGCATCTTCTTTGAGACCGACCAGCATCACATGCAAGCCGCCCGATGCAAATTCGACATCCTCGCCAGAAACCAGCGGCACGGACTCGACCATCCGCATCTGCATCACATCGTCCACCATGCTCGACTCATGGATTTCAGCCGCATCCGCGATCTCCGTCGAAACGCCGACCAGTTCATCGTCCGCCGAATAATTGTGGATGACGAAATACAACGCGCTGTTCCCGCCTTGCGGGGCAGTCCGTATCCACGCATCGCGCACCTCGATTCCCTCTTTAGGCGTGCAGGCGGTGACAAGCGCCATGCCTGCTAGAAATAACGAAACTAACTTTTTCATAACTCAACTCCAATTTGAAATGTTTCGTACTTCGTACTGCGTATTCCATAACCCGCCTTCAAAAATACGCAGTACGCAACACGCGCTATAAGACCCTCACCGAACTCCCTCGTTCCGTTTTCTCCACCTCAATGCGACTCGGGAACGCATCCTTCAATTCTTCAAGGTGGGTGATGACGAGAATTTTCGCAAAATCATTCTTCACCAGATTGATCGCTTCGACCAACCGCTGACGCCCCAGTGTGTCTTGCGAGCCGAAGCCTTCGTCAATGACCAGCGTTTGCAGGCGCGCGCCCTTCCGCTGGGCAAGGATTTCCGACAGCGCGAGCCGTATCGCAAAGTTGACGCGGAACGCCTCGCCGCCCGAATACATCTCGTAGTTGCGAATTCCCGCCGAATCGCTGATCGTAATATCGAGCGTTTCCTTCAAGTCGTCGCGCTTTTTATCTTTGTATATCCCTTGCGTCACAAACCGAATGGACATATTTCCATCCGATAGACGATCCAGCAGTTCGTTGGCTTTCTCCTCGATCTGCGGCAATGCCTGCTCGATCAACAACGCAGGGACGCCGTTCTTGCCGAAGGCTTGTTCCAGCGTGCGGTGACGCGCGACTTGCTGTTGCAGTGACTCGCGTTCCTTCTCGTAATCCGCTTTGCGCGTGCGTTGGGTCTTCAACACATCCACCCGTTGCTGTGCGCCGCCGAGTTCGCCACGCGCGCGGTTTTCTTCTTCTCGTAAACGGAACAACTCGCGCTCCGCTTCATCCAAGTTTGGCGCACTCGCCTCTGCATCTTTCAAAGCCGAAGACGCCGCGTTGAATTGCTTCTGCCCCTCCTCAACCTCCTCTTTCCTCTTTCCTCTTTCCTCTGTCAGGTTTTTGATCTCACTCTCGATCTGCTTGCTCACATCCTTCGCAGATTTCAAATTGACGTGGTCTTCCTCCACGCTTCGTAATTCGTTTTCCTTTTCGCGCGTCTCATCGTGCGCCGACGCGTCGTAACCAAGTTTTGCCAATTCCTTGTCTAGTTTGGCGAGTTGCTTTTGTTCGTCGGTCGCGTATTTTCGGCTATCCAAAATTTTCTCAACTTCTTTCAAGCGTTTTCTGCCTGTCGCTTCCCAATCTTTAGCGAGAGACTGTAATCTTTCCAATCTTTCGGTCAACTGCGAGATTTCGCTGGCATATTTCACGCGTTCGTTTTCGGCGGAGCCAAGAGCAGTAATTTGTAATTCGTAATTTGTAATTTGTTGCGCAAGTTCAGTCGTTTCTTTCTGGTTGGCGCGATACGCGTCGCCTTTTTGCTTGCCTTCCTCTTCCAACTGCTTGAGCGTGGACTTGCGATGTTCCTTGCTCAACTCCTGCCCGCACAATGGACATGTCGCGCCATCTGCCGACTTGAGCGTTTCGATTCTATCTTTCAACACGTTCATTTCGGTTTTAAGCGAATCATTTTCCACTTTCAACGCGGCTTGTCGTTCGCGTCCCGCGTTTCGTTCGATTTCAACTTTAGCACGCTCAATTACTTTTGTTTCTGCGTCATTCAGAAGTTTTTGCGTCTTATCAATTTCACTTTTCAACTCACTGTTCACTGATAATTGATTACCAATCTCCTCTGCCTCAACCACCAGCGAACGCCTTTCCTCCTCCAACTTCGCCTTTTCCACGGCGATCTTTTCCTGCAGCGGCAAGCGTCCCTTTTCGTGTTCGCGGAACTGCGACGCGGTCTTCTCCCAATTCTCTAATTCTTTGCGTGCGTTTTGCCACGCTTTATATTCCGATTCGATTTCCTTGGCGCGGTTCACGAGATCGGCATACGAGGCGCGATCCGACTCTTTTTCAGTGAGGCGACTCTCCAAAGACGCGAGAGCCGTGCGCGAACGTTCGAGTCCCGCCGCGAGCGTGGAGGTCATCTTGCGTTGCTCATCCACCAACGCCGCATTCCGTTTCAAGTTTTGCATCACGGACTCTTGCGCCTCGCGCGTCACCGATAACTGCTTCAGTGACGATTGCAATTCTCCCAGCCGAATCTTTCTTGTCTCTTCCTCGGCGAGTTCCGTATCAATCTCCGCCACGCGTCCGTCAATCGTTTCGACCTCCGACTCGATTCCCTTCCGCTTTTCGGCGGTTCGATTTTTATATTCGTCCCAAATTTCAAGCCCAAGGATGTTGCTCAACACTTCTTTGCGTTTGCCCGCATTCTGTTGCGTGAACTGATCGGCTTTGCCCTGCAAAAAGAAGGACGCGTTGACGAACGTCTCGTAATCCAGCCGCAACGTCTGTTCGATGCGTGCCTGTGTGTCGCGTGTCGTCTTTTCCGTTAATGGCTTCCATGCTTCGTTGCTTTGAATCTGGAATTCAAGCACCGTGCTTTTTCCCCTTGGTAACGAACGTTGCACGCGATACGTATTTTCCTCATGCCTGAACGTGAGAATCACCTCGGCGGCTTTCACATCCGCGTGCAGATTGATCACGTCACTACTTTTGCCGCGCGCCTCGCCGAACAGACTCCACGTGATCGCGTCCAATAGCGACGACTTCCCCGCGCCGTTGTGACCAGAGATGCACGCAAGATCGAACGCGTTGAAATCCAATTCAACGGGATCGCGATACGAAAGAAAACCTGAAATATGTAAGTGGAGAGGAATCATTGTTGAGTTTTTCTTAGCCACTGAGTCCACAGAGACCTCAGAGTTTTTTCTCAGAATCTCTGTGATCTCTGTGGCAAAGATTGCAATCTGTCTTGCGACGATGGATTATAATCGAACCATCATGTTCGAAGCCTCCGACAAGCTTGCGCAACGCCGATTGACTCTAATCATCATCTCACTGGCAACGCTTCCATGTTACTGTATAGGATGGGTTGCCATGATGGCCGCTCCCAATTCGAATGTCACGCCAACTCCAACCGTCAGTTACACATCCACCAATAACCTGACCGCAACCAACACGCTTCAAATTACACCTGCCACGACCACGGCGCCAAACATAATTTCACCCACAGTGACAGAGACACCCACGGCAACCGGCACGCCCACCTCCACCGTTACGCCGACGTTATCCTTCACGCCGTTCCAGCCTGCCAGCCTTACGCCTTCGTTCACGCTCACTTCCTCTCGCACACCGTCGCCCACCCCGAGCGTCACATTAACCCCGACCGTCTTTATTACGATCACAAACACATTCACATTCACCCCCTCGCCAACACAAGTTACGCCGATGGACACCTCCACGCCTTCATTGACTCCGTTCCCACAAGCGACGCCATGACCGATATTCTTCCATTTCTAAAATCATTGATATCCACTTCGGGGGTCTCAGGCAACGAGACTCCTGTTGCGAAACTCATCGAAGCAAAGTGGCGTCCGCTCGTAGACGAAACACGCTTCAGTCGCGTCGGCTCGTTGCATGGACTCAAGCGCGGTTCAGGCAAGAAACGCCCCTCGATTTTGATCGCCACGCACATGGATGCGATTGGCATGAGAGTGACTCAGATCGTGGATGGATTCCTCCGCATCACCAACGTCGGCGGGATCGATGCGCATGTGTTACCGGGCGCGGAAGTGACGGTTCACGCCGCAAGTGGGGCTGATCTGCCAGCGGTGATCGCGATGCCCTCCTCTAAATTGCTCCCCGAATCCGCTGGCGACGGCGCGCTCGAGATCGGCTACTTATTGGTTGACACGGGTTTGACTCCGCGCGAGGTGGAGAAAAAAGTCAAGGTGGGCGACCTGGTCTCCTTCGCGAATGAACCGATGGAACTCGCTGGCGACATCCTCTCAGGTCACACGATTGACAATCGCGCCTCCGTCGCCGCGTTGACCGTCTGCCTGGAAGAGTTGCAATCGAAGCCGCACATGTGGGATGTGTGGGCAGTCGCCACCGTGCAGGAAGAAACGAGTTATCTCGGCGCGTACACGTCTGCCTTCGAGATTCGTCCGCAGATCGCGATCGCTGTAGATGGAACATTTGCAAAAGGACCCGGCGCGAACGGCTGGCAGACTCATCCAATGGGCAAAGGTGTTGGTTTATGCGTGGGACCAAACATGCATCCGTTTCTGCACAAGAAATTGAAGGAGCTGGCAGAGCAACTCGAAATCCCGTGGTTCTTCGATGTGACCTCCGGGCATTCAGGCACCGACGCGTACCCGATGCAAGTCACCGCCGAAGGGATTCCCACCGCGCTGGTCGAGTTCCCGATCCGATACATGCACACGCCCGTTGAATCGGTTGCAATCAAAGACATTCAACGCACAGGGAGATTGCTCGCCGAATTCATCGCCTCGCTCGAAGAAAATTTTGTAGAAACAATCACATGGGATGAATAATAATGATGCGGGAGCAGTTCAACTGCCCCCGCAACAAAATCTCCAATCTCTAATCCTCTAATTCTCTGCTCTTTACTCCTCTAATCCTCTGAATCTTATGCCAACCTTCGGAACCCCTCAACTCAAACTGCTCGAAAAACTTTGCAACGTGATCGCCGTCTCTGGCGATGAGAGCGAAGTGCGCAAAATTGTCCTCGAAGAGATCAAAGACTACGCGGACGATGTTCGGGTGGACGCGCTAGGCAACGTCCTTGCGACCAAGCACGGGCAGGGGAAGCCTGCGTCGAGCCGCGTCGAGACGAAGCGTGTCAAAGTCATGCTCGACGCCCACATGGACGAAGTCGGATTGATGATCGTCGCCGACGATGGCGAAGGGATTTATCGGTTTGAAGAGATCGGCGGTATTGACGCGCGTCATCTTGTGGGCAAGCAAGTGTGCGTCGGAAAAGAGCGCGCGCCCGGCGTAATCGGCGGAAAACCTATTCACTTGATGGAGTCGAGCGAACGCACGCGCAAGGTTCCGATTGATTCGCTTCGCATTGATCTGGGTCTCGCGGGCAAGGCGAAGGTTGGAGACCGCGCGAGCTTTGCGACAAAGTTTCGCCGCGTCGGTCCTTCGATCATGGCGAAGGCGATTGATGATCGTATCGGTGTTGCGACGTTGATCGAGTTGTTCAAAGGCGCGCCCTCGAATGTTGATCTGTGCGCCGCATTCACTGTTCAAGAAGAGGTTGGTTTGCGCGGCGCGAAAGTGGCGGCGCAATATTTCAACCCCGATCTTGCGATTGCAATCGACTCGACGCCCGCCAACGACCTGCCCAATTTTGACGGGAACGAAAACGTGACCTACAACACCAAACTCGGACTCGGTCCCGCCATCTACATCGCGGACGGTTCGACTCTTCACGACCCGAGGCTGGTTCGCTTTCTTCAAGCGGTCGCGGCATCTGCAAAGATTCCATATCAACTGCGCCAGCCTGGCGGAGGCGGCACAGACTCCGCCGCGATCCAGCGCGCGCTTGCGGGAATTCCAACCGTGTCTGTCTCTGTGCCGCATCGTTACACTCATTCGCCTGTCAGTATTTCGCGCGTGGACGATTGGAAACACACGTTGAATTTACTGCACGCGGCGTTGAAAAAGATTACACCTGAGTTGGTTGGGGGCAGGTGAGATATGTACACACGTAGACACGGAAACACGTATACAGGGCAAAAAACATGTTGCGCACTGCAACAACATATTTACCTGTGTACTTGTCTACTTGTTTACCTGTCTCCGTGTCTACCGTCCGAAGGACGCCCATGAACGGACTCATTGCCCTCGTCGGCGCTGGCGAATATCTCCCTGTGATGGATGAGGTAGATCGCTATTTGCTAACCAGCGTCAACTCAAAAACACCGCGTGTTATTTGCCTTCCCACCGCGGCGGGACAGGAAAGCGACGAAAGCATCAATCGTTGGTCGCGCATGGGAGTGGAGCACTTCCATAAACTCGGCGCGGATGCGCAGGCTCTGCGGATCATTGACAAAGAGTCGGCAAACGACCCACATTTTGACTCAGCGTTGGAACATGCGGACTTTATTTATTTCTCTGGCGGCTCTCCGCTTCATTTGTTCCAAACCATGCAAGGTTCGCGCGCGTGGACGTCCATGCAAAAGGCGTGGAGCAGGGGAGCGGTGTATGCAGGCTGTTCGGCAGGCGCGATGATGCTTTCGAAGCGTGTGCCAAGTTTCCGCCTTGCGCAAAATATCGAAGGATTCGGAATCGTCCCTGTGCAATTCATTCTTCCGCATTTCGATGAGATGCCGATCGTGTTCAAGCCGATGATCTTTGCTTTACGAAAACAACTCAAGAAAGGCGAACACATGCTCGGAGTCGACGAAAACACCGCGCTCGTCGGCCGCCTCGGCGGCGAATGGAAAGTGATGGGGCAGGGAACTGTCCACCTCATTACCCGCAATAAAGACAAAGTTTTCAAAGTCGGCGAAACAGTGCCGCTCAACTAATTCTCCAATCCTTCGACTTCTCTCAGGACAAGTCTCTAGTCATCAGTCTCAAATTACCACTTACTCAATTACCAATTACGAACCCCCTCCTCCAAGGAACTCCCCATGAAGCCTCTCCTCAAACAACTCACCGAAACATTTGGTCCATCGGGCTACGAAGAAAACGTCCGCAAGTTGGTGCGCGCCGAAGTGAAACCTCTCGCCGACGAGATCAAAGTGGACGCGCTCGGAAGCCTTATCGCGCGCAAACGCCCATCGAAGTTTACGAAGGATACAAAAAAAATCATGATCGCCGCGCACATGGATGAGATCGGGCTGATGGTTAGCCATATTGACGAGAATGGTTTCGCGCGATTCTCGTCCATTGGCGGGGTGTTCGGGCGCTACCTGCTGGGAGGGCGAGTCCGCTTTTTGAATGGCGTGACAGGCGTAATCGGGTTCGATCGTTTTGACAAGATGAACGAGATCCCCCCGCTGGATAAAATCTATATTGATGTGGGCGCGACGAGCAGGAAAGATTGTCCCGTGAAAGTTGGCGACGTTGCCGCGTTTGATCGTTCGTTCGTTGAGATGGGGGATCGCTTGGTCGCCAAGTCTATGGATGACCGTGTGGGCGTGTTGGTGGCGATTGAAACACTGCGTTCTTTAAAGTCCACGCCGCATGATGTGTATGTTGTGTTCACCACGCAAGAAGAAGTTGGCACGCGCGGCGCGGGGACATCCGCATTCGGCATTGACCCCGACCTCGGCATCGCGGTGGACGTGACTGCCGCGGCGGATACGCCCCACGCGCTCAAAATGGAAATGAAGTTGGGCAAAGGTCCGTGCGTGAAGATTCAAGACGGGGGCATGCTTGCCGACCCGCGCGTTGTGCAATGGATGATCCGTACGGCGGAGAAAAGCAAGATCCCCTATCAGCGCGAAGTTTTGTTGTTTGGCTCGACCGACGCGCGCGCCATGCAACTCGCGCGCGCGGGCGTGCCTGCGGGCTGTCTTTCCATCCCTGTCCGTTATGTGCATTCGCCATCTGAAATGGTGGACTTCGCGGATGTGCAGAACTCCGTCAAGTTGTTGACGGCGCTTCTCCGCGCGAAGATTGATTTGTAACTTGTTTAAGAAAATCTTTAGCCACGAATTTCACGGATTTACACGAATTTAGAAAAAAGAAATCCGTGACAATCCGTGAAATCTGTGGCTAGGTTTTTTTCACACCCAAGCCCACAACATCCACGACCCCAAAATCAAGACTCCGATCCCAAATCGCGCGGCGAACGACCAGCCCCAGCCGATCATGTAGGCTTTGGTTGATTCGATGGCGGCGGTTTTATCGCGCAATCTGTAATATTCCAAGCCGAATAGCGCGAGCGGCGCGCTTGCCAAGCCAACGATGGGCGTGAGGAACAAACTTGCGATCAAGCTTATCGCGAACGACAGCAGGATCGAACTCCACGGCACGAACTTGTCGCGCATTTTACGCGCGATGATGATGTTGTCCACGATGTTGCCAGCGATCATCAGGAGGGTGATGATGGCGAACAGGACCCAATCCCAAAATGTCATGCGTTGCGCGGCGCTTTGCAGGAGCGCGTACACAAGTGTGGCGAGCCACATCACGGTAATGCCCGGGAAGATCGGAATGATCAAGCCGATCAATCCGACGAGCAACACGAAGAGTGTGAGCGTGTCAACAACGACGATCCACGCGAGTTGGAGGTTGGAGAGGAATTCGGGAGGAAGCATGTTCATTCCAGTAGGAGCAGGGTTACCCCGCCCCTACAAAATTATTTGATCACATCCACGCCGCCCATCCACGGGCGGAGAACTTCGGGGACGATAATCGAACCATCGGCTTGCTGGTTGTTTTCCATTACCGCGATCATCGTGCGCGGCAGACCAAGTCCCGATCCGTTCAACGTGTGGAGCAGGCGCGCTTTGCCGCCGTCGGCAGGACGATACTTTATATTCGCGCGCCGCGCCTGAAAGTCGCGCACATTCGAGACCGATGACACTTCCAGCCACTCGTTGCATCCCGCCGCCCAGACTTCGATATCGTACGTGATGGCTGAACCGAATCCGAGATCACCCGTGCAAAGTTGTTTTACTCGATACGTGAGTCCCAACGCGGCGCAAGTAGCCTCGGCGTCTTCACGCATCTTTTCAAGCAACGCATCCGACTCTTCGGGCTTGGCATACATGTACATTTCAACTTTATCGAACTGGTGTCCGCGTTTGATTCCTCGCACATCGCGCCCCGCGCTCATCTTCTCGCGGCGGAAGCATGGCGTGTATCCCGTGTACAGCAAAGGCAAATGCGCCTCATCGAGAATCTCGTCCATGTGCAAACCAGTCAGCGGAACTTCGGCGGTCGGCACGAAATATAAATCTTCCTCGTGGTCTTTATACAAATTATCGGCAAACTTTGGCAGTTGACCCGCGCCAAACACAGTCTCAGTCTTCACCATGAACGGCAGATATTTTTCTGTGTAGCCTTGTCGAATATGAAGATCAAGCATGAACGCGATCAACGCGCGTTGCAGTCGCGCGCCCGCGCCGCTCAACACATAAAAGCGCGAACCCGTGATCTTCGTGCCGCGTTCAAAGTCAATGACGCCGAGCGCGGGACCCAGATCCCAGTGCGCTTTCGGCTCGAAATCAAATTCGGGGAGTTGACCAACCGTGCGCAGGACTACATTTTCTTCTTCGGATGCGCCTATCGGCGCGCGTTCATCCGGGACGTTGGGCAGGGCGCTCGTTAGCCGCGTCAACTCTGCCTCGACCTCTGCCACCTCCTTGTCGAGCGCGGCGATCTTGTCGCCCACCTCGCGCATCGCGACGATCTTCTTCTCGCGTTCTTCCGCGTCCTTCATCTTGCCGATCTCTTTCGAGACGGTATTGCGCTCAGCCTTTAACTGCTCCACTTCGGTGAGCAGGGCGCGGCGTTTTTCATCATGTTGCAGAATCTCCTCAATGGACGAAGAATCCATCTGGCGGTTCTTCAACGCCGTTCGGATTAAGTCTGGCTTTTCGCGGATTAAATTCAGGTCTAGCATGTTGCACCTCCAATGTGCAGGTAAAAGAATACGCCCCAGTCCATGTGCAGGACGAAGGGGCGTTTCGTGGTGCCACCTGCTTTTACCCCCTCCGCCTTCGGCAGTGGGGGTCTTGGATTCGCGATAACGGGCGAACACCGATTCTCTTACGATTAATCGTAGTAGCCACTTTAGTCGCACTGATGACGACTGAAGTCGTCACTACGATAAATCCCTGCGAGAACGACGTGGTGAAGTGGATTTCGTCATCTGTCCGACCATCTCGCACTGTTGGTCGAGTAGGCGAGTTCTTCGCCGTATCGAGACCCGATGGCTCTCTGAACGGTTCAATGAGTACTTGTCTTCACGCTGTCTTGTTGGCACGATTATACGCGTCGAGTTTGTGTTGTCAATGGCTTGGCGGAGAAACGCAGAAGCGGTGACGAAGTTCCCGCAGGCGAATCAAGTTTCCCGGGCGAGAGAGAAGCGTGCTTTGAATCCGCGTCTCAAATTATGGTATATTTTGTTCAGGAGCATCACCATGAACGAGCGAATTTTGATCATCGAAGACGACCAGCAAATTCTCAAATTGCTTCAACGTGGACTCGCGTATGAAGGCTACACCGTGGACTCGGCGACCGATGGGCGTATGGGGTTGATCCTTGCGCGCGACCACACGCCTGACCTTGTGATCCTTGATTGGATGTTACCCGGCATGGATGGGCTGGAAGTGTGCCATCGTTTGCGCACGGGCGGTTCGATTCCCATTTTGATGTTGACTGCGAAAGACACCGTGCAGGATCGCATTCAAGGCTTGGACGCGGGCGCGGATGATTACATGGTCAAGCCGTTCAATTTGGATGAACTGCTGGCGCGTGTGCGTGCGTTGTTGCGTAGGACTCAGCCGGAGCGAATCCCTGTTTTGAAATTTGCCGATCTCTCGCTCGATACCGGTACGCGTCAAGCCTCGCGCGGGAATCGCACGATCTCATTGACGGCGAAAGAATATGAACTGCTCGAATTGTTTCTGCGGCATCCGAAACAAGTGCTGACGCGCGAAGTGATCTTCGACCGTGTGTGGGGCTACGACTTTGGCGGGGAGAGCAATGTGCTGGAAGTGTATATCCGCTACTTGCGGCAGAAATTGGAAACCGAGGGCGAGGTTCGTTTGATCCATACTGTGCGCGGGGTTGGGTACGTGATGAGGGAAAATCCGTGAGGCAAATAGGCAAGTGAGCGAATTTGCAAAACATCAATCGCAAATCGCAAATCACAAATCGTAAATCACAAATCGTAAATCACAAATCACAAATCGTAAATCGCAAATCGTAAATCGAAGTATCGAAATGTCCCTCCGCCTCCGCCTGACCCTGCTCTACGCGATTGTTACAGGCGGAGTTTTGCTTGTCTTTGGCGCGACGGCCATTTTTGTCTTTAATGCCATTCTGGTGGACCAGATCGATAACACGCTTGGAAACGCCGCAGGTTTGATCATCAGCGGAATGAACATCGGCGAACTGGACGAACTCGAAGGCAACCTTGAGACGGTTGAACTTCGGTCCGATGTATACGTGCAGATCTGGGAATTGGGAGGCGCTGCGCAGACAGGCTTGCGCGAACTGGAAGGATTTAACGACCAGCGTCCTTTTGACCCTGCCAGCTTGCGCCTCGAAACCCCAATTTTTCGATATGTGCAGGCTGGCGGGCTTCATCTGCGCGTGGTCAGTGTTCCCCTCGAACAGAATGAGCGACGGATCGGCACGCTACAAATCGCGGTGAATTTGGATGTCGTCGATGCCGCGCGTTTGGGATTGACCAAAACCCTCGCGGTGATCTGGGTCGTTGCAATTCTGTTTTCAGCAAACGCCGCCTGGTTGACACTAGGACAAACGCTCCGCCCTCTGAAATCCATATCGCTGGCGGCAGAGCAGATCAATCGCGCCGACGATCTCTCGCGGCGCATTCCCTACGATGGACCCGCCGATGAAATTGGCAGTCTTGTCGATTCGTTCAACCAAACCCTCGAGCGCCTCGAAGCGTTATTTACCTCTCAGCAACGCCTGCTTGCCGATGTGAGCCACGAACTCCGCACGCCGCTCACGGTCATTAAAGGCAACGCCGACCTGATGCGCCGCATGAAAAGCCTCGACGAAGAATCGCTGACCAGCATCGATCAGGAAGCGGGGCGTCTCTCGCGCCTGGTTGGTGGTTTGCTTTTGCTGGCGCAGGCCGAATCGGGCAAACTTGCGCTTGTCGAAAAGCCGGTGGAGCTTGATATGCTCGTTACCGAAGTCTTTCAAGAAATGAGCGTGCTAGCTAAGAACAAAGTCCATTTGCATCTCAACGAGATCGATCAAGTCATCGTCAAAGGGGATCGCGACCGCCTCAAGCAGGTCTTTATCAATCTGGTGGCAAATGCGATTCAATACACCCCTCCCGGCGGAGATGTGTTCCTCAGCCTCGAACGAATCGGCGAACAGGGGCGCGTCATTTGCCGCGACACGGGACCGGGCATCCCAGCGGAGGACCTGCCTCACATCTTCGAGCGCTTCTACCGCGCCGAAAAATCTCGCACCCGCGGCAGGACTGCCGGCTTTGGGCTTGGGCTTTCCATCGCCAATTGGATCGTGGAACGCCACGGGGGCAGAATCGAAGTCAAATCAAAAGAGGGGCAGGGCACAGCGTTTGCCATTTGGTTGCCGGTGATTTAGTCTTCTAGTCTTCTAGTCTTCTAGTTATCTAGTCCCAATCTCTGCGAGGCTTGACGGCATAATCCCTCGCCATAACTTTGATACCATTCATCGAGGGATACGCTGGATGATAATCCGCTTTGCGCGTCATTGTAGATTGGTTCGCCATAGCGGACGTATCTCTGCGTCTCTGCGTGCCATGCCCACTCGCCGATGCCGATGACCCCAATGCCTCCGTTATAACCAGCCAGCGCAAGGCGCGGATTCCCGTTGGCGGTTTGGAGCGAATTCGACAGATACTCCAACCCGCGCAGGGCATTGGTTTCAATGTCGAATCCGTTTTCGCCAAGGCGGAAGTGGAACGGCATCACCTGGAAGAGTCCCATGGCGCCGGAACGTGACAGCGCGCGCGGGTCGCCGCACGATTCGATCTGCATCACCGTGGCGACCAGATTAGGGTCCAGGAAAGAAGCGTTTGCCCAACGGAGGATATCATTCCCCCAGAATTGGATTTCCCGTGTGAAGATGTGGGAGAGTCCGCTTGAAGTGGTCGAAACGGGTTGAACGATGGGCGAAGCGGGGGTTTGTATCGGTATGCGCGATGCGAGCGCGGCAAGCAGGCATGCGATCAAAATCACCGCGAGAGGCGGCAGGGCATAAAAAGACAAACAGCCGCCTGCATCGTGATCTGCCGCGGCTGTTTGCCGGTCGTCGTATTGTTGTGAGCGAGCGCGGGGCATGGTGGGTTCCTTTATGTAGATTCAGGGACCCGAGCTCGAAATGAGTTCGGATTATTCAGTTGTGTTTGCTTCGCCCTGAGGCGACGAACGAGATCGAAGGCTTAGGCGTTGTGAGAACGGTCGCCACTCGGTTCGTTGACCGAATGATAGGTTGGCTCAGCCCGCATGAAGGACGCTTGTTGCGCGGGTTTGGGCGCGGGTCGATAGGCTTGATTTTGAGTGGTTTGCACCGGGCGATTAAAACTGGACGCGGGGCGAAGCACAGGTTGGCTCGCTGGGCGATAGGATTGCTCCTGCGCCGGGCGTGGGTAGTTATTGCGCGCCCGATTCTCATCGGTGCTGAACATGCGGTCACCCGCGACAGAGAACGTGCCAATGATGAGCACGCGGATGAGCAAGACCATTCCCGCAACGAAGATCGGGACGATTTTGGTCATGGACTCGTTGCTAATGACCGTCCCCCCCGAGAGGCTCGAGTGGTTGACGATCGCCACCGAAACGCCCCACCAGGTGAGCGAAGCATTGAACGCCGCCGCCAGCAACCACGCGCCGAAAAGGTAATAGATTTCCTTTGGCTCGTCGGCGCCCTGTTCGGGCGTGAAGATGCGGGCGATGCCGGCAAAGTCGATGCCGCAGAAGGCAATGGCGAGGACGGTTGCCCAGCGCATCCCGGCGAAAGACAGGTTGCCGAGCACATCGGCGAGGGCGAATTGGGTGGTGCTGAAGTTGAAAATCTCGAATGCCAGCAATGCGCCAATGATCATCATGCCCCATGCCGCGCCGCGATTGAAGCGACGCCCGCGGGTAAGATCACGGAACAGGGCGAACAATCCATCCCCTGCATTTCTACGGTACGTGGTCATCTCGACCTCCTTTGTCGAATGAATAACAGTTGAGATCGAGTTTAGAACACTTGTTCTAAAATGTCAAGGGTGAAATTATCACGCCGCTTTCCGCCGCTCGCTCATGCGCCATGCGCGGGCGATATGCGCCGCCACCCGCGCGTTGTTCAACAGCAACGCCAAATTTGCCTTCATCGATTTCCCCTTCGTCAACTCGTTGATACGCTCAAGGAGGAAAGGCGTGACCTTCTTGCCGTGGACGCCTTGCTCCTGCGCTTCTTTCGACGCCTTCTTGATCAACGGGTCCATCTCGGACTTGGGAATTGCCTCAGCCTTCGGAATCGGATTCGCCACCAAGACCGCGCTCTGCATGCCCGCGTTCCAATGCGCCTTCGCAAACTCGATCACATCTTCCGGTGTGTCAACCGTTGCGCTCACATCCAGTCCGCTTTCGCGGGAGTAGAACGCGGGAAATTCATCCGTTCCGTAGCCGACTACTGGCACCCCGTTCGTTTCCAGGTATTCCAACGTGGCGGGGAGGTCGAGGATCGCTTTTGCTCCCGCGCAGACAACGATCATGGGGATGGTCGCCAACGCTTGCAGGTCCGCTGAAATGTCGAAGGATGATTCGCGATGCACGCCGCCGATTCCCCCGGTGGCAAAGACTTTAATCCCCGCGTGTTTGCAGGCGAGCATCGTTCCCGCAACGGTCGTGCCGCCGCACGCTTCTTCGGTGATTACCGTGGCAAAATCGCGCGGACCGACTTTGTAGGTGTCTTTCTCGTTGGCGAGTCTCTTCAATTCCGCGCTGTTCAAGCCGATATGTAATTCCCCATCCAAAAACGCGATCGTGGCTGGCGTCGCGCCTTCCTCTTGCACTGCGCGCTCCATATCCTGCGCGAGCTCCAAATTGTGCGGGCGCGGCAAGCCGTGCGTGATGACCGTCGACTCAAGCGCGACGATGGGTAAACCCGCCCGGAAGGCTCGGCTTACGCTGGCTGAATATTTTTTCTCTTCCATTTATTTTGTTCTTTATTCTGGCGGGGGAGATTCCGTTCCCTGTGTTGTGTCATCGGGCGGCGGAGGCGGGTTGTTCCCAACGCGGAACACAAAACGATCCAAATGCTTGATCGCATCGATCATCGAGGCGGGCGGCGTCTCGCCTTTGTTGATCCAGACTTCGCTTGCCTGAATTAAAAACTTCCGATAATCTTTCAATACAATGAACATCACCGGATTTGAAGCGCGCGTTTTGACCAGCGCCTGCTCGTACGACGCGATTGGTATCTCTTGAATTAACCCTGCAAATTTTTCCGAGGAAGTGTCGCGGCTCAACCCATCGAGCGCCTTTTTTGTGTCTAACCCGTTGGTCTCGATGAATAGTTTCCAGGCATCAATGTGCTCGCTGATGACTTTTTCAACTTGCGATGTCCAGGTGCCGACGCCGATCCAGTGCAATTTGACGCCGCGTTTCTTTGCAAGGCTTGCGAATTCACTTTCCAATTCAGAGAAGAGCCGCGTGATCTTCGGTCGCGGAACGAATTCAGGCACCTCGGGCACTATGCCAGCCTCAGGCGGAGGTTCTCCTTTTGACATGAGACTTCGCATCTCTTGTGAGATCGTCTCTTCTCGTTTTGTTGCCAAATCCACTTCAGGGATGCCAAAATTCGCCAGATATTCGGTCAGGTTTCGTTGCGCCATGAATTTGCCTAATTCTCCATGCACCAGGCTGGTCATATTTCTTACCCAGCCCGACTCGACAACCGACGGCCTGTCATACTCGTTGGTCACCTTGGAGGCGGCTTTATACACCAGGGTTGTAACTGCCTCGTCGGTATAGGAGTACGGTAGATCGGCTTTGGCTTTGCCATCTTCCTCCTTGCGATCGATGCTAAAGGCAAAACGAACATCGGTTGCCGAGACAGGAATGCCGTCTTTACTGCGACTCGTCACCGATTTGAATTTTTCGCCCATATCGCGTAACTCAACGAAAAATTCGCGCAGATTGAAAGCCTCCCTGAACCTTTCAAAACCTTCGATGATCACTTGATGCTTTTTCTCGTTGCCGGTGGGTCCGATGACTCGCGGCGTGCCGTCGGGGAGTTCGAACACGACCACCGTATCCAACTCAACCACAACTTTGCCCGGTCCACCGATGAGAAAATTGGCTGATTCTTTACTTTCCTCGGCGATATCGCCCTCTTTAAAACGAATCGTTTCATCGTTCCCGCCAAGCGCCACTTCTCGAATATGCCGGCGCGCAACGGAAACTTCCTCAAGATTGAATATATCCGCCAGATAGATGGCGGCAACTTGAATCGAAATAAAATAAGGGGCAAGCAGGAGGGGAATTAAGCGGAGGTTTCGCGGGTCGACGAACACTTGAATTAAATACAACAACAAATTCCCGAAGGGGCTCCCGAGATAATCAACTCGATACGCGGGGTTAAGCAAATAGTACAGTAGATCTTGAACGCGCGCGAGCCATTCGGTTAGGGAGTAATTAAAGAGGCTGAGTGAAAAGCCGCTGAGGAAGAACAAGAGCACCAAAGCCGAGAATCGTCTACGAGCGGCGCGCGGCGAGAGGTCGAAAAACCGGTTCAAGAACGCGTTCGCGAGACGCGCCGCTCCCTCGCGGAAGAGGCGATATTCGCTCTGCAAAGCGGATTCAGGCACGTTTGAGTCGTTCATCGCCCATTGACCTCGATCCAGCGCAGGATATCTTCGAGATACTGTAACTCAGTCGCCATTTTGCGGCGTATGCCGTCCGATCGAATGATCATGGATCGCGTGCGTTTCAGCAGGGCTTTCAGCGTATTTTTCATGTCGGCAGGAGGCGCCTGCATGATTCCTTCGCCGAGCCACAATCCATATTCTTGAATCGCCCGGTCTTGCGCGGCTGTTTCATGTAACTCACGCCTTTTGTTGATTCGATTTTGCTCGCCCTTTGCGTATTTTAGCCAGCCAGCCTGCCATTTGCCGATGATCGCCTGGTCTACGGTGTCGCTCAATCGGGGATTGCTGACGCTGACGCTGATCACTTTTAAGCCGCGTCCTTGCAGCCGTTGAAACTCCCTGCTCAATTCGGGAGCATGCCCTTCGATCCAAACGCCGTGTTGATCAAAGTGTTCGACGAACTCCTGAGTCAACCGAGCCTTGACCATGTCGTTGATCGCCTGCAAGGCGGTCTTCTTTACCGTTTTCTTTTCCTGTGACGGCGGTTGCGGAGGAGTGACGGGGGGGGGTGTTGTTGGCGAAGTTGGAGGTCGTTTTTCCAGCCATGTGATCAATCTTGAGATGATACGGTTTGCCTCGCGCAGGATTCGCGCGAGCGCGATTTGGAATGATTCGCGCCCGCTTTTCATTTGAATCGCCCGCGTAAGCGGGTCGATCTCTTCTTCTGTGGGCATCACAGGCGCTTCATACGGGGGCGGCATCTCGACGCACGGTTCGAAGAATTGACTCAGCGTAAACTTGGAAGCGTACTCGCGCCATACATCCACCGCGAGCATGGCGGGTAGTTGGTTCCATGCCACGCGGTAACGGGGCGATTCCGGGTTGTAGTTTGGGTTGATACTTTCGCCCAAGACTGCCTTGCGGATGGCGTCCTGATCTGCTTTTTCATTCTTCTTGTCTTTCGGGGTCACGCCGGTGCGATAGCCGAAGCGCGAGCCGGGCTGACCTTCTTCGGGAAAGCCTGTGTCGATTCGGAACGTCACCGAAATATTTGGAACAATTTCAATCCCATCCCTCGTCCATGCGCTTACCTGCGCCCGCCGGTCTTGTATCTGCTTATATTCTTCGTCTGATTGATCTTCTGTTTTTTCAGCGAACGGTTTTTCCTGACCGTTCAGCCCGACGGCATGATTTTGAATATGCAAATCCACAGTGCCGGCAATGATTTCCTTTTTGCCGGTGAAGTGAAAGCCTGGTCCCAGCGTTCGCTGGATCTTCGTTGCGGTTCGAGTGACCGCCGCGCTGGCTGAATCGAGCCATAACACTCCCTTACCTTTTCGATCTTCCTCCCCGGGTTCTTTTTCCTGTTTGCCGTTCTTGATGAATATGGCGGGTCCTTTTACCCCAACGAGGCGGCTAAGCACGCGTGTAAAAATTCTCCAACGGTCGCCGGCTTTGGTCAGCGGCAAAACGAATTGCGAGAAAAATGCCATCCAAATAAATAACAGGATGGGAAATAAACAAAACGCATCGAAGATGATTCGCACCTGGTTGAGTTGAAATCCCCCCGCTCGGACGATCTCCCAGAGATAGGCAATGACAAGGAAAAATAACCAACGAAAGATATAAAACCACGGCCTCTTATAGATCGGTGTATCGCCCATAGGTTTGAATTTTATTCCAAAACCTCTCATTGTGCCACTGACCTGGCACGGTAAAATCGGGGATATGCTCCGCGTGGAATTTCACTGCCACACCATCGCCTCGAAGGATTCGCTGACGCGGCCGCGCGATCTTGTGGAGGCTTGCCGCCGTAAAGGGATTGACCGCGTCGTTGTCACCGACCACAACACCATCGCCGGCGCGCGGGCGGCTCAGGCTCTGGACCCGGAACTGGTCATCGTGGGGGAGGAGATTCTCACCACGCGCGGGGAAATCCTTGCCGCGTTCGTGACCGAGGAGATTCCGGCGGGCTTGACTCCGCTAGAGACGATTCGGCGGCTGAGGGAGCAGGGCGCGTTCATCAGTGTGTCGCATCCGTTTGATGAATTTCGCGAGGGTGGCTGGGAGGAGGAGGATTTGCTTGAAATTACCCCTCTTGTGGATGCAATTGAAGTCTTTAACTCACGGTGTATGGTTCCGCGCTTTAACCGCGCGGCGAAACGGTTTGCGGAGGAACACAACCTCGCTGGCACAGTTGGTTCGGATGCGCACGCGGCGTTCGAGGTGGGGAGAAGCCTCCTACGGGTGGACCAGTTTGCAGGTCCGGATGGGATGCGGGCAGTCATCCGAAATGCCCAGTTCGAGACGCGCTGGTCGCCGCCGTGGTTCCATCTTTCGTCGCGCTTTGCCGTTCTCCGAAAGCGATTTAATCCGAGTCTTGACATGCAAAATCAGGCGTGATAATCTTGCGCCCACGTGTCTGGTTCGCGACGCTACAGTGTCACTTCTGGACATAAAACTTTCTTAGCAGGAGATGTTGCACGATGTCAGACAGATTTGTTGGTACGGTCAAGTGGTTCAATGCCACCAAGGGCTACGGCTTTATCGGCCGTGAGAATGGCGAAGATGTGTTTGTTCATTTCAGCGCCATCCAGTCCGATGGCTACCGCAAGTTGGAGGCTGAACAGAAGGTGGAGTTTTCAGTCGAGGACGGTCCCAAAGGCTTGCAAGCCGCCAATGTGACCCTTGTCTCGTAAGACCAGCCTCCCGGCTTAAGTTTTGCGAACCGAACAGAGTTGCCGTGAGGCAACTCTGTTTTTTTTTTTTGCGCACTAAGGGTCTGTAAATTAATAACTTCCCGCATTTTTGTTTGTTCGCAGTTGCACTGCGAACGGGATGCAGTGCAACTGCATCCCCAACAGGAAAATTATATTTTTACGAACCCTAAGCGAATCTTGCTTAGCCACAGAGTCCGCAGAGACCGTTGAGAAATGCTCTTCTTTTCTTTGTGTTCTCCCCTGGCGCCGCCCGCCAAGGCAGGTGTGTGGCGAAAGCAATGCCGGCTAGACTTCTATTTCATGACTTAAACGTGACATTTGTCTCTTTTTCAAAGCCTATAATAACGATGCAAGTTGTACTCTATCGTTGGATCGGATGGCTTTCAAAACAATGGCGATCTTGGGACTCTTTCAGCAGGATGTAAAGAAGCACGCGGTTCTCGCGTCAGGGCTGGTGGCGCCGGACCCCGCGCGTTGTGTGCAGTGTGGAATTTGCTCGTATCACTGCCCGGTGGGGATTGATGTGCGCGCCCATGCGTGGCGAAATGAGCCGGTGATCCATAGTCATTGCCTGACGTGCGGCGAGTGTGTGGCGCGTTGCCCGCGCGGGGCGTTGCGTTTCGAGAGAACGGATTTGTTTGCAAAGAGGAAATCATGAAGTATGCGATCATCGGCACGGGTGTGGCGGGCATCGCGGCGATTGAGGCCATCCGTACTGTATCCCCCTCACCATCAGGGTTTGAGGGAGGACAGGCTTCAAAATTTACCGCCAAGAACGCGAAGAACGCAAAGAAAGAATTAAAACCTGGCGTCCTTAGCGGGCTTCGCGGTTCAATAAATCAAACTGAGGATCAGCTCCGTCTGTCCCTGAAATCCGATGGGAGAGGGCAGGGTGAGGGCGGGGCGGAGATCGTGATGATCGGCGATGACCCGCATGGATTCTATTCACGCCCCGGGCTTGCCTACTATTTGACCGGCGAACTGCACGACAGAGCCTTGTATTCGCGCACGTCAGACGAATACCGCAAGATGAACTTTCGATATGTGAAGGGGCGCGTGAAGAATGTTCTGCGTGAGGCGCATGTTCTGGAGTTGGAGGATAAGGCTTCCATTCCGTATGACCGGTTGTTGATCGCAACCGGGGCGCAGGCATTGCCGCTGGAAGCGCCCGGCGCGAATTTGGAGGGCGTTCTCAAACTCGATCACATGGATGACGCGAAGCGCATTTTGAAACATGCGCGGCGCGGCAAGACGGCTGTCGTGGTGGGAGGCGGGATCACCGCGCTGGAACTCACCGAAGGATTGCTTGCGCGAGGCATGAGAGTCCATTATTTACTGCGCGGCGATCGATATTGGGGCAGTGTGTTGGATGAGCGGGAATCAAAGATCGTCGAGGCGCGTCTTCAAGTGGAAGGGGTGACCTTGCATCATCACGCCGAATTGGTTGAAGTGCTGGGGAAGAAGAATCGCGTAATCGGCGCGCGCCTGCTCGATGGAAAGATCATCAAGTGCGACATGCTGGCGTACGCGATCGGGATTCGTCCGCGCTTGGAGTTGGCGAAGCAGGCTGGGTTGGCGGTCGAGCGCGGCATTCTCGTCAATGAGTATTTGCAGACGGACGACCCTCATATCTTTGCGGCGGGCGATGTGGCGCAAGTGTACGATCCAGCCATTGGGCGATCGGTGTTGGATAGTTTGTGGGGACCTGCGCGTCAGCAAGGATATGCGGCGGGGTTGAACATGGCTGGCAGGACAACCGCTTATGTCAAAGCGCCTCCATTCAATGTGACTCGGTTGTCGGGTCTGACGACGACGATCATCGGCACGGTTGGGAGCGGTCACGATGAAGACGTGGTCGGCATCGCGCGCGGCGACAGCGAAACGTGGCGCAGTCTGCCGGATGCGCTGGTCGTTCAGGGCGGTTTCGACGTGAATCATGTTCGCCTGCTCGTCGGTGAAAAGCGGGCGCTCGGCGCGGTGGTGATGGGCGACCAGAAACTTTCTTATCCGCTCCAGAAAATTGTTTCGGAAGGAATAGATATTTCCTCGATCCGTGAAAAATTACTGGCGCCGGATGCCCGCATCGGGGATGTGGTCGTCGAGTTTTGGGCGGGTTTGAGGAATTAGAATCTTTGGAGGGTTTATGCTTCGCGGCAACAGAGAGTTATGGCTGGCTTTTCTCGCAATGATCTTGATCACGGGATTGTATGCGTCGGTCGTCCTGTTCATGCGGGAAATTCCGCCCGCGGGCGAGTTGTTTGGTCACAGCATTGGAATCATTGGCTTTATCTTTATGATGATGACAGAAACGTTATACAGCCTTCGCAAGCGGAGTCGCACTGTAAAGTGGGGGAGGATGTCTACGTGGCTTCAAATCCATATTTTTACCGGGATCGTGGGACCTTACATGGTGTTGCTCCATACTTCATGGAAATTCAACGGCATCGCCGGCGCGACAACCTTACTGACCGTCATTATCGTGGTGAGCGGTTTCATTGGGCGTTATGTCTTCACCCGCATCCCGCGCACCATGGACGGATTGGAGATCGAAAGCACGCTTTCACAGGAAGCCCTCAAGCAAGCGCGTCGTCTTCTGGCGCTTTGGCATACCGTTCACATTCCCATCGGCATCGCCTTGTTCATTTCCGCCTTTGTGCATATCGGCGCGGCGTTGTATTATGCTACCTTGTTAAAGTAGCGGAGGAAAGATGCGAACCAATCGTTTGGGTTGCTTATCTGGGAGCGGCATAATCGCCGCAATCATCACCACGCTCCTCATTGTTGGATACGTATACGCTCGCGGCGGTTTGCTGTACAGCCCCGGCGACTTGAACGCGCAACGCGGGGAAATGCTCGGCGGCGTTACGTCTCACGCGGAGACCGGCGGGGATTGTAAAACCTGTCACACCGCGCCATGGGAACGCGCAACCATGGCGGATCGTTGTTTGGAATGCCATAGCAATCTTTCGGGACAACTGCAAGATGTTTCTTCGCTTCACGGGCGGATGATGAAGAATTCGACCGCGCTCACCTGCCGCAATTGTCACCCCGAGCATCGCGGCGCGGACGCGTCGTTGACCGAGATGGATGAAATCACTTTTCCTCATGAAGCGATCGGTTATTCGTTGAAGGGTCACCAGTTCACCGCGGCGCGTAAAGCCTTCACCTGCGCCGATTGCCATGCCGACGATATTTCCCAATTCGATTTGCAGACGTGCGATACCTGTCATCGTCAAATTGATTCGGCTTTCACCAACACACACGTCGCAAGTTGGGGCGGCGACTGCCTGTCGTGCCACGATGGCGTGGATACCTACGGGAGCGATTTCGATCACAACAAATTTGCGTTTCCGCTCGAGGGCGGTCACGCGGATATTTCCTGCGCTGACTGTCACGCGAGCGCGCGAACCGTTGCGGACTTGCAAGCCGCCTCTCAGGACTGCGCGGCTTGTCACCAGGCGGACGACGTTCACGCGGGGCGATTCGGCGCGGACTGCGGCTCCTGTCACACGCCATCCAATTGGAAGGACGCGACCTTCGATCATTCGCGCAGTGACTTCCCGCTGACGGGCGCGCATCAACAAGTGGAATGCGAGCAGTGCCACGTCAACGACCAGTTTGCGGGGACGCCCAGCACATGCGTTGCGTGTCACGCTGATCCTGTTTTTCACTTGGGATTATTCGGCACAGATTGCGCGGCTTGTCACACCACCACGGCGTGGAAGCCCGCCACGTTCAACGAACAGCATTCCTTCCCATTGAATCACGGCGATGGCGGCACGGTCTCATGCGCCACCTGTCACCCCAGCGCTTTTACAACCTTTACTTGTTATGGTTGTCATGAACACAATGAATCCGAAATACGCTCGAAGCATATCGAGGAAGGCATCTCCGATTTCCAAAACTGCATGGAGTGCCATCCGACGGGACAGAAAGATGAGGGAGACGAACGCAAAGAGGGGGATCATTGAGCAAACAGAATCAGACCCGTGTTCAAAACCAAGTTTCAGACGCAGTTCAACTGCCTCTGACGCGATGCAGTACAACTTCATCGTGAGCTGGCTTTTCCATCCACTGGAAATTTATTCACTCACGTTACGCAGTAAAGACCGTAATACGAGATTTATCTCGCCTTTCAGGGTGTTCTTAGGCAAGAGCGACATAAATGTCGCGTTACAGAAGCCAAATGGGTTTCAACTGCGTAACATCAGTTATTCAGCAACAGGAGTCAGCGCGGCATCATGGCTGTTCTCGATGTTCATGATCGCAGGGATGAAGAAACCGATGACCGTCATGAGGATGCAGACCGCGCCGCCGAAGATAAACCAGAAGCGGATCCCAAATTGATCGGCGATGGGACCCGAGACAAGCAGGCTGAGAGGCATCATCGCGGTTGCGCCCGCGCCGAGGAGCGAAAAGACGCGTCCCTGTTTGTCTGGAGCAACGGTGGATTGAAGAATCGCCATGAGCGGTCCGTTTGCAAAAACTTGCGTGAAACCGATGATGAAGTTGGCAGTGAGCAGGAGGTAGAACTTGTCTGTTGGCACGAGCCCCATCAAGACGCATCCGATGCCGATGCCGATGATGCCGATGAACGAGGTGATGATGCGGCGTTTGAATCCGCCCCAGATGCCGAGCAAAATTCCGCCCGCGATCATGCCGACCCCGAACAATGCCTCACTCCAGCCGAGTTCCTGCGCGCCGCCGTTGAATACTTTTGTGATCACGAGAGGCAGAAGCGCGGAACTTGGGGTGATCATGAAATTCAGCGCCATGGCAAGGATGGTCAAGCCGAGCAATCCGCGCCAGCGCACAACGTAGTGGAAACCCTCCCTCAAGTCTTCCCAGTAAGTGGATGGTTTTTGGAGCGCGTCACGCGCGGGTTGCGGCACGGGGATAAATAACAATGGCAAGATGGCAAGAGCGGCGGTGGTGATGTCAATCAATAATACACTTTCGGTTGAGAACGTCTCGAGCAACAACGCGCCCAGCGGAGGCGCGGCAATGCTGACCAAACCTTGAAGGAGTTGATTCGCGCCTGATAACTGCGCAAGATGTTGATCGGGAACCATCAGCGAGGTGGAGGCGGTCATCGCGGGTTGATGAAATGCGCCGCCCAGCGAGCGGATCAGCAAGATCACATAAATATGCCAAACCTGAATTTGACCGGTGGCGAACAGGTAAAACAGGAACGCGGTCGCAAGCGCGATGCTCCCATCGGCCACGATCATGATCAAGCGGCGGTTCCAACGATC
>JBGANO010000090.1:0-9245 GCA_044222305.1 Anaerolineales bacterium
CGAGGTGACGGGTTGCACATACGCATTCGCCACTGTGGTGGATGTTCGTTGATACTCGCGCATGGCAGGCGAGACCTGATGCGAGATGGAGATCGAAGCGCGCGGCATTTCATCGCGCACGATTTCGTACACGTCGAGTTCATGGCGCGGGTTGGTGAACGCGTGGAGCAGGCAAATTGCCACCGACTCGATTCCCTCCGCGTTCAAGGTTTTGCACAACTCAGCCACAGCGTTCACATCCAGCGGATGCAACACCTCCCCGCTGGCGGTCATCCGTTCAGGGATGCCGAAGCGCAAACGACGTTCCACCAGCGGCGGCGGTTTGACGAGACCCAGATCATAAATGTCGTAGCGTCCCTCGTTGCCGATCTCCAGCGCGTCGCGGAATCCCTCGGTGGCGATCAATGCCGTGCGCGCGCCTTTGCGTTCGATGAGCGTGTTGGTGACGAGAGTCGTGCCGTGAATCACTTGACGAACAGAGGCAGGATCAATGTGGTGATCTTTCAATAATTGCGCGACCCCGCTCAACACCGCCTGCGATGGGTCGGGATAAGTTGTAAGCACTTTGCCAACGGCAATGTGATTCGATTCGGTGTCAAATAAAACGATGTCGGTAAACGTGCCGCCGATGTCTACGGCGAGGAGGTGGGAGGAGTTTGGCATTCGATTCTTGTTATTCCTTAATTAGACCTCTTGCATTAGCCTGTAACATTGAAGCACGATCAAATTCTTTGCCACGGATTTCACAGATTTACACTGATTTATTTAAAAATCCGCGCGAATTCGTGAAACTTGTACTGACGGTTCGTCTTTCGCTCACCGTGTCGAAGTATCCGTGACTAAAAAGCGCTTTCGCAAGAAGTCTATTATTTGCCACAGAGTCGCAGAGACGCCGGGAAAAATCAAACTCTGCGACTCTGTGGCTCTGTGGCAGAGCGATAAGCGGATGGGTCGATCATCATTTCCAACAGCGCGGGTTTGCGCGAGGCGACGGCGGTTTGCACGGCAAGATCACACTCACTTCGATTCGTCACGCGCGCGTATGTAAAACCATATCCGCGCGCGATTAATTCATAATTCGGGTTGACGAACTCTGTGCCGAACACTTGCAAATCGCGTTTCGTTTGCGCGAAGCGGATCAAATCCAGCGCGGAGTCGTTCATCACGACCACGATCAGGGGCAGGTCAAGTTCAACAGCCAGCGCGAGTTCGCCCAACACCATAGCCAGACCCGCGTCGCCGGTGATGCTCACTGTTGGCTCACCCGTCGTTCGCGCGGCGGCAATCGCGGCGGCGACCCCGAAGCCCATCACGGAGAGTCCGTTCGAGACGAAAAATGTATTCGGCTTCAACGCCTTCCAATTCAGCGACGTGAAAATTTTATGCGAGCCCACATCGGTGGTGACGATCACTTCGGGCGGAGTATGGTGACGGAGGGAGTCCAACACGTCTGCTGGGAAGATTCTATTCGGAGCGGCGCCAGCCATCCCCTGCGGATGACGCGCTTCTCTCCACGTGGACAATCGTCTCTCACCCCACGCCTCATCCACACTGAGAGTCCAGCAAGGCATCCAACGTGTCGTTGAGGTTTCCAACAAGTTCACACGCCGAGTCAATGCGCGGGTCTTGATTCTCCCAAGTACAAACCCAGATCAACGGCTGTGGTTGCTTCCACGATCTCACGAGTTCAACCACATCGAAACCAATGGCAATGATGCAATCGGAGGCGTCGAGAATTTCGTAAGCGGGATCGTTCATCGTGAGTCCCAACGTGCCCGCAAACAGCGGATGATCCGCAGGCAACGCGCCTTTGCTCTTCGGCAGATCGATCAGCGGCGCGTGAAATTTTTCGGCAAGCGCGCGGAGTTGTGAATACGGTCTGTCAGGCTCCAAGCCCAAACCAGCCACGATGACCGGGCGGCGGCTGGAGGAAAGAATCTCTTTGGCTTTGGCGATTTGGTTTTTATTCACAAACCTCGCCGCCGGAGACGGCGGCAAGAGCAAACCTAGATCCACTTGTTGATTCGCCAACGCCGCCGGGATGCTCAAATGGACTGGACCCGGTCTGCCCGATCTCGTCAACGCGAGGGCGTATGCGATCGTGGCATTTGCAGAATCAAGAGAGAGGGTTGCAGTAAATTTTGTAACCGGACGAAACACGGCTTGCAGGTCCAACACTTGATGCGTATGACTGCCGATCAGTTTTGGGTCGTTCTGCGCGGTGATGAGCAGAACGGGCGAACGATCTAGATACGCATGAGCGATCCCCGCATAGGCGTTCGTCGCGCCGGGACCGAGCGTGGTGAGCGCGACGCCGATCCCGCCAGTGAGCCGCGCGTGGGTATCTGCCATGAACACCGCGCTGGATTCATTGCGCGCGAGGACGAAGTCAATGCCGCGCTTGCGCAGGGCGTCCAACACCTCCACGTTTTCGCCGCCGGGGAGACCGAAGACCACATCCACTTTTGCTTCGGATAATTTCTGGGCGATGAGTTCGGAGAGGGTTGGCATGGCGCGATTATACATTGCTGATATGTCGTTGCGAAGATTCCTCGCTGAGCGGAGCGTCCTTCGACTACGTTCGTCGCAACGAGCGCTCCTCACTCCGCTCAGGACGGAAATGTATCTGGCAAAGAGCGCAGTCGAAGCGCGTGTGATAAAGTAAAATTGTTCGAATATCAAATTCTCTACCGTACATTTGCACTGCTAAGCTCGCAAAGAACGCAAAGAAAACCTTTTTAACTTGGCGACCTTAGCGTGCTTTGCGGTAAAAATCTTTCATGTACGGTAGAGAAATACAAATAGAAGAAAGTAAACCCTCATGCACCCTCTTCAAAACATTCGCATTCTCGATATCACCCGCGCGCTGGCGGGACCGTACTGCACGATGATGCTCGGCGACTTGGGAGCAGACGTCATCAAGATCGAGCGTCCCGGCGTGGGCGATGAAACGCGCGGGTGGGGACCTCCGTTCGTGGGCGCGGCGTATGGCAACTACCCCGGCGAGTCGGCGTACTTCATCGCGGCGAACAGAAACAAACGGAGCGTGACCGTCAACATCCAATCGAAAGAAGGGCAGGAGATCATCCGCAAACTGGCGGGCAGGTCGGATGCGCTGGTGGAAAATTATCGCACGGGCGATCTCGATAAACTCGGCTTGGGTTACAACGACTTGCACAGCGTGAATCCAAAGTTGATCTACTGCTCGGTGAGTGGATACGGCCGCACGGGTCCGTATGCAGACCGCCCCGGGTACGACGCGGTCATCCAGGGCGAGGGCGGCATGATGAGCATCACCGGTCCTGTGGATGGACCGCCCTCGCGCGTCGGCATCCCGATCACCGACATCACGTCGGGCATGTTCGCCGCCACCGCGATCCTTGCCGCGTTGCGCGCGCGCGATCTCACGGGCGAAGGTCAACACGTGGATATTTCGCTGTTTGATTCGCACCTCGCACTGCTCACTAACGTGGCGTCGAATTATTTGGTTGGAGGCAATCCGCCGCGCCGCCTCGGCAACGCGCACCCGAATCTCGTCCCCTACGATTCGTTTCGCGCCCGCGATGGCTGGTTCATTTTGGGCGTCGCCAACGAAAAGCAATGGGGTTTGTTGTGCAACGCGCTCGCCCGCGCCGACTTGAAAGCCGATGAGCGATTCGCGTCGAACGGACAGCGCGTGACGAACCGCGCCGCGCTCGTGGATGAACTCAACCAAACGTTCGCGCAAAAAAATGTGGATGATTGGCTTGCGGATTTGGTGAAGGCGGGTCTGCCTTGCGGACGCATCAACTCGATCCCCGAAGTGTTCGCGCATCCGCAGACTCAAGCCCGCGACATGATTCTGGAAACGAACCACGCCTCTGCCGGGACGGTGAAACTGCCCGGCTTCCCATATAAATTTTCCGCCACCCCGGCAGAAATCCAAAAGCCGCCGCCGATGCTGGGTCAGCATACGGAGGAGGTGCTTACGAGTTTATTGGGTTATTCGCGCGAGGGTGTGGAGGAGTTGAAGAAGAAAGGGGCGATATAATACAGCTATGGTAGATATTAGACGTTATACAGCAAAATTGCTGCATAAACAATAGTTGGGTGCTTTCTTCTCGGAATTTACAGGAAAGGAAAAACCAATATCAATGTCACTATGTAATAAACGGCAGAAGCGTGCATTATTAGTAGTACTTGGACTAATGCTTGTGCTTTCAATATGTATTTGTTTTAGCGTTGCAGCATGGGATGCCAAACCACAGTTGTCCGTACCCACATCCGCACTCACAAGTGAAGAAAAAATGGAACGAAGTGCATACGACGCATGTGCAGAACAACTTGTCCCGCCGCCTAAAGAATTCACTTATTTTCCCATAGAAGCCTGGAGCATTGTACCGTGGCCGCAATATGGATATATTCTAGGAAAGTATGACAACCCCAAACCTGCCGTGTTCAAAGAAGATAGTATTTACCATGTAAATCTCTTTGTAGATGTCACCAGTATAGTGACTGAGAAAGAGCCGTTAACTGAAAAGATTACAACAACTCGAAAATATTCAAGAGACAGGTTGAGTTGTTCCGCTTACTATCTGGGAACAGAAAACAGCATTGAGCGTTGGGATGTGAAAATTTGGGATGTCTTGGACGATATAGGAGGTTGTTTACATTCTAAATATATGGACCCTTATCCTTCAGGTTATGTTATTTGTCAGTAGTGAGTCTTGCGCAACTCGAAAACACCCAGCAAAGCGGGCACCTGATGCTGTGGATTGCGCACATCCCAAGCATTTTTCTACGACTTATCATTTTTCTGGTTGGCGGCTTCGCCGTACTCACCTAGCGCAGGTAACTCAAACCGTTGCGCAGGCGTGATTTCGAAATGAGGTATCATGGACCCTATTGAATGGCTCGAGACAAATTTTCCTGAGTTTGCGAATCTCCCAAAAGTAGACAGACAGGCAATAACTCACTTCGTCTTTTTGTGGAGTTTTTTTGAAGGTACGACGTTAGGAACTTCTGCTTCCGCGAAGTCGATTTTTGCCCTCGTCAACAAGTTGAATACCGAAGGTCATTTGGATTTCAACGCCTTCGAGATTGATCTAGAATATTTTCGACAACGCTATTTTGTCGATGGTGAGCCTACGCCTTATTTGGATGGCTTATATCTTCGCAAAAACGACAAACCTCAACTTGTTCGTTCTGTGTTGCGAGGAGAGAATAACAACATTGTAGATTGTATCTCGGCGTTAATCATTATCACGTACCGCCTACGAAACAATCTTTTTCATGGTGTAAAGTGGGCTTATGGTATTCAAGGACAGTTAGATAATTTTACTCACGCGAATGATGTAATCATGAAGACACTTAGCCTCGCTAATACAAATTAGAAAGTTTTAGTGTCGTCTTATTATTCCAATGGTTCAATGCTTTGTCGTTCTGGAGACTGCCAACGCAGCGTGAACTGGACAATGGAAATTCTGACGCATTTTCAAGCATTTTCCTCGCTTCAAGTTTCTCCCGATTCCAAACAGAGTCCTTGCTCGCCCATGCGCAGTTAACGCAAATCGGTTAAGTAGCAAAGAGATTCCCCATGAACGAATCATCAATCACAGAATACATCACCCAAACCTTTCCCAACGTCGAAACAACCACAAACCTCGGATACACCTTCTTTTTCTATCGCGAGGAGCGCATCCACGCGTTCGCGACCATTGCATCCACAGGCAATGAGTATGAACAGGTTTCGAGACTCGACCGCCCGGGCATTTATCGTTTGAATATCGGCGTGAGCAGGGAGACGTTCAAGTCGCTGTTTGGAGCGGACAAGATCAACGTCAGCGACTACGACTTCACCGTGTTGGATACCCTCCTGCCCCACCCCGATTATTCCGCGCAGTTTTTCATCTGCGTCCTTTCGCCGAGTGATGCGACGTTTGAGAAAGTCCGCCCGTTGTTGGCGGAGGCGTATGAGATCGCTGTCCGCAAATTCAATAGGCGGAGCAAGAAAAATTAAGACAGGCGGCCATCACCACTCCCTCCAAACGAAAAAGCAACAATAAAACTGATTATGGTTTGGGGACGCAGACACTTGCACCGAACGCAAGTGCGGTGTAAACGCTGATTTCGGTGATTCAAAAGGGAAAAACCTGCGTTTTCAGCGCGCTTCGCGTCAGCGTCCTGGTTTTAAAAGTGTAAGGCAATCAACAACAAAAATGATTATGTGCTACCATTAGGGTGTTCGCGCAACAAAATACACAGGAGTAAAAAGAATCATGAGCGGTAAACCTATTCAGATCACCCAATTCGACCTTGAGCGTTTGCAGAAATTACTGCTGGATGCGCGAGCCACCGACTACCGCAAAAGCGAATATCTGGAAAAACTTCAAGCGGAGATCAGCCGCGCAGTGGTGGTTCAGCCCAAGGACATTCCCAGCGATGTGGTCACCATGAATTCCACTGTCAGCATCGAAGACCTCGATACGAAAGAAGAGGAAGTCTACACGCTCGTCTTTCCCGAGGATGCGGATGTTCCGCAGGGCAAAGTCTCGATCCTTGCGCCCATCGGAACAGCCATGCTCGGCTATGAAGTTGGCGACACCTTCGAATGGGACGTGCCAGCGGGCAAGCGGAGATTGCAAATCAAGAAAATCTTATATCAGCCCGAGGCTTCGGGGGATTTTGATCGGTAGCGGTTTGGAAGCATGTCATTCTGAGGAGCCGCGCAGCGGCGACGAAGAATCTCTACCGCCCCATGTAAGTCTCCGGCAGGAGGAGAGATGCTTCGCTATCGCTCAGCATGACACAATTACACGATAAAAAACCTCCCGAGGCATTTTGCTTCGAGAGGTTTTTTGTTACGCCACCGTGATACTCTTATCCAAGTACACATCCTGAATTGTGTTGAGCAACTTCACGCCTTCCGCCATTGGGCGTTGGAAGGCTTTGCGCCCGGAGATGAGACCCATGCCGCCCGCGCGCTTGTTGATGACGGCGGTCGCCGCGGCTTCGGCAAAATCGTTCTCGCCCGACGCGCCGCCGCTGTTGATGAGTCCGATGCGGCCCATGTAGCAATTCGCCACTTGATAACGGCACAGGTCAATGGGATGGTCGCTGATCAAGTCGGTGTACATGCGCTTGTCGAATTTGCCGAACGTGACGCCGTCCTTGTTCAGCGCGAGATAACCGCCGTTGTTCTCGGCAAGTTTCTGCTTGATGATGTCCGCTTCGATCGTGACGCCGAGATGATTCGCCTGACCTGTGAGATCGGAAGACACGTGATAATCCTTGTCCGATTTGAAGGCTTTGTTGCGGAGATAGCACCACAACACAGTCGCCATGCCGAGTTCGTGCGCGAGGGCAAACGCCTGCGCGATCTCGATGATTTGGCGATGCGAATCGTCCGAGCCGAAGTAGATCGTCGCGCCAACCGCCGCCGCGCCCATGTCGTATGCCTGCTCCACTGTGCCGAATAGAATCTGCTCGAAACTGTTTGGATACGTCATCAACTCGTTGTGATTGATCTTCACGATGAACGGAATCCTGTGCGCGTACTTGCGCGCGACGATTCCCAGAACGCCGAACGTCGAAGCGACCGCGTTGCATCCGCCTTCAACCGCAAGTTTGACGATGTTCTCCGGGTCAAAGTAATCGGGGTTCTTGGCAAAACTTGCGCCACCCGAATGTTCGATTCCCTGGTCCACTGGCAGGATGGACACGTAGCCCGTCCCGCCGAGGCGGCCCGAGTTGTGAATCCAGCCTAAATTGCGGAGGACGCGGTTGTTCCGATCCGATTGCGTGAAGATGCGGTCCACCGAGTCGGAGCCCGGCAGGTGCAGTCTATCTTTTGAAATTTTTGGCGAGTTGAAACCGAGAAGGGATTCGGCTTTATCGCCCAGCAAGGATTGAATATCGGTTGACATGGCAATTCTCCATTTTTGATGTTTTACCTCTATCACTTAGCCACAGAGATCACCGAGACCTCTGAGAAAAACTCTTTTCTCTGTGCGCTCTGTGGCAACACTGCTTTCGCAGGAGGGATTTTCTTGATTATAATGGGTTTGCGCGACTCTTTGCGCCCAGACACGTATATTTTCATCGGAGGCTCACATGGATGATTTCTTTCAAAAAGTAACCAGTATGCAAGACCCGTTCAAGAAATTGGTGTCGTTCATCCCCGGTTTCGGCGGCTACATCGAGCGGCAGAACCGCCGCGACGCTGACAAACTGTTGCGTGACACGGTCGCGCGCCGCTTCGAGGAACAACACAAGCGCGCGTCGCAACTGCAAACTGAACTCGTCAGCGCGGGCAAGATCGAATTCGTGGACGATATGGAGAAAGCGACGATCAAACTCCAAACGTTCATGGATAAGATCAGCCGGGCGCCGCGCGGATATTCAGGTTTGTTCGATGCGGTGAAGATCAACGAGAAGGAACTCGAAGCGATCTATCAATTCGACGCCGCGTTCTTCGATCTCGCCGAACAAGTTGGGCGCGCGCTCGATAACGTGGAGCAATCGCTCGCCGACGATGCCGCGCTCCCCGCCGCGATTCGCAACCTCACCACGCTCGCGCGACAAGCCGTGGAGGTCTACGAAAAACGCGACGAAGTTGTGACCGGAATGAAATAATAAACAAATGTCGTTGCGAGGGCATCCTGAGCGAAGTCGAAGCATCGCCCTCGCAACGACATAATGGTTATCATGTGGCATACTTACATCAACGCAACATCCATTGAGGAAGTACTAAAAACGATCCATGCCGAAGGGGAACATGCTCGCATCATCGCCGGGGGAACCGATTTAATTCTCGAACTCGAACGCGGCATCCGCAAGGGGATCGAAACCGTCATAGACGTGACGCGCATCCCCGACCTCGACAAAATCACAATGGATGAAGACGGCATCCTCCATCTCGGTCCGCTCGTGACGCACAACCATTGCGTCGAATCGAAATTGATTCGCGGGCGCGCCTATCCGCTTGCGCGCGCGGCATGGGAAGTGGGCGCGCCGCAGATTCGCAATCGCGGCACGATCGCGGGCAACCTCATCACCGCCTCGCCCGCCAACGACACCATCACTCCCCTCATGGCGCTCGGCGCGTCGGTCACATTGCGATCGGTGAACGGCACGCGTCGAATCGCGCTCAACAATTTTTACACCGGCGTCCGCAAGACAGTCATGCAACCCGACGAAATGCTCGTGGACATTTCCTTCCCCGCGATGAAGACGACACAGCGCGGGGCGTTCATCAAACTCGCGTT
>JBGANO010000091.1:0-8974 GCA_044222305.1 Anaerolineales bacterium
AACAAGTAGACCCGAACACACGTGTGTACGTGTTTCCCTGTTTACGTGTCTACCTGTATACGTGTCTCCGTTCTTACCTTTCTTTCCAATTCTTCCAACACTTCATCTTCATCACGCAATCGCCGATACTTCGCAGGCTCTCCCTGCTCCACCTCTTCAGCATTGACGATTTCGATCATGCCGTGTTCGTAGAAGTATTCAACATACGCGCCTGTTTTCTCGACAGCAAGCAACAGGTTATACCCTTCCATCTTGCCGTAAACCGCGTCGCAGATTTCAGCAATCGGGAGCGGTTCGGCAAGCGCGCCCGCTATCTTGCTCATGCGGCGGAGAATGTTTTTATGAGTTATGTCAATTCGTTCGGGGAGGTCGGTGATCACATCGTTGTGACCGTTCAGGATTAGCTGCGCCCCGTCTGCCCAAACTCGCAATTTCTCAAGCGATTCGAGATAATGGTCGAGTCCGTTGTATGCGCCGATGGTTTCTGGGTACAAATGCGGAGTAACGCCTTCCACGACCATGTCGCCGCAGAAGATGGTGTCGTCCAATCGGATTGCTACATGACCCGCGCAATGCCCAGGCAAATGGATCATCTCAAACGGACCGACTTGCATATTTTGCGACTCGTACGCGAAGTCAACGGGAACGGATTGGTAGAGACTCTTCGTGAAGCGATAAATGCCGAGGAGTGAATCACGCGTCTCTTTAGCGAGTCCAGCCGCCATCAGGAAAGAATCGAAGCGGTTGCCCATCACCGCGAGATTCGCATCGTGATGCGACACAGTCTGCACATCCAGTTCGTGACATCCAGTTTTCGCGCTGGTAAGAGGCTTGAGTTTGGAGAGTCCGCCGTAATGATCAATATGCGCGTGAGTCAAAAGGATGTGAGTCAGGTCGGAGGGAGAAAGGTGCGCTTGTTCGAGTCCGTTCAACAGATCTTCGTGCGAGGTGTCTGTCCCCGAGCCAGTGTCAATGAGAAAGATATTTTCTTTTTGTCGCACAACATACGCATACGCCCAAAAGTTTGGAAAAACCTGAAGCGGCAAGCGATGGATTCTCGCGCCACTTGCCGATTCAAACACAGCAAAGGACGCGGTCATTTTAGCAACCCATTCAACAACAAGTTGGAATAATCGTCGGCGATCTCTTCGATGGATTTATCGCCGTCGGGCGAATACCACGTGATCGTCCAGTTCATCTGTCCCAGCAACGCGCGGACAACCATTGGCTGATCGTCGCATTTGAAAATCTTTTTACTCACACCTTCGGCAACAACATCTTTCCAAAGCGATTCGAATTTGTCGCGGCTGGGAATGTGCCGCGCATGTTGCCTGCGTTCGAGGGCGCGATGCTCAAAAAGCAAAACTGCGGCGAGGTCCACGTTCTCTGCCAGGATTTGCAGATATTGGCGGATCATCAACCGCAGTTTTTTGTCGGCGGAAATATTTTGTTCGGTGATGGCGGAAATTTTTTCGAGGAGCAGTTGTAAAGCGCGGTCGAGAATTTCGAGTAAGATTTCCTGCTTGGAGGAAAAATGATGATACAGGCTCGCCTTGCGCAAGTTCACGGCGGCGGCAATATCTTCCATGGATGCGCCGTGATAGCCTTTCTGTCGAAAGACCTGCGCGGCGGTTTCGATGAGTTCGTCTCGTGTCATACTTGTTCCCTACCGAACGGTCGGTTTGTGCTATAATACTGCGTATGCAAGGAATGGTCAAGGTCGGCTACAATAACCGCAGGTTACAAATCTGCAACGAGGACACTACTCAATGAAATATTTCATCACAGGCGCGACAGGTTTTGTAGGCGGCGAGATTGCTCGGCAACTTGCGAAAGCAGGGCATGAAATCCGCGCGATTGTGCGCGACCCGCAAAAAGCAAAATGGATGGAGGAACTCGGCGTCCAATTGTACAAAGGCGATGTGACCGAGAAAGAATCCATGCGCGCGGCGATGACCGGCATGGATGGCGTGTTCCATGTGGCAGGTTGGTACAAGTATTCGGCGAAGGCAAAAGAACGACAGGACGGCTATAACATCAACGTGCTTGGCACGCGCAACGTCCTCGAATTGATGCAAGAACTGAAAATACCGAAAGGCGTGTACACCAGCACGTGCGCGGTCAACTCGGATACCAAAGGGAAAGTCGTAGACGAGTCGTATCGCTTCACGGGCGAACATCTCACCCAGTACGATCGCACGAAAGCCGCCGCGCACGAAATCGCAAAAGACTTCATTGCAAAGGGTCTGCCGCTCGTGATCGCCATGCCCGGAGGCATTTACGGACCCGGTGACACCTCCTCCATGGGAAGTGGAATCCGAAGTTTGTTGCAGGGGCAAATCCCTGTGATCCCCACGCAATTCGGCGTATGTTATGAGCATGTGGAAGATACCGCGCGCGGGCATCTCTTGATGATGGAGAAGGGCAAAGCCGGCGAAGCCTATATCACAGCAGGCGAACCGCATACTCTTGCAGAAACATACAAATTTACATGCGAGATCGCAGGCGTGAAAATGCCGGCGATCATCCCTTATCAAATACTGAAACTATTGTCCGTTCTGGTTACGCCTTTTGCAGGTTTGATGCCTGAATACTACACACCAGACGCCTTGCGTTCTCTAGCAGGCATAACCTATTGGGGCGACAGCAGTAAAGCCAAGCGCGAACTGGGACTAACACAACGTCCCTTCCGCGAAGGCTGGGAAGCAATCGTCCGCCACGAGATGAAATTACTCGGAATGTCGTGACAAACGTCCATGATTAACGATGCTATAATTTGATTATGACAACTCCGCCCACATATCCCGAACCCACACCGCGCACTCCTGAGCAGATCGAACAGGAGAAGCAAATGAAGCGGATGATGGTTGCTGTCGTCGCCGGCGCGGTCGTCCTGCTCGCCCTGCTGGGAGTAGCGATCTACTTCCTGCTTCAGCCTGCCACCCCCACCGACAGGATTCGCGACATCTTCATCATTGTCGTCGCGCTTGAATCGCTTGTCATCGGAGTGGCGCTGATCGTGCTTGTCATCCAACTCGCCAGCCTCATCAATCTTCTGCAAAACGAGGTGCGTCCCATCCTCAAAGCCACCAGCGACACGGTCAACAACCTGCGAGGCACCGCAGAATTTCTCGGTGAGAATGTTGTCGAACCGGTCGTCAAACTAAACGGCTATCTTGCTGGCTTATACCGTATGTTAGAATTGATGGGACTCAAGAAAAAATAATCTTTGTGTCACCCTGAGGGAGCGTTCTTCGCGACCGAAGGGTCTCCACGACAATCGTAGAGATTCTTCGCTTCGCTCAGAATGACACCCTTTCGTGAAATCGCTAAACCAAAACCAACTAACCCCAAGGAGGTTACCATGTCTGATCGTGATGAATTCGGAGCCTTTCTCGTAGGCTTCATCGTCGGTGGACTCACCGGCGCAGTCGTCTCCCTGCTCTTTGCCCCGCAATCCGGCGAAGAGACCCGCGCATTGATTAAGGACAAATCCATTGAATTGCGCGACCGCGCCCAGCACACCACGGAAGAAGCGCTCGCCCGCGCCGAAGCCGCCGCCGCCGAAGCCCGCGCCCGCGCCGACGAACTTGCCAGGCAAGTGCGCGAGCGCGGTGGTGAAATGTACAACACCGCCCGCGAGCGCGGCAAAGCCATCTACGACGATGCGCGCGAACGCGGCAAGTCCGCTGTCGAGTCCATCCGCAAGACCAAGAAAGGCGCGGAAGGCGAAGAAGCCGCCGCGTAAGGTTCGCCGAAACAACGAAACGAGGGTTTGGCGCGGCCAAGCCCTCGTTTTATTTCATAAGGCGAACACTCAAGATGAGTTCTTGACGCAGTTGCACTGCGTCAAGGCATGCGGCAATTATGAAAGTATTCCTGCGTCTCTTCTTCAAACTCCTCTATCACCAGTTCGCCTTCACGTACGACCTCGTCGCCGCGGCAGTTTCATTCAACCGCTGGCAAGACTGGACGCGGGAGATTCTCCCACTCATCGAAGGGACTCGGATTCTCGAACTCGGTTACGGTCCTGGACACTTGCACCGCCTCTTACAACGGGACGGCTGGTTCGCCGTAGGAATCGACGAGTCGCCTCAGATGACACGTCTCGCGCGGCGCAACACGAACGGCAATGCGAATCTCACGCGCGGATTGGCACAACAACTTCCATTTGCGAGTGAATCATTCGACACCATTGTCGCGACCTTTCCATCGGAATACATCTTCGACCCGCGCACATTAGCAGAGGCGAGAAGATGCCTTATGGATAGAGGCAGGTTGATCGTCCTGCCTGTGGCGATGCCTAAGAACCGATTGCTCGAATGGCTGTATCAAGTCACAGGCGAGTCCCCCTCCGAATCGGAGGAGGTCATCAAGAAGAAATTGAAAGAACCGTTTGTGAAGGCAAACTTTGAAACCGAAATTATCATACGCGATGCGCAATCAAGCCGATTGTTCATCATTATTGCAACAAGAAGCTATTCGTAACGCCGACATAAGTCGGCAGTACCCAAGCAAGGAGAAACTATGTTGAAAAAATTACGTGAACCGGTGAACAGCCTCACCCACTGGGCGGGCGCATTGCTTGCGCTCGGAGGGTTGATCGCGTTGCTCATCATCGGCTGGGACACGCCCGCAAAAATTATCTCGCTCGCAATTTATGGCGTGAGTCTGATCGCCATGTTTTCCGCGAGCGCGACGTATCACATGGTGCGCGTGAAGGACCGCGCGCTTGAAATTTTTCGCAAAGTGGATCACGCTGCTATCTATCTGCTCATCGCAGGGACGTATACTCCGTTTTGTGTGAATGCCTTCGAGGGCTTTTGGAAATGGGGCATGTTGACCATCATCTGGTCGCTTGCGATCATCGGAATCATCGTGAAGGTATATTACATCCGCGCGCCGCGTTGGTTGAACGCGGGCATATATCTTGTGATGGGCTGGCTGGCTGTCGCGGCGGCGGGGCAAATGCTCGCGGCTCTGC
The DNA here is from genome assembly GCA_044222305.1 of Anaerolineales bacterium. Classification (GTDB taxonomy): domain Bacteria; phylum Chloroflexota; class Anaerolineae; order Anaerolineales; family Villigracilaceae; genus Defluviilinea. Next base: position 4,985 of record JBGANO010000091.1, read on the forward strand.
CCACCTGGGTATTGACATGGCTCATCATCGGCGGAGTTCTCTACACGTTTGGCGCGGTTGTGTACATCACGAAAATATTCAACTTCAAGCCCGGTGTGTTCGGCTTCCACGAGATGTGGCATATTTTCGTCCTACTCGCCGCCGCCGCGCATTACGTCGCAGTGATGGGCGTGGCGATCAGGATTAATTAACTCGCAGTACGCAATAATAACGTAACGCGAGACTGCGAATCGTCTCGCTTTTCAGCCTATACTCAAGCAAGAGCGACATAAATGTCGCGTTACAGAATCCGACATTGTCTTTTTGCGAAGGTGAGTAATTAGCCCTCTTCATGCAGCCATGCGAGCATGGCTTTTACGCTACCTGTTGCCACGGCTATGCTTGTGTCCGCCGCGCCGTAATACAGACGCAGGGTATCGCCATCCGGCGCGAGGGTATAGCCGCAGGGGAAGACGACTTTATCTACATCTCCATGCTGTTCGTATGGCTCACCGGGACCAAAAACCCATTCGTCGCCGCGTTTCAAACAGCGATCCGGTTCATTCAGATCAAACAAGGCGAGACCCAATCTGTAAATAGCCCCCGCCGCGTTGAGTTTCACGCCATGATAGATCACCAGCCAACCCTCCGGCGTTTCAATAGGCGGACATGCGAGCCCGATTTTGTTGGCGTCCCACCAGCTACCGAGCCGCGCCTCTAAAATTTTCTTGTGGTTTCCCCAATTCCGCAAATCGGAAGAATAGGAAATCCACATATCCGCTCTGGTCGCGGTGACGGGACGGTGGATCAAAGCCCATTGACCGTCAATCCGGCGCGGCAAGAGGGCGGCGTCTTTATCTTCCGGTTGCATAACCACGCCGTACCGTTCGAAGGAGCGGAAGTCTTTTGTGAGCGCGAGAGCGACGCCCGGTCCCCCGCTTGCATAGGCAGTGTAGGCGATCACATATTGTTCCAGTTCAGGAACGTAGGTGATACGCGGATCTTCTACCCCCCATAACTCTTCGGGATGATGTTCCGGATCAGCAATAAAAGTTGGCTGAGAGTCTATCTGCCACTGGTCAAAACCATTCACGGAGCGGGCCGCGCATAAATGGGAATGACCGCGTCGGTCTTCCACGCGGCACAACAACAACGTCGTGCCGTTAGCGAGTAACGTAGCGCCGGGGTTAAATATACTATTGACCTGATAGCGCCAGTTTGCGGCTGTCAGGATGGGGTTCAATGTGTGGCGTTGGAATAGATTTGTTCGGTGATTGTTCATTGTGATTGTGCTCCTGAGATTCCTCGATATTTTCGGCTAACCTTAACTCTAAAAGCGATTGCAGAAACGCAAGAGTAGACTCTGCGCCTTGATTCTCGTTCACTCGATCGGGGTGAAGACCATCGCGACAACCGCCGGTTGTTGGGTCGTACACCGGCAAGTGCAAGTCGTTTCGCCCAAGAAACCACTCGAAGGCGCGGCGGGCTTCCATCTGCCAGATTTTCTTTCCGGTGATCCGATACGCTTCAAGGCAGGTAGAGACCATCGCCTGCGCCTCTACTGGCTGTTGATCGAAGCGGGCGCGTTCTCCGCCGCGCGGATAAAATCCGTTCGAGCCGATAGGAACAAAGTGTTTTCCTTCCGTATCGGAGCGCTGTAGATCGGCAAGCCAGCCAAGAGACTCCAAGCCGATATTCGTCATTTCAGGGTTGGGTATCGATTCGCCGCACAACAGCATGGCGTGCGACAACGAGGCGTTGCAATACGTCAACTTATCCTCGAACCAACGCCAGCCTTCTCTCTGATTGTCCTTGTACAACGAGAGCAAGCGACCGGCTAACTCCTCCTGCACCTGGCTGGCGCGGCGATCTCCGGCAAATCGTCCCAGGTATTCGTGGATACCGATCAGCGCAAAAGCCCATGCGCGCGGACTGCTCGTCTCTAGAATCGCAAGCAGGGATTGTTGAAATACACGCCCCGCTATATCATGAAGCGTCGGCGTAGTGGAGCGTCCCAGTATCATGCCTAACGCCCACAAAGCGCGGCCGTGGCTGTCGTCGGAACCGCTGTCCTCGAGCCAGTTTCGTTGATAATCCATAAAATTACGAAAGCGCCGCGTTTCAGCGTTGAATGCATACCAGATGAACGCAAGGTAGCGGGTTATCAATTCAGCGGCATCCGCATTTCCCAATTCATCCAAAAGCACGCCGACCATCAACGCGCGGGCATTATCGTCGGTGGTATAGCCTTCCTGATAGTTGGGTATCGTGAAGATGGCATGTTGCAGGATGCCAGTGTCATCCGTGAGATGACGCAAATGGTCCAGTTTGAGCGGGGGTAAATCGCCTATGCGTTTGTCCAATGCCTTCACTGCGAATTCCGCCTGCGCAAAATAACGCCGTTCGGCGCGCGCGCGCTCGAAGGTTTTCATATAGCGACGGGCAACCTGCGACCAGACCATGTCCCGCCCAAACAGATAGGCGCGCTTTCTCATGGCGTGACGTTTCGATTCGTTTCCCAACAGATCAATCACCTGTTCAGCCAGCGCGCGCGAGTCGCTAAATGGAACCAGCGCTCCGCGCTCGTCAGCCAGCATTTCCTCCGCATACCAATAGGGCGTGGAGATGATCGCCTTTCCGGCGCCCAAGGTGTACGCCAGCGTGCCGGACGTGATCTGCGCCGCGTCCAGATATGGCGTGATGTAGATGTCTGCCGCGCTGATAAATTGGACCAGTTCCTCCGGGTTGACAAAACGGTTGTAGAAGATCACATTGGCTTCCACGCCTTTTTCATGCGCCAGCCTCTGCAGGAACAATCGGTAGGTTTCGCCATCGTTCTTTATAATATGCGGATGAGTCGCCCCGACGATAATATAGACTACGTTCGGATACTTTGCCAAAATGGCAGGCAGGGCCGCAATGACATTTTCGATGCCTTTATTCGGAGAAAGCAAGCCGAAACTCAGTAAAACGCTTTTCCCCTCCACGCCGAAGAGGTCTTTGTGAAAACTCGGATCTACGAAAGGAACATCGGGGATGCCGTGCGGAATCAGGTCAATTTTTTCCTCAGGCACGTGATAAATCCTCCGCAAAAATTCGACGCCGCGCCCGCTCATCACCACCACACGGTCTGACAAAGAAACGATCTCTTCGAGCACGCGGCGCTGATCGGGATTGGGATCCTTCAGAATCGTATGCAGTGTCGTGACGATTGGCATGCGCAATTCGCGCAGAAGAGTAAGAATATAACTCCCTGCCCGACCGCCAAAGATCCCATATTCATGCTGTAAAGAAACCATATCCACGTTGTTGATGTTCAAGAAGTCAGCCGCGCGGCGGTAGGACTCCGTGTCTTTCTCGGTGAGTTCGAACCGCACCCGCGAAGGATATTCATAGCCGCCTTCGATATCGTTGACGGGCAGGGCAATGCACGCCGTGCCTTTGTATTCGTCCGCGATGGCTTCACATAGATCGGTGGTAAAGGTCGCGATGCCGCACTGGCGCGGAAGATAATTGCCGATAAAGGCAATCCGTTTGATGATTGAATGTTTGTTCGTATTCATAAAGATTTTCCTTTCCATGCGCCGATGACTTGTTGCTTTCAGCCAACAGCGGCGCAATCTACCGGGAGGTCGCGACAACCTGCATCGTCTCAAGCAGGCTTTTAAGCATCGCTAGATTCTCCCTGATTTGTTTTTTTATCATCTTTTCCACAACGCGTTCGTCCATCTGAAAGAAGTTAATCAGATTGGCTTGTGTTGACACATTGACCTTCGTACTGCCCTCTGCAATCTCGAAGGTGTAGGAGGTTTGCGAATTCAACGGTCCCGACAGAGACTTGAACCCGTATTTCGCATACGGTTCATATTCAGTCACCTCGAAGGTTCCGTGAATCCTACGCCCCATTAAATGACCGATGCTCTGAAAGAACGAGCCTAGTGCAGAATCAGGAAACATTTTAGGATTTCACCAAGAAAGGTAATACAGGATTAGCGAACACGTCGCAAACTC
>JBGANO010000092.1:0-8093 GCA_044222305.1 Anaerolineales bacterium
GTAATTTTCCTGCCAGGAGATGTGGAGTTGCACTACTTTGGCTGGGTCGATGCGATAGATCACCGTTCCGTCAATGATCACTTCCTGTCCATCCTTGGTGCGGGCGCGAATCGAATCTTCAGCCGAATCTGGACCCTGTTCCGGCAGGAACGACATCGTGTAGGTTTGATTCGAGATGGAATAATTGACCACCTGTTCGACGATGGGCAGAATCCAATGCAACCCGGGTTCCAAAGCCACCGGGCGGACGCCTCCCGCGCGCACTGTTTTTACAACGCCGCGCTCGTTCGATTCGACATAGACCAACCCTGAGCCAAGCACAGTGAGAAGCGCGGCGACGATCACGAGAATCAACGCGCTCGAACTTGACCCCTTCGCGGTCTGATGACGGCTGGCGCGCACCGCCGCCAAAATACCCAGCCCGATTGCCGCCACCCACGCAAAACCCGCCAGCGTCCGAATAACATCAACAATGTTCATGGTTCCTCCGAATTAATTTGAAATAATTATACCGCCATGATAGGATAGCGAGATGCGCACGGGAAAAGGACGAGTGGTCGAATTGATTTTAAAGGATGGGGGACGCGCCGCGCGCATCTCCTGCCCTGCGGAATTGATTCCCGCGCCGGGACAATACGCCCTCGCCAGCGACGGTTCAAACGCGCCTCTGCCTGTTTCACTTTTTCATTCGGATTCCACGCCGGACGGCTTTCTCGCCTTGCCCGTCCCTGACCATTGGATGCCGGGCTGTGACATCTCTTTGCGCGGTCCGCTGGGAAATGGATTCAAATTGCCCACCTCCGCAAGAAAAATCGCGCTGGTCGCTTTTGAGGTTCCGCCTTCGCGCCTGCGTGGATTGATTCGCCCCGCGCTGAACCAGGGCGCGGCGGTTGTCTTCGTCAGCGATTCGCAATTGGAAAATTTGCCTGACGATGTGGAGGCGCAACCGTTATCCGCATTGAATGAAATCATGGAATGGGCTGATTATGCCGCGCTCGACGCAACGCGCGAGACTCTGCCGGGGCTGGTGGAACGGCTGAGGAAACTGAATCAGGCGTCCACGTGGAGAGAGGCGCAGGCTTTCATCCAGACGCCCGTGCCCTGTGGCGGAGTCGCGGAATGCGGCGTGTGCGCGGTCATCACAAAGTCTGGCTGGAAGATGGCTTGCAAAGACGGTCCCGTTTTTGCGCTCGGGGATCTTTAAAAGACTCTATCAGAAATAAAAACGGGGACGCAGAAAACGCTGATTCAAGAAAAAAATCTGCGTTTTCTGCGTTCATCAGCGTCCAACATGCCTTGTTCGGCTTATTACCGATAAAGTCTAAAACCAAATTCGGAACGATGTTTCTGTTTGCTTTGTTTTTCCCCCGGCTTCCACGCGGATATCGATGGAAACCAGTTCGCCCGGTGGTTGGTTGATAAAGCCGAATGAAATTCGCGCTATGCCGTTCGAGTCTGTCAGCGTGGAGAATGTCTGCGTATTGCCATCGGGAAGTTGCACCGAAAAATTTACATTCGTCCCCGAGATGCCTCTGGCGTTTTGGTCTTGCACGAGCACGGAAACGGTTTGTTCGCCGCTGGAGCGCGTGATGGGTCGCGCGACGAACGCGCGAACATCGAGCGAGATCACCGGGGCGATGGACGCGTCGAGCGGTTGCGGGGGGATGAGATGCGAGCGGTCTTCGCCGAGGCGGTCAAAATAACTTTGACCGAGTTGAGAAATCTCCACGCGGGTTTGTGTTCCCTGCGCGCGCCATTCGAAGCGGGCGTTCTCAAAATATTGGATATAGGTTGCGGATTGTTCCTCGGCGTTCGAGACTGGGTTTCCGAATTGCGCCTTGCCGCCGTTTGTTTTGTAAAACTCGAGAAAGTCATAACACACTTGATAGCCGGAGATCACCTCGCATGCCGCCGGGTTCTGCGGTTCAAGTTGTGTGATGGGTTGATGAAGCGTCGCGCCGATGGGCGTCAATCGAACGGCTACGTTCCCCTGGGCGTCGGTGACGAGTTCGAAGCGGGCGCGCTGGAAATATTGCACCGCTTTCCCGTCGCGTGAGGTGAACTGGCTCGTGATCGGATATCCATATACAAGTTCAGGGTTTGGCGCGTTGTTATAAAAACGCAGAAATTCTCCCTCTACAAAATGCCCGGTCTCGCTGAAATAATTTCCATGCGGCGGGTTTTGAACATTGCACGAAACCAATGCAAAGGTTAGAACCGCCAACCAAATGCCGAACTTGCCAGTCGCTGTCATGCGGGCATTATATTACGCCTTCAACAGCGCATCAACGATTCGTTCCGCCGCGTGACCGTCGCCGTACGGATTCACCGCCCTAGCCATCTGCGCGTACGCCGAGGGATCATCCAGTAGACGCGTCGCTTCTTCCACAATTCGGGCGGTGTCGGTGCCTGTGAGTTTTAACACCCCCGCGTCGACTCCCTCCGGGCGTTCAGTGGTCTCGCGCATCACCAGCACAGGGATTCCAAACGTCGGCGCTTCCTCTTGAATCCCGCCTGAGTCGGTGAGGATCAATTTGGCATGTTTCATCAAATGCGCCAGCGGAAGATAATCCAGCGGCGGCAAAAGCGTGATTCGTTTTACGTCTTTCAAAATCCGATTGACAGGTTCTTGCACATTCGGGTTCAAATGCACAGGATAAACAATTTCAACATCGTCACGCAAAGCAAGTTCTCGCAAAGCCTTGCAAATATTTTCCATCGGCTCGCCAAAATTTTCACGCCGATGGGCAGTCACGAGAATCAGTCTCCTAGTCTCTAGTCTTCTAGTCTCTACTCCTCTAGTCTCCAGTCTTCTAGTCTCTACTCCTCTAGTCTCCAGTCTCTTAGGCTCTAATTCTCTAATCTCTAATCCTCTAATCTCTAATCTTTCCAGCAGTTCCGTTATTTCTTTCGGCTCCTCTTGCCCCGCCACAAACTTCAACGCATCAATGACTGAATTGCCTGTGATAAAAATGTTTTCGGGTTCAACGCCTTCATGCAATAAATTCTGCTTCGACAATTCTGTCGGCGCGAAATGCGCGTCTGCTGTCACAGTTGCAATGCGGCGGTTGATCTCCTCAGGGAACGGATGCCATTTGTTGTGAGTCCGCAGTCCCGCCTCCACGTGACCGAACTTGATCTTGCGGTAGAACGCGAGCAGGGAAGTGTTGAGAACGGTGGTTGTGTCGCCGACGGCGAGTATCCAATCGGGTTTGAATTCTTCCAGCACGGGGTCGAGGTGGGTAAATATCCCCGCGCTGAGTTGGGCGAGTGATTGGCCTTCGCGCATCAAGTCGAGATCGTAATCAGGTTTGATCTCGAATAGTTCCAATGCTTGATCCAACATTTGTCTGTGCTGGGCAGTGACACACACCTGCGCCTCGACTCCCTCCGTTTGTTTGAGCAAGCGGACGATGGGCGCCATTTTGATGGCTTCGGGGCGGGTGCCGAAGACGGAGAGGATTTTCATGGGGAGGGTGAGTGGAATTGAGGATTGGAGAATTAGAGAATTGGAAAAACAGAGATTAGAGACTGGAGACTGGGGATTTCGCGTCACCGAGGCGGTGGACTGCGAAGCCGGCAGATTGCCATTGGTCGGGTTTCCAGACGTTGACCGTGTCAATAGCGATCCGCGCTCTGGTGTTGGATGCAACGCTCACTGGGTTGAGCGTGCGAAATTGAGAATGGCTGACGAGCAGAAGAATCGCGTCCGCGTCTTTGATGGCGGATTCAAAATCAGATGCCATGTCAATCCCTTCGAGTTTTGCGTTCGGGGCAAACGGTTCCCACGCGTGGACGATGGCTCCTTCTTTTTGAAGTAGGTGAATCACTTCAACGGCGGGGCTTTCGCGCAAGTCATCCACGTCGGGTTTGTAGGCGAGTCCGAGGGCGGCGATTTTTTTATTTCTCAATTCGCCGATTGCCCGCTTCACTTTCTCCACAACAAAAAGAGGTTGCTCGTCGTTTACTTTTCGCGCTTGATAGATCATGGAAGAAAGTTCCGGCGCGGCTTCGACGAAGAACCACGGATCCACGCTGATGCAGTGACCGCCCACGCCGGGTCCCGGGTTGAGGATGTTGATGCGCGGATGTAAATTTGCAAGGCGGATGGCTTCCCACACATCCACGCCGAATTTTTCAGCGAGACGCGCAAACTCGTTGGCGATGGCGATATTCACGTCACGCGTCGTGTTTTCCATGATCTTCACCATCTCGGCGGTAGTCGCGTCCGTTTCATGGATCTCGCCTTTGACGAACGTTGCGTACAAGTCACGCCCGGCGCGCGCTGATTCCGGCGTGATGCCTCCGATGACGCGGGCGTTCTCAACAAGTTCGCGCAGGATCTGCCCGGGCAGGACGCGCTCCGGCGAATAGCACAGGTGGAAGTCGGCGCCGGCTTGAAGATTGGAGCGGGCTAAAATCGGCGCGACCAGTTCGACCGTCGCGCGAGGCGGCGAGGTCGATTCGAGGATGACGAGATTTCCCTTGCGCAACATGGGAAGGATCGCCTCAGCCGCTGAAGTCACTGCGCGCATGTCCGCGAGTTTGAATCGGATTCCGTTGTACTCGCCGAATGTATCGTGTTGAAATGGAGTCGGCACCGCGATGATGAACGCGTCCGCTTCGACGGGCTGGCTGGATACCGTAAACCTGCCGGACTTGATCGCCTCGTCCACCACGCTTTGCAACCCCGGCTCGTGGATGTGGATTTTTCCCGCCTGCAAAGATTCGACCACGCGTGGGTTCACATCCACGCCGTGAACTTGGATACCATGCGCGGCAAAGGTGGCGGCGGTAGGGAGGCCGATATAACCGAGACCAAGCACGCATATTTTTTGAAATTTCACTTAGACTCCATGGAAATTATTTTGTTTCTGATGGATTGTAATTGCCGCTATTGTATTGAACCAATTTGACCCAATCGAGTTCCCCGGTGTTGGCGTCGAAAAAGTTATTTCCCATTTCAATTGAGAATCGGGTAATGATTTTGTCACGCCCCTTTTCAAAATTTTCATTGTGTTCCCTGGCACGATGCCCAATCGGCTCGATAATGTCGGTGTATAGATTTAAGTTTTCGCTAATGAAATACCAAAAGTTTTGCCCCACGACCTTCATGTAACCACGGAGGAAAGTTGTTTTTGTTTTGCCATAACATATCCCTAAGACTGGCTGAACATTTAGGCTTCGCTTAGCCTGTTTCAAGCGTGCTATCGCTGTCTTCAAGTCTTGCTCAAGTTTGCTTTGCTGAGAACTATTCCCCCAATTCGGTCCTGATTTTATTGAGACAACATAATGCGTATTGTTGTTGAAAAATTCCAAATCCACTCCCTGCGCCGTTGACTTATGCCCTCCGCAAGTCCTTTCCGCGACAAAAACAGCTAAGCCCTCTAGAAAATCCCCGAATAATTTTTCTTCCGAGGATGATAGAAATGCAGAAAGTAAATCTCTTACAAGTAACTCGGGGGTTCGTAAGTTTTTTGCCTTGAAAAGATAGGGATTTTTTGTGAGCAACTTCTCAAATTTCAATTCTTCTAAAGACTTTAATCGCCTTCTATGAAAGTCAACAATATTATCGTTAACATATTCCTTGACATCGTCTAAATTCAAAGTGTTCATTTTTTGCCCGTCTTTCGGTGTTTGCTGTTCTTTGAAACGACATATTTAGCTTTTTTCTCGGCAATAGCAGGTAGCCTGGGTTGGCTTTCTGATATCCGTTCTCTAGAAAGTGTAACGTACTCAGAGTTAATATCGATCCCCACAAAGCTCCTCCCTAATTCGATGGCCGCCAAGGCTGTAGTGCCTGAACCTACGAAAGGGTCTAGTACAACGTCGCCAGATTTGGTGAAAAGTTTAATAAACCATTCAGGTAGGTCAAGCGGAAAAACCGCGCTGTGATTCTTGTTTCCAGTTTCTGTTGCCATGTGAAGTACATTGGTAGGATAGACCTTATCTCTTCCAACCCAATTTGAAACATTTTTGCCGAAACCGCTTCCCGCTCTTGATTCATCTCTTGTTTTGTCAGTTTCGCTCAATGTGGCGAGGCGCTCTTTTGCCCAAGACCCAACAGGAACCATAACTGCTTCTTGGTACATTGCAAAGTTTTTGTCCTTATTGAATTGAATCAATCTTTCCCAGTTATCGCGGAATCGATTAGGCCATTTTCCAGGATACGAATTCTTTTTATGCCAAATGAATTCTTCTGTCCACAGCCAGCCTTGTTTCCGAACTTTTGAAATCAAATCAATCACATATGTGTGACGTTCACCATCCACAACTCTTTCTTTGATGTTCAAGATGAATGTGCCTGTTGGCTTGAGAACACGAAAGAATTGAGCGGTCTTGGGCAAGAACCACTCTACATAATTATCTGGCTTGATCCCGCCGTATGTTTTTGCGCGTTGATCCGCGTAGGGAGGCGATGTAAATATTAAATCAATACAATTGTCGGGAAAATCGCTTAGGATTTTCTCGCAATCCCCCAGATATACCTTGTTAAACATTTCCTTTGTTGCCATCTTAAGTGAATTGCCTTTGCAAGTGTTAGTGTTGGGATATTCTAACTCAAAAAATTGGCGACTGAGGCAAAGCAACCTGTAGCCAAAATATACGTATAAGTTAATGAAATCATAATCTTGCTGTATAATGAAATAGAGGAGCCATGGAATTTTTACTTGATCCCGATGTCGCGTATCTCTTTTTGCTAGGCGGGGTGTTCCTTGCCCTCCTGGCGATCGCCACGCCGGGCACGGGGTTTTTCGAGATCGGCGCGTTCTTTTGCTTCGCGCTGGCTGGCTATGCAATCTACAATTTATCCATCAATTTTTGGGCGCTTATCGTGATCGGTCTGAGTATCGTGCCGTTCGTGTACGCGCTCCAAAAGCCGAAGCGGGAGTGGTCGCTCGCGCTCTCGATCCTTTTGTTGGTTGTTGGCTCGGTGTTCATGTTCGCGCGGGCAGGTGGCTTGCCGGCGGTGAATCCGCTGGTGGCGGCGCTGGCTTCCGTGTTGACGGCGGGATTCTTGTGGGTCGCCGTGCGCAAATCTATGGAAGCCTCGTTTGCTGTGCCCACCCACGACTTGGGCGTGTTGATCGGCTTGGAAGGCGAAGCGCGGACAGATATCCACGACGAGGGCAGCGTGCAGGTCGGCAAAGAGTTGTGGTCGGCGCGGAGCGAGAATACGATCAAGGCGGGGAGTAAAGTCCGCGTGGTTCGGCGGGATGGTTTTGTCGTTGTTGTCGAAAAGCAAGAATAGAAAATTATCACAAAGGAGTAATAAACATGGAAGTACTTACCAGTGGCGCCGTATGTTTAGTTGGAGCGATTGTTGTGATTGGCTTGGTCTTTTTAGCCAACGCAATTCGGATCGTGCCAGAATATCAACGACTCGTTGTGTTCCGTTTGGGTCGCAGTGTAGGACCGAAGGGACCAGGAATCATCATTTTGATTCCTGTAATCGACCGCGCGGTCAAAGTGGACTTGCGCGAGCAGGTGCGTGAAATCCCGCACCAGACTTCGATCACCAAGGATAACGCGCCGATCTCGATCGACTTTCTGTGGTACTACAAAGTGTTAGACCCTGCCGAATCGGTGTTGCAGGTCGGCAACTTTGAATCAGCCGCGGCAGGTATTGCGGCAACCACGCTCCGCGCCGTCATCGGTGGAATTCCATTGGATGATGTGCTTTCAGAACGCGAACACATCAACAACATGCTTCGCACGCGTCTCGATGAAGTGACCGAGCGCTGGGGCGTGAAAGTGACCAACGTGGAAATCCGCGAGATCGTTCCGCCGCGCGATGTGCAGGACGCGATGAACAGGCAGATGTCCGCCGAGCGTATCCGTCGCGCGTTGGTGACCGAGTCGATGGGTGATCAGGCGGCGGCGATCAATCGCGCGGAAGGCACCAAACAAGCCGCGATTCTCGCGGCGCAAGGCGAGCGCGAATCCAATATTTTGCGCGCAGAAGGTGAAAAGCAGGCGCAGGCGCTACGCGCGGAAGGTTTCGCAGTCGCTTTGGAAAGCATCTTCGGCGCCGCCGGAAAAGTGGATCAGAAGACGATGACGCTTCAATATTTTGAAACGCTCAAGTCCAT
>JBGANO010000092.1:8103-8358 GCA_044222305.1 Anaerolineales bacterium
CATCGGCGCAAGCCCCTCCACGAAATACATCTTCCCGATGGAATTCACGAGCATGTTGGAAAATTTCGTGAGCGCGAAGAAGTAGACACGTAAACAAGTAGACTCGTAAACACGTAGGGGCGACTCTCAGAGTCGCCCCTACGATTATTTAATGGTTTGATACAATCGCTACGATGGAAATAATTCCTGCGGGTATTCTGGACCTCAACTCGCTACGTAAACTCGAACATGCCTGCTTTGATAAAGACGCATGGT
>JBGANO010000093.1:0-8056 GCA_044222305.1 Anaerolineales bacterium
CTTCCCGTACGTGGCGCAGTGGATCCCGTACCGATCGTGGATCGCGCTCGGCGTGTCGTCGCAGTTGGTGCTGTATCCGGAGCTGCTCGGCGCCTGTCCGCAGCAGATGAGTCCGATCGCGCGACAGGCTCAGCACAAGTTTCACGGAACCCACGGAAATGGATTTTTTTGAATGGTTTTTCCGCGAAGCTCAGTGAAATCCGTAGCGTCCGTGTTCTAAAAGGTCTTTACGAAACAGTCTCAAACAAAAAAACTGCCCCGGTTGAGTTCTCCGGGGCAGTTTTCGATTGTGATGAGAGCTTGCAGTTCTTTGCTAGCAACCTCCATAGTAATATGCGTCACCAGACTGAGGAGTCAGTGATAAACCACAACTCACCAATGTATCCGGGCTGGTCGGCATGAATTCGTAATCGAAGCTCCACTCCCAATACACGTTATAGTAATCTTCGATAACATCACCATATTCCGCCGGAACATCCTGGCAGTTGTCTCCAATGTACTGCCAGTGCGTGAGAGTGAGATCCCAATCGAATACGTTATAACAAAACGATGTGGGTCTCGTGAACGGCGCGACATAGGTCCAGAAAGTGGAACCGCCAAACGTGACGGTCACATTGCCTTGCGCATTTCTCGAAGCGGTACAGCGGACGGTTTCATCGTCCAATTGCCGGCAGTCCAGCCCGTAATCCTCCCCGCCTTCCACGTGCGCGGAACCCTTCAAGTGACCCCCGGAAAACTCGCCGGACACCTTGAAGATGAATACAGTCCCGTTCATGCCGGCGGTTGCGCTGACCAAGGTCAACGCGGAGCCTGCTGAAGGCGCCGCAAAAACCGTGCCGGTGAACATTGCCAGCATCGCAAACACCAGACAAATAACAAATAACTTCTTCTTCATAGTAAACTCCTATTGGATGTATCGCCCAAACTCGTTGAGCGTAATGTGCAACCATGACGCTCGACTCAACAATAGGATTCACAAAAAAACGCCCCTTTACCAAGTTGTAAGGCTGTTTCAGAATGATATGATTTCACCATGTCGCTCGAAACGAAACCCCGCTTCTACCTCCCCGAATTGGATGGTCTGCGCTTCACCATAAGAGATTCATTAGACTCAATCCGAAATAATATAGGACGCTGATTCACGCAGAAAACGCAGATTTACTTTCTTGAATCAGCGAAATCAGCGTTTTTCAGCGTCCAGAAAAAAGGCTTTTGCTTATTATGGATAAAGTCTCTTTATAGAATTGACACTGTTTTATGTTTTTAAAAATAGATCACGGAGGACATTGTGTTGCGGAACGAACACAAGCGCAAAGTGACTGGCACCAAAGAAAGTTTCCACATTTATCTGCCGGGGGCTGGCAAGCGGTGGGAATATCAGGAATATCTTCACCCGGCTTCCTCGTTGGAATAACGCAATTCGGGATGCCAACATTCTTCACCACAGACACAATTCCCTGCGCGGGGTAGGGCACACAAACATTTTGACCGGGGAGGTAATACGTTCCCACCGGGCATTGTTGAAGCGGCACACTGCCATCCTGCCCCGGCACCGCGGAGCAACATTGACTGTTCGGATCATAGTTGTAGCCCGGCAAGCATCGTCCCGGCTTGCCTTGCGAGACACATTGATTTCCCTGTTGCGTGAACCCCGGCGGGCACGCCGGACTGCCCGGCAAAGTCTGCTGACAATCGGCTTTGATAGACACTGTGGTTGGCGAAAGACAACTATATTGACCTGGGTTGCCTGTCGGCGAACAAGTTCCCGCATCAACCACCGCGCCGGATGGACCGCTAAAATTCACATTCGCCGACCCTGCCTCGTTCACACAAAGAGGCACAACTTGAACCTCCACAGTGGGGCACGTCTCTGAAGGCTTCCCCCCGCCGGGCGCGTTGGACGCGGCATCCTGCCCATAGACCATCAACGCGGCGCATGAGGGAGCAAAATAGGTTGGGTCTTCCACCACACAGCGGAAGCCGAGATCGTCGCGTTGCTCCACCGGCGCAAGCGAGAAGCGCCGCGCGGATTCTGACTCGTAGGCGGGAGAATTGAATCCGCTGGAGCGCACAGATCGACGGAGGGCAAGATCGGGACCCAGAGGGTCGTCCACCGGGGAATTGTTGTAATAGTTGGCATCGTACCAATCCGACACCCATTCATATACATTGCCCGCCATGTCGAACGCTTCGTAATAACTTTGCCCCGCCGGGTAATCGATCACTTTCGTAGTCTTGAATTCACATGAGCTGAAGTTCGCCAGATCGCATTGCGGCGTGGCATCACCCCATGGGTAGATATTGCCTTCAGGTCCGCGCGCGGCTTTTTCCCATTCGGCTTCGGTCGGCAAACGCCCATTCACGAACGAACAATATTCCGCGGCTTGCTGATAATTCACGCCCGTCACCGGATGATTCGCCTTCAACGGGTCGCCGTAGCCATTGCTTTTATCACTCTTTGGCGGCGAGCATTTGCCCAACAAAACACACAGCGCGTATTGTGAATTTGTAACCTTCGAACGGTACAACCAGAAATCGCTGACGTTCACTTCATGCTCAGGGTTATCGTCTCCACCATGCCCCATGATGAACAGACCACCGGGCACGGCAACGAGCGTGCTTCCATCCACGTACAGGAATTTCGATCCCACTTCCATGGGAGGACCAGACAGATCGATCGGCGCTTGCGTAATGACCGGCGACTCGATCGGCTGGACGGGGACCTCGGTCAACACAGGCGGTTCCGTCGCGACGGGAGGCTGGGTCGCGCTCCCCGGCTCACTCGTCCCCTGAGGCACCACGCCCAAATTACACGCGGAAACGATGATCGCGCCGATGAAAAACATCGAAACGATGATGTTCAATTTCTTCATGGGGAAAATTCCTTGAGAGAGTCTGAAATTCACAATGGCGCAATTATACAAGTGGACGCCATAATCATCCCCTTACAAACGGGTGATAGTTCACCGTCGGTACAACGCCATCTCCCACACGAATAACCGCTTGACCGAAATCTTTTGCAAGCCCTGTTGATTCAATAACGCTTCCATCTCAGCAACAGAATGCACGAACACGCGGAACTGATCTCTTCGAAGCCGCTGAATAAAATTCGCCGCCCTCACCGCCGCCTTCGTCCACCACGTCTCGCGCGGATAGGTCAGCGCAATGGCTTTGCGGCTCTTCGATGACGCCGCTTTCAACAACTCGCGAAAATTCGGATAACAACAAACGACTCGATCCAGCGTGACCACATCCACTTGCGGAAGTTCACCCGCCACATCCGTAAAATCGGCATGGATGAATTTCACCTGCGCCTCATGCCCCAGCCGCTTTGCCTCCTCCGTCGCCACCTTGAGATACGCCGACGACGCGTCTACGTGCGTGGCTTCGCGCGCTACATCTTTGAGCAACTCATGGTGAATCGTCCCAATCCCGCCGCCGATGTCCAACAGCGCGGCATCCTTCAACCCCAGCGAACGGACGGCTTCGAGAATCAATTTAGTCTGGTTCGCGGGTCCGCGCTTGCGATAGTGTTTGAGATCCGCTTTCGCGTCATCTTCGGTAAAGGTGTTGTTTTCAATTTCACAGCAATTGCAGGGCATGATTACTCACTTTCCCGTAGTGGCGACTTCAGTCGCCGCTTTTGCCCACGACAGGCAACAACTGAAGTCGTTACTACGTTAATTTCTCTAAAGCTTTCTCATAAAACTCCAACGAGCCCGGATTGATCAACGCGTCCCTGTTGCTCACGGCGCGACCATTGATGATATTCGTGACCGCGCTCTCGACTTTCTTCATATTCAATGTGTACGGAATATCAGGCGCTTCGAGAATCACCGCAGGGACATGCCTCGGCGAGGCGTTCTCACGCAGGATCTTGCGGATTTTTTTTTGGAGTTCATCCGTCAACTCAAACCCTGCCGCAAGTTTGACGAACAGAATCACCCTCTGGTCGTCCTGATAATTCTGTCCTACTGCAAGACTGTCTGCTATTTCGGGCAGGTTCTCCATTTGCGCATAAATCTCCGCGGTGCCGATGCGCACGCCGGAGGGTTTCAACACCGCGTCCGAGCGACCGTAGAACGTCACGCCGCCGGTATCCTTGTGGATCGTCACATAATCGCCGTGACGCCACACACTGGGATACACATCAAAATACGCCTTGTGATATTTCGAGCCGTCGGGGTCATTCCAAAAATACAACGGCATCGAAGGCGATGGCGCTTCGCACACCAACTCACCTTGTTCATCAAGAATCGGATGCCCCTTTTCATCGTATGATTGAATCTTCATCCCCAACGCCGCGCTCTGCAACTCGCCCGCATACACAGGGACGATGGGACTCCCCGCCGCGAAACAGCCGTTGATGTCCGTGCCGCCCGCGATGGAGTTGAAGTGCAAATCCGCTTTGATTTCTTTGTACACATATTCAAACCCATCCACAGAAAGCGGCGAACCCGTTTGCGAAATTTCACGCAGGGACGATAAATCAAAACTCGTGCGCGGCGAGACATTTTCCTTTTTCAAGAAATGGATGTAACTGGCGCTACACCCGAAGATGGAAATTTTTTCATCTTGAATCAACTTCCACATCGCGCCCGCGTCGGGAAAATTCGGGTTGCCGTCGTACAGCACAATCGTCGCGCCGACCGCCAGCGAACTGACCAGCCAATTCCACATCATCCAGCTACAGGAGGTGATGTAGAAAATCTTGTCGCTACGTTTGAGGTCGGTGTGGAGAATTAATTCCTTGAGATGATTGATCAACACCCCGCCCGCTGACTGCACTAGACACTTCGGCTTGCCCGTCGTCCCCGACGAAAACATGATGTAGTGCGGATGATCGAATGGCAATTGCTCAAATAGAATTTCGAGATTTTTTTCTTTAGAAAGAAAATCCTCGTAAGGAACGGAATTTTGAATTTGAGAAATATCGGGCTGTTCGCGCGTGTATGAAACGACGATCACTTTTTGCAACGACGGGATTCCGCGCGCCACCTCCGCGGCGTGAGCCAGCGTATCGAACGCTTTGCCTTTGTAGAAATATCCATCGGCGGTGATCATCACTTTTGGCGCGACTTGTCCCAGCCGTTCGACCGCCGCCCCGGGACCGATGTCCGTTGCGCAGGAAGCCCACGTCGCGCCGAGGCTCGCCGCCGCCAACATGCAAACGACTGTCTCGATCAAGTTCGGCATGTATCCCACCACCCGATCCCCCACACCAACGCCCGACTCCTTCAACGAATGTGCAAGCCGCGCCACTGATTCATATAACTCCGCGTAGGTCATTCGCTTCGAGGTTTGCGTCTCGCCGATGAAAACAAATGCAAGATGGTCATCGCGACAGCGCAAGAGATTTTCTGCAAAATTCAACTTTGCGCCGGGGAACCATTTCGCACCGGGGAAGACGGATAAATCCGTCACTACGGAGTCGAATCGTTTCGAGGCTTTGATCTCGGCGAAGTCCCATATCTCCGACCAAAAGTCCGCGATGTCTTCCACCGACCACTTATATAAATCCGAATACGAGGCGAGATTCAACTTACGCCGCGTGTTGACCGAGTTCATGAAGCGCGTGATGTTAGCTTGCGCCATGTGTTCGTCAGATGCAATCCAAAGCGGTGTTTTCATCAATCATCCATACTTCGCTGGTTGAGTAGGGCGAGCGATGCACTGAGCCTGTCGAAGTCTGCAAGTCGAGCCCGTATCGAAACCAGCAAGTACCATACAAATTTTGTATAACAGAATTTTTTGCCTATTCGTGGTTTCGACTGCTTACGCACAACCACCGATATATGTCAATTATACAATCACTTATGGAATCACTTTTGAAGACAACCAATCAACTGATTGACCACGCCTTGTGGCTCTGATTTTGTCAACGCCAGCACAGGCACGGTGGCAACAGCGAAAACTTCGCGCAGATCGTCAGCCATCAAATTTCGAGGCAAGATTCCGACCGCGCCCGATTCAGCGTTCAACATCTCAGACATTTGCTGAGCGTTCACCGCCACGAATGCAGACGATGAAACGCTTCGTCCCTCCATCACGAACCGGTCAAACACCTTCTGCACATCCGCCTCTGACGCGTACACCCACACTTGCGCGGACGGGTCGCCGAGTCCCATGAACAACGCGCGCGCATCCTCGAGAGTCAAATTTTGTATCGGGCTTTGACGATGTGTCACGATCAATATTTCCTCTTCGTCAACCTGATACGCAAACGAAGATAAAAAATCAGGCTCACCAATTTGCAGCGCGATGTCGGCGGAGTTTGAGTCGTCCACGCGGATGAGAGTGGCAACAGAATCCGCGCAGGCGTAGAGGTCCGTCATCCACGGCTCGGCGGCGAAGGTCGAATAGATAGAGACAACTTGAGGCGGGGTCCGAGGCGGCTTCGTCATGCAGGAGGAAATGAAGAGAGACAAAATCAATAAAAGAATCATGTCGTTGCGAGGGCGATGCACTTTCGCCCGAAGCAATCTCCTCGCTATGTAGGAGATTGCTTCGTCGCAAAGAACAAGAGCGCTCCTCGCAACGACATGGATATACCTTACCACGCTCGAATCAACTCCGCGATCAACTTTGCTTTTTGCGCCAGGCTGTCGGCAAAAATAAATTCGCGCTCCGAGTGATAGCCCTCACCCACCGCGCCCATGCCATCCAGCAACGGGATGCCGAGCGGCGCGACAAAATTTCCATCCGACGCGCCGCCTGTGCCGCCCGCTTTGAGTTCCATGCCGATTCCCGCCGCGATGGATTTTACTTTTTCAAATGTGGATTTCATCCGATCATCGAACGGCATCGGCGGACGATTCAATCCGCCAGTGACTTCAATGGATGTTCCATCGAGAACAAGTTTGAGTTTATTCATTTCCGCTTCGAGTCGTTCCCACTCGCCGGGGTGCATCACGCGCACATCCACTTCGATGCGCGCCTCTTCTGGCACAACATTCGACACCGTGCCTCCGCGCATCACGCCGACATTCACCGTCGTTTGTTTTTCATACTCGGTGAGTTTTTGAATCGCGATCACCTGATGCGCCATCTCTTCAATCGCGTTGCGTCCCGCCTGATGATCGCCGCCCGCGTGCGCCGCGCGTCCGTGAACCGTGACCGAAAATCCGCCCGTCCCTTTGCGCCACGTTTTGAGCGAGCCATCGAGCAACGCGCCTTCCATCACCAACACCAACGCGGACTCTTTCGCAAGTTTTTCTATGAGTTCGCGTGAAGTGTGACTACCAATCTCTTCATCGGATGTGCACAATAACGTGACCGAACGATTCAACCCGGACCTTTGGGCTGACTCAACTGCGGCAAGCGCGACCACAATCCCAGCCTTCATATCAAGCGTGCCGGGACCGAAGATTTTCTCGCCCTCTTCGCGGTAGGGAGTTTTTTGAATCGTGCCGATGGGGAAGACGGTGTCCATGTGACATAGGATCAAGATCGGTTGCAGGTCAAAGGTCGAAGGTCGGGCTGGCGAGAAACGAATTAGAACATGGTCGCCTGTTTCTTGATTCGGAATCACTTCAACCTGCCCGCCAAGTTTGCGCGCCTCTTCAGCGACGATGACTCCGACGCGGTCAACGGCGGCTTTGTCGTGTGAGGGAGATTCAGTTTCGACGAGGGTCTTCAAAAGTTGAGTGAGGTTCATAATCGTGTCGTCTCTTTGGGTAGGTTGGCTTGCTTGAAGAAATATTTCGTACTGCGTACTACGTAATACGAAGTACGCAGTAAGGAGAAGCTAGGACATAGAAAGCGTAATAACGCCAAGAATCGCGCAATACACAGCAAACACATACAACGACCGCTTGCTTAGATAATCAATCAGCCACTTTATGGCAAACCAGCCGACGAGCGCGGCGGTGACAAATCCCACCGCGAGTAGAGGGAGAAATTCACTTAGGTTTGGCATTTTCATCACATCCAACATTTCATACCCACCAGCCGCGAGCATGACGGGAACCGACATCAGGAACGCAAACCGCGCCGCAGACGGGCGGTCGAGTCCGCGAAACATGCCGCCTGAAATCGTTGTTCCACTACGCGAGGC
>JBGANO010000094.1:0-6586 GCA_044222305.1 Anaerolineales bacterium
CCCCGCGCGTGTGGAGCATGGTGCCCATCGCGCCGTCGGCGAGGAGGGTGGCGTTTGAAATTAAATTTAGGAAGTTGTTTTTCATGGTTGTCCGATCATATTAGGTTGGGTTTCTTTCATTTGACGAGCAATTAACAGGATTGATGTAAGGAGGAGAATGGTTGGATAGATCTTCCAAATCGCCACGTACCAGTCCTCCACGCGCCCTGCGAATGGGGATAGGCTGATCCATGGGAGCCAGAGCAGAATCAAAAGAAGAAGTATCCGTCCGATTGCCCCGCCTGGGATAAGCGGTCGTTGCTTGTGAATCCACAAGACCAGAAGGATGAACATGATCAAATCGTAATCGGCAGTGTGGGGGACGAACAATGAATTGAACGCCAATGCCGAAGCAAGCAATAGAAGCGTATCTGTGCGACGATAGCCCCAGACCATCAGCGCGCTGGAAAGGATCAAATTCACAATGCCTGAGATTGTCCAAATATTTTGAATTGTCCATGCTGGCTGATTTTCAAATGAATATTTGGAAATATCTGCCAGAAAATCTGGAACCCACCATCCCAGCAAAAACGTGGGCGGAACAAATAAAACAAGATTGGTAATCAGAAATGAAAATAAGATATTTTTGGAGCGGTAATTCAACGCAAGAAGGAACATAACAGGAACGATCGTGTTGGATGGTTTTATCAACGCCAATGCCAGGCATATCCCTGCGGCGATATTCCATTCATAACGAACGCACACCCACGCCGCTACGATCATCATGACACAAAATAATGCGGACTGGCCGAGAATGTAATTGGAGAATGCGGGTCGAAAGAATAAACCAGAGAGAAGGAAAAGCGCCACAACGATTTTTTGCTTCTCCTGTTCTTCTATGACCCAAAACAATAGAAAGGTTCCCCACAATGCCCATAAGAAAGCGCAACCCGCGATAGCCGCTTGTTTCACCGATAAACCGAATGCGATAAAGGGCGCCAGTACCGTAACAATGGATGGCGGATAATAAAATCCAAACAAGTTGCCATTTGGCAGATCGCGGCTTCCGTAAATCGCATCCCAGATCGATTGACGTGTTTCTAGGCTGTACGGGCTTTCTCCATGCAGTGCGGCTTGTGCTCCGACCCAGCGCGGGTATACGTCCACACCAAGAATAAGGGTGGTGCCACGGAATGCGGCTTGCAAGTAGCTCATCAAGGCAATCCCTGATAGGAAGAAAAAAATAAAAGCAACAAGGAAAACTTTAGGTGTGATCTTTTTCATGGTCACAACTTCATAAGGACAAGCATCCATAGTCCGATTACAGCGGCGGCAAATTCATAGGTTAGGGGAATGAGTCCCAATAAAGCGCCCACCCAGGAATGCAGGAGCATATATGGCGATAGAAATGGCGAAGCGATCAGCGAGTATCGTATTTCAGTTTTCCGAATGGCGGCAACGATCCATGCCAGACCAATTGGCAATGAAAGGGGCCAGAAACTGGCATTCAATGGAATCTCACTGATCGGCGGAATCGCCAAGAACCAAGGTCCAAAAATGGCAACAGATACTGCGAGCGCCAAACCCGAAGGCGCAAATGTTTTGATCACTTTTACGATGCCGCCCTCCCGCCAGGCTACGAATAGAAAATAAACGCCGACTGCCAACCCTACCTGAGGCTTGATCATCAAAAAGAATAAACCGATCCAAGGCGGTAATACTGCGCCTAATGCGGCTAGCCAATCCAGGTTTCCGTTTAGAATTCCGTGTAACACAGGCGGAGAAACCAGCAACAATGGGATGGTCACCTTGTTGCCTCCAAGTTTATGCCCAACATAGGCATATGTTGCCAACGCAACAATGACCAATACGGCGCGCCCGATGTGTTCTGGTAGGATGGCAAACGGTATCAACAAGACCGCTGTCCATGGAGGGTTGAAAAATCCGCTGGCGGTGTAAGGGGTGCGTCCGTGTAAGATTTCCAACGCGGCTGGGCGAAATGCGCCGTGCCAATCTACGGCTGTAGGAAGGGTGGCAGACATAACGATTACCAGAGCAGTCGCGGTAATTGCCACGATTGCTGTTTTCAAAAAAGTTTGCGCCTGAGTTCCCATTTTGATCCGCGCTACCTCATCAACTGCTCAACGCGCGTTTCGCCGAGCGTATAGTATTTCGCGTCTTTGTGTGGAACGATGATCGCGGCGGTGGATTCTTCGGGGATGATCTGCCCCGAGACGGACAGCCCCAGCCCGAGTTCAGATTCGGCGGCGGGGAGCATTTGGAAGACTTTGAAATGGTCATCAAGAATTGGGATGGCGGGATAGCCCCACGAGTAGCGTTTGCCTTGATTCGCGCCGAGTCCCAGCTCGCGGCGGATGTGATTGTGCATATAGTCTGCGGTGGCTTCGGCGGCTTGCACGGCGAGCCCATGCACGAAGTAGGCTTCGGTGTAATCGTTGGCGGCTTGCAATTCTTCAAATAAGGCGGTGGCGGCTTTGCCGACGGTGACGACTTGCAAAGCGACCGTATCCAACTGACCCGATTCGACCGAAGCGAAATAATCCGAAAGCGCGAGAAAATCTCCGTTCGGCTGGCGCGGACAAATTAAACGAACCGCTTCTTTTTTGCCTTGCGCGTCGGCGTAAACGATCAATTCCTCGCCGTCGGCTTGACAGGCGAAGTAGCCATAGACCGCCTGCGGTTTGAGCCAGCCGCGTCTGGAAGCGTCTTTGCTCATTGAGACGAGGCGCGCGTCAAAGTCTTTTTTCAACTTTTCCCACGCTTCGCCGTGTGTGTTCTTTGCGCCCCACGACAAACGATACAACTCGTTGATGTTGAGATGTTGTAGAACCATTTCGAGCGGCATATCTTTGACGATGCGCTGTCCGAGTTTTTCGGGGAGCGGAATCGGCGCGGGGACGACGTTGGAGCGCTGTCCGCTTGGCGCGGCAGTTTCGGTCTGGGCGGCGTGGTTCAATTCCATCGTCGACTCTTTGAGGATTTTTTCCAACAGGTCAAAGCGTTTTTCTTCGTCAATCAGCGCGTCCATCGTATCCAAGCCTTCAAATGCGTCCTTGCAATAGAAGACTCCCGCTTCGTAATTTGAGCCGTCTTCGGTTTGTAGAATGCGCCGACCAAACCTGCGATTGATTGCCGCGCCGCCGATCAGGACGGGGATTTTGTGCTTGCGGCGATGTAGTTCGTTGACAATGAACGGCATTTGCTTGGATGTAGAGACCAACAACGCAGAGAGTCCAATCGCAGTCGCGTTGACCTCAACCGCTTTGGTGATGATCGTTTCGGCGGGGACTTGCTTGCCCAAATCCACAACAGTGTAGCCATTGTTTGCAAGAATCGTTTTGACCAAATTCTTTCCAATATCATGCACATCGCCATACACCGTTGCAATGACGACCGTGCCTTTGGTGACACCTTCCATCTTTTCGAGATAGTTTTCGAGATGAGCGACGGTCTTCTTCATCACCTCGGCGGATTGAAGCACGAAGGGCAGAATCAATTCGCCCGCGCCGAACTTGTCACCGACCTCTTTCATGGCGGGGAGCAGGACGTTGTTGAGGGTGTGGACGGCGATTTCGTGTTTGCTTCTTAAGACTTCCGAAGTCTTGGAGACTTCGGAAGTCTCTCTGGCAATAATCTCATCAATATCCGCCTCAACGCCGTCCTTGAAGCGATGCACGATCTTCCAGTGGAGTTTTTGTTCGGAGGTCATGCCCTCGGTGGGATCGGCGGTTGTATCGTCGGAGATTTCTACATTTTCAAAGTGAGCGATGAATCTTTGCAGGGCGTCTTCGCGGCGATTGAAAATCAAATCTTCGCAGAGTTCGCGTTCTTCATTATCAATCTCCGCATACGGCTTGACGTGTGCCGCGTTGACGATTGCCATATCCAAGCCGACTTGAACACAGTGATATAACATGACGGAGTTCAGCGCGGGGCGGGCTTGCGGGGCAAAACCAAAGGACAAGTTGCTCACGCCAAGAGACGTCATCACGCCTGGAAGTTTTTCTTCGATCAGGCGAATGCCCTCGATGGTTTCTTTGGCGGAGTCAATAAATTCCGCGTCGCCTGTTGCAAGCGTGAAAGTCAAATCGTCGAAGACTAGATCTTCGGCTTTGAGTCCATGCTCGTTGACGGCGATGTCATAAATGCGTTGGGCAACTTCGTATTTATGTTGGGCGGTTTTTGCCATGCCTTTTTCGTCAATGGTGAGGCAGATCACTGCGGCGTTGTATTTTTTAGCGAGCGCGAAAATCTTATCGGCTTTGGTGCGACCCGCTTCGAGATGCGTGGAGTTGATCAAACAACGCCCAGGCGCGGTTTGCAAGGCGATCTCCAAAACATCCACTTCGGTGGAGTCGATCACGAGCGGAACGTCCACGCCCATTTGCAATTTCTTGATGACCTTGCGCATCTGCTCGCCTTCGTCGGCGCGTTCGGTGACAGCCACAGAAATATCCAACGCGTGCGCGCCGCCAGCGACTTGGTCGCGGGCGATATCTAAGATGCCGTCATAATTATCTTCAAGTAAAAATCTTTTGAACTTGCGCGAACCTTGCGCGTTGCATCGTTCGCCGAGCAGGGTGGGGGCGGGATCCTGTCGCATGGCAATGGCTGACATGGCAGAGGCAAGCTGAGGCGTGGAGCGAAGCGGTCGCTTGGGGTGTGGATGGGAATCCAATTTTTGAATCAGTAATTTTAAGTGTTCAGGAGTCGTGCCACAGCATCCGCCAACGATAGAAACATTATGCTTGGTCACAAATTCGTACATGTCATTCGCGTACGGCTCAGGCTCAAGCGGATAGACCGCCTGCCCGTCCACGTTGAGCGGAAGCCCCGCGTTTGGAATACATGAAATCGGCAGAGTGGAATTTTCGCCGAGAAAACGAATCGGCTCGCGCATGTGTTCGGGTCCAGTGGAGCAGTTGAGACCGAACACATCAATGCCCATGCCTTCGAGAATCGTCAGCGAGGCGTTGATGTCGGTGCCGAGCAACATGCGACCCGTCGTGTCGAGCGTGACCTGCGCTTGAATCGGCAAATAAATTTGCGTCTCTTCAAAGGCTTGATGCAGACCCGCGATCGCGGCTTTGACTTCGAGAATGTCTTGCGATGTTTCGATTAACAAAAGATCAACGCCGCCTCGAATCAGACCAACAGCCTGCTCGGCGAACGCGGCAATCAACTCATCGTATGTGACGTTTGACAGATCGGGATCATTGGTGGATGGAAGTTTGCCCGATGGTCCGATCGAGCCAGCCACAAAACGCGGCTGACCCGTCTTCTCGGCGTATTCATCGGCGAGTCTTTTTGCCAATTGCGCCGCCGCCATGTTGATCTCGATCACGCGGTCTTGCAGATTGTATTCCTTCATCGTCAAACGATTCGAGCGGAAGGTGTCCGTTTCGAGAACATCCACACCCACTTCAAGAAATGAACGATGAACTTTTTCCACGGCTTCGGGATACGAGATGACGAGGTAATCGTTGCATCCGTTATATTGCTCGCCGCCGAAATGTTCGGCAGTGAGGTCTTGGACTTGCAGGCTCGTTCCCATCGCGCCGTCGAAGACGAGGACTTTCTTTTCGAGGGCGTCGAGGTATGAGCGGTTGGTGTATTTGCGATTCATGCTTTTTCCTTTATAAAATTATTTCACTACAGATTTCAACTCGCCGCTTTCTGCAAGTATCAAATTGCCAACACATTGAATGCTATTGCCGTTTACGATAATTCCATCGCCATCGGGACAACCAAATATTTTGCAGCCATGAGTATTGGAATATTCAATCATCTTATTCTCTACTGCCTCAATATTGTTTGTGTGAGGTAGAAAAGCGAAGTCAACTATATTTAGAGCAAAGAGGTTGTCCAAACTGTGAGATGATTCTTCTCCGCAAATATGAGTCGTTGATATTTCTGGAGTCATCAGGATTGCGCCAGCGCTCACGCCAATTAACACGCCGCCTCTTGCTACATAATCCCGTAGAAGTGAAACAAGTTCTCGTTTACGGAGCCAGTAGAGAAAATTATATGTGGAGCCTCCTGACAAATGAATTGCGTCACAGGCAAAAAGTTCTTTGGTCTTTTTAGGTTCATACTCGGTTTCCAATTCAAAATAGACAGATAAATCAGCGTTCAAAGATTTGTAATAGGCTTGTTGTTGTTTGAACCAGGTTCTTTCAGGGTCGGTAGATGAAGGAATATATCCAATTATTGGATGCTGCTTATCAATTAAATTGAGCAATCGTTCATCCATAGCTGATGACTGTTCAATCTGTTGATAACTATAAAGAGCTAATTTGCGATGCATAATTTGTTTTTTTGCGCATCTTCCAGCGCAGGGTGGTTAGACCTCCGAGTTCTCCAAGAACTCGGAGGTCTTGTTCATTTCGCGCCTTTGCCAATTGGCGAACTCCCATCATTCCAAAAAACCTTCTGCGTGATGCCGCTGATCTTCCAATCTCCAGTCTCTACTCTCTTCAATTGAAACACATAAAAGCAGTGACTTGTAAACTCTTCAACGTCGCTTTTTCGCCAAACCATCATCGAAGCGCGGCAGGTGGCGGAGTTCGCGTCGGCGAAGTCAATT
>JBGANO010000095.1:0-6363 GCA_044222305.1 Anaerolineales bacterium
GTGACGGGTGAGCCGGTTCCGCAATGCTTCGAGATAGGTCGTCAACCCAGCTTTGGAGGTGTTGTAACCGGGATTTCCAACGCGTCCTCGATCGCCAGCGACGGATGAAATGCCGACGATCTGTCCGGCTTTTGCCGATTGAAACATTTCAGCGATTGGTGTAAGCCACGCCATCGCGCCGATCAAGTTCACTTCTATCATGGCGCGATCATTCTCGAAGTTGAATTTGTCGATGCCTCCGGGGGGGTTGTTAATGCTGGCGACGTAGATGACCAGGTCCAGCCCGCCGAGATCGGCAACAATGGTTCGCAACAAGGCAGGAACTTTGTCGAAATCTGTCACGTTGTGAGCATATGATTGGGCATGCCCGCCTTGCGAATTGATATCCTGACAAAGCGCGTCCAGTTTCTCTTTGCTTCGGGCGAGCAATGCGAGGGAATATCCTTCCCGGGCAAGTTTGCGGGCAAGTTCTGCCCCCAAACCCGCGGATGCTCCGACGATCAGCCCGCGTCGACGTGGATTCAGTGGGGTGGCCGAGGCAGGCTTGCCCTGAGTCGACCCGATGGGTGTGGATTGTTCAGACACGGTAATCTCCAAGCGGTGTTATATCCATTGTCAGCACTTCACGAAAGTTCAGGTGCCAGTTCGATTTGCTTGGCAAATCGTGTCGCCTGCCTTGACGCAGCGCAACTGCGTCAAGAACTCGTTTTCGTGATCGACTGATTGTAGCATATCAGTTTGGGCAGGTTGTAATGGGCATGTAATCCCACTCAATCGCCCATGCTGGTTATAATTTGCGCGGTCATGGTCAAACAGGACAAATGAGTCAGCCCAGTGTACCGGGACCGTGATTAAATGCTAGACCTTGTGTGAGCTTATGGACGATGACATCCGATCCAAAATACTAGAAGACGCCTATCAGGTGCTGGAAACTCAGGGCGAATCCCCGATTGCGCGGGAATACCTGCTCAAACTATTGGACGTGCTTTCCACCGCGTTGGAAAAATATTCGCAGGGCAATCCTGAAGAATCCAAAAGTCTGGCATTGCAGTTGATCGATCAGCGCGCCATGCTGATGATGCTCAAACAGCAGACCGACGAACTGGACGCGCTCAAGAAATTGAGCATCAATCTCACTTCCAGCCTCGAACTGCCCGACGTGCTCGATGCGGTAGTCACCGAGGCGATGCGCCTGGTGACCAACGCGCGCGACGTCAGCATTTTTCTCTACAACGACCAAAAACTCTCGTTCGGCGCCGCTCTCGATTCGGAGGGCAAGCGCAACAAACCGTTCACCAAACCAAGAGGAAGTGGGTTGACCTATACGGTGGCGCGCAGCAGCGAGATGATCATCGTTGAGAACACGCGCGCCCATCCCCTCTTTAAAGACATTCAAGATAATTGGGCGGGGTCCATCATCGGGATCCCCCTCAAAGTGGGGAAAAAGGTGGTTGGCGTGATGAATCTCTCCCGCGTTACCGTGGGAAAATTTTCGCACGCCGAATTACGCCTGTTGAGCTTGCTCGCCGACCAGGCGGCGGTCGCCATCTCGAACGCCAGCCTGCATTTGATGATCAGCCGCCAGGCGTACAGCGACACTGTCACAGGATTGCCCAACCGACGCGCGCTCGATGAGCGACTCGAAGACGAAGCCTCCGCCGCGCGCAGGAACAGTTACTCCTTCGCCGTCATCATGATGGACCTCGACGGGTTCAAGGAGGTTAACGATACCTACGGGCACAGCATCGGAGACGAGGTATTACGTTATGTCTTTAATTTCCTGGCGCGGGGCGTCCGCACCACTGATTTTCTGGCGCGTTATGGCGGCGATGAGTTGACGCTGATCCTCACCCAGTCGGACCTCTCTTCCGCGCGCATCGTAGCCGAAAAGATCACCGAAAGCATGCAAAAATTGAAGTTCAAATTGCCCGATGGAAAAAACCTCAAACTCGGGATTTCAGGCGGCATCGCGCTGTACCCCACACACGGGCGCACCGGTTCAGACCTTTTACGCGCGGCAGATGCGGCGCTCTACCAGGCAAAAAAATACGAGCGCGGCTCGTTTCAGATCGCGCGCGGCGTTACCGCCCCACTCTCGAAGATCAAACTTCCCGAATAAGCGCCCCTGCTTCATAACGAGGGTTATAATCTGCGAACCAAACGTGACTGTCACTTTACAAGCGAGGACTCTTCATGCCACCCAAAATCAAAATCATCCTCAACCCCATGGCAGATATGGGAAATGCCTGGCGCGTCGCGCGCGACCTGCGCTCCATTACTGAACAGCACGGCAACGTCACATGGAGCGGAACCGTGTACCCGGGTCACGCGATCGACCTGGCGCGTGAAGCCAGCGAGGAAGGTTATGAGCGCGTCATCGCCATGGGCGGCGACGGCACAGTCCATGAAGTGGTTAACGGAATCATGCAGGCTCCTGAAAACAAACGCCCAATTCTCGGCGTGGTGCCTGTCGGCTCTGGCAACGACTTCGCGCACGGCGTCGGCGCGACCAAACAATCAGACAAAGCCCTGCGCCGCGCGCTTGACGGCGAAGCCTCCACAGTCGACCTCGCCTTGATGACCGATGGCAATGGGCGCAAAGAATATTTCGACAACACGCTCGGCGTCGGTTTTGGCGCAATGGTCACGATTCGGTCGCATCGCCTGCCCTTGTTGCGCGGCTTCCTCATGTATCTCGCCTCCGTCATCCAAACGATCGTCATCGATCATAACCCGATCACGATGCAAATCGAAACCGATACCGAAACATGGGAACAGAAGGTCATCTACCTCGTGCTGTGCAACGGTCCGCGCGAGGGCGGCGGCTTCCTCATCGCGCCCGACGCAAAAATTGACGATGGCATCCTCCACTACGCCATGATCACCGACGTGAGCCGCGCCATGCTGTTCCGCATCCTGCCCGAGGTGATGAAAGGCACGCACGGAAAATTCAAAGAAGTCAAAATGGGCACATGCAAAAAATTCTCGCTCAACGCAAACCGCCCCCTGTACATCCATGCCGACGGCGAAATCTTTTCCGGTCTCGGCACCGACATTCGCAAGGTGAGCTTTGAAGTTTTGCCCAACGCGCTGAAGGTCGTGCGCGGGTAAACACGTACACACGAAGACAGGTAGACACGTGCACAAGTAGACAGGTACAATACTTGTGTACGTGTTTTCTTGTCTACTTGTTTACTTTCACCCATGCCCGACCTCATCCACTCCCTCCTCAACCAAGACATCGGACACCTCCGCATCATTGCGGATTTATGGGGACTCGAACTGGACTCTATGGATTCAGATTCAGCGCGGGATGAACTGTCCGCTTCTCTCCTCGACGCGGACCTGCTCGCCGAACTTGTAGACTCTCTCCCCCCCGAAGCGGATTCCGCCATCGCCGCCCTCCTCGCCTCCAACGGACGGATCGCTTGGGCAACATTCACGCGTCAATTCGGCGACGTCCGCGAGATGGGCGCGGGCAAACGCGACAGGGAGCATCCGCATCTCAAGCCAGTCTCAACAGCAGAGATTCTTTTTTATCGCGGCGTATTGGCGCGCGCATTCTTTGAAACAGACAAAGGCTCGCAAGAGTTTGCGTACATTCCTGATGATTTGTTTGAATTAATGAAAGAAGAAAGAAGAAAGAACTTAGCGAACTTCGCGGGCTTAGCGGTTAATAATTCTGAGCCGCTCGGTCGCCCTGCATCCCCCATCGAAAAAGGGACGGAGATTCCCGCCGACGATTCCATCCTCGACGATGCGACAACCTTGCTTGCCGCTCTGCGCATGGGTAGGGTGGATTACCAATCCACCCCACGACTTACTGCATTACTCGCCTCCGCAAACCTCATCACGAACAACAACGTCCAAGCCGAACCTGTAAAAACCTTCCTCGAATCCTCGCGCACAGACGCGTTGAAGATGCTCTACAACGTCTGGCTCGAAAGCGACTCGTTCAACGAGCTCAAACTTATGCCGAGCATCGTTTGTGAAGGCGAGTGGAAGAACTCTCCGCGCGAGACTCGCAAGACGATACTCGGTTTTATTGGTTCAGTCCCTGCAAACAAATGGTGGAGCGTGGCAAGTTTCGTCCAAGCGATAAAACAAAAACAACCCGACTTCCAACGCCCCGCAGGCGATTACGACTCGTGGTTCATCAAACGAGCCGCCGATGGGCAATATCTGCGCGGATTCGATTCATGGAACGAAGTGGATGGCGCGTTGATTCGATTCTTTCTAAATATCCTTCATTGGCTGGGGAGGGTTGATCTTTCGGTAGCTGAGGGAGCGACAGAACCAACTTCTTTTCGAATCGAGTCGAAGGTCGAAAGTCACAGGTCAGACCTGCGACCTTCGACTTTCGACGAAAAAGGCAAGATTGCTGTTTCTTCCAACGGAAAAATTTCAATCCCCCGCGATACGCCGCGCGTGGTTCGTTATCAGATCGCGAGATTTTGTGAATGGGAAGATGATGGTTTCGACACTTCGCTTCGCAAATATCCAACCAACAGAAACACGTATAAATATCACATCACCGCGAAATCGTTGAAACACGCCAAAGAGCAGGGACTCAAAGCCGAGCAATTATTGTCGTTGCTTGTAAAGCATACCGATAACAAAGTCCCGCCGCCGCTGGTGAAAGCGCTCAAACGTTGGGAAGCGCACGGGACGGAGGCTCGAGCGGAGACTCAAACCATCCTACGGGTGAGTCAGCCCGAGGTGTTGGAAGAGATGCGAAAGTCACGGGCGGGAAAATTTTTGGGCGAGGTGTTAAGTCCAACAGCGGTCATCGTCAAAAGCGGAGCCATCCAAAAAGTGACCGAGGCGATGATCGAGTTGGGTTTGTTTGCTGAAATACAAACTGATCCGTCATTGCGAGCGAACGAAGAGAGCGAAGCAAACCCCGACACGACGAGGGGATTGCTTCGTCGCAACGAACGCTCCTCGCAATGACATAACACAAAGGAGACACCATGTCGAAAATTGATTGGCTAACACAGGAAATTGACGGCTTGAAAGAACAGGGCTTGTACAACCGTATCCGCACGATTGGCTCGGCACAGGGCGCGCGCATCGTTGTGGATGGCAAGGATGTTTTGAATTTTTGCTCGAACAATTATTTGGGTTTGGCGAACCACCCGAAGTTGATCGAAGCCGCGAAAGAGGCGACGAAAAAATACGGCGTGGGTCCCGCCGCGGTACGGACGATCGCTGGCACAACCGATCTGCATGTGCAACTCGAACAGCGGCTTGCAAAGTTCAAAGGCGCGCAGGATGTCATCACGTTTCAATCGGGCTTCACCGCGAATCTCGGAGCGATCTCGGCGTTGGTTGGAAAAGAAGATGTGATTTTTTCTGACCGTCTGAATCACGCGTCAATTATTGATGGATGCCGACTCTCTGGCGCAAAGATCGTCGCGTATGAACATAACGACGCGAGCGCGTTGGAGGATGCGATCAAAGAACACGCTTCAAACTTCCGCCGCGCGTTGATCATCACCGACGGCGTCTTCAGCATGGACGGCGACATCGCCCCCCTGCCGAATCTGGTAGAGGTCGCAAAGAAATACGACATCATGATCATGGTGGACGACGCGCACGGCGAAGGCGTTCTCGGCAAAGGCGGACGCGGCATCGTGGATCACTTCGGCTTGCACGGTCAGGTGGATATTGAAGTCGGCACGATGTCGAAAGCGTTTGGCGTCGTCGGTGGAATTGTCGCGGGCGATAAAGTCATCATCGAATGGTTGCGCCAGCGCGGACGACCGTTCTTGTTTTCATCAGCAGTCACCGCGCCCGACGCGGCGGCATGTTTGGCGGCGGTTGACTTGCTTGAAGAGTCAACTGAACTCGTGGATAAACTTTGGGACAACGCTAAATATTTCAAAGCCGAAATGAAGAAACTGGGATTCGATACAGGCGTCAGCGAAACGCCCATCACGCCTGTGATGCTTGGCGAGGCTCCGCTTGCTCAACAATTCAGCCGTGAATTATTTGAAGAAGGAGTCTTCGCCATGTCCATCGGATTCCCCACCGTGCCAAAAGGTAAGGCGCGGATTCGCGTGATGATCTCTGCTTCACACGACCGCGATGATCTCGGTCAAGGTTTGGAGGCGTTTGCGAGGGTTGGGAAGAGGTTGGGGGTGATACAGTAAGTTGGCGAGCAAGTGATCGATGATCAGTTATCAGTAAACAAGACCTCTGAGACAAAAAACTCAGAGGTCTTGTTTACGTGTCTACCTGTTTCCCTGTTTACTTATTCACGGCACATATGCGTTCAGGAACTCATCCCAATTCGTCGTCAGGGCAAGGTCGATCACTGACCGATAATAATAATAGTCGGGACCTTTTTCGGAAGGCGCC
>JBGANO010000096.1:0-5691 GCA_044222305.1 Anaerolineales bacterium
TTTTCAGCAAAACAACTGTAACAGATTTCCTCTGCCGATTCTTACCTCTTTCTTAAAACTGTCGGGTCGCTAGAAATGTTCTTACAAATTTGCTCTTTTTTCCAGGGAAAAATATTTTCCAAGTCGTCATGCCAAAAGTCCAGCAGATTTTTGACAACGGGCATGGATAACACTTCATCATACATTGACCCCAAATGTTCTTCATTGGTTATGAGTATATTTTCTGGATAGTATGCCTTACCGAGTATTACAGGATCGTCGTCAGAATTCATCCTTATTTGTTTGCCGTGGTAATAACAAATATATCCTGCTGTGTAAATCGCTATAGCCAGTCCATTATAAAATTCTTGACTATTGGAACTTCCGTCAATTGCATAGAAGCGCCTGTCAGTATTGTCAATTTCATTGAAAGGGATAATTTCAAATATCTGCGGTGTTTCAATGTTGTCGTCAATACCAACAGGATTAATGCCGTAATTTTTGTTGCTCCGTGTGTTTATCTGGCGAGCTACTGCTTCAATTGCGCTATCTGGAATTTCTTTTTAGACATGGTGTATTATCCCAATATACTTACAACGATGTCGACCAAGCAGGTATAGCATACATAAATTTCTCCGCTTATCAAGTAGCTTGAAAATCAGAGTATTCGTAGGATTGTCGTACTCAATTTCCCTTTTCTCTGTCCTTGCGTCGCTCGTCCATCAACGTTTTCAGTACGCCTTTGCCTTTCAGCGAACCTTGCAGGTTTGCTTTCTCAGCCATCAACGCCTTCATCAAGCCTTTGCCCTTGTACTTTCCGCGTAATGACCGAACATACTCACGTGTGATAGGAGTGAGGATGATCTGCCTGGTCGCATCGTTTACGTCAATTTGCAGGTAGGTCCCGTCCTTGATGCCCAGTTGCTTGCGTAGCTCCGCAGGAATGACGATTTGCCCTTTTGAGTTGGAAATAGTTTCCATTTCTTGCTCTCCTTTTGATTCTTTTGAAATTCTACCCTAAATAAAAAGTGAAGAAGCCCTGATAGCATCTGCGTTCTTCCCCGTTTACTTGAGTATCCCTGTCCCACAGTCTTTTCACGTATAATCGAAACATGCAAGAAACACAACGACTCCCATACTTGTGGGATTACGACCTCGACTCCGCACAATTCCACGAAATTCTCAACGGTCGCCTCGTGAAGGGACGCTTGAATCAGGATTGGGCAACGCGTCGTGTGTTGGAATACGCTTCTTACGGTGAGATCATCCGCTTGATCGGGTACAAAAGACTGGTGGAGAATTGGTCACGCTGGCGCGGGAAGATCCGCTCCAAGAGCCGCGTGCGCGGGTTCGATTTTCTCGTCAAGTGGCTTCCCGAAAAACACCCCGAATATCTCCGTGGCTAACAACTCTTCTTTTTACTTTGATATTTTATACCCCTTCCAAGACCGCGTGATTCAAGCCATTCATCAAGCGGATACGGAGTTCTACCTCACTGGCGGAACAGCCGCCTCACGCGGTTATTTGCAACATCGCTTCTCTGACGATCTGGATTACTTCGTGAATGATGACAGTCGCTTTGGCTTGTGGGCCGAGCGGATCATTCAATCGCTTAGCAAGGAATGGAAATGCGATGTCTTGATGAAAGAAGAATGTTTTGCCAGATTGAACTTGCATCAAAAAGACGTCTTTCTAAAAATCGAAATGATTAACGATGTGCCTGCGCGCGTCGGCGTAATTCAAGATCATTCCGTTCTTGGTCGCCTGGACAGCGCCGAAAATATTCTCGCCAACAAAGTGACCGCCCTGCTCGACCGCGAAGAACCAAAAGACTTGGCGGATATTTGGGGATTTTGTTGTCAGAAGAATATGTCCCTGCAAGCCGCCATTACAGACGCGCAAAGCAAAGCCGCTGGAGTTTTTCCCGCTGACTTGGGGCGCATATTATGTTCCGTTCAACACACCGACTGGGAAACCATCCGTTGGATTCAAGCCCCGCCAGCTGAAACATTTATCTCGCAGTTGAATCAACTTGGTGAAAGTTTGTTGTTGATTAAGTAACGCATTTGTCCCACTTCTTCTCTGTCAACTTTATACTTACTCAATCTCCAGTCTCTAATCTCCAATCTCAATTCTCTACTCCTCTATTCCTCCAATCCTCTACCTCCCCCATGTTCATCACCCTCGAAGGACCCGAAGGCTCAGGCAAGACATCGCACATCCCTTATCTCGTGGAATACCTCCGCGAAAAGGGACATGTCGTATTCCCCACGCGCGAACCAGGCGGCACGTCCATTGGCGAGCAGATACGGGAGGTGATCCACGATTTGAAAAACGTGGAGATGCACCCGCGCGCCGAGACTCTCCTCTACCAAGCCGCGCGCGCACAAATTGTGGAGCAAGTCATCAAGCCGCGTCTCGCCGACGGGGAAATTGTCATCTCCGACCGCTACTACGACTCGACGATTGCCTATCAAGGCTACGGGCATCAACAAGACTTGGAGCAAGTCCGCGGGTTGGTGAAATACGCGACGGGAGGCTTGGTCCCTGATTTGACGGTGTTACTCGATGTTGACGTGGAAGAGGGACTGAAGCGCAAGAAGAAAGATGACGAATGGAATCGCATGGACGCGTACACGGTTGAATTCCATCAACGTGTCCGCGCGGGGTATTTGGAGATGGTGAAAGCGGAACCAAGTCGCTGGGCGGTGGTGGACGCGGGGCAGAAGTGGGAGTCTGTGCAAGAGAAGTTGAGGAGGGTGGTTGTGAGTAGGTTGAAGGTCGCAGGTTGAAGAACGCGAAGCATTTTGTCTTGCTGTATAATGTTTTCCATGACGGACAATATCAAGCCAATCGTCAACAAGTGTAAGGAAGTCCTTGCCAGGCACTATGGCAAGCGGCTCAAGGGAGTGATTCTCTACGGCTCGATGGCGCGCGGGGAAGCAACAACAGCCAGCGATATTGATTTGCTCGTTCTGCTTGACCCTCCGCTGGATTATTTTACCGAATTGCGGAAGTTGGTTGATGTCCTATACCCGATTCAACTTGAATCTGAGCAATTGATTTCTGCCAAGCCTGTTTCTCTCACTGATTTTGAGATTGGCAGTCTTTCGTTATACCGAAATGCGCGGCGCGAAGGGGTAGCAGTTTAATGTCCGATTATTCGGCTGAGATTGCATCCAACTTGGAACGCGCCAGAACAAATCTGGACGCCGCGAAAGAATTACTGGAGAAGGAGTATTACGATATCGCCGCATCACGCGCATATTATGCGGCTTTTTATTCAGCCAGCGCATTACTCCTCAGAGAAAATATTGATACAAATAAGCATAGCGGTGTAATTGCTCTCATTCATCAACATTTTGTCAAAACGGGAAAACTCGATAAGGAACAGGGCAAGAATCTAAACTGGTTGTTTGAATTGCGCGGCGTTGTTCGGTGTGTTGGAGATGGTGAAAGCAGAGCCAAGTCGCTGGGCGGTGGTGGACGCGGGGCGGAAGTGGGAGTCTGTGCAGGAGGAGTTGAGGAGGGTGATTGTGGGGAGGTTGCAAAAATTGGGTTGATTTTCGGGCGGATTGAGATTATACTGCTGGTATAACCAAAGGTATAAACATGACAATCGTAAAAACCGCCATCTCGATTCAAAAGTCGCTTTTTCAGCGAGCTGAAGAAATCGCAAAAGAAATGAAGATCTCACGCAGTCGCCTGTTTGTGCTTGCTGTGGAAGATTTCATCCGCCGCCATCAAAACGAACTTCTGCTGGAGGAAATCAATCTGGCATATGCCGATGGTCCCGATAAAAACGAGCAGGATGAATTACGCAGAATACAGCGCAAGTCAATTAAATCCATAGCAGGCAATGAATGGTAATCAATCAAGGGGATGTGTATTGGATTGATTTGGGTGAGCCAGAAGGTTCAGAGCCTGGATATGAACGTCCTTTTGTTGTGATTCAAAACAACGTCTTTAATGCAAGCAAACTCAATACTGTCATTGTTTGTGTGATAACTTCGAATATGCATCGCGGAAGTGTTCCAGGTAATGTTATGTTGAATGATGAGGAAGCAGATCTATCCAAGCCCAGCGTTGTGCTTGTCTCGCAAGTGTATACCGTAGATAAAAGTCAGTTGGGCGAATATATTGGAACACTGTCGCGCAAACGTATTCGTGAAATTCTTGATGGGCTGGAATTGATTACCGAGCCGCGAGAAATTGAATGAGCCAAATAAACCACGGCACGAAACTCTGTCAAACAATTTGCCATTTGTATCCATAATTCTGAGGATCCTGCTTCGCCGTTGGTGATGCGTTAAATTTTTCCATGCCCACTCTTCACTTATTCTCTACTCCAGGCGAGCGCGACATTCGTTGGGTAATCGATGCGTGCAAGCCTTATTTGCAAGATAAAGATGACCCGACGGTTGCCTTCCTTCCGCAAGCGTGGTTGAACGTGAACCACTGGTTGGATTACACGACGCGTTCGTTTGAGAAGCTCGCGCGCGTTGAGTTGATTGATACCGAACGAATGGATCTGCCGAAAATGGAGTCCATCATCCGCAAGGCTAATGTGGTGTATATTTCTGGCGGGAACACGTTCCTTTTGAATCATCGCCTGCACATCAGCGGATTGATGCCTTACCTTCGCAAGAAAGTGCAATCGGGTTTGCCCGTGGTTGGATTCAGCGCAGGGATGGTTGTGTGCGGACCAAACATCCTCACCTCCAGCGACATGAACTCGGTGGAAACGAGTCGTTTCGACGGGTTGGCTGTCTCGCCGTTTAATTTTTATCCGCACTACGAAGATGATGCGGCGCAAGACGACTGGCTTTCGGAGTATCATTCGTTCCACGATAATCCCGTGATCATGCTCAGCGACGGCGCGTACGTAAAGGTGGATGGGAAGAAGACGATCCTCGTCCGTGGCGGGGCGTGGGTGTTGAGAAAAGACGAAGAGAAGAAAAAAGTTGACGAGGGCGAATCAATCGTCCCGTAGAAAGAGGCGAGCATGAGTGGCGAGCAATGGATCCCCGGCAGTAAATCCGAATTGTTGACCGCCATCGAGCGCGAGTGGAAATCGCTCATGGAGGTGGTGGCGAAACTGCAAAAGGCGGATAAGTTGACCGCGCCGGATGCGGGCGGATGGAGTCCGAAAGATAATCTGGCTCATCTTACCGAGTGGATGAACATCCTGATGGGTTATCACATGGATAAACGACCGCCGCACGAGGTGATGCGCGTGGAGCCTGAGGTGGTGAGAGGCTGGGATATGGAAGTGATCAATCCCGTTCTTTTTGAAAGAAGCCGTAACCAGTCTGTGGAAGATGTGTTGAATGAATTACGGCGCGTGTACGCGGAGTTGGTGAGGAAGTTGGATTCAACGCCGTTCGAAGAACTGCTGAAGCCTCGCCGCGCCGACGACCCCGAAAGACGCCCCATGTTGTTGTGGGTGATGGGCGATACGATGGAACATTTTGCGGAACACCGCGCGACAATTGAAAAGATGTTGTAGTTTCCCGGTTGGCGTTATACTAATGAAAATTTTATTCAGGAGGAGCTGGCTATGAATCTCGATGGTTTTACGATCGTGTTGGGCGTGCTGGGCGCATATTTCGCGATACTGCTGGTGCTGTCGGTGAGCGTGGAAACCCTGCTCGAGCCGTTCACATGGTTCCGCGGTTTGCGCAAGCAAGCCAGCCCCGATGAAGTGTTGGC
>JBGANO010000096.1:5701-6054 GCA_044222305.1 Anaerolineales bacterium
GGCTTCGGTGCAGGAGTGGTTGCCTGATGGTTCTGAAGAGGCGAAGAAAGTGGTCGCGATCCAAACCTTTGCTTCGCAGACCAAGACGAACATGCTAGAGATAGACAAGAGCGTGAAAGCCCTGCGTGAAGATGCCGTGAAGGCGCTCACTGAAATGGGGCTGGAGGAACAGGTCAATTCGGTGCAAAAGGATATCGCCTTGAAACTCGCGACCCTGCGGCAGAAACACGCCAGCGTCGAAAAGAGTCGCATCACCACCTTGCGCGTTGTCTCGGCGTTGATCGGCATTCTGATTGCATTCGCCATGCAGATCAACACGTTTGAACTCCTCGGCGTGCTTTTCCCCGATGATG
>JBGANO010000097.1:0-5958 GCA_044222305.1 Anaerolineales bacterium
ACACAAACGCGCAGTGGCGCGAAAAGAAGACACGGGAGCGCTCGTGTCTTTTTATATTTCGCTAATACTGGCGTGCTACGATAACCCACCGCAAGAAGCAGTATAATTCCCGCCGAAAAGGTAACCAATGCTGAAAAGTTTTGTCAAACTATTTGGGGGCGACCCCAATCGAAAGACCATTGAACAATATAGCGGAATCGCCAACGAGATCAATGCGCTCGAAGCGCAATTCGAAGCGTTGAGCGACGACGCGTTGCGCGCCAAAACAGACGAGTTCAAAGAGCGGATCGCGCAAAGCCTCGGGGATGTGGAAGGGCTGGCGGAGCGGGAGCAGTTCGAGGCTGGGCAGGACGCGCTGGAGGACATCCTACCAGAGGCGTTTGCGGCAGTGCGCGAAGCATCCAAGCGGACGATCGGTCTTCGTCATTACGATGTGCAGTTGATCGGCGGGGTTGCCTTGCACCGCGGCTCGATCGCTGAAATGCGCACAGGCGAAGGAAAAACGCTCGTTGCCACGATGCCGATCTATCTCAACGCGCTCCTTGGCAGGGGCGTTCACCTCATCACAGTGAACGATTATCTCGCGCGGCGTGACGCGCGCTGGATGGCTCCGATCTATTCCATGCTTGGGCTTTCGGTGGGCGTGTTGCAAATGGCGGCGGCAACCGAGAACGGTAAAAAAGCATTACTCGTCGATCTGGAACGAGAGTCTCCGCACGAAGACCAGCATCAATTGCAGTTGGTGGATCGGCGCCTCGCTTACGAAGCGGATATCACCTACGGCACGAACGCGGAGTATGGATTCGATTACCTGCGCGACAACATGACCATGCGCCTGACCGACCGCGTCCAGCGTGGGCATTATTTTGCCATCGTGGACGAAGTGGACAACGTGTTGATCGACGAAGCCCGCACCCCGTTGATCATCTCTGGTCCCGCTTCGGGCAACCTGGAATGGTATGGAAAGATGGCGCAAGTCGTCCGCCAGTTGAAACCCGACGATTATGAGATCAACGAGAAAGACCGCAACGCGCCATTGACCGAATCGGGGCTGGCGCATGTAGAGCAATTACTCGGGCAAACGCTGACCGATCCCGACCGTCCCGAAGATATTTCTCCCGAGCAAGTGCGGTTACTGGGCTACCTCGAACAAGCCATGCGCGCGCAATTCCTATTCCATCGCAACAAGGAATATCTCGTGCAGGGC
Source organism: Anaerolineales bacterium (assembly GCA_044222305.1). Classification (GTDB taxonomy): domain Bacteria; phylum Chloroflexota; class Anaerolineae; order Anaerolineales; family Villigracilaceae; genus Defluviilinea. The sequence goes on from JBGANO010000097.1 coordinate 1,208, forward strand.
GGCAAGGTTGTCATCGTGGATGAGAACACCGGGCGGCAGATGCCCGGTCGGCGCTGGAGCGACGGGTTGCATCAAGCCGTGGAAGCCAAAGAGAGTTTGAAGATCGAGCCTGAAAATGTGACGTATGCCACGATCACTTTGCAAAATTATTTCCGCATGTACAACAAACTCGGCGGCATGACCGGCACCGCCATCACCGAAGCCGAGGAGTTCAACAAGATCTACGAGCTGGAGGTCGCCCCGATTCCGCCGAACCTGGAATATCAAGCCTTCGGCAAGGACGCGCCGCTCGTCGAAGTGAAGGCAAAGGATGAAGACGGCTATTCGTTTTCCTATTTTTCGAAGCGCGACGACTCTCAAGAGGAGCCGCTCTTCTTCCGCCGCAAAGATTATCCCGATGTGATCTACAAAACCCTCGAGGCAAAACTTCGCGCCATCGTCCTTGAAGCCATCCGCGAACATGCGCGCGGACGCCCGCTTTTAGTGGGTACCACATCGGTGGAATCCTCCGAGCAGATTTCGGCGCGGCTCAAAGCGGAACCTGTCCGACGGTTGATGCAGATCGCCCTGGCGCGCGAAGCGTGGTTGAAAGCGAACAACCGCGAACAAGGCGAGTTCGCCATCCCCGAATTGCAATTCCTCAACAACCCCATCGAAAAAATCACACCCGACGCGTTGCGGAAATTCATCCAGCCCTTCGGAGGGACAAACATCAACCCGGAAGACCCGGCGAACATCAACACCCTGCTTGCCGTTCTGCGGTTGGATTCATCGGATATCAACCGATTGAAATCGGTGTTACAGGGCGGCATTCCTCATCAGGTGCTCAATGCGCGCAAACACACCGAAGAGTCGCAGGTCATCGCCGGCGCGGGCGCGTTCGGCGCGGTGACCATCGCCACCAACATGGCAGGGCGCGGTGTGGACATCAAACTCGGCGGCGAGATCGCCGAAGAAGTCATCTCAGCCGCGAACCGCGTCTTACGGAAAGCGGGCTACGAGAATCCCTTCGACATGTCGCTGGAAGAGCGCCGCGTTGCTTTGCAACAGGTCGACCCCTCGAACTTTGGAATTTACGAAGCCGAGGTCAAACTCTTCCTGCAATACTTCGACGATATGGAACGCGTGAAAAAACTTGGCGGCTTGCACGTCATCGGCACAGAACGTCACGACGCGCGCCGCATCGACAACCAGTTGCGCGGTCGCGCCGCGCGTCAGGGCGACCCCGGCTCCTCGCGCTTCTATCTCTCGCTACAAGACGATCTCATGCGCATTCAAGGCGGCGCGCAAACCAGCTCCATCATGGACCGCCTGCGCGTGGACGAATCGCTTCCCCTTGAAGTGGGCATGGTCAGCAAGCTGATCGAGCAATCGCAACACCGCATCGAAGGCGCGAACTTCGACGTGCGCAAACACCTGCTCGAATACGATGACGTGCTCAACAAACAACGCGAACATATCTACAACCAGCGCGACCGCATCTTCGACAAGGAAGACCTGAGCGACGACATCGCCACCCTGCTCGAGACCGAAGTAACGCAACGCGTCGAAATCGGAATGGCTGACGAAGAGGGACCCTGGAAATTGATCGCGTGGTTGGAACAAGTGCAACCCGCCTTCATGACAGGCGACCGCCTCTTCCCCAGTTTCGGCTTGTCTCTGCTACTCAACGAAGTCGGCGCCCCGGGCGACCTCAAGACCTCCATCCTGCCGCTCATCTCACGCGCCATCGAAGCGGAAAACGCCCATCACCTGCGCGCCATCGAACACATCATCGACAACGCGGAACAATCCCTGCACACCCAACTTGCCAGCCGCGAAGACTCGCTTGACGCGTACTTCGAAGGCTTGCGCGACCGGGAGGATTCCCCGCGCCCGCAAAAGATCGTGGAAGAGATCAACAGCCTCATCGGCATGCAACTGAGACTCAACAACGAGCAAATGCGCGCGCTGGGCGAAAACCCGATGGATGTAAAAGACAACATCCGCAACATGATGGAAGCGCAGTTGATCGCCAACACCGTGGCGCGCGTCGTCGGCACCGCCGCCAAACGGACGGGCGAATCGCTGGGCGAACGGTTCGAAGTCTCAAACTGGGACGATACTGCCGATGAACTCATCGACGCCGCGCAAAGCGCCCTCGAACGCCGACGTGAACGCCTGAACAGCCAGATCGCGCGTGATATTAATACCTTGATGCCTTCCGATATCAACGAGACAACGACACTTAAACTTCTACTCTCGCTATCGCAAGAATCGCGCACCGGCTTCGACCAGAAACACCGGCAGGTGAAGCAGGTGTTCACTCGTTTCAGTTACGTTTTTCTCATTGCGCAATTGCTCGAGGGGCAGGAAGCCGAAAAGATCACCGAGGAGGCGCTGACGCATCTCGAAGAAGCCGAGACAGCGTTGCGCGCCGCATGGGGAGAGCGCGAATACAACCGCCTCGCCGCGAACGCGCAAAAACTGGGCGATTTCGGCATCCCCGCCAAACAGGCGTTCGGGGAGGAGCGGCTAACCGAAGCCGTGGCAGGCATCCCTGAGACCGACCGCGCGGCGTTGGTCGAATCCATTGGCAGGTATGTCCTCAATGAAGTCCACCGGCAATTACTGCTCAGCGCCACAACCGAATTGTGGGTGGATTATTTGACGCGCATCGAGGCATTAAGGGTTTCGATTGGCATGGAGGCTTACGCCCAACGTGACCCGCTGGTACAATATAAAGGACGCGCGTCGGAAATGTTCGCGCAACTGATCGAGGATATTCGCGGGCTGGTGATCGGGCGCGTGTTTGCCTATCAGCCCCGCCCTGTTGAAATCACCGCTCTGGAAACGTCGTCTGCGCCTGCAACAGAGACGCAACAGGAAAGCGGGGATGAAAACCGAAAGAAGAGACGTCGAAGACACTAACGCATGAGCAACGTCGAACGAGTCACCGCTTCGCTAAACACCTTTCGGGCGCTCCCCAAAGTGGAGTTGCATCGTCATCTCGAAGGCTCATTGCGGCTCGACACCATGCTCGACATCGCCACGCAACACGGCATCACCATCCCTGCGGATGTGTTGCGGTTGAGCACGCTCGTGCAGATCCAGGAAGAAGATAAATTCACCTTTCAGAATTTTCTCGCCAAATTCAACACCCTGCGTTTGTTTTATCGTTCCCCTGAGGTGATCCATCGCATCACGCGCGAAGCCATCGAGGACGCGGCGAAGGATAACGTGAAGTATATGGAATTACGCTTCACGCCGGTTGCGTTGAGCCGCGCGGAACGCTTTCCCCTCCACGATGTGATCGATTGGGTACTATCCAGCGCCAAAGACGCGGCGGAAAAACATAGCATGATCGTGAAGTTGATCGCCTCAGTCAACCGGCATGAAAGCACGGAACTCGCGGAACAAGTTGCCTGGCTCGCGGCAGACCACGTGAAGGACGGGCTGGTCGCGCTCGACCTGGCTGGCAACGAAGCGGACTTTCCATCCCAGCCGTTTTACGGGATATTCAAAGAGGCGAAGCAGGCGGGCTTGCATGTGACCATCCACGCGGGCGAATGGGGGCCCGCTTACAACGTGCGCGAAGCCATCGAAGAAATCGGCGCGGAACGGATCGGTCACGGCGTGCGCGTGATGGAGGACGACTCCATTGTGGCGCTGGCGCGCGAGCGGCAGACTGCGTTTGAAGTGTGCGTTACCAGCAATTATCAATCGGGCGTTTTTGAATCGTTGGAAACGCATCCGCTGATGCAGATGCTCGAGGCAGGCTTGAACGTCACCGTCAACACCGACGACCCCAGCATTTCGCGCATCACCCTGAGCCACGAATACTACGCCGCCTGCGAAAACCTGAAAATGCCGCAAAACACGTTGAAACAACGCATCGTTGCCGCGGCAAAAGCGTCATTTATCGCCGAAACCGAAAAAGGGAAACTTGTGAAGCAACTGGAAAAGGATTTGAAGTTATAATCTTCACTTCAGCAAGGATGGCAAAGGCGCTCCTTTGTGTTCTTCGCAAGTTTGGTAGGTATTGGTAATGCCGACTTAAGTCGGCACTACGAAAATCCACACCACCAAAGGAGAACCCTATGAACGATCTGTTTAAAGCGCGTGATGTTTTGAAAGTGGGGAAAAAGGAATATACCTACTATCGCCTCGACGCATTGGAAAAAGCGGGTTTAACGAAACTTGGCAAACTGCCGTATTCAATTCGCATTGTGCTCGAAGCCGCGTTGCGTCAATGTAACGACAAAGAGATCACCCAAGGCGACGTAAAGAATATCGCCGCGTGGAAACCGCAAAGCGCGCGTCCGGGCATCCCCTTGTTACCTGCGCGCGTCATCATGCAGGATTTTACCGGCGTGCCGGCGATCGTTGACCTCGCCGCCATGCGCGCGGCAGTTGCGCGTCTGGGAGGCGACCCGAAGAAGATCAATCCGCTCGTGCCGGTGGATCTGGTCATTGACCATTCGATTCAAGTGGACTTCTTCGCCACAGCAGACGCGCTGCAACGCAACACCGAAATGGAATTCATGCGTAACAAAGAACGCTATGAATTTCTTAAATGGGGACAACAAGCGTTTAGCAATTTCCGCGTGGTGCCGCCGATGACGGGCATCGTGCATCAAGTCAATTTGGAATATCTCTCCGATGTGGTGATGACCAAACAGACCTCCGAATTCTCGGAGAACTCGGAGGTCTTGGCATTCCCCGACACCTTAGTCGGAACCGATTCACATACCACGATGATTAACGGTCTC
>JBGANO010000098.1:0-5844 GCA_044222305.1 Anaerolineales bacterium
AAAGCATGGCTTCTCCGAGGCGGCGATCATCCACTGGCCCCCGCCATAACAAAATATCCGGGTTCCTGACGCAGTTGTACTGCGTCAGGATAGCGAACGACTCCGCCATAGGCAACCCCAATTTCACATGTATCGAGCCATCACCATTGCGACCCTAATCCTTGTCGCATTCACAGCGTGCAATACCAACGCGCCGCAATCCCCAACACCAGGCGCGATTCCGACTCAGATGGAATCAACCGCCACGGCGACCTCCACCGTCCCCCCGACGTTGACCGCCACCCCGCAACCGCATCGTCTGCCGGTGCAACTTGGTCCAAACCAGCGAGATTTTCCAACGGGGACAAATCCGCTCACCGGGCTTGAGGCGCACGATCCGTCGCTGTTGAATCTTCCAGCCGTGTTGGTTTCGATCAGCAATATGCCTGTCACCGCCCGCCCACAGGCAGGACCGGCGTTCGCGCCGTGGATCTTCGAGTTTTATATCGGCGAAGGCTCCACGCGATTTATGGGTGTGTTTTACGGGGATAACCTGCGCGAGATTCCCAACGTCACTGGCGGATGCATCGTGCGCGAAGAAATTTATTATCCAAGAGGCGATTGGATCGGCAACCGCATCTGGCTCGATGAAAACGCGGACGGCGTGCAAGAATCGTGGGAAGCGGGAGTCGGCGGTGTGTGTGTCCGCTTGTTGGATGCGAACAGCCGAAATGTTCTGGGTGAAACGACAACAGATTCGAATGGATATTTTGCGTTCGAGAATCCGCGCGTTGATGCGATCATTCAAATCGTCAAACCCGATTCGTATCAATTCACGATGCAAAATGTCGGCGATGAGGATTCCGATTCGGATGCGGACGCGGCAGGCGAGATCAAAGTCCCCGCGGGCGAATCAACTGTCCCGTATTTTGACGCGGGGTTCGTCCTCCATGAAATCCCAACGATGACGCCGAGTCCCGTCGTGACAGGGACTCCTCCGAATTGGTTTTTTCCTTTTGAGCCATATATCGGACCTGTGCGTTCGGGACGACTCACGTATAACCAGATCGGCGGGATGTTTCCGAATAGTTGTCTCGTGTATGCGAGCGCGGCGCATGATGTGGGCGAGCAACTTAACTCGTGTGAAATTGTTTTTGGCATGGATAAGACCACGCCCAATAGCGCGTTGCTGACTCGCGCGCGTTTGCGCGAACTCGCAAAGGAAGCGTTGAACCCGCGACAACCTGTGAATTATTCGGGAAATATTTTTTCCGATTCGATTCCGAGTGATGGACGCGCGGCGGATGTGATCGATGTTTTCTATAACTCGTTCACGCAATCGGGCTGGCAATATAACCCGATCTCGCAAACGTACGCGCGTTGGACAGACCAAGCCGACCAAACTGGAAATCTATTCCCCGCTACTGATCGAATGACGGGCAGGCAGATGGCATTTGAAAATGTGATCGTGTTGTTTGCCGAACATTCGCGTTATCGTCACAACCAATTGGAAATTTTGCTTGGCGCAGGTCAAAAGGGACTCGCGTATCTATTCCGTGACGGGCAGGTTTTCCGAATCCAATGGTCGACGTTGAATCGCGAATGGGAAAAGGAGACTGGCTTACTGCGCCCGATCTATTTCGTCGATTCGCACAACAACCCCATCCCCCTCCACCCCGGCAGGACGTGGATTCATCTCGTCACACCGTTCTCGGGTGTGAATGATGAAGGCAACGGCAACTGGTTCGTGAAGTTCGTCCAGCCGCTCGATCCGCTGGATACGCCAGTGCCGTAACATGAATACATTGGTGGTCGAGTAGTCCTGAGCGAAGCGTAGCGAAGTCGAAGGATGTATCGAGACCACAGGTACGCATACAGACTTTTGTAACAAGAATTACTTTACCGCGTGGTGGTCTCGATACGTCCCGCGATGCTTCGTCTTCGCTAGCGCTCCGCTCAGCACGCGCGGGACTACTCGACCACCGATTTTTTTATGGAGATCACATGCACCCCTATTCTGTTAAACTAAAAATTCTCTTCGAGAAGAACGCGAAATCATCCCAAGCCGCGCCGATGAAAAAATATATGCGCGAGCAGTTCGAGTATCTGGGAATCAAGACTCCGCAAAGCAAATTGTTGATGAAAGAGTTCGTCAGCAAACATGGTTTGCCGCCCATCGAAGAGCTTGACAAAGTTTTGCGCGACTTGTGGTCACTGCCCCAACGCGAATTTCAGTACGCCGCGATGAATCTGCTCGACAAATTCGAGAAGAAACTCCTTGAAAATTTTATTTCCTCACTTGAATTTTTGATCGTGACAAAATCATGGTGGGACACAGTGGACGCGCTCGCCAGTCACCCTGTGGGGACTCACTTCAAACGATTCCCGAAAACGCGCTCGAAATATTTGAAGAAATGGCGCAAGTCAAAGAATATGTGGCTGAGGCGGACAGCAATTCTCTTCCAACTTGGCTACAAGAATGATACGGATTTTGATTTGTTGTGCAATATCATCCGCGAGAACCTCGACTCGGATGAGTTCTTCATCAACAAAGCCATCGGCTGGGCGTTACGCCAATACGCGTACACCGACACGAAGGCTGTAAAAAAGTTTGTAAAGGAAACCGACCTGCATCCCCTCAGTCGGCGCGAGGCGATGAAGCATTTGTAAACCTTTGCCACAGATTTCACGGATTTACGCGGATTGTTTGATTTTGGAGGAATAATGGTTGAATTGCTTTACAAAGAGTTGACGTTCGCAGTCATCGGCGCGGCGATGGAAGTTCATCGAATTCTCGGATCAGGTTTTCTCGAATCCGTATATCAAGTTTCACTCGAACGGGAATTAACCCTGCGCGGGATTATGTTCGAGCGGAAAGTAAAACTACCCGTGACATACAAAGATATTCTCGTCGGAGAATATGAGGCAGATCTTGTTATTGACGGAAAATTTATTGTGGAAATCAAATCTGTTTCAAAATTCAATGCCAGCCATCAAGCCCAAGCGATGCACTACCTTGCCGCAACGGGATTACGCCTTGCTCTCTTACTCAATTTCGGAACAGGCTCTCTCGAGCACCGCAGAGTCATCAAGTAAATCAAAAAGAAAATCAGTGATAATCCGTGAAATCCGTGGCTAAATGATTTACCCCTCTCGGTTCCTCAAAAACTTCGTCGCATCTGAAAAATGACCTTTGAGATAATCGCGCACTTCGATATCGATTTCCATTTCATCCAGCGCTTTGTGCATACACCACGCCCACTGATCGCTTTCCGTCTCGCCGATGGAAAATGGCGCGTGCCGCATCCGCAGTGCTGGATGACCGCGCGATTCGATGTAGAGTTGCGGTCCGCCCGACCAGCCTGTGAGGAACATGAAAAGTTTTTCACGCGATTGTTTCAAACTCTTCGGGTGAAGATCGCGGATCTGCGCGGCTTCGGGGGCGGAGTCCATCAAGTCGTAGAACCGGTCAACGAGTTTGCGCACGCCTGCCTCCCCGCCGAGGAGTTCGTAGAGGGAATGTTCAGAGTCAATCATGAGAAATTATGGATGTGCGACTTGCAAACCTAAATGTTTTTCGTAGCCGTCGAAATCGCTGTCGTTGTGTAAAAGTTGATGGTCATTTTCGATGCAATATGTGGCTATCAGACTGTCTATGGTCTTGCGAACTGTAATCCCCTTTTGACGCAAGAACCGAAAGTTTCTTGCACTTTGCACTGCCAATTCTGTGCCAACCATATTGACTTGAACAAATTTGCCAAGTATGCGACGAACTTTTTCAAAATCGGAATCGTTCCGAAAACCTTGTAAAACTTCAGCAAGTATCAAATCACCGATCAAAATCGGGGTTTGATCTACGTTAGCGTAGAGGTAATCGGTTTGTGGATTCTCAATGCCGTTAAAATAATCCACCCAAACGCTGGTATCAACGAGGAGCATGACTAGTTCGCTGAAACGCGCGATTGGCGCTGTTCATCCAAATTGCCGATCCAAGGCATCTTGCCGCGCAAAGAGCGCAGGTCAGACTGCTCACTCAACAAGATGAGCAACCGTAACGCTTCATGCACCACTTCCCGTTTGGTCTTGATGCCCGTCAATTTTTGGGCACGCCCGACAAGTTTATCATCTAGGACAATATTGGTTCGCATTTCTTCCTCTTTTTCATGTGTATGAATTTCACATTGTGTGTGTATTATACACCGAAGCAATATTGAAGCGTTCTTTAGCTTTACTATCGCAGTTATTAGGATCAACATATGCCAACAGAACCCGGAGCCGTCATTTTATCGGCCGCACATACGCAGATCGGATTCGCCTCGCATCACACAAACTTCATAAACACCTGGTTGCCGAGCAGGCGGGCGCGGGATGTGAGTCTCATTCTCGCTGACGCATCGTTCCCGCTGGGAGAAGAAGGTTCGTTCCATTCAACCAATCCCAACTTCAGCAATTCTTCGATCTCTTTTCCGTACACATCGCGCAGGGATATGTAAAAGCGCGATTGAAATTCGCCTGCAGAAACGCCTTCCCGCGTCAGGCGCAAGCCGGTCATCATAAATTCGGACATGTCATCCTGGAGGGTTTGTTTGTGATGGTTGACGATGGCGGGAGAGAGAGGAAAGGGGTGGCTGGACATTGGAGGAATATAGATGGGTGGATTGGTGAGGCGATCAACATACGTTTTGATTCGCAACACGTTGGAGTAGCGGTAGCCGTGTGTATATCCATGCGCGCCGGCGCCGAAGGCAAGGTAGGGTAGCGAGCGCCAATATTGGAGGTTGTGGCGGCACATAAATTCAGAATTCAGAATTCCAAATTCTGAATTGGCTTTCGCCCAATTTGAGATTTCATAATTAACGTAACCGTTCGCTTCAAGTGTCTCGCCCGCCCATTCGTACATTTCGGCGGCGAGGTCCGGGTCGGGAAGCGGGAGCAGTCCCTTCGCCGCCCACCTCCCAAATGGCGTGCCGTGTTCAAGGGTCAACGCGTAGGCGGAGATGTGTTCGGGGTGCAGGTCGAGGACTCGTTTGACAGAGGTCTGCCATGTTGGCAGGGTCTGTTCGGGCAAGCCATAGATGAGATCGAGGTTCAAATTGTCGAACCCCGCCTTGCGCGCGGAGGTCACGGCTTCGATGACATCGAAGAAATCGTGAACCCGCTCCAACATGCGGAGTTCTTCTGTGTTGGCAGATTGCACTCCAAAACTGATGCGATTGATTCCCAGCGAATGTAGCGCAAGCAAATCATCGAACGAACAAGCGCCGGGGTTTGCCTCCATGGTGATCTCCGCGTCGGAGATCAACGTGAAGTGGGCGCGAATTGCCTTGAGAATTGAATCAAATTGACTGGGGGAAAGAAGCGAGGGCGTCCCGCCGCCGAAGAAGATCGTCCCGATCGTCACCTCGTCGGATGGCCAGTTTGTCACGAGTCGCTCGCCGACAACTTCGACTTCTTTACACAGCGCGTTTACATATGCGGGAATCATTCCTTCTTGTCCCGCATAGGTGTTGAAATCGCAATACGCGCAGCGGTGGGCGCAGAACGGGATGTGGAAATATAAAGAGGTTGGGTGTTTCTCAGGGAGGTCAGACATTGGAGTCAGATGGTTTTTTACCGCGAATTCCGCAAAGGTTAAGTCTTGCGGAACTTGTGCTGACGGTTCGTCTTTCGCTCACCGTGTCGAAGTATTCGCGATAAAGAAAGGATCAACCCACGCTACGAATTTCCCTCGGCATGTCAGACAGCACATCCGCGCCCGTTTCGGTGATGACAACGTTATCTTCGATGCGCGCACCGTTTTTGCCAGCCAGATAAATTCCCGGTTCAACAGTAAAAGCCATGCCGGGTTCGAGCAGTTGCATGTTG
>JBGANO010000099.1:0-5692 GCA_044222305.1 Anaerolineales bacterium
AAAGTTGCTGTATCTCGCACCGTTGTCGAATTTGAGTCATCCTGAATTACCCGCGTTGATCGAAAATCTAACTTCACAAGCAGGGACGTGGGGCGCGTTTCATGTATTGGCAGAAGTGGACGAACTCAGTGACGCATTCGTGCCGCTACGGCAATCGGGATTCTCCGTCTATGCGTGGCAGAGGATGTGGGATGTTTCAGAAGTTGTAGAAGCAGGCTCAGGGTCCGATTGGACGCGTGTGCGGTCGGTGAATCTTCCATCCGTGCAGAGTCTCTATCATCAGATCGTCCCACCGTTGTTGCAACCCGTCGAACCACAGCCGAAGACTCCGTTGGGTTGGATAAGCAACGATGGTGTGAAGTGTTACATCAGTGTGACGCATGGTGGGCAGGGGATTGTGCTAACTCCATTGATTCATCCCGAAGCGAATGATGTGAGCGCGAAACTTGCATCGTTAATTAGCCACTTGCCCGATAGACGATCTCGTCCCGTGTATGTGTGCGTCCGTTCGTATCAAGCGTGGCTCGAACCCGTGCTTGCGGATTTGGGCGCGAAGTCGGGACCGCGTCAAGCCGTGATGGTGAAACACCTCGCGCGTTTGGTGAAGGAAGGCTTGCCCGCCTCCGCTGTGCCGAAGGGAGTCAGCGTCCAGCCTTCGCGGGTTAGTCGTATTGAGGAGAAGAAGTAGGTCTCTGCCGTGATAAAATTATTCGGGAGATGATGTGTACGAGAGAATCCTTCAGCAAATGCAGGAGAAAATCCGTAGTCGACAGTATGTGATGACCTTGCATGCTGAAGAAGAAATGGATGAAGATGAATTATCCATTTTCGATATTGAGAGCCTCATTTTGACAGGCAGTATTATTGAAAGACAAAGAGATTCTGAAACAGCCGAATGGAAGTACGTCATTGAAGGCGAAACCATTGATGGCAGTTCGGCTTGTGCAGTTGGTAAGATAAGCATTACGTCGAAACTGGTGATAATTACTGTTTATCGTGAGTAGGAGAAAACTATGATTTGTGATTTTTGCGGAAAGGAAGGCGCTCGCATTCGCTATGTGACGCGCAGTTATGGAAAGGGCGAGAATTTACTCGTCATTGAAAATGTCCCTGTTGTGTCCTGCCCTCATTGCGGAGAAAGTTACCTCACAGCAGAAACGTTGCACGAAATCGAACGAATAAAAACCCACCGCAAAAATTTTGCCAAACGGCGGAGTGTTGCTGTTGCCGAATTTGTCTGATGCCAAGCCTTGCGATGGGGAATCATCGCAAGGCTTTTTTGTCTGAATCGAACCTATCACGCGGGGACACTCCATTCCTCGTATAATAGCCCCAACCAAACGGGACAGGAAACTTCCCCACCCCCAAAATACGTTAACCTCCCTGAATCAATCTCCAGTCTCTAATCTCTAGTCACCAACACACCAATTCTCTAATCCTCTCAATTCTCCTCACTCCCTCAATTACCACTTACCACTTACTCCTATGACCCAACTAAAAATCACCGACGACCTCGACGCCCTCCTCGACGTGCTTCCCACCAACATCCGTCATTCTGTGGAAGAGGCGAACAACAGCGACCTGCTCCTCGAAATCATCCTCGACCTCGGACGAGTTCCCTCCGCGCGCTTTGTTGAAAATGAAGTCGTGCTTTCGGGCGCGGAACTGACGCGCGCCGAACTGGATCACGTTGTCGAACGCGTCGGCACATTCGATGCGGACAACCGCGCGGGCATCGAGCGGACTCTCCATCGCATCTCCGCCATCCGCAACCGACGCGGCGCGGTGGTGGGACTAACTCTCCGCGTGGGTCGCGCCGTCTACGGTACAGTGGACATCATTCAAGACATCATCGAGACGGGTAAGTCTGTCCTCATCCTCGGACGACCAGGCGTTGGCAAAACGACTTTGCTTCGCGAGTCTGCGCGCATCCTCGCGGAAAATAAACGCGTCATCATCGTGGATACATCCAACGAAATTGGCGGCGACGGCGACGTGCCACATCCCGCGGTGGGTAAGGCGCGGCGGATGCAAGTCAAAGTGCCGACGCACCAGCACGAAGTCATGATCGAAGCGGTTGAGAATCACAATCCCGAGGTCATCGTCATTGACGAGATCGGGCGCGAACTCGAAGCCCTCGCGGCGCGCACCATCGCTGAACGTGGCGTGCAACTCATCGGCACGGCGCACGGTCAAACGCTCGACAATCTCCTCCTCAACCCAACCCTCAGCGATCTCGTCGGCGGCATCGAAGCGGTCACGCTGTCGGATGAGGAAGCGCGTCGAAGGGGCACCCAGAAAACAGTCCTCGAAAGACGCGCTCCGCCCACGTTCGACGTCCTCATCGAAATTCAGCATCGCGATCGTTTTGCGGTCCACACCGATATCATGTCCTCTGTGGATTCGCTGTTGCGTGACGCGCCCATGCCTCCTGAAGTTCGACAGCGCGACGCCGAGGGAAAAATCCAGATCGAAAAATCTGCGCCCGCGCCAAAAAATAAAGCGGATGTGAAAACGCCTCGTCGCGGACTTCGATCTGCTTCGGCTGTCGAGCAACCTTTATCTACCCCTCAGCCGACTCCTCCGCCCATCGGCGCGGGATTGCAGACTGTGCATGTGTACGCGTATGGAGTCGCGAAAAATCGACTGCAACAAGCCGCCAAGCGACTCGGCGTGCCAGCCGTCGTCGTGCGTGATGTGAGCGAAGCCGACGCGCTGGTCACGTTGCGGACGTATTATCGCAACCGCCAACAGACGGTGATGGAAGCCGAACAACGCGGCATGCCCATTTATGTTTTGCGCGCCAACACCGTCGCGCAAGTGGAGCAGTTCCTCAGCGACCTCTACAACCTGAGCGCCGCGCCGACTCGCGACAACATGGAAGACATCCGCCACGAAATGCAACAAGCCATCTCCGCCGTCCTCAACGGCGAACGCTGGGTAGACCTGCCCCCAGGTCCATCACTGGTGCGACGCTTGCAACACGAAATGGCGCGCAGCGCCGAGTTGGTCAGTCATTCTTATGGCAAAGAGCCAAGAAGGCATGTGAGGATTTTTAGGGAGTAGAGACTGGGTATAATTGCGGCAGGAGTCATCATGAAACCTGATTTCGAGTGGGATCCTGAAAAAGCGCAAAAGAATCTTCAGAAACATGAAGTCAGTTTCGAGGAAGCGAGTTCGGTTTTCGATGACCCCATGTTCGTTACCGTGCTGGATGACGAACATTCCGACGACGAGGAACGCTATATCACAATTGGTATCTCGAACAAAACAAAGCTTTTATTGGTGGCGCACACCGAACGAGACAACCGCATCCGCATTATCAGCGCCAGAAAGGCGACGAAACATGAAGAAAAATTCTACGAAGAAACAGAATGATTATGAACTGCGAAAGGAATACGACCTTTCGAAGATGACCGTCCTGCCGCGCGGACGCTTTGATCCGAAGCGCAGGGTTGGGAGCAATGTTGTCCTGTTGGAGCCAGAGATTGCCAAGGCTTTCCCTAATGATGAAGCCGTGAACGAAGCCTTACGCCTTATTTTGAAAGCAACCAAAATCCCGCAAGGGACGGCGGCTTCAAGATGATGTGAGGATTTTTAGGGAGTAGGGGAGGTAGACAAGTAGACAGGTACACAAGTAGACACGTGGCTTGTGTGCCTGTTTTTGTTTTGGAACTAGATTTTGCTAAAGAGTTTTTCTTGTAAATCAACAAGCCTTGGCAATACCCACCGTTCTTTCCAATGCTCTACTAATTTATCTTTATCAAACTGCTTCCATTTGACTCTTTTTACTTTGCCCTGCAAAAATTCTTGCCAGTTTTCAGCCAAAGCACAACGGTAATAACCTCGTTTCCAACCAATACTCATCATTTCATTTGAAAAGCCAAGTTCTCGTAACCCTTTGCCAAGGATTCTCATTTTCCAGTTTGGACCTTGACCATATTTGTAGGTTTTGAAATCCTTGGGTGAAACAACTTTCTTTATCAATTCCCAACTTCCATTTGCCGTAATATGAATATGGCTTTTTCCTTTGGTATAGCCAATAAAATCCCAATTGAAAAGTTTGGTATAAATCGATGATTTTCCAAAAGCTCCCATTGTATCTACGTAAACTAAATATGGCTTCTTTTGAACGTTGGTGATAATGGATTTTGAATTTTTGTATTTATCGTAAAACCATTTACGAACCTGTGGAAACATCACGGTTAATGCGACAAGTTTCCCACCTAGAATCCGATTGTAAGGTGGAATAGCACCTAAAATATAGGCGGTCATGCAGTTGTAAAGCCGTTCGAGTTTTTGTTCTTTAGCCCAATCAATTGACTCAACATCTCGCATTTCCAAACCAATAACAGGATCTGCGAGTCCAACAATTCCAATCAGTTTATCGTTTTGCTCATCAAAGACAAAATACCTCAACCTTCTTCCGTATCCAGTTGTAACTGGAATGGACCAAAATCCTGCCGCATAGGACCAAATCCGTTTATGTTCTTCGCTTTGGTCAACTAAGACAAGGTATGGCTTAACTTTGAGTATGTCAATTTCCTCAGGAGCGGCAAGATACTTTTTTACCTTCTCAAAAAATAAATCTTGTTTCGGATTAGTTTGACTGGCAAGTTTAGCTTGTGTCTCCCTAAAATCAGAAACACTAATTTTGCCTTCAGCCTCGTTCCACTGAACGCCATAGCTTGCTAAATTAGCAAGAATTTTTTCTCGAATTCGTTTTTTTTGCACAGCCATTTATACCAACTAATTACTTATTGAATTTTGAATCCTTGTAAATTTTATTCTCAACTAATCTCTCAAACTCATTCACCCTAATAGGTAAAGCAAAGGCTTGATCTGATGAAACCATATACAAGTTTCCTGGTATGGTTTCTCGCTGAATAAAGCTAGAGATTACCCCATCGTAATTGATATTTGATTTTACTAGTGCCCTAATATCATCTGCATTCCCCATGTGAAGCGCAAAGAAGTTTTCGGCTTGTGTGCGAATTTCATCTGAAATAGCTGAAGGTCGTTGAGTTACAGCAATTAACCCAAGTCCAAATTTTCGACCCTCTTTCGCTAAGTCATGACAGAAAAATTACTTTTTGGTTTTGCAGAAACGCTTGTGCGGGATGATAGTGTAATTCCAGCGCTGGAGAACACGATGCGGCTTGAGATTGATAGATGCCCTTTGTTCGCTGGAAATAGGGTTGCCAGTTTCGTATTGTTTTCGATCCAAATAAGCACGGCAGCGTAAACCTGTTTTTGTCCTAGTGGTACGAATGAATTTGATGACAGTTTCGTAATCAACCAAGGGCACGCCAGCCCAATTCGATTCAATGTGACAAAACAAACGATGCTCAATCAAATTCCACTTGGAAGCACTGGTCGGTAAGTGCGTCACGCTGATGGTCAGTTCAAATTCATCGGCAAATTTTTGCAGTTCATATTTCCATGTCCACAGGCGATTGCCATTCGCGCCGCCACAATCGGCTTGAATGAGAAGGTGCTTTTTCTTGGGAAACTTCCTTTTTCCGACGCGCCGCCACCAACGACGAATACAAGCCACGGCAAATTCGGATGTTTGGTGAGAGGTTCCGACAACCACAAAACCTTCGTTGTAGGTTGTGTCGTAAACTCCATACGGAATAGCCACGCCATCGGCGTCGCTTGGATAATCGCTTTCCAAAACGTGCAATGGTTT
>JBGANO010000009.1:0-72542 GCA_044222305.1 Anaerolineales bacterium
TCACTCACGACGGCGTTTCCGTCGCAAAAGAGATTGAACTCGAAGACCCGTTCGAGAACATGGGCGCGCAACTTCTCAAAGAAGCCGCGTCGAAGACCAACGACATTGCCGGCGACGGCACAACCACCTCGACCGTGCTTGCTCATGCCATCGTCAACGAAGGCTTGAAGACGCTCGAAGCCGGTTACAACCCCATGCTCCTCAAGCACGGTATTTCACTCGCCACCGAAACCGTCGTGGAAGAACTCCGCAAAATGTCGGTGAAGATTGACACCAAGGGCGACATTGCTTCCGTCGCGACCAACTCTGCGGCAGACGAAGAGATCGGCGGTTTGATCGCCGACGTGATGGACAAAGTCGGCAAAGACGGCGTCATCACCGTGGAAGAATCCAAATCCATGCAGTTCGAGCAGGAATTTGTCGAAGGTATGCAGTTCGATCGCGGCTACCTTTCGCCCTACTTCATCACCAGCGCGGACAAGATGGAAGCCATCATTTCCGACGCCTACGTGCTGATCAACGAAAAGAAGATCTCTGCGGCGCAAGACATCGTTCCCTTGCTCGAGAAACTCGTGCAGATCGGCAAGCGCGAACTCGTCATCATCGCCGAAGATATTGACGGCGAAGCGCTCGCCACACTTGTGCTGAACAAATTGCGCGGCATGTTGAACGTGCTCGCCATCAAAGCCCCCGGCTTCGGCGACCGCCGCAAAGCCATGTTGCAGGATATCGCCATCCTCACCGGCGGAACCGTGATCGCCGAAGAAACCGGTCGCAAACTCGAAACCGCGACGATTCAAGATCTGGGTCGCGCCGAAAAAGTTGTCTCCGACAAAGAGAACACCACCATCATCGGCGGCAAAGGCAAGAAGGCAGATATCGAAGGGCGCATCAAGGAAATCCGCGCCGAGATCGATAAAAGCACCAGCGACTACGACAAGGAAAAGCTTCAGGAACGTCTCGCCAAGTTGAGCGGCGGCGTCGCCATCATCCGCGTGGGCGCGGCGACCGAAACCGAAATGAAGGAAAAGAAGCATCGCGTCGAAGACGCGCTCTCCGCCGCGCGCGCCGCAGTGGAAGAAGGCATCGTTCCCGGCGGTGAGATTTCGCTCATCAACGCCGGCTCCAAGTTGGACAAACTTGCAAAAGAAAATGGCGACGAAGACAGCGAGATCCGCGTGGGCATCAACATCGTCAAGAAGGCGCTCGAAGCCCCGATCCGCAAACTCGCTTCGAATGCTGGTCAGGATGGCTCCGTCATCATCGACACCGTCCGCCGCACCGCCGCCGAGAAGAAGAACAAGAACATCGGCTACAACGTGCTCACCAACAAATATGTGGACATGATCGAAGCCGGCGTTATTGACCCGGTTAAGGTTGTGCGCGGCGCGCTCGAAAATGCCGCCTCCATCGCCTCGATGATCCTCACCACCGACGTGCTCATCACCGACATGCCCGAGAAGGATAAACCCGCTCCCGCCATGCCTCCAGGTGGAATGGATTACTAAGAGCCAAACCGGAATGCGGACTTTCAGCCCGCTCACTCGGCGGACTCAAGTCCGCGCTCCGGAGTCTTTTTATGCAGGGGCAGACGCGCAAGTCTGCCCCTGCATATTTAATTTATAATCGGGGGATGATGATTCAACATCGTCGCCGCAACTTCATTTGGATATTTCTCACCCTCGCGCTCGGACTCACTGCCTGCGCCTCCTTTTCCTCCCCTACGCCTGTTTTCACACCCTCAGCCACTCTCACGCCTGAGCCTCCCACCGCAACCGCCGAGCCGATGGCGTTGACCGTCAACGGGGAAGGCATCACCCTCGTCGAATTTAATGCCGACGTGGCGGATTACATCAACGCGCAAGCCGCGCTCGGCACTCCAGTGGATTCGGCGGCGGCAACCAGCGCGGTGATTGACGATCTCGTGGCGCAAATGCTCCTCGCGCAAGCCGCCCGCGCGGAGGGTTTTTCGCTCGATGACGCCGCCTTGCGCGCGCGCATCGATTCGCTGGCGCAACAACTCGGCGGGGCAGACGCGCTCGAAGCGTGGAAAACAAGTCACGGGTACAGCGACCCAGCTTTCCAGTCCGCGTTGAGGCGCGCGGTCGAATCCGCCTGGATGCGTGACAAAATCATTTCATCCGTGCCTGCCACTGCCGAGCAAGTCCACCTCCAGCAGATTTTGCTCTATAATGAAGACACGGCGCGCAGTTTTCTCCTTCAGTTGAACGGCGGAAGCGACTTTGACGACCTCGCCTTGAAAGCCGACCCGGTGACGCGCGGCGATCTTGGCTGGGTGCCGCGAGGCTATTTGCTCAACAAGGAGATCGAGGATGCCGCGTTCAACCTGGCAGTGGGCGAACATAGCGATGTGATCGCCACGGACGTTGGATTTCATATTTTGAGAATGTTGGCGCGCGACCCAGCCCGACCGCTTTCACCGGACGCCTTGTTATCGTTGCAGGAACTTGCGCTGAGGAACTGGGTCGCGGATCAGCGCCAAGCCGCCGTGATCGTGACGCGGTAGTTTCAATACACGGAGCAATTTGATGAGTGATGATTTTAATTTCGACGGCAAACAATCCAGCCCGCGCGGCGGAGGGCGAAAACTTGAACTGTGGGATTTTCTTTCGATCCTCATGGTAGTGTCTACCGTCTGTCTCGTCCTCTATTTCGGTTTGGTGTTCTTCAATCCGAATTCAGAATTAAACGTTTTGCCTCCCGAGGGGCTGGGACCGAAAACAGCCACGCCCACCGTGACCCCGATCCAGTTGGAGGCAACCTGGACCGCCAGCCCAACCATCGCGCTGACCGCCAGCGACACGCCGCGCCCAACCTTTACTCCGTTTTTAACGAATACGCCGTTCTCGCTCATTCCGCCCACGCGCACGCGCAAACCGCCCACTGTAACCCGCACACCCAAAGCCCCCTTCGGCGCGACAACTCAACAAGTGGAAAGCACCGTAGTGCATCCTGAATTTTCGTGCGCCTGGGCGGGCATCGGCGGCACGGTTGCAGATACCAATAACAGTCAAATTGTCGGGCAGGTCATTGTGTTACGCGGCATATTGGATGGCAAGACCATCGAGATGCAGACCGTCAGCGGTATCAACAAGGAATACGGTCCGTCGGGGTTTGAATTCGTGCTGGGCAATGCCCCGATCGCTTCGACCGCGTTATACGTTCAACTCGTCGACTTAAATGGCTTGCCGCTTTCCGACAAAATTTCCGTCCCCACCTCTTCCGAATGCGCGAAGAACCTTGTTCTGGTGCGCTTCAAGAAGAATAAGTAACTTGTTCCTGAAGGATACCCTGCGGCACATGAGAAGTTATTTACCGCTAAGCACGCCAAGTTATTAAAAAGATTTTCTTTGCGAGCTTCGCGGTGCAAGTGTATTGTAGTGAGTTGAACGATAAAAAAGCGACCCCAGCGGGGTCGCTTTTTTTACACAGCCACATTCCAATGTTCATACTTCGGAAGTTTTGCCCGAACGACATCATCCACCAACGCGCGCAGTTGGGAGGCGACGGGACCCATCACGCCTCTGCCCACGGGACGGTGGTCCACCTTCGTGATGCCGGTCACGCCCGCGGCAGTGCCGGCGAAGAACATTTCCTCGGCGATGTACACCTCCGTGCGGTCGATCGAGCGTTCCACCACATCGATGCCCAGTTCGCGGCGGGCTAGTTCGATCACCGTCCTGCGCGTGATGCCTTCCAGGATGTTATCCGTAATGGGCGGCGTCACCAGCACGCCATCGCGCACCATGAAGATGTTCATGGCGGAACCTTCTGAAACGTGACCGTTATGGTCGAGCACCAGCGCCTCATCAAAGCCTGACTGCACGGCATCCGACTTGATGAGCGATGAATTGACATACGCGCCCGCCACTTTGGCGCGCGCGGGGATGACGTTATCGTCCACCCTGCGCCACGAGGAAAAGGTCACATGCGCGGAGGTATCGTTCTTCACGTATTTTTCGTATGCCATCACGAAGATGCTGAACTCATCCTTGATGTCGTGCAGTCGGACGCCGATGCCCAAGTCTGCTTTATAGAACGTGGGGCGGAAATAAATATCCTGCTTCCAGTGATCCGTTCGGAGTAGATCGAGAGTCACCTGAATCAGACTCTCTTCATCATACTCCGTTTTCATAGACAACATTTTGGCGGAATGCAGCAACCTGCGGAAGTGATCATAGGGGCGAAAAATAAAGAGACGTTGTTTCTCTTCGTTCCAAAAAGCTCTCATGCCCCCAAAAATAGACGTGCCATACAGGAATGCGTGCGCGGCGATACTAACTTTTGCTTCCGACAGGGGGATGATCTTGCCCTCAAAAAACGCGTGCTTCGAGAGATCCACGAGCGCCTCCAAAAATGGGATTGGGACCGACTCTTACGCGCGAATTATACCTGAGGAGTCCAGTTCAATCGCGCGTGTTTCGAATTCAAACCCGGCAGGCTCAAAATGTCAGGCAAATTCCGCTTGACGCCGGTGAAAACGCCGTTAAAATCCAATTCGATACTTGTCGAATTGGATTGAGACTGAAAATGGATACTCCTTCTGATGTTCTATCCTTTGTCAAAGCGCTGGCATCCGCCGACCGTTTGCGGGTTGTTGGTCTGTTGAGTATGGGGTCGAAACGCGCGGCAGAGATTGCCGAGTCGCTGGGTGTTCACCCGTCGGAGGTGAGTCGGCATCTGGAACAGTTGACAGCCTCAGGCGTAGTCATTGAGGTGAATGGTGTCTATGAACTGGACGAGAAAGCTATCGAGTCGCTGGCGCGTAGTCAATTTGAAGGAAAACGCCCGGCGTATGTTACGGGAGAGGATCGGGAATTAAGCGCGCGCACTGTCTTGAAGTCGTTTCTCAACGCGGATGGCACAATCAAGCAAATTCCGCTGGAGGGCAGGAAACTCCTGGTCATTTTGAATTATGTGTTGGATGCATTTGCCTTCGGTGTAGTCTACACTGAGAAGGAAGTAAATGCCATCCTGCGCCGGTTTCATGTGGATACAGCCGCTTTGCGCCGTTATTTGGTGGATCGCGGCATGGTGGCGCGTGAAAGTGACGGGTCAACATATTGGAGAGTGAAAGATGGATAATAAGAAATCAAGGCGGGAACTCAATCGCGAATATACGGAGCGTGTCAAACCGGCTGGCGTTTATCAGGTAAAAAACCTCGCCACCGGTAAAGTTTTGCTCGGCAGTAGTTTGAATTTGGAAGGACCGCTGAACCGGCACAGATTCATGCTTAAGATCGGCAGTCATACCAACAAGGCTCTCCAACAAGATTGGAATGAACTGGGCGCCGAAAAGTTTGCCTTTGAAATTTTGGAGGAAGTAAAACGGAAGGATGATCCGAATTTCAATCTGGAAGATGAGTTAACCATCCTGGAGATGATCTGGCTGGAGAAACTGCAACCGTTTGGCGAGCGAGGCTATAACCTCAGCGAACGGATCCGCGAGGCGTAAGGGAAAACTTTTAAACACAAAGGACACAAAGTGCACGAAGGAAAATCTATGGGAAGGCGATCCGCTCATCATTCGTCCAACCTTATTAGTGACCTTCGTGTCACTTCGGCAGGCTCAGTGCAAGCCTTCGTGGTAAAAAACATGACAAACTCAAGCGAAGAACTCGTCACATTTTTCAAGGCATTAGCGGATGCGAACCGTCTCAAGATCGTCGGCCTGCTTGCGGAAAAATCATACAGCGTGGAGGAACTTGCCGCGTTGTTGAATCTCAAGCCTCCTACGATATCGCATCACTTGTCGAAACTCGCCGAGGCGGGGTTGGTCACTTCGCGCGCCGAAAGTTATTACACTGTGTATCAATTGGATCGAAAGATGCTGGAGGCGAAATCGCGGAGCATGTTCTCGCCAGCCGAACTTTCAACGGTCGTCGCGGATGTGGATGCGGGCGCGTATGATAATAAGGTGCTCAAAGATTATTCGCGCCGCGATGGAACGTTGAAGGCATTCCCGTCGCAACGCAAGAAGTTCGACGCGATCCTGCGACATGTGGTGAAATCGTTCGATATGGGGAAACGATACAGCGAGAAACGCGTCAACGAGATTCTTTCGGGCTATCACGAAGATACCGCAACGTTGCGGCGCGAACTTGTCGGCGCGGGGCTGATGAAGCGCGAAGGCGGCGGGGGTGAGTATTGGAGGGTGTAGGAAATCGACCGCGAAGCGCGCCAGGGACGCAAATGTATTAGGAGTTACGCAGTTGAGCCTATTTCGGCGAAATTGCGCTACGGCGGCGGCGCGATTTCGCCAAGCAAATCGAACTGCCGCCAACTGCCTAGGAGAGTGTTTCTTAAGTTCGTGAACGGCATGAAAAAAGAGCATCCGCCACAGAGAACACCGAGTTCATAGAGATTTTAAAGGGGTTTTCTCAGAGTTCTCTGCGCGCTCAGTGGCAAAGAAAGAGTTAAGAAACATTCTCTAAGTCATATAGATAAAAAGACCGCCAAGAAAAAAACCTTGGCGGTCTTCGCGGTTCAAATAGATTTCTCTCTACCGTACATTTGCACCGCTAAGCCCGCAAAGAACGCAAAGAACGCAAAGAAAACCTGTTTAACTTGGCGACCTTAGCGTGCTTTGCGGTAAAAATCTCCTCATGTACGGTAGAGAAATGATTTTATCTCTTTACAAGACCCTTTTGCCAGGCGTAGACAGCCACCTGCGTTCGGTCTGCGAGATGCAGTTTGCTGAGGATGTTGCTAACGTGTCCCTTGACGGTGTTTTCACTGATGACGAGTTTTTCAGCGATCTGGTTGTTGGTCATGCCGTTGGCGATCAGGCGCAGGACGTCCAACTCGCGTTCGGTGAGTTCGGTGAATAGCGGTTGCTCCCCGCCATCCTCACTGCGGATGTTTTGCAGAACCCGCGCGGCAACGAGCGGATGAAGCGTCACCTCTTTTTGCGCGGCGCGATGCAATGCCTCCACCAGTTTTTCCATTTTCATATCTTTTAAAATATAGGAGATCGCGCCCGCTTTCAACGCCGGGAAAATGTGCACATCCTCGTGATACGAAGTTAATACCACCACTTGCGTGCGCGGGCTGATCTGTTTGATGCGCCGCGTGGTCTCCACCCCGTCCATGCCCGGCATGATGAGGTCGAGCAGAACAATATCGGGGATGTAATCGGAAACCAGTTTTAGCGCGGCTTCTCCGGAGGCGGCTTCGCCGACCACCTGGAATTCCTTTACGGTTTCGATGTAGGAACGGATTCCGTTCCTCACGACTTCGTGATCGTCCACAATGATGACGCTGATTCGGTTGTTTTGATTATTTTGTGCCATGGCCGCTTCCTTCTCAATTTTTGATTGGCGCCTGTACCAGGATTCTTGTTCCGTGCCCCGGCGCGCTTTGGATTTGTACCGTTCCATGAATGCTACTCACCCGGTCGCGGATGGAGCGCAGTCCCATGCCGTATGATTTTTTTTCCAGGTCGAAACCGCAACCGTCGTCGGCGAGGGAGAGTTGCACCGAGTCGTGATTGTAGACCAGTGAAATATCCATGCGGCGGGCGTTGCTGTGTCGCGCCACGTTTGCGAGCGCCTCCTGTGCCACGCGGTAGAGCGCCTGTTCCATGTCGAGGGGGAGGCGACGCTCGCCACGGTTGACCAACTGTATGGTGGTGTCGTTGCGATTTTCCCATTCGTAGATATAGTCGCGCAGGGCGGCGGGTAATCCTTTTTCCTGTAGCGCGATTGGGTAAATCTCCTGCACGAGGAAGGTTAATTCCTGAATTACATCGCTGACGAGATTTTCCGCTTCGCCCAGGTGCATGGAGACCAGGTCGCCGTTGCCGTTCAAACGACTGCGGACGGTGCCCAGTTGGGCAAGCGCGGCGAATGCCTTCTGCTTTGCCGAATCGTGCAGGTCGCGCGCGAGGCGGTTGCGTTCTTCCATCACCGCCAGGTCCTTGGTTTGTTCGAAGAGTTCCATGTTGGCGATCGAGATGGATGCTCGCTGGGTGATCGCGGAGAACAGGCGGGTGATGTCGTCGCCGATCAGGTTGGGCGTGGTGAAACCGACGTTGAATACGCCGACGATTTTTCGATCGACCATGATGGGGATCAGCGCAAATGAGCGAATGCCTTCGGCAATCAGCGCCTGGCGGATATTCGGTTGAAATTCGTTCAACTCGACCTGTCGCACGATGACCGGTTGCGCGGTCTCGAGCACCTCGCCAATCACGCCTTCGCCTTTTTCAAATTCAAGAATTTGGAGCGTTTCCGGCGCGAAGCCCCGGCTAACGCGCGGGACCACGCGAGTTCGTTTTTCATCCCAGGCAAAGACCACGCTTCGGTCGGCGTTGAGCATATCCACTGCCACATCGACCAGCGTTTGGAAGACTTGATTCAAACTGACGTTGCGCAGGATGCGCTCGTCTGCCTGATAGAGCGCTTCGATTTCGCGGTTTCTGTTTTCAAGCGCGAAGGTTCGTTCTTTGACGAGCCGCTCAAGGGCGCGGTTTCTATCTTGAATCGATTTTGTCCGCAAGCGCACACCGCCTGCGACTACGACAAGCGCGCATACCGCGATAAGCGCGCGAAACCAGACCGTTTGCCAGAACGGCGGGATGACCGTCAACGTAATGCGGGCAGGTGTGTCGCTCCATACCCCGTCGCTGTTTGAGGCATTTAATAGAAGCGTATAGGTTCCCCCGGGCAGGTTGGTATAGCGCCCATTGCGCCGGGTGCCGATGAAATGCCAGTTGGTATCGAAGCCCTCGATGGTGTAGGCATATTGATTTTTACCGGGTTGGTTGAAACTCAGGGCGGCAAATTCAAACTCGAATGAATTCTGGGGATAGGCAATGGTGATCTCGCGCAACGTTTCCACGCTTGAGTCGCCAGTCAGGGTCTGTCCCTCCTGATCGAGCGAGATCAGGGTGATTTGCGGCGGGTAGGCGCTATCGGTGATTTCGAGAGGGCGGAAGACCGTCAAGCCGTCGATGCCTCCGAAATAAAATTCTCCGTCTTTTCCTTTGGCAAACGCGTTGGAATTAAACTCATTGCTCTGTAACCCGTCGCCGCGATCGTAATTGCGAAAGGTTTCGGTATCCGGGTCGAAGCGGGTGATGCCGTAATTGGTGCTCATCCATAGGCGCCCATCCTCGTCTTCAAGGATGCCATACACAGACCCGTTGGGCAGCCCGTCTTTTTCCACATAGTGGGTGAATGAATCGGTTTCCGGGTGATATAGGTTTAACCCGGTTCCGGCGGTGCCGATCCATAACCTGCCTTTCGAGTCCAGGTAAATGGAAAGGATGGAATCGCCGCTCAGGCTTGCCGGGTCGGTGGGTTTGTGCTGATATCGTTTTATCTCGTTGGTGACTGGGTCCATGCGGTTAAGACCGGCTTCCGCGGTGCCGATCCAGAGATAGCCACGGCTATCCTCGGCGATGGCGAGTGGCTTGGTGCCGCTCAATGTGGATTCGTCGGCAGGGTCCGAGCGGAAATGCGTGAACACGCCGGTGGTTTTATCGAAGCGGTCCAGCCCGACGAAGGTGCCCACCCAAAGTTGTTTGCGGCTGTCTTCGAAAATGGCGTATACGAAGTTGGCGCTGATGCTCTGCGGGTTGGTTGGGTCGCGGCGGTAGTGCGTAAAAGAGTTCAGCGCCGGGTTGTATCGGTCCAGCCCGTTGGTGGTGCCAACCCAGAGGATGCCATCGCTATCCTGAAAGATCGAGATGATCGTATCGGAACTGATGCTGTCCGGGTTTTGCGAGTTGTTGGTGTATTTTTTGTTTGCGCCCGTTTTCCACTGGAAGCGGTTCAACCCGGCGTCAGACGTGCCGATCCAGGCATAGCCTTCATCGTCCACAGAAATGGGAAAGATGAAATTCCCGCTCAAGCTGTTTGCATTCTCCGGGTCGTGGCGGTAGTAGGCGAACTTGTCCCGTTCCCGGTCGTAGCGGTTGATGCCTCCTCCGTGAGTTCCGAACCACAGCACGCCTCCCCGGTCTTCATAGATGGAGAGGATGTGATTACTGCTTATGCTCCGTTGAAAGGTCGGGTCATTTTTATAATGGATGAAATGGGAGCGATCTTCGCTCAACCGATCCAGTCCCTCGGATGTGCCGATCCATAGATTTCCCGAGCCGTCGGTTCGCAGGATGTTAATGGAATCGCTGACGATCGACTGCGGGTCAGCCTTATCGTGCATAAAGGATGTGAACTTCTCCTCCACCGGGTCGAAGACATTCAAGCCGGTCTGTGTGCCGATCCATAGATTGCCGTCCAGCCCCTCCGCGATGGAGGTGACGCGACTGCTACTGATACTGCCGGGGTAATCGGGCGCCGGCAAATAGTGGGTAAAAATTTCTGAGGACAGGTCCAGCACGTTTAGACCGCCATCGAGAGTTCCGATCCAGATGCGCCCTTCCGAATCTTGATGCAACGCGCTGATATTCTTACTGCTCAGTTTTTTAGACCTTGCCACCGGCTTCGCTTCATCCTGGTTCTTTTCTGCGGCTGAATCAAGTTCCGGGGTGATGATCAGGTCATCCTCTGCGCTGGGTTGAGGAACGATGTATGGGATGTGGTGAAAAGTTTGCGTATCCCGGTCGAATCGATCCAGCCCGCTCAAGGTGCCAACCCACAATTGGTTTTCGTTGTCGATGAGTAACGCGGTCACATGGTCGTCTGCCAGGCTGGCGGTCTCTTCCTCCGCATGTTGAAAATGAGTGAATGCGCCGGTGCGCGGATCATAGCGGTTCAACCCGCCCAGGCGCGTGCCGATCCAAAGATACCCGTCATGATCTTCGACAATGTCGTTGATCCAACCGTCGCTGATGCTGTTGAGGTTGCCGGGGTCGCGCTTGAACGTGGTGAAGTTATACCCGTTGTAACGATTTAATCCATCCTCGGTGCCGATCCAGAGAAACCCCTGACGATCCTGAAAGATGACCCGCCCGGAGCTTTGTGAGAGTCCCTGTTCGATGCCGAGCGTATCGAAGCGCGGGACGCAGTTGCAGATTTCGGGCAGGTCGGCGGGGGAGAGGCGGTTCGGTCGGACGGGGAGGCTGGCCGCAGGCGATGCAGTTTGGGGCGCGGCTTGAGGCGTTGCCGTCCCGGCGCAGGATGCCTGCGCGAGGAGCAACAGACTCCCGATGATGAAACCGAATCGTTTCGTCCAAATCCTGCTCATGTTGGCAATTATAGACCCGTATTAAGTATTGTCGGTATTTCACGAAAACAAGTTCATGACGCAGTGCGCTGCGTCATGGCAGGCGACCTGTCACCCAAACTTTCGTGAACCTGTATTAAGTATAGTAGATGACCCTGATTTTATTCGGCTGGATACATAGCGCCATATCCCTCCGAGGAGGGGTTTTTCCAGATCAGGGATGAGGGTGGAAGACTACGCTTGATGCCCTCCAGGAGGGAACCCAAACCATCCATTCTGTGGGTGCGAAACACGCTTCAAGGCGGATGCTTGAATTTCCTGCGGTAGGTATGATGTGCGCAGGTTAGTCATGCTAATCTGCTTTGTTTTCAACGATCTCCTCACAAGAAGGCAATCCGTCGGCGTCAGGCGGGGACCCGGTCTACGCAACTGGGTTTCCGCCTCGCTCGCTTTATTTTCAAAGGAGGTGGCTCGAGAAGATCGCGCAAATTGATTCCACGTCTTCAGCTTCACCCAAATTTTTTAGGAGAGAAGAGCATGAAAAAAAATAAAGTATTTCCAATCCTCAGCCTGCTCGTGATGTTGAGCATTATGCTTGCCGCATGCGCCCCTCAACAAGCAACGCAGACCGAAGAGCCTGTTGCGGAAACCGAAGCGCCAGTGGCAACCGAAGCCCCTGCCGCTACCGAGGAACCCACAACGCCTGCCACCACGCGCCACGGCGGCTGGCTGGATGAAATTGTTATTTCCGTCGTTGCTGGCGATTCTGCCATTTCGCAGATCCAGGCAGGCGCGATCGATTTCTTCTCGTTCAATCTTGCTTCGGACGTGTATCCGGCGATTCAGGAATCGGGTCTGTCCAGCACGCAATCGCTCGGCGGGTATTACGGGATCAGTTTGAACCCGGCGGTGTTCGAGGACGCGGCTGTGTTGAATCCGTTTTCGAACCGCAAGATCCGCGAAGCGTTGAATTGGTTGATCGACCGCAACTATGTGAATCAGGAAATTTATGCCGGCGGTTCACTGCCTCGGCTTTTGCCGATCACCACCGAGTTGGTGGAATACACCAACCTGATCGATACCGCCCGCGCTCTTGAAAGCAAATATGCCTTCAACGCGGAGCGCGCTAAAGAAGCGATCGACGCCGAAATGCCGGCCATGGGCGCTGAACTCGGCGCGGATGGCAAGTGGCAATTCAACGGCGCGCCGGTCACATTGACTTTCCTCATCCGTTCCGATGGCGATGGCACGCGCCAGCCGATGGGCGATTACGTGTCCAATCAACTCGAAAGCCTCGGTTTTACCGTGGACCGTCAGTATAAGACCGCTTCTGAAGCCTTCCCGATCTGGCAGGGGACTGTGGCGGCGGACGGTCAATGGAATTTGTATACCGCCGGTTATGGTGTTTCCGGTTTGGGTTCGTTGCGCGACGAGAGTGGCAACATCCAGCAGAGTTACTTGAACACCAGCACGCAGGCAAGCGAGCCGTATGTTTCGAACGTCTCCGATCCCGAATTCCAAAAGCTTGGCGACGATCTTGCCCAGGGCAATTACTCATCGAAGGAAGAACGCGATGCCATGATGGCGCGCGCCCTCGAACTCTCGTTGGAAGACTCGCTGTTCGTGTGGGTCATCGATCAGAAAACGTACGCCCCGTATGCCAACAACGTGCAAGTGACGTTCGATCTTGCCACAGGTCCCGAATCGACGAATGTCGGTCCGTATAACCTGCGCTTCAAGGATCAAGAAGGCGGCACGTTGAAGATCGGCACGAACGATCTGTTCACCGAGCCGTGGAATTCGGTTGCCGGAAGCAACTGGATCTGGGATGGTTTTGTCGTTCGCATGACCACGCAGGGCAGTTCCAATATCACCGGCGCCGGCGGTTTGATGGCTGATCCTTACACAGGCTTGGCATACCCTCAGCGTATTGCCAGCGCCGAATTGACCTACAAGGAAGGCTTGCCGATCAATCAGAGTCTCGATTGGTTGACCGTGACCGCCGCGCCCCAGGTGGATGTTCCCGCAGACGCGTGGATCGATTGGGACGCGACCGAACAACGCTTCATCACGGTTGGCGAGAAATATCCCGATGGTCTCACAGCCAATGTGAAGAGTCTGGTTGTCTATCCCGATGATTTGTTCGAAACAGTGAAATGGCACGATGGCAGTCCGCTTTCTGCGGGCGATTTTGTGATGAACATGATCCTTAGTTTCGACCCCGGTAAACCGGAAAGCAAAATGTACGATGAAGCCCTGGCATTGAGCATCAACGCCACACTCTCGGCATTCAAAGGGTATCGCATCGTTTCCACCAACCCGTTGACCATCGAAGCGTATTCCGATACGTACAACACGAATGCGGAACTCAACATCCTGACTCTCTGGCCCCAAGACCTGTACGGCTTGGGCTATGAGAACAGTTGGCCCGTGCTGGCAGTGTCTAACCTGGCAGAAGTGAACGGCGAATTGGCGTATTCGGAGGATAAAGCCGGCGCGCTCGAAGTGGAACAGACCAACTGGGTGGGCGGACCAAGCCTCGAGATTCTCGGCAAGTATCTCGATCAAGCGGCGGCTGAGTCGCACATCCCGTATGCCGCGACCATGAGTCAGTTTGTGACTAAAGAGGAAGCCGATCTCAGATACGCCAACCTCAAGCAATGGATTGCGGATCACGGTCATTACATAGTTGGAACGGGTCCCTATTATCTCGATCAAGCCTTCACTACGGAAAAATCGGTTGTCCTCAAGCATTTTGCCGATTTCCCCGACCTTGCCGATCGTTGGTCTCAGTTCAGCGAGCCGAAACTGGCGACGACTCTGTTGGATGGGCCGGGGCAGGTCAAATCGGGCGAGGAAGCGACGTTCGACGTCACGATCAGTTTCAAAGACGAGCCGTATCTGCTTTCCGATATCGCGCGGGTGAAATACATCCTGTACGATGCGACCGGCGCGGTGGTGTCGGTGGGCGACGCAACAGCGGTGGCGGATGGTCAATATCAAGTCGCGTTGAGCGCGGAGGAAACGAAAAAACTTCCCACCGGCTCAGCCAGGCTCGAAGTGGCAGTGGTTCCGATTCCTGTGGCGATCCCATCGTTCACGTCGTTTGATTTTGTGGCAGTTCCGTAAGACTTGCAGAATGAAAACGCGCAGGGACAGATGGTTGTCCCTGCGCGTTCCTTCAAGGAAGCGAATGAGGTATTCATGGCAGTGATAACCCAGCCCACAACCGAGCCGTTGGTTGCAAGAAAATCGACCCGCTACGACTCGTTGCTCCGTATCTTGAGATATTCCATTGCGCGCGTATTGACATTATTCGTAACCGTCATCATTGGCATTTACCTCACGATCGTCATTGCCAACATGGGCGGGTATGTGGACGAGATCATGCGCGGCGAAATTCGAGACCGTGTGACACAGGCGATTATCAACAGCCCCGCAGGACAAGCCATGGAACTCGAAGTCCGCCAGCAGTTGATTAAAGACAAGATCGCCTCGGAAGAAAAACGCATGGGCTTGGATGTGCCCATCGCCGCGCGGAATGCGCGCTATCTTGCGAACGCGCTGACCTTGAACCTCGGGCGCGCCATTAGAATGACCAGCGACTCAGGGTCGAAACAAGTGCGCCTCATCCTGCTTGAACGCCTGCCAGCCACCTTGCTGTTAATGGGCATCTCGCAATTATTCCTGTTTTTTTCCAGCATCCTGCTTGCGCTGAACCTTTCCCGCCGGTATGGAAATTTTTGGGACAAACTCGTTGTTACCTTGTCGCCAACCTCCGCGGTGCCGCCGTGGTTTTACGGCATCTTTCTCATTTTGATCTTTGCCGCAATCTTGAAGATATTGCCATTCGGCGGCATGGTGGATTCCCCGCCGCCCTCCAACCCGTTCGATTATTCCCTCAGCCTGCTCAAGCACTTGATCCTCCCCACGTTATCTCTGGTGCTTAGTTCGTTTTTCCTCAGTATTTACAACTACCGCACGTTCTTCCTTATCTATTCCAGTGAAGATTACGTGGACATGGCAAAGGCAAAAGGCCTACCCGCCCGCGATGTGGAGCGGAAGTATATTTTGCGTCCCACCCTTCCCAACATCATCACCAACTTTGCCCTGCTCATCATCACATTATGGACGGGCGCAACGATCACCGAAACCGTGTTCCTCTGGCCCGGGTTGGGTCGCGCGTTGTTTCAGGCAATTGGGTTATACGACACTCCCATCATCGTCGGCTCGACGATCATTTACGCCTATCTGCTTGCCATGACCGTATTGTTGCTCGATTTCACCTACTCCCTCGTTGACCCGCGCGTAAAGGTCGGGAGTTGACATGACTGCGCTAAAAAATTCGATCCAAAAATTTTTTTATTACCCATCCGCTGTATTTGGGTCGTTCGTCATCTTGCTCCTTGTGTTGCTGGCGGCGTATGCCATGCTGAAGATTCCCTATCACGAAGCGATCCGCCTGTGGCGCGGAGGGGAGGAGGTCTGGTATCAAAACCCGAAATTCGCCGCGCCCGCGTGGATCAATTATTTCTCATCCGAAAAATATGCTGAATCGTTTGCGGTGAACACCGGCGATGGAAGCCTGCCCGGCGAGTTCACACCCGGCGCGGAAGGCACAGGCACACTGCTTGCCAGCTACGCGTTTGATTTCAATTACGACACGTCCCCGCAGGACATGCTCCTGTATTTCACCTCCGCGTACGCCGAGAAACAGCCGTTCATCTCGCTTGAATGGCTTACGCCCGACGGGCGATCTGTGCGGATCGCAAACATGGCGATCGGCAAGGAATTTACCTATCGTTTCGCCCAGGATGAAAAACTCAAAGCCCGCCTCAAAACGGACGACAATATCGCCGCTCTCTTTTCGGACCCTGAAACTGGCTCGCTGATCAGGGGGCAGTATCGGCTCCTTATCACCGGCACAACCTTTGAGCCTGATTCGCGCATCGGCGCCGAATTCGTATTTCACGGTCAAGTCTACGGGCTGGCGGGCACCGATCAGGCGCGCCGCGACCTGATGATCCCATTGCTGTGGGGCGCGCCCATCGCGTTGACGTTCGGCTTGATCGCCTCGCTCGGTTCCTCGGTGTTGACGATGATCATCGCGGCTCTCGGCACGTGGTATTCAGGCTGGGTCGATGAATTGATCCAACGCATCACCGAAGTAAACCTGGTACTGCCTTTCCTGTCCATTCTCATTATGATCGGCACGTTTTATTCGCGCAGTCTGTGGGTGATTCTCGGCGCGACCATCGCCCTGAGTATTTTTACCGGGGCGATTAAAGGGTTTCGCTCGATCTTTCTTCAAGTCAAGGAATCCATGTACATCGAAGCGGCGCGCGCCTATGGGGCGAGCGGAACGCGCATCGTATTCTTTTACTTGATCCCGCGCATGATCCCATTGCTCATCCCCGGGCTGGTTTCCTCGGTGCCAGCCTTCGTTTTCCTCGAAGCCTCGCTGGCGGTGCTGGGCTTGGGCGACCCGGTGTTGCCCACCTGGGGCAAAATCATCCAGGATGCCAATATGAACGGCGCGTTATATCGCGGGTATTACTATTGGATTTTGGAGCCGACCGTCCTGCTCATGATCACCGGCCTGGGTTTTGCCATGTTGGGCTTTGCCCTGGACCGTATCTTCAACCCTAAATTGAGGGACGCATGAACCCGACCGCATCTCCCAAACTGCTTCAGATCGAAAAACTCGAACTGCATTTCAAAACGCGCGGCGGCATAGTGCAAGCGGTGGACGGCGTCAACTTCACGCTCGACTCGAATCGCGCGGTCGTCATCCTCGGCGAATCGGGTTGCGGCAAAAGTTCATTGGCGAAAGCCATGCTCCGGCTCCTTCCGCGCAATGTGGATAAATACGACGGCAGGGTGTTCTTGCAAGGCGCCGACGTAATGAAGTTCGACGATGAAGAATTTCGCAAAAATGTGCGCTGGCTGGGCATCTCGCTGGTGCCGCAAGCGGCGATGAATGCCCTCAACCCGGTCATCCGCGTTGGGGAACAGGTGGCGGAGCCAGCCATCATTCATTTAGGGTTGGGCAAAGCCGAAGCCATGCGGCTCGTGCAAAAAATGTTCCAGCATGTGGGCGTGCCGCAGGATTTTGTCAGCCGTTATCCCTTCGAGTTGAGCGGCGGGATGCGCCAACGCGTCGCCCTCGCCATGGCGCTTGTCACCAGCCCCAGCCTGATCGTCCTCGACGAGCCAACCTCCGCCCTCGACCTGCTGACGCAAGCCAACATCATGAATGTGCTGAAACGAATCAAGCATGAACTTGGCACATCCTTTATGCTGATCACGCACGATATTGCCACCTCCAGCGAACTGGCAGACGAGGTTGCCATCATGTACGCGGGACAGATCGTGGAGACCGGTCATGCCCGCGACTTTTTCCCCGCGCCGCTTCATCCATATTCGCAGATGTTGATGGCGAGCGTGCCGCGCCTGCGAAGCGAGTCGGACCCGATGTTCATCACCGGTCAGCCGCCCAGCCTGATCAACCCCCCAACGGGATGCCGCTTTGCGGCGCGTTGCCCGTTCCGCTTTGAAAAATGCGCCGAAGAGCCGCCTGTATTTTGGAAGAATGGGCGTAGCGTCAAATGCTGGTTGCACCAATGATTACCGACTTGCGCGAGGTGATGATGAGCGTTGAAAAAATCAAGGAAGCACAGCCATTGCTGTCGGTGCGGGATTTGCGCGTGTGGTACGAATTGCGCCGGTTCGGCTTTGGGCGCGCCGGTTACGTCAAAGCAGTGGATGATGTCAGCTTTGAAATGGCAGAAGGGGAAACGGTGGCAGTCGTCGGCGAGTCGGGATGCGGCAAATCGAGCCTGATGAAGACGATTCTGGGGTTGAATATTCCCACCAGCGGGAGAATCGTCTTTGATGGAGAAGAGCTCTCAGGGTTAAAAAGCGGCGGGTTGCAGAAATATCGATTCAAGATCGGGTATGTGCAACAGGATCCATACGGCGCGTTGCCGCCTTTCATGAACGTCCAAACGATTTTGGAAGAGCCGCTTATCATCAGCGGATTGAGGAGCAGGGCGGAACGGTTATCGCGCATCCACAAGGCAATGACGGAAGTGAAACTTCACCCTGTGGAGGATTTCTTGCCGAAATTTCCGCACATGCTCAGCGGCGGGCAACAACAACGCATTGTGATCGCCCGGGCGATGTTGCGCGGACCGAAGTTGATCGTGGCTGACGAGCCTGTTTCGATGCTGGATGCCTCGGTGCGCGTTGAAATCTTGAAATTGATGCATGCCCTGCAAGAGTCGCATGGGCTGTCGGTGATCTACATCACGCACGATCTCTCGACAGTGAAATATTTTTCCCAGCGTATTTTCGTGATGTATGCGGGGAACCTCATCGAAAAAGCGGATACGCGCCGCCTGCTCGAAAACCCCCTGCATCCGTACACGCGCGCGTTGCTCGCCGCCACCTCCGACCCCGACGCGCGCAACGCCGATTCGTTCAAAGAAGTTCCGCCCGGCGAGCCGCCGAGTCTGGTGAACCCGCCGAAAGGATGCCGCTTCCACCCGCGTTGCGCTCAAGCGATTGCCGGGCTGTGCGACCAACAGGAACCGATTAACTTTGAACCCGAGCCGCATCACTTTGTGGCTTGCTGGTTGTATCAATAGGTTAACCGCGAAGCGCGCGAAGAATGCTAAGAGACTGTTTCTTAACTTCTTTTTTAGACACGGACGCCACGGATTTCACTGATTTTCACGGATTTAAAAAGTCTCTCTACCGTACATTTGCACCGCTAAGCCCGCAAAGAACGCAAAGAAAACCTGTTTAACTTGGCGACCTTAGCGTGCTTTGCGGTAAAAATCTTCTCATGTACGGTAGAGAATAAAAAGTTAGCTTTTTCCGTGTGTTCCGCGATATCCGTGTACAAAAGAATGAGGCTTCAGACTTAAGAAACACTCTCTAAGAGAAACAAGAGAATTCTTCGTGGACTTTGCGTTCTTATTCCGAGTAACCATACTTGCCCGACGTTGTAGTGCGACTTCAGTCGCTTTTTCGCCGCAAAACAAACGACTGAAGTCGTTACTACGGTAAACCAATTTGGGTTAATCTGAATAGCGGTTCAAAAATAACCTTATGAAAAATCCCGGCTTTCTTCTCTTGTTTGGCGTGACTCTTATGCTGGCGGGCATCGTCCTGCCGTTTCTGATGGTGATTCACGTTCTCGAATCAACATTCTTTTTGAATTTTTTTTCGTGGGGAGCCTCCGTCGCCGGGCTGGCGTTCGGCACGATCGGCTTCGCGATGTATGCGCGGATCAGGAAATAAACAAAAAAGAGCGACGCTTCAACAGCGTCGCTCTTTTTATTGAGAAAAACAGTTACGGCTTCAAGGTGCGGACGAACGCGATCGCCTGCCAGATCTGTTCCTCGGTCAGAATGCCCGCCCACGGCGCCATGGAGGTGCCGGGCTTGCCGGTGTTCACGCGCCAGAACAAATAATCATCTGAGGCGCGGGTTTGCAACTCGCCCAGGTTCTTCGGCTTGGGGTCGAGCGCCGCGCCTGCGGGACCATCGCCATGACCCTGCGGACCGTGGCACGGTTCGCAGTTGACTTGAAACACTTTTGCGCCTTCCGTCGCCGCATCGGCGCCGAGCGGGTTGGTTTTGCCGGCAAAATCAGCCGGTACGGGTTCCAAGGTGGCTGTTGCTTCAGAATTTCCGCCGCCGCCGCAGGCCGCCAGGATCATGGTAGCGACCACAAGTAGTGAGAGTAATAAACCGAACTTCTTCATTATAGTTAGCCTCCGGATTGAATATGGATAAATTGTATGAGATTTGAACGGGATTGTCAAAGTGACAATTGTTACCCGCGCGGCATGACGATTGTCTCTTTGTCTGGGGCGGGGAAACAGCTCGGGGTGAGAATCAGGAATCCATTGGGGAGTGAGGCGAATTTTTATAAGTAGAGCCATATTGTCCAATACTGATAAATGTCATACTACATCCTGTGACATTCTTCACATTTGTTTTGTCCCCTGCAATGCTATGATTGGACAAATTTTTAGGCTTTGGAAGTTGCACATTCACCAAAGGAGAATGCCATGTCCAAGAAGGAAAAGCAAGAGAACGAGCCGGTATCGTTGGGTCAGAAGATATTCGATAATATCTGGATTTTGTTTGTCGCGTCGTTGCTCATCAGCACATTGATCTACAATGTGTGGGGGATTTCGAACCTGTTGAGTATTCCCCCGGCGCCCTAGCCAAACTTCACAAAAGGAGAATTTAAATCATGTTAGCGCCTGAACAAAATTGGTGGAAGCCGTTAGGTCGCCTCGAGAAGACGTGGCTCACTGTGGCTCTCGTCTGGTGTATTTTCCTGACCGTGATGATGCCGCTCTGGTATTACATGGGCAAGCAAAATGTGCCCGCAGAGACGTATCGCACCACGCCGCAACAGTACGCCGCCACCGTGAACGAATTTGTTGCCCAGTATCAAGTAGGGGAGGAGAACAGTGTGCCGGTGGTTGCGCCGCCCCCAGGTAGCGATGTCTACCTGCGAGCCAGCGCCTGGCAGTGGTATCCCATCCTGCAATTGGAAAAGGGACAGGAATACCGCCTGCACATTTCCTCCATGGATTATGCGCACGGGTTTTCGCTTCAGCCGGTGAACATTAACCTGGAAGTGTTGCCCGGTTATGACTACGTGGCAACGATCACGCCAACCTCCAGCGGCGAGTTCACCATCGTTTGCAATGAATATTGTTTCCTTGGTCACCACACTATGGTGGGCAAGATCATCGTGAAATAGGAGAAAACGCAATGGCAACTCTTGCCCCTACATTTCCATGGGCGAAGGACTCGAAGGACGATTATCGCACCTGCCCGGTCCTCACCCTGAAAGTGGATATGCACGCGGAACGGCTGATCATCGCCAATGCGGTGATGGCGGTCGTCACGTTGACGATCGGCGGTCTCGCCGCGCTGTTGATCGCGCTGACGCGCTGGCAGGCGGTTCATCTGCTGGATGCGACCTGGTTCTACCGCCTGCTGACCATCCACGGCATCGACATGCTCATCGCATGGATGGTGTTCTTTGAGATCGCAGGCTTGCACTTTGGTTCGACCGTATTATTGAATGCGCGTCATGCCGCGCCCAAAACGGCGTGGTTTGCATTCATCCTCATGACGGTCGGAGGATTGATGGCGAATGTCGTTGTGTTGATCGACCCAAGGAACACAGTGGCATATACCGCCTACATGCCGCTCAAAGCCAGCCCCTTGTTCTACCTCAGTTACATCCTGTTCGCGGTTGGCGCGTTGATCGCGGTGATCACCTTCTTTATTAATATCGTGGTTGCCAAACGCGAAAAACGCTTCGAAGGCTCATTGCCGCTGGTGGCGTTCGGCTTCATGACCGCCGCGATCCTGGCGACATACACCCTGCTTCAAGGCGCGGCGGCAGTGGTGCCGGCGTTCCTCTGGTCGGCGGGCATTCTTTCGAACTTCGACCCGGGCATCTACCGCAACTTCTTCTGGGGTTTCGGACATCCCGCCCAGCAAGTGAACCTTGCCGCGATGATTTCCATCTGGTATTCGCTCGCTCAAATCACCGTGGGAATTCGCCCGGTCAACGAGAAGTTCTCGCGCCTCGCGTTCGTCTTGTACCTGTTCTTCATCAATCTCGGCTCAGCTCACCACCTGCTGGTGGATCCGGGTCTGTCGTTCTCGTGGAAAGCGGTCAACACTTCGTATGCCATGTACCTTGCCGTGCTAGGCTCGATGATGCACGCATTCTCGATTCCCGCCGCGTTGGAAGTTGCGTTGCGCGCCAAAGGCTATCGCAAAGGTTTATTCGGCTGGCTCCGTAACGCTCCGTGGGGCGAACCGGGCTTCGCCGCTCTGGTCGTCTCCATGGTCATGTTCGGCTGGATCGGCGGAGTGACCGGCGTGGTCATCGGCACCGAGCAGATCAACCTGCTGGTCCACAACACCATGCGCCTGCCGGGTCACTTCCATGCGACTGTAGTATCGGGAACGACAACCGCCTTTATGGGCTTCACCTACTATGTGATCCCGCTGATCTTCCGCAAGGAACTCAAACTCAAGAAGTGGGCGGTCTGGCAACCCTACGTGTTCGGCGGAGGTATGCTCCTCGTATCCCTCGGCATGATCGTCAGCGGCTTGCAAGGCGTCTCCCGCCGCAACTGGGA
Source organism: Anaerolineales bacterium (assembly GCA_044222305.1). Taxonomy (GTDB): domain Bacteria; phylum Chloroflexota; class Anaerolineae; order Anaerolineales; family Villigracilaceae; genus Defluviilinea. The sequence continues at coordinate 22,343 of JBGANO010000009.1, forward strand.
TATCACGTTCTCCGGCGTCGTCCCCGGCACCATTGAGTTGTCGCTTGCCATCTTCGGCATCGGCGCGATCATCGCGGTCATCGGCGGAATTATGTACGTTACTGTCGTGCTGACCTCCATCCTCACCGGTCCGCGACTCGAAGCGAGCAAACTGCTCCTCGTCTCCGGCGATAACAACCCCGTGCTTGAATCCACCAAGTTGACCGAGCACGATCTCGAAAGCAAACAGAACCAGCCAAAAGGCTCATTTGTTCTGGTCATTGCCTTCCTCGTCTGGTTCGCAGTCTACTATCTGACAAATTGGTGGCTCCTCGGACGCACCTGGTTCATCCGATAGTTTGAATCGAAAAACTTCGGAGGTCGCAAGACCTCCGAAGTTTTCTCGTGTATATTTGTACATTTGCGGTAAACAATGTTGGCTTCATTGTTATTAGGTCTGCTCGGAAGTCTCGGGCACTGCGTGGGGATGTGCAGCGCCGTTGTGATTCTCTTTGACCGTCAGCCCGTTTTCAAAAATAAATTCGCATGGATTCTTGCCCACGCCGGGCGTATTACCACGTATTCGTTTCTCGGCTTGCTATTCGGCGCCTTTGGTCAAGCCATTTGGTCGCTCGACAAACTGCAAGCCTCGCTTTCCATCCTCTTCGCCATCGTCGCCCTTTACATGGCATCCGCATTTATTGGATTAACCCCCTCGCCCGAACTTTTACTCTCTTCTTTGACTCAACGCTGGGGACGCGCCATCCGCGCCTTCAAAACCGCTTCGCTCCCAACTTCCTATCTGCTCGGCCTCCTGTGGGGACTCCTCCCTTGCGGCTTGGTCCTCACCGCGCTCGTGCCAGCGATGGCATCCAAATCGGCTGTCTATGGCGCGCTCAACATGCTCGTCTTTGGCATCGCCACCGTCCCGAGTTTATTTGCGGTGAAGTGGCTCGCCTCCAAATCCATTTCCCGCGCCTGGTCGCGCGGACTCGCCTCCCTCGTCATGATGCTCTTCGGCTTTCAATTCGCCATGCGCGGGTTCGCGGTCATCGGCTGGATCAATCACCTGATGATCGGTGAGTTGATGTTGTGGTAAAGAATGTAAACAGGTAAACACGTAGACACGGAAACACGTACACAAGTAAACACGTAACTTGTAACTCGTATCTCGTACCTCGTAACTCATACCGCGCAACCATGCAACTAGCCAACTACCCAACTACGCAACTACTTTCCACCTGCTCCCTCTGCGGATTGACCACCCTGCATCCGCTCACCAACGGGCAAGGAGATGTTTTCTGCTGCCCCTCGTGCAGGGAAGTGGCGGCGTTGCTGGCAGAGTCCCCGGCGCAACCCGCGGCGCAAATCGCAAACAGTGAAAATGTGGGGAACGTCACTCTCAGCCTAAGCGGTATGTGGTGTTCCTCGTGCGCGTGGCTGGTCAGCGAACAACTCAAACGCGCAAAAGGAGTGGTGAACGCGGAGACAAGTTTTATTCAAGGACAAACGAACATCACGTTCGATAGCGCGGTCACAAACCCCAAAACGCTCAAAAAGCGGATCCGTGCTCTCGGCTACCGAGCCACGCTCCCCGACGAAAAACCCTACGATGAGGAAGACGCGTTTTTCACCCGCCTGCTCATCGGCGGCGTGATGGTCCTGCACGACATGATCGTGGGCGCGGGCATCTACGCGCGCGAAATTTTCAACTGGGCGACTCCCGAATCGCAACCGCTTGTGGATTTCTTCCAAGTGATGATGATGATCACAAGCATTCCCGTGCTGATCCTGCTCGGCTTGCCGATCCTGCGCGCGGGCTTTGCCAGCCTCCTGCGCGGACAACCCAACATCCACACCCTCATCATGATCGGAACATTTTCGGCGTTTGGCTTATCCGTCCGCAATTTGATCGTCGGTCATGGCGGTTTATATTTCGACACCGCGACCATGCTCATCTTTTTGGTTTCAGTGGGGCATTGGCTCGAAATGCAAGCGCACAAATCGAGTAACAGCGCGGTGATGAAATTGCTCGAACAAATTCCAGATACCGCTGTAATTGTCACAAGCGAAGCGGAGAAGGAAGTGAGCGTTGCCGAACTCAAGCCCGGTATGCGCATCCGCGTCCGCCCCGGCGAACGGTTTCCAGCCGATGGTTTGATCGCGACCGGGGAAGGCGATGTAGATGAATCTTTGCTGACCGGCGAGCCCAAGCCTGTGACTCAGCGCGAAGGCAATGCGGTCAAAGCCGGGACGATCAACCTGGACGGCAGTTTTGAAGTGATCGCCACCGCCGTCGGCGACTCGACCACTGCCGGTCAGATCGGACGCCTGCTTCACGAGGCGTTGTGGGCGCGTTCTCCGCTCGAACGCACGGTGGATAAACTTTCCGCGTGGATGACGCCCGCCGCGCTCGCCCTCGCCGCAATCGCGTTCCTCGTTTGGAGTCACATCGGCGGCGCGGAAAGAGGATTGATCGTCGCGCTCTCCGTGTTGTTGATCGCCTGCCCATGCGCGTTGGGGCTTGCCACACCGTTAACCCTCTGGCTCTCGCTTGAACGCGCGGCTGAATCGGGCGTGATCTTGCGAAGCACAGCCGCGCTCGAACGCCTGGCAAAAGTGGAACGGGTTTTCTTCGATAAAACGGGCACGCTGACTCAATTGCCGATGAAAGTTCAGGAAGTTTTCGTTGCGCCCTCCATCTCTCGTCGTGACGACTTTAGTCGTCATCAAGCGACTGAAGTCGCTACTACGTGGGAATTCCTTTCCCTCATCGCCTCCATCGAGAACGAATCCGAACATCCGCTGGCGAGGGCAATTGTGGAGTACGCCAGGGCGAATCAAGTTGAACTCATCAAGCCCGAATCGTTCCAAGCCATTCCCGCGTTTGGCGTGACCGGTCTTGTACGCAATACGCAGTACGCAATACAAGCCACCATCGGCTCGGCGCGTCTCATGTCTGCCGAGGGGTTGGAGATGCCTCAGGAGATCCGCGATCAAGCCGCCGCGTGGAAAGAAGCGGGGCGCGTCGTCGTCTACGCGGGGTGGGAGGGGCGCGCGCGCGGTATCCTGTCTCTCGATGAAACCATCCGCGTTGAATCGAAAGATGTAATAGACGAACTGCAATCGCGTGGATTAAATCTCGGCGTGTTGACCGGCGATGAACAAAGCGCGGGCGAACGCTGGCAAAAAGTGTTAGGAATCCCGGTGCAAGCCGCGCTCACACCCGATGAAAAAATGAAACGTCTTGCCGATAACGCCGCGATGGTTGGCGATGGGATCAATGACGGACCCGCGCTCGCCTCGGCAACCGTTGGCTTGGCGATGAATCACGGCGCGGACGTTGCCCGTTCCGCTTCTGACATTGTCTTGATGCGCGACGACTTGCGCGTGATCCCGTGGCTGTTCGATCTGTCGCGCGAGGCGATGAAGCGCGTGCGACAAAATCTTGGCTGGGCTGTGGTGTACAATCTCGTCGGCGTGGGGCTGGCGATGGCTGGGTTGTTACAGCCGGTATTCTCCGCGTTTGCAATGGTGGCGAGCAGTATCTTCGTCACATCGAATGCGATGAAGATGAATAAATTCCCGCTGTTGAACGGCTTGGCGGTTGAAGACGAGCAGGCGAAACCGCCGGCGCATGAATTTCAAAATGCTTGATAGAGAATAAGGAACCGATGACAAAAAAACTCTACACTGAACGGCGCTTCATACGCGCGCTTGAAAAAGGTTGGATTTCCATCGAAGGCGTTATTAACCGCTTTGCCAAATCGGACTTTAATCCGCTCCAACATCTTGGCACGCTCACGATCTTTATGTTGGTCGTGTTGATCGCGACCGGCGCGTACTTGACTCTCTTTTATCGCCCCGGCGCGGAAGTCGCCTACGATACGGTGGCGAAGATCAGTTCCACATGGTATGGCTCGTTGATCCGCAGTGTGCATCGCTACGCTTCCGACGCGATGATCATCCTCATCATCCTGCACTTGTTCCGCATGTTTACCGGCGACCGCTTCTGGGGTCCGCGCTGGCTGGCGTGGACGAGCGGCTGGATCATGCTGGCAATGGTGTGGTTGACCGGCACATTCGGGTATTGGATGATCTGGGATGAGCGCGCCCAGTGGATGACCGAATTTATGATGGAAAACATCGCGGGCTATTCCGGTCTGACGTATATCTCAACAGACCTTGCCTCGCGCACATTTTCGAACTTTGTCATCATTCTGTTCCTGCACTTGTTTGTTCCGCTGATCGCGTTCTTCTTCATCAACATTCACAGCCTGCGCCTTTCGCGCGCCCGCTGGTGGACTCCGCGCTGGGCGGCGTTTCAAGCATTGGTCGGGCTGATCGTTCTTTCGCTGATCCGACCCGCCATGTCGTACCAGCCTGCCGATCTTGGCAGAATGGTCGAGTCGGTGCCGGTGGATAGTTTGTACCTCGTCCTCCTGCCTCTAACGGATATGTGGGGCAACGTCATCTTTTGGGGATTGGCGATCCTTCTCGTGGGAAGCCTGTTCTTCCTCCCGTGGCTTGCCTCCGGTCGTGACGATGGTCCCGCCATCGTCACCGATGCGAAATGCACGGGGTGTACGCTGTGTTATACCGATTGCCCGTATGACGCGATCCGCATGGTGGAGCGCAACGACGATTCGGGCTACCCGAAACTGGCGGTGGTCAACGCGAGTCAATGCACGGCGTGCGGGATCTGCGTCGGCGCGTGCCCGGTGGACGCGCTGGATTTGAAGGGCGGCTATAACGGCGAGCAAGTCTTCGGCGTGGTGAAGGGCGCGGTGAAGCGTGAAATGAAAGATGGACATCCCGTGACTGTGTTGTTTGCCAGCCAGCGCACGCAAACATTGGGCGGCTTGCCCGCGAAGTTAAACGTCAATGAAGAGAAAGCCGCAGTTGGCGTAACAGAGTGGGGGTCGAGCGACGAGGCGCGCGTTGTCACCGCGGTGTTGCCGAGCATTGGCGCGGTCAATATCGATTGGGTCAAGTCCCTGCAAAATGAAGGCGCGCGCGACCTGGTGCTTTTGTCGTCTCCTTATTACGACAACGTGAACCGCGAAGACGCGTATTCGATTCTGAACCGTCTGCAACTTCGTCCCGCGTTGGTGGGGGAAGGTTTGCATTGGCTGGAGGCGACTCCGACCAACCCGAAACCTGTGGAAAAACTGCTCGATGTGTTGCATAGCGAGGCGGGTCAGAAAAATAAACCGCAACCGGTTCTGCCGGAGATTAAGCAGAGAAACAAACTTGTGCCGTCGCTTGTCGGCGGGTTGATCGGAACAGTTTTGTTGTTGGGTTTATTTGCGATAGCCTTGCCGCTGGATGTGCGTACTGGAATGGATGCGGCGGATGAATCGGCCTTGCGTATCGCAGTGGATGCGAAAGGCAAGGTCGAGCTTTCTGAAATACCGGAGGGTATTACCCTGCCCGAAGGCGCCGACCCGGAGAAGATCTTCGGTGGCACGCATTTCCCGATGAGTGTGCGCGTCGTCATTGACGGCGAGACCGAGTTCGAGGATGTCTTCAAACCGACCGGCATTAGCGGCAACGGGCGCATCGCCGCGCTCGAGTTCCTCGAGGTGGATCCTGGAACCCGCCTTGTGGAGGTCTTCATCAAGGATGACTCGGATGATTACCGTTTGGCGTTTTCAGGCGAAGTGAATTTTGAAAAGGGGAAGGTGAATATTCTGGCGTACGATGAGAAGACGGATACGTTTGTGTTGAGATAATGCCCCGCTTTGTTGTTGAACCTCTCCAGAAATCCAATCGGATTTCTGGAGAGGTGTTTTTTAATCAAGCGGAGATACTTTTCTTTCGATACGCGACAAAGAACACGACCAGAATCACAGCCAGCACAACCAGCGGAAGCCACGTCAGCAAGGCGCGTTGCCTGAGCGCGGATTGGAACGGTTGTCTTGCCGATGGGTCGGACACATACCACTTCTTGTCGTATTCGGATGAGCCGTTTGCAATGCCATCGTAGTATACAAAGCCGGTGTAGGGATAGTAATAGAGCAGATCGAACGGCGCTTCTTTGTTGTCCACCACATAAGAGCGGATGATTTCATATCCCTCGCCCGGGTCGGCGGGGGCGTCAATCGCTCCTTTAGAAAAATCGGCGAACGCCATGAAACTTTCCGTCAGCGCCGGGTTGGAGATGGTCAGATCGCCCATGATGCCCGGTCCCTTGACGGTGATGTAGGTGAATTCCCCTTTGGCGAACGCCGAGATCGAGGGGATGAGGACCAGCAGGGCGGCAACGACCCATGTTATTTTTTTCATGTTAGAGTTCCTTTGTGTCTAATGCGCGAAAGCGGTGGATGAAATATACGCCAAGAGCGAACAGCCCAATGGCGGTGGCTTGATGGAGCAGGGCAACGACGATGTTCACGTACGACAGGATTGTGAGAACGCCGAGCGTGATTTGCAGAACGACCGCGCCAACGAGGTGCGCGAGTCCGTTTTTGATTTCGACGTGATAGTTCTGTGCGCGCGCTTTGTTGTACATGAAGTACGCGGCAACCAGCACGGCGAAGGCGAACCAGCGATGGATGAAGACGATGGTCTGCGGCATTTCGAACGCGCTGATGAGCGAGTTGAACAGGTTGGGTGGGATGAGTTTGCCGAACATGAGGGGCCACGTGCTGGAAACGTGACCGGCTTTGAGTCCCGCGGTCATGCCGCCGTAGGTGATCTGTAAGACCAGCAGGATGAAATAAAGCAGGGCAAACTTCGAGGGGGCAGACCAGCGCGCTTTCTTGCCGGCTGGATGGAAGCCGTATTTGTGCCCGAGTATCGTCCACACCGCGAGACCGAACAGGGTCAATGCGAGCAGGAGGTGAATCGTCAGGTTGAAGTGACTCACTTCCGGGCGGTCAACAAGCCCGCTGGCGACCATGATCCAGCCCGCGAAGGCTTGCGAGATGAATAACATGCCCATCACGAAATAGATGCCGAATTCCTTCCACGGGATGGCTTTCTTGAACAGGAAGTAGAAAACGGGTATGGCATAGACCAGCCCGGCAAAACGCGCGATGAAGCGGTGAATCCACTCGATGTAGAAAATGTATTGATATTCTTCGAGCGTCATCCCGGTGTTGACTTTGATATATTCGGGCGTTTGCTGGTATTTGGCGAATTCCTCCTGCCAGGCGGAATGGCTGAGCGGGGGAACCGTCCCGCTGATGGGATTCCATTCCACAATGGAAAGCCCGGAGCGGGTGAGGCGGACGAATCCGCCGAAGACGATGAGGAACGCCACAACGAAGGCAAAGGCGTACAGCCATTTCATCACGGCGCGGTTTTGGGTTTGAGGCATTCTTGCCCCTCCAGAAAAGAGAGTTTTATAGCGGGAGATACGCAAAGCATCTCGCCCTACGGTTTGCGATTATAGCATCAGCGTGTGAGAGGCTGGTGAGCAGAGTCAATTTGAAATTGGGAGAGATGCGAAAAAAATCCCGCCTCGTTCGCTGGGCGGGATGGATTCACTGCTGTATCTGGCTCAAAAGCTGACGATATTGCTCCGAATTTGGCGGGTTGAGCAGGAGGATCTGATTCACGATCATCATTGCCTCCTCTTTCTTGCCGACACCCAACAACGAATCGGCGACGGTGTCGAGTTGAGCCACCGCATCCTCCACGCGCCCCGCCTGTTGATAGGCTTGCGCCAGCGCTCGTTTCAACAGTATATCGCTGGGGCGGTCGTTGAGCACCTCTTCAAGGAAGGGGATGATCTGCGCGTCGCGGTTGCTCGATTGCAAATAGGAAAGATAACTTTCGATTTCCGCGTTTGCCTGCGCGGGCTGACCGAGTTTGAAACTGAGATCGATCAGACTTTTGCGCGTCGCTTCATCGTCGGGGCGAAGCGTGCGGATCTGTTCGTAGACGCGGATGGCTTGTTTCCAATCCAGTCTCTGCATGTCGATATCCGCCATGCGTTGCAGGATGTGGAAGTTCCATGAGCGATCGACGTTGTGTTGTTGGACGACGCGCAGGGCAGTGGTGAAAGTTTTACGCGCCATGTCGAGATCGGCGAGGCGGTAGTAGATGTCGGCGAGTTCGATGTACTCGCGGATGGCGTCATCCACCTGCCCGCGCGAGATGAGCTGGTCGATCAATCTCGAGCGCGCCGACATGTCCATGGGGGCGAGTTGCACCACGCGTTGCAACATCTTGGCAGATTGCGCCGTCTCGCCGCGCACGCTATATGCCTGCGCCACGGTCATGTATTTCGCGATCGCTTCCTGTGTGTGTTCCTGGCGCACGAGCAGGTCGCCCATCAGGATGTGGAGCGGCAGATAGGTGGGCGCGTGCGCCAACGCGCCGTACGCCTCCTCCATGGCGGTGCGCAACTGACCGGCGCGCGCCAGCTGATGCACGTGGTTGATCACTTCGAGCGCCGCGCTCGAATGCGCTTGCATGAGCATGTCTGCCAGCGGCATGGGCAGATCGCTCTCGTTGGTGCGTTGCAGTTCCTCGCGCGCCTTGCTCAGGTATTCGCGCCAGTTTTTGCGCATCAGCATATCGTTGATATTGTCGCACAAGCGGTTCAGGACACCCTCTTCTTTGACGGATGCCTGCGCTTCGATGAGCGGCTCGTACATCTGACGGATCTCATCCGCCTGTTCGGCTGGCGCCACCTGCCCGTCGGCGATCTTCAACGCTTCGAGGTATTCGATGGAGGCGGGACCGAAGCGGCCCATTTTCTGGTTGATCTGTCCCATCAACAACCGCGCCCCCAGACCGAACTCGGCATGTTTGACGGCGTTTTGCAAATTCCGTAGCGCGGATTCATGCCGGTCGATCTTCGAGCGGAGCAACCCCAAATTGAAATATAGGGCGGGGTGGTTGAATCCCGCTTCGAGAGCGTGTTCCAACTCCTCGGCGGCTTGGGCATCGTTGCCTTTGGATTGCATGTCGATGGCGGAGCCGAGGTGCAACACCACTTTGGTCTGTTCGGAGGATTGCATCGAAAGTTGACCGGTGCCGCGCATGAGCGCTTGTAATCCGCGCTTCGCCTGCACGCTGTTGGATTCGTCGGTGGTGTATTCGAAGAGAATTTCCGCGAGGCGGGTAAGCGACTTCTGACGCGCTTCAGCCACAGGGTCGAGTTCGGAATCGGATTCTGTCTTGCGCTTGTCCAACTGTTTCACTTGCGCCATGGCGATGGGACCCGTCCCGCCTTTGGGGCGCAGGGGTTTGGGGAGCAGTTGTCCCGAGCGTAGAAGCGCCTGCGCTTGTTTTGCATCGGCGCTATCGGGCAGGATTTGCAGGGCTTTGTTGACCAGTTCGTTGGTTTTTTCCACGTTGCCGGTGCGCTGGACGAGGCTGGCAACCGCCACGTATTCGGTCACCGCCTGCGGTTTGTGTCCGAGTTTTTCGTGCGCCAACGCAAGGCGGGAATGGGCGAGGATGTTTTCAGGATCGAGGGAGGTGACGCGCACCCAGTTTTCCATGGCTTTGTCCACATCGCGCTGGTTGAGGAACAACTCGGCGGCGCGAGTGGATGCCTCGATGGCTTCCTTCAGGCGCCCGGTGCGCTCCAACAGTTGCGCCAGTTTTTCCATCGGCACGGGGTCTTGTGATGAGATCTGCGCCACGCGCTTGTAGATCTGCATCGCCTCATCGAACTCGCCCAATTGGAACAACGCCAGCCCGAGGCTGTTGAGCGCCTTGGGCTGGTCGGGTATTTCTTGCAGGGCATTGCGATACGCCGACGCGGCTTTATTCCACTCTTGATCCCACGCGGCGGAATGTCCCTCGCTCATTGCTTTTTGGAAGATGTCTTCGTTTCCGGGCATGTCCACATTATACCGTAGGGATTCTGTAACTCTCCCCTTACAAATGGATTATTATTTTTACTAGAAAGTCCACGATGGTCACAAAAGGAAACGTGACGGCTTTTTTCTTTCCAGCGGATCATGTCACGTTGGCATTACCCGCGCGGACGTCCCCATTCGGGGATGATATTAACGTTCGTGCTATCCCTACAAACCCCGCTAAAGCGGACTTGCCAATGGAACTCTACAATTTGATCTTAAATCTCTTTCACCTTCGTGAACTTTGTGCCCTTCGTGCTAAAAAATTCTAGATCCCTCTCATCTCGCCCCAATTCGCGCCATACCTCGCCTCCGTGGAGAGGGGGATGTCCAACTCATACGCGTCCGCCATCGTCTCTTTCACGATCTGCGCCGTTTTTTCCACTTCGTCTTTCGGACATTCCAGCACGAGTTCATCGTGAACTTGTAAAAGCATCTTTCCGCTCAACTTTGCTTTTTTCAACGCGGGCGGGATCTTCAACATGGCGATCTTCATGATGTCTGCCGCCGTTCCCTGAATCGGCGCGTTGATGGCTTCGCGTTCTTCGCGGGCTTTCAACTGCGGGTTGGTCCTGCCTTGCAACGCGGGGAAATATCTGCGGCGTCCGAGAAGCGTCTCGACATATCCCTGTTGCGCGGCTTGCTTGCGGATTCCATCCAGATATTTTTTCACGCCCGGGAATTTTGTGAAATAGGCTTTGACGAAATTCTCCGCCTCTGCCAATGTGAGGTCGGTGCCGCGCATCAACCCAAATGCGGACATGCCGTAGATCAGACCGAAGTTGATCGCTTTCGCGTGACGGCGCATATCTTTGGTCACCGCGTCGAGCGCGACGTTGTAAATTGCCGCGGCTGTGGTGGCATGGATGTCCTCGTCGGCGCGGAAGGCGGCGAGCATCCCTTCATCCTGAGCCATGTGCGCCACGATGCGTAACTCGATCTGCGAGTAATCCACCGAGATCAACCAGTTTCCCCTGTCGGCGACGAATCCATTGCGGACCCGCCGTCCCGTTTCGGTGCGGATCGGGATGTTCTGCAAGTTCGGGTTGTTGGAAGAGAGTCGTCCCGTCACCGCGCCGATCTGCGAATAGGAGGTGTGCACGCGGTTTGTTTTCGGGTTGATCGCGACAGGCAGTGCGTCCACATATGTTGATTTTATTTTCGAGAGTTCGCGTTGTTCAAGCACTAAATCCACAACGGGATGTTTGCCGCTCAATTCATCCAGCACGCCCGCCGCCGTGGAGTAATGTCCGCTGGCGGTTTTGTTGTTTTTATCGGGCGGTTCGAGTCCGAGCGTTTTGAACAACACATCCGAAAGCTGTTGCGTCGAGTTGATATTGAACGGCTTGCCAACTGAGTCGAAAACTTTCTTTTCGATCTGCGAAAGTCGCTTCGTCAACTCTTTGTTCATCTCCGCAAAAAATGGGAGGTCAAGCGAGATGCCCGTCATTTCCATCTCTGCCAACACGGGTGTGAGCGGCAGGTCTATTTCTTCGAGTAGTTTCTCGCCGTTGACTCGTTTCAACTCTTTTTCTTCGAGCGGCATCAACCGCAATGTGGTTTCCGCATCTGCCACCGCGTACGGCGCAACGGACTCGATTGCCACATCCGCCATGCTGATTTGCTTCTTGCCTTTGCCGATCAATGCCTCGATATGGGTCATCTCCTCGCCAAGTTTGACGGAGGCGAGATTCTTCAAGCCGAGATTGCGCGAGGATGGGTCAACGATGAATTCAGCCAGCATCGTGTCGAAGGTGAGCGGCGAGGCGGCAAGTCCGTGTTGTGCCAGCACGATGTAATCGTACTTCGCGTTGTGCGCCACTTTGCCAATTTTTGGATTCGTCATCGGCGCTTCGAGCGCGGCAATGACTTTCTTCAGCGGAAGATTTGTCCCCGCGTTGTGACCGATGGGGATGTAATATCCTTCGCCCTCTTGAATCGCCAGCGATATGCCGACAATGTCCGCGCGCATTTCTTCGGTGGAGGTTGTTTCTGTATCGAAGGAAATGACTTTCGCCTTGTTCAACGCTTTGACGAGATCATCGAGTTTCTTTTCAGTGTCAATGATATTGACCGTGATATTCGATTCCACTTTAGGAGAAACAACCACCTGCGGCTCATTCGCAAACATGGACATCTGTCCGCCCGCTTTTTGTGGGGGAGCGGCGGCTACGGTTGACGTTGATTGCCCGGTCAATTTTTCCAGCGTTTTCAACAACGTGCGGAATTCCAGTTCTGTGAAGAAGGCTTGAATTGCAGGGACGTTCAAATCGCGCGCCTTCGCGTGTTCCAAGTCCAAGTTGATGCTCAAATCCGTTTTGATCTGCGCCAGCGTATAACTGAGATAAGCGTTCTCTTTGTTTGCTTCGAGTTTGGTCTTCCAGCGCGGCTCGACCTTGTCGATGTTTTTGTAAATGCCGTCGAGCGTTTTATATTTTTCGAGCAGGGCAATCGCGGTCTTTTCGCCCACGCCTGCCACGCCGGGGATGTTGTCCGATTTGTCGCCGACGAGCGCTTTGTAGTCCACTACTTGGTTGGGCGGCACGCCGAGTTTTTGAGCAACATCTTCATCTTTGATGAATGTTTTATCATCGCCCGCGAGATAGACAGATGTACGTTTGTTGACAAGCTGTAACAGATCTCGGTCGCCGGTGACGATCTTGACTCCAAGTCCCTGCTCGGCGGCGATGCGCGCTACCGAACCAAGCACATCGTCCGCTTCGTAGCCTTCGAGTTCGAGGCGCGGAATGTTGAATGCATCCACCATCTCGCGGATGCGCTTAATCTGAGGACGCAAATCATCGGGCATTTTTTCGCGCGTGCCTTTGTATTCGGGGAAAATTTCGTCGCGGAAAGTTTTGCCCACATCGAACGCGACAGCAAGATATTCGGGCTGTTCCTGTTCGAGGATGCGCAGTAACTCGCGCGCGAATCCGTAAATCCCTGCGGTGGGTTCGCCCTTCGAGGTTTGCCAGCGTTGACTCCCGCCGACAGCCGTCAAGGCGAAGTACATTCGATAAGCGAGCGCGTGTCCGTCAATGAGGTAGAGGGTGGGGGGCATGGGGAATTTGGTAAATGGTAATTGGTAATTGAGGAAAGAGAATTAGAGGATTAGAGAATTGGAGATTAGAGACTGGAGATTGGAGAGTGAGTTGTTGCGAGACTCTTTTCTTTTTCTAGAGCAACAATCCCGAAGGGATGGAAGGATTATAGAATTGAAGGATTTAAATCCCAAATCCCGAAGGGAGACATGGTTCTTTCCAAGAACAAAGAGCGGCAATTAAAAACAAAACGCAGAGTGATTATACTCTGCGCTCGAATTTTGTAGAACACAATTTCCAATAATCATTCGCGGGGATTAGCGGACTCGATCTCTAGGCGGTTCCGAATATCCCTGGCGGGTGCGGGTGTCGCGGATGTAGTTCTTCACCAATTGCGGCGGGTGCGGTTGCGTGCCGCCCATGATGAGATAACCGGGCGCCCAAAAATCGCCGGAGGGATTTTCCTTCTTCAAGCGCGGAAACTCCGTGAACACCTTTTCGGATAATTGCTGGCGCATGATGCGCATCAGATAGCCGGGCGAACTGGAGGGCGGCACATTCACCACCCATTGCATATATTCCGGGCGCACGGCAAGATACTCCAACCGCCAGCCGAAGGCAATGCAAATTTGCGGCAACCATTCCGATAGACGTTCCGAAATATCGCCGGTCAGGTAGTGCGAGCTGAAGCGCGGTAACAGCAAACAGGCATACGGCAGGTTATACAAACCGGGCGTGAGCGGTTCGAGCATCACACGGTTTGCCACCTCGGTGATCGAGTGCGGGCGGGTCTCATCCAATTCGCCGGGCATCGGTTGTCGGACCGGTGTGCGCGGGCGCGGAGTCGATTTGGAGGGCACGGTCGCGTTGAAATCCTGCGCCGTGTGTTCCACCGTCTCTTCCAAATTTTGATTCGACGCGAGCAATTGATCCACGCGCATGGCGGGCGAACTCTCGCGGCTGTATTGTCTCGATTTTACGGGCGTGGATGGGCGGGTTTCAAACGGAAGGTCTGTCGTGACCGGGTACACTTTTTGCTTGGGGGTTGGAGACGGGACATCGGACAGAATATCCGCGATGGAGGGGATTTCCTCCTCCGCGTCTTCATCCAGATATTGGGTCGGCGCTTCGAACGACGCGGCGGGCTGACTCGGCAGTGGAGGCGTTTCCACAGCCTCAGGCTCCGAAAGCGCCAGCGAGTCGGCCAGTTTGCCAGCCTGCGAGCGGATAGTGCTGAATGGCGTCTCGGCATCGAACACGAGGGCGAGCACAACATCGTCGGCGAGGCGCGTGGCGTAGAGCATGTGCTCGGCGCGGGTGGCTTCGAGGCGGATGAAGCGCAACAGGTCGCTTCCTTTTTGCCCTTCCCAGCGGCGGGTGACGGTGACGGCGATCTCATTTGCCGCGTCTTGTGATAGCCCGCCGGCGTATGCCCACATTGCGTTTCCGCGCGTGATGAGCGCGGCTTGCGCGGCTGATTCAAGCGTGAGGCGCGTGAGGTGTTGCGCGGCTTTGGTCACATCCTGCAACCAGGGGAGGGCAGGGTCGCTCGTTTGTGCGCCAGCAGGGCGATTTTGCACGGGGCTTACGATGGGGGTGGATTTTTCGTTGATCATGGTCAACACATCCGGTAGGTAGTAGGGCTTGCGGAGGAGCGTCCACGGGCGGAGCGAATCGAGCGCGGGCGGGGTGTCCTCGTCACAAAACAGGACCAGTTTGATGGTCGGTTTGAGCGCCCGTAGGGCTGTTCCAGTTTCCTGGATGGCGCGCTCTCCGAGGGCAAAGTCTAGAAAGGCGAGCGCACAGTTGTGCTCGTCTGCCCGCACGACCGCTTCTCCCCTCGTTTTGGCGGGGTGAAGGCGGTGCCCTTCCCGCTCCAGCCCCAGGTGGAGCACCTTTGCAAAGTTCGCATCGGCGGTGACGAGCAGGAGGTTTTTGGACATTACTTCAAGAGTGTATCACGGCGGGGGCGAGGCGGCAAGCGGGTCTGTGGGGGGAGGGTTACGGTTTTGAAGGGAGGGGGGAATAGAGGAGTAGAGAATTAGAGGATTGGAGATTAGGCACTTCGACAGGCTCAGTGCGGCGGACTGGAGATTGGGCGTCGTTTTGCGAGAGGCGAGCTGGAGAATTAGTGGATTGGAGAATTGGAAGAGTAGAGATTGGGGCGTTCGTTTTGGGAGAGCGGGGACGATGGACGGTTGACTAGGGTCAGTCCATTCACGGATTGAGTGAGTCTATCACCGAGTCCGTTGTACTGGTAACTGCTCGCTGACTGCTGATTGCTGAGGGCTGTTAGCCTGTTGGCGGAATCATAGACATACGTGTTCACGCCATCGTTGAGCAGGTTGCCGTTGGCATCCCAGAAATATTCCACGCCGTTCACAAATTTGAGTCGATTTGCCACATCATACTGATAACTGTTCACTGCTAACTGTGTGGTTTGCGAGAGTCTGTTTCCAACCGCATCATCCGTGTAATGATAGTAGTCGCCGTTCGAATAATTCGCTTCGGTGAGGCGATACAAGGGATCATACGCATAGTTGATGGTGACAGGTCCCAGCGGCGGGAGAGTCGGCGTGGAGGTAAAGGCTGGAGTGAATGTCGGTATATTCGTCAGCGTGGGCGTGAAGGATGGGGTGAGACTTGCGGTCATCGTCCCCGTAGGGGAGAGCGTAGCCGAAGCGGTAATCGTAGGAGTCTGGGACGGCGTCAGCGTATTTGCGGGAGTTAGCGTTCGCGAAGGCGTCATCGTCCCCGCGGGGGAAGTCGTGACCGTTGGCGTGCGCGTGATGGTCGATGTGTTGGTATTTGTGGGCGTGGAGGTATTCGTTGGTGTCGCGCTGGCAGAGACATTGCCGCCGCCGAAGTCGTCTACGATCGCGCCGCTGGTGTTGGAGTACCACAAGCCGATGTAGCCGCCGCCCGAGTAGGGTGTCCACGCGGTCACGCTGACCGTTCCGAGTAACGAGCCGTTCCTGTATACCTCCACATCGCCGCTCGACTTGGCGCGCGCGCCGAACTGGTCGCCGTTGTTGAACGTGACTGAAATATCCAATCCGCGTTGCGCCCAGCCCTGCGCGGATGTGAAGGTGAACACCCTGACCACGTTGGCAGACGCCACATACACCACCTTGAGCGCGGCGGACGCATCGGCGGCGGTCTTGAGCAGTAGCCCCTGTTCCAGTCCGCTGGCGGAGAGTTGTGTGAGGGTCACGTATGCCTCTTGATCCGCGCCAAAGGAGGCGGGACTCCAAGCGGCGAACGAGTCCAATCCGCTGGAGTTGATTGCCAGTTGGTTGGAGGAGACGGTGAAGGAGGTATCATTCTGTCCCGTCCAATTGCTTCCGATCGCGCCGTTCGCGCGGTTGAAGTTGTCCAACACGGAGGTGGTGGGGAATCCGCTTTGGAGAAGGGGTTTCGAGTTATTACTCAAGAAGCGGCTGGCTCCTTCACGCGGAGATATTCCACCCGAAGGCACGGTGTATTGAATTACCAACTTTGGTCTCTGCGACGCGGTGGCATGATCCGAGGATTTATAGGTAAAGCCGTCGTTCAATTCGGTATCGGCAGTGATGATAAAGCCGTTGTTCGTAAACGCGCCGTTGAGCATCTCCTGTATTTTTGCTGAATCAAGTGTAATTTGCTTTTCGGTGTTGAGCGCTTCGTTCGAGAGGATTTGCGCCGAGCCGATGTCCGCGCTCTCACGGTCGTTCGTTCCCGACGCGCCAGCCGTCTGCCAGTTCGAGCCGGTGGCGCGGATATTCCACGTGGCTTGCGTCTCGTTGAACGGGACTTTCAAGCGATGGACGCGGATCGTCCGCGTGGTACTCGAATAATCCGTGTTGGTCCATAACGACAGGGTCGCGGAGGTGATCGTCGCGTTGGAGGGGATGGAGGACAGGTCGAACTTGATCAGGCTTCGGCCGACAATGTTGGTCGCGATATTCGCTTCGCCCACGCCGAGTTCGTTGGATGCGCCATAGTTGGTCGTGGCGCTGGAACTCAGCATGTAGGTATCCGAACCGGCCGCGGCATCCGGTTGCAGTGTGAGGGTATACGATGCGGGGGTGGACGTTTGCGCCGGGGTTTGCGTGATCGTCGCTGTGGCAGTATTCGCCGGGGGAGGCGTGAATGTACTGGCGGACGTTTCAGTTGGGGTCTGTGTCGGAGTGTCCGTTGACATTTGTGTGGGAGTTGGCGGAATCGCCGGTTGAGTGAACTCTTCGATAGTTTGCGTTATATTGCCAACGGGGTCATAGGCATAACTGTAAGATGCTAAAGTATTCGCGCCCAGCGCGTGCTCGAGCGCCACCAGCCTGCCCGCGTTGTTGTATGCGTATTGCGATGAGATACTGTTTGGGCGCGAAATGGAGGTCAAACGCCCTGCATCGTCATAGGAATACCCAATGGTTTGGTTATCCCAATCAGTCACGCCTGTAAGTTGATTCACATCATCGTAGGTATACAAGACGGTTTTACTGTCAGGATATACCAGTTCTGCGCGATTGCCGACATCATCGTAACCGTACCCAATGGTATTGCCGTTGGCATCTGTGACGGAAATGAGGCGGTTCAGGTTGTCATATGTCCATGCCGTCGTCCCCAGTCCGTCGGTCATTCCGATGCGCAGACCGTTCAGGTTATACGAGAAAGTCACATCGGGTTCTGTGCCCGGGAAATCAATGCCCGTCAACTGCCCTGCGTCGTCATAGATATACGCGATGGTTTGGTCTTTTGCGTCGGTCGAAGAAATGCGGTTGCCCGCCAGATCGTAGGCATAGAGCCACGTGTTATCGAGCGGGTCCGTTTTTTGGATGACGCGGTTGAGCGCGTCGTATCCGTAGGCGGTAACATTGCCGTTCGGGTCTTTTAC
Source organism: Anaerolineales bacterium (assembly GCA_044222305.1). Classification (GTDB taxonomy): domain Bacteria; phylum Chloroflexota; class Anaerolineae; order Anaerolineales; family Villigracilaceae; genus Defluviilinea. The sequence goes on from JBGANO010000009.1 coordinate 40,060, forward strand.
GGATATGCGATTGCCAACCGCGTTGTAAACAAACTCATAGCGGACGTTCGTGTCCGCGTCTGCCTGAACGCCAGGCTGGTAATTCAAAATAACGGCTGTCTGTCGATTCAAGGCGTCGTATAGGTAATGGGTTACGACGTTGTTGGCATCCTCTACCTCAAATACATTTCCAAATGAGTCATAGAACCATTCAGTTGTATTTCCGTCCGGGTCGCTCACACTCTTTCTGCGATTGAGTTCATCGTAGGTATAGTTTGTGGTGTGCCCAAGCGCATCCGTTACGGCGATCAGGTTTCCCGCCGCGTCGTAGGTGTTCGTGGTTTGATTCCCGTTCGCGTCTGTGATTACCTGCGGGCGATATAAAACGTCATACGTGGTTGTGGTTGTATTACCGTTGGCGTCGGCGCGCGATAAGACATTCCCAAGCGCATCATAGGCTGTTGTTATCGCATTGCCATCCGCGTCGGTCACTGTGATCACGCGGTCAAGCAGGTCGTAGGTATAGGTAGTTTCGTGTCCCGCCGCGTCCGTGGAAGCAATACGCCGCCCGTATACATCGTATTCGGTTTGTGTTGTGCGATTCAACGGGTCTGTCGTGGCAATCAATTTACCGACGCTGTCATAAGTGTAGGTCGTCTGGTTGTCAAGTGGGTCTATGGTGGCGATGCGGTACCCGGTCACTGGATCATATACAGTCTCGGTGATTCCGCCATTGGGGTCAATGGTGCGGGTCAAGCGATTCAGTTCGTCGTACTGGTATTGGGCTGTCCTGCCTAATTGATCCGTACGCGCGTTGACGTTGCCATTTTCATCGTACGTGGTCGTTGTGGATTGAGTCAAAGGATCGACGACCTCAACGACTCTTCCAAGTTCATCGTAATGAAAGACCGTTGCTCTCCCGAGCATATCCGTTACGGTGGAAGTGTTATTGCTTACATTGAACGTCGTGGCGCCTGAGTGAAAACCCAAAGCATTGATCGTTTTAATGAGCCTGCCAGCCGCATCGTACTCATATTCTGTTGTGTTTCCAAGCGGGTCTGTCGTAGAAATCAACCTCCCGGAGATATCGTATGCATTCGTTGTGGTGTTACCTGCCGGGTCAATTGTCTGGATCAGGCGATCCGCATCGTCGTACACATATTGTGTCGTGCGGTCATATGTGTCAGTAACTGAAATCTGGTTGCCGCGGACGTCATACTCGTATACCGTAACGATGTTATATACGTTCTCGCCATTCTGCGGACGATTTGGATCATAGTTTTGCGTCACACGGATCAATTGCCCTGCCGCGTTGTATTCATTGTGAGTGACACGTTCGCGTGGGTCAGTGGTATCAATCAGCCTCCCAAGTGAATCATAGGTGTATTCCCATGTATTATCGCTCGGGTCGGTCATCGAAATGCGCTGACCGAAGGTGTCGTATTCGTATGAGGTTACTCGACCAGACAGATCAGTAACAGATTCCAAAAATCCTTCGGGGGTATATGTGTAGGTGGTGTCCCCGCTCAACGGGTCTTCGCTACTCATCAACAACTTCCCGTTATAGGTGTAATTGGTCGTGAAGTTTCGCGCATCAGTTGTCGAAGTTAAATTGTTTAGGGAATCGTAAATGTAGGTTGTTTCATTTCCCGCCGGGTCGGTCTTCGATAATAAATTGACGCCATCTGGGCTCCAAATCATCTCTAGCGTTTGGTTCGAGTCATTGGTGATCTCTGTTGGGCGGAAATTAGGATCGAACGTCCTGGTTTCCATCCTGCCGAGCGGGTCAACAGTCTCTGTTGCAAGGTTGTGTTCGTTGTATTGATGTTCGTTCTTTTGCCCCAACGCATTATAGACAGACGTGCTTCCATCGCTGTTGTAAATAATTGAAACGATCAGGTTTCCTTCACCGTCGAACTGTCGGTTGGCGCGGCCCTGTTCATCATACTCCGTCTTAACGGTCTCTTTGCCCGCCGGATCGTTCGCCTGAGTCATATGGTGTTCGGAATCATACAGATACGCCCAGGTTTGCCCCAGCACATCGGTGGCAGAAACCAAATCTCCAGAAGTGTTGTATCCAAACGACACCTGATATTCATTTACATGGCTGCTCACAGAGTCAATGCGACCCTGAGAATCATAACCAATTTGAATGAAACGCGCGCCATTATCGGCGCTGACCATTATTAATTTATCCTGGGTATCGTAGTCATAATCAAATGCGTGTCCCTGGGCGTCTTCGCGCACTATCAAACGGCCATTCTTGTCAAACTTGAAAACAGCCTGTTGAGCGTCGGTCAGGGTATAGGTAATGGGCGCGGTAGCAGATTTTATAAGGGTTGCAATGACGCCAGGTCCCGGGCTGTAACTTCCATCCGCCTCGATCTTGAAAAGGAATTGATTCCCCAAAACGCTTTGGAAAAGCACGTATCCTTCCATGCCGCCCGGATCGAGGGGGAAGATGAGCTTGGCGTCATGGTTGTGAGTCCAGCCGTACCCTAAAACCCCAGTAGAATCCAATGCGCCAGATGAGTATGACCTCTGGAAAACCAAGTCACCCGCTGAGGTGGGGATGGATAGATCCGCCAGGGTAAAGGAAAACACACCTGTATGGGTATTGATGGGATCACCACAGGATTCCTGAGTAGTACAGGATACATTACTAATACTTCCATCGGTCTCAATCGCGCCTGTAACCGTCTTATTTTCGCCAGCATTAAGAATCGAGCCTGAAAACACATCGGTTAGGGGATTAAATGTATAAATGGTTGAAGCGCTACAGGCATATGTCTGTTGAACAATTTGTTGAGCGCTCGCTTGGGAGTCGGCGCAGACAAAGGTGGTTGCCTGATCCACATTAACTTCGAGTTGATAACCGGTGGAACTGACATAATGGGCGTCATTACTATGCTGGGTCTCCATGTTGACCGTTTGAATCACACTCCCCGCAACGCCATTCCTCCAACTACTGGTTGGGATACTAAAGATTTGTTGCCCGCTGGGAATCGTATCTGCAAAAGAGCCGATTAATGTGTCATTAAAATTGATCTGACTGCTGTGGTTCAATACATTACCTTGCGGCTGAAACGTCATCTTCAACAGGACAGACGCAATATTTTCCGTCCTGAGAAAGGCGGGAATAGGCATCGACGTGTCAATTAAAGGACGATTCGTACAATACCAGTCATCAGTTTTAAAAGTCATAGTGCAGTCTTGCATCGTCACAGGAATAATCTGCCTGGTTGTTCCACAAGATGTAGTGACCGGTCCAGTGCTAACTGTGGTTCCCGCTCCAGAGGCTTGCAATTCAAAATCTATATCGCCGACACCGGCTATCTGGCTTGCCGGCGTCCCTAAGGCGCTGGCTTGCCCGGTCAGCCCGCCTATGATCGGATAGGTTACCAACAACAGTGAGTCGTTCTCAGATTGAGATGAATGTGATCCCGCCTGATTCGCTGAATCAAAAGATGAGCCTGCTGTGGGAGCGCCCAACGATGCTAAAAGGTTGGCTTGCGCTACAGCGTCCTCTGCCGTGTAGATGGGATACGCAACGACTCGTATAGATTGCCCGGTCTCGATACGCGCGTGATCAAGGCTTGGTTGCAGGAAGATTTTTGCAGGCAAACCGGTGTTTGGGTCAATGGCTTTAAGAGAAAGGTCTGTAACCGGTCTGCCGTAATTAGTGATGGTATATGTTCGTCCTAATGTAATCGGGTTGAACGCTGCAACATCTTCAACGATCGTGAAATTAGCATCTTTCAGCACAGTGAGGTGCAGGTTCATGTTGTCGGATATCGGGGTACCACCCTCATCCGCAACCAATAGGGCGCTCAGGTCATATGTGTCCAATTGCGCATCCTGAGCGTGGATAGCCAGCGTGACCTGACGGGTCTCACCTGGTTGTAAGGAAATTGTCTGATCTTGACTCCCGCCATCGACAAAATTGACTAGAATATCCTCATAGGGATCAAGTATGGAGGTGGTTAATGTATGAGATACATTGTCATCGTTCCGCACGCCGATACTGACGCGTTGATCATAATCACGATTGATCGTAATATTCTGATTGCGGTTAATGAATACAATCCCATTACCAACAGTGAACTGACGCTGCGAACTCGTTGTTGTTCCACAGGAAGAAACAGCCTCTACAAGCCAGTCGTAGGCCGCATTTCGGTTTAAATCAGGCACAATGACCGAAGAATAATCATTGCTCGATACATTATACGTTGTAGAATTCTGTGGCTGTCCTGCTGGAAATATGGTTAGAACGCTCGAAGAAGGCGCATCCGAACGCCAGCTTACTGTGACGTCTTGGGAACCAAGCAGGGCATTTGCTCCTGGCATAAATTCAGAAAGAATAGGACCCGACTGATACGTCACGCTGGCTGAAAGAACAGTAGTCTGTTGATCGGCTATGTTAATTACTGTCACCTGGAAGGGATGATTTCCGGTTTCAGTACAACTATCAATCTGAATTTCCAAGGGTACAATCGAAGTTTCGCCTGGCGACAGGAAAATCGAGGCATTCGAGAGGGCATACCAGGAGGGGTCAAGTCCGTTCAAACTTACATCGAATTGGTCGGCGATCAGGCCGGTATTTTTTATATTAATCTGGTAAAGTGCGGCTGCGCCGACACCAAACACACTGCCCGATGGGGTAATGGATGCCGTAAAATTATGTCCGTCTACAATGGTCGTGCTTACCGTGGATGCATTGTTAGCCGGGTTTTCATCCAATGTAGATGAAGTTACGTTAGCGTTCATGGTGAGCAGGCTGTCTAGGTTAGCAGAGGCGTTGATATGACCATTAACAACGAAGGAGATTTTTTGGTTAGGACTAAACGCGCCAAGGTCCCAGGACAGATTTTGACCATTTTGAGTTGGCTCAACGGGAGCTGTATGGCTGGTAAAAGTCAGGTTCTCGGGTAATTGAACCTGCAAAGATACATTCTGCATGAGAATCCCGCCGACATTTTGAACCGTGATGTTATATCCCAAAGAAGTATCCGCCATTGCTTCGGGAGCAGCGCTTGTCGATAGTGCTATATCAGGGCCGGTGAATGTCAGGTTCGCCTGGTTTTGCAGTAATACTCCGTTGACCGTGGCAGAGATTGTCACTGCTTCGCTGACAGAATCCCTTACCTGCCCTATTGCTTTGCCTTGGCTATTCGTAGGTTGGCTGGGTTGGGTAAGAACAGCGTTTCCAGTTGTCTGCAACATAATGCTTGCGTTAGGAATGGGGTTGTTATAGGCATCCAATGCAGTTATGGTAATTGTGATCGGTGTCTGGCCATCTGCAGGCGCAGAACTGGAACTTACGCTCAGGTCTGAAAGGTTTGCGCTTACGGGACCAGGCAGGAACTCAACAACCCCTCCCCCTGAAATTAATATCTGCCCATTGATCCGGGCTGTAATGGTTCGAGTTCCAGATTGGAATGTTTTAAGAGTTGTGGTAATTACACCGCTTGCATTGGTGGTGCCAATTGCCAGAAATTCGTTGGGATTTGCCAATTGGTTATTGATATACAGACTGGCTCCTGAAACTATCCCTATTTCAACAGGCTTATTAGGTATTGGTAGCCCATCCTGATTATTAACGGTGAGAGTTACAGTTGCAAGGCTGTTACCATCCGCAGTCAATGGGGATGGCGTGATTTCAACCGTTGCAATGGCCGGTGTGAATGTAAAAATATATCCATCTGTTACCCCGCTTAAGTTTTGATCATAGGCACCGGCGGTAAGAGGGAAATCACTGGAAGTTGTGTTTCCAGCCACAGCAATCACTTCGCCTACAGCAGAAATTCCGCGCCCGCGCTCGTTGGCCGACCCGCCGAGATAAGTGGAATAATCTATCGCGCTGCCATCGGAGTTCAAAATCGTAATGTAGGCGTCTCGAAGGCCGCCTCTATAAGCGCCTTGAAGTGGATCTACAGATACGGGAAAATTCATCGAGGCAGTCTCACCCGTGATAACAGCCCGTCCATTAAGCAGGGCAATGCCGAGCCCCGTATCTTTGCCGGATCCCCCCAGATAGGTGGAATACACAAGGCTTCCCCCATCACTTGCAACCTTTACAACAACAGTATCCCAGCCGCCATTATGAGTCTGATCGTAAGCGCCGCTGGTCGTTGGAAAATTTGTCGAAAGCGTGGCCCCGCTTATGTAGGCAAACCCATTCGCATCCACTGTCAGCGCGCATTCGGATTCGCAACTATCACTGCCGTCGCCACCGATAAAAGTGGAGTATATAGGGACGCTCCCATTGGCTTGCAGTTTGGTTACGAACAGGTCATAATCGCCGTTATGTGTCTCATTAAAAGCGCCGTTGGTGGTTGGGAAATCTGTGGAAAGTGTCTGCCCGCTGATATAGACCGCGCCACTTGAATCCAGGGCGATACTGCACTCTTGTAGGAGTCCACCGATCTCACAATCGAGATCTGACCCGCCCAAAAAGGTCGAAAATATGAGGTTGCTTCCTGTACTGTCTAGTTGCGAAACAAACCCGTCCCAATTGCCATTATAGGTTTCATCAAAAGCACCGCTTGTTACAGGAAAAGAGGGGGAAGCGGTTTGCCCTGTGATATAGGCTTCTCCATTGCTCCCAACTACAATATCAAACCCTTGCGTGCCGTCCGTCCCCAAGTAAGTGGAATAATCCAGGCTCGTTCCGGATGGATTTAATTTGATCACAAATGCTTCTGTGCCACTATTGACAGTGTCATAGGCGCCAGGGGTAATTGGCAGATCGGGGGAAAGTGTGTACCCAGTCAAATAGATGTGATTTGTATCATCCAGGGCAATGCCCAATCCTGCATCTATGGCATTCCCGCCGATTTGGGCGGACCATTCCAGTTGGTTGCCGTTTATCCCCAACTTGGAAACGATAATATCAGACCCAGAGCCGGGCGCGCTAAAGGCTCCCGGTGTAGTTGGAAAATCCAGACTGGTAGTTAGCCCGGTTACATATACTGCCCCAGCATCATCGATTACAAGATCATGAATGATTTCATCAAAACTGCCGCCAAGATAGGTTGAATATTTCGGCTGGTCGTTGGCTGGGGATGATATATTGGTCAGGGAAGTACTAGACAGATTGGAAAGCTTAGGCCGGTCTGCAAACTCCTGGCTGACAGGCTGAATCTCGCTGGTCATATCAAGAGGCAGGATGATTTCATTTCCATCCAATTGCGGCTCGCCTAAAGAACCTGTGGTTAATGTAGAAAATGCTTTACCTTGCGTAGGTAGAGGGAGGCTGGTCTCTCCCACGGCGGTGGTGATGATCAGAGTGTTTTTATCCAATGCAATGGAATCGGCTCCATCTACCTGCAACCTGATTCTTTCGTTTACACCTGACCTTTGTGAAGAGAAATTGATTTCCTGTTGCACCAGACGCCATGTCCATTGAGAGCCTACGCTTGTGATTTCAAGGTTGTAACCAGGGTAAAAGTCAATATAGCGAACGCCACCCCACACTGGCACGTTCGTTTGCCATTCTTCTTCGTCATTACCGGAAAAGAAGGATACTTTGGCATTTTGTGGATTAAACCCCTCCACCCTCGCATTGGAATTGGAGTCTACAAAAGTTAGGCGGATGTGGACCCCTGTGACGGAATTTTCTTCTGTCGATGTGGAAGGGGCAAAAGGTTGCTGGCTATCCAGACTTGTTTGGGCATTGTTGCCCTCTACCGTATCAAGCGTGGTGAGCCAGATCGCATCTTCCGCGAAATAGACCGTTCCTTGTTCAATTTTCGCTTGAAAGAGTGCCCTCGCATCAAATTGCCCCGAATTCTCAACGAACAATATGGCAGGCTGTTGGGAGGATGTTGTATCATCGGTAAATTGAGTTTCTCCCTGATGTAGCGTAGGTGCAATCGTCTGAGTCGGGACTTCCTCTGCTTCTTGCCCAGAGCTAGCTAACACAGATGTATTCGGCACCAAGGCATTAAATAATACTACCGCGACCAACGAAATATTGATCGATACTTCTGTACCTGACTTCATTGCAAACATAGCGTTTCCTGTTCTGTCTACAACCAGAAACATCCCTCTGATCGTGTTCAACTATCTTAGCTGGACCTATGAAAACTTCCCCCCGATTGAGGAAAGTCCAAATAGTTCCTATTTCCCGTTTCGTTACGCAGATTCATAATACATAATTGGAAAGCTAAAGTCAATAGAATTTGTGTTCGGTTTATCGGCAGTTCAAAATTTGTCTGACAACTTCTAATTCTCTTGCGCGAGGAATATTTACAGAAGAAACCATTTTCGCTGATACGGATATTCCACAAAGTTCAAGATGGAGGAAAGGCCGGGGAAAACTGAATCAAGCCTCCCGTCGAAAGACGCGGTGGTTAATCGTCCGAGTATGGTTGTAGCAAAGTTCGCGGACAGGGTTATGACTGCACAATGAAAATTTAACGCGAATTACGCCAATCGGCGAATCCCGCTTTACAAATCTCCTCCGCCCTGCTATACTTCCAGCCATTGAAGTTGACTAGTGTGGCGCCTGCGGCGCCATTTGTTTGAAAGCAATCGCACGAGACCACAAATCCCTCGCGAGCAAGTCAGCGGGGTCTTTTTTATTAATTCGATAACCAGACCTTTACCGCCAATGGCGGATAAAAAATTTAACAAACAAGGAAAAACTATTGTATGACTAAGCAAGGAAAATTGAAGATTATTCCCCTGGGGGGTCTCGGGGAAGTAGGCAAGAACATGACCGCCTACGAATTCCAGAATAAGATTCTGGTCGTAGACGCGGGCATCATGTTCCCCTCCAACGACATGCTCGGGATAGATTACATCGTCCCCGACTACGAATATTTGCGCGGCAGGGCGGGTAACGTGGTCGGCATCGTCATCACGCACGGGCACGAAGACCACATCGGCGCGGTTCATCATTTGCTCAATGACATCAACGTGCCGGTCTACGCGACGCCTCTCACGCTCGGCTTGATCGAGGGCAAACTCGCGCGCAACAACGCCTCAGCCAAAGCGGACTTGAACAAAGTGGAAGCGGGCGGCTCGATCGAGATTGGCCCGTTCAAAGTGGAGTTCTTCCACGTCTGCCATTCGATTCCCGACGCGGTCGCGCTGGGCATTACGACTCCCGCCGGGCTCGTCGTTCACATGAGCGATTTCAAATTCGATCAAACGCCTGTGGACGGCTGGCCCACCGACTTCGCCAAACTGGCGGAATTTTCACAGCGCGGTGTGGATGTACTGCTTTCAGACTCCACCAACGCCGAACGCCCCGGCTGGACTCCCTCTGAAAAAGTTATCGGGCCCGCGTTCGACAAAGTGTTCGCCGAAGCGCAAGGGCGCGTCATCGTCGCTACGTTCGCGTCGCTGATCTCGCGCGTGCAACAAGTGGCAGACGCCGCCGCCAAACACGGGCGCAAGATGACGTTCGCCGGTCCAAGCATGGTGGACAACGTGAAGATCGCGCGCAAGTTGGGATATTTGGAAATTCCCGATGAACTGATCGTGCCGATTGATCAAGCATTGAAAATGCAGGATCACAAAGTAGCGATCATGTGTACCGGCTCACAGGGCGAACCGTCGTCCATTGTGGGACGGCTCGCCGCCGGGACGAACCGTCAGTTCGATCTGAAACAGGGCGACACGGTCGTATTATCGTCGCATCCCATCCCCGGCAACGAAGAGACCATCAGCCGCACGATCAACCGCCTGATGCACCGCGGCGCGGAGGTCGTCTACGACGCTATCGCGCAAGTGCATGTGTCGGGTCACGCGTCGCAAGAGGAACAAAAACTCCTCATCAGCCTCGTTCAACCGAAGCACTTCATCCCCATTCACGGCGAACTGCGTCACCTCAGACGCCACGCAAAACTTGCAGTCGAAGTCGGCGTGGAAGAAGATAATGTGATGGTCGTCGAGAACGGTCAGATCGTTGTGCTCGCTGGCGGAAACCTCACGCTCGGCGAGCGCATCCCCGGCGGCTACGTGTTCGTAGACGGCGACTCGGTCGGCGAGATTGATTTCGGCGTGATGCGTGAACGCGAAAAACTCGCGCGCGCCGGCATCTTCCTCATTGACATCAGCGTGGACAAACTCAACGGGCGGCTTTTGCACGACCCCGAGATCATCACGCGCGGTTTCGTCTCGCCCGAAGACGCCGAGGAACTCCTGCCCGAAGTCCGCAAACACATTTTGGATGTGGTCAACAACGGCGGCTGGGAAAGCGAAAAAGACATCGCCAACGCGGTGCGCTCGTATCTTTATGAAGAAACGAAACGCAGACCGATGGTGCTGGTTACACTGAGTAGAGCGAATTGACAATTCGCTCTACTTTTTTCGCAATCGCCCGATCAACTTTCCCCATCGGATATTTCTCCAAATCTTTCAATCGAATCCATTTCAAATGATCGCCCATCGCTGTTGACGACAGTTCACATCGAAACGCGTGGACGGTGACTCTGAAATGCGAATACGTATGCTCCACAACTACAAGCGGATGACGATCTCGCTTCATCCTGACGTGGAGGCTGTATGCCGCCCTGAGAGCGGACGCCGCCTCCCGAGCCAGGTCACCTTCGACGCGCGCGTTGGGGAACTCCCACATCCCCGCCAGCAATCCCTTCGATGGGCGTTGCGCTAACAACAAGTAGAGCGAATTGCCAATTCGCTCTACAATCACCGCCGCCGCGTGGATGTAATGCGGCACACGCTTCTTCGCCGTTTTCACCGGTCGCAACTGCTGAACACCTCGCGCTTTCGCAACGCAATCCCTCGCCAGCGGACAAACCTCACAGCGCGGATTCTTCGGCAAGCAAACCATCGCGCCCAAATCCATCAATGCCTGGTTGAAGTCAGCCGCTTTGCCTTTGGGCAGATTCCCATGAGCAATGTTCCAGAGTAACTTCTCCCCCTCTGTCGAATTGACCAGCTTCTTCACATCGAACAACCGCGCGTAGACTCGTTTCAAGTTGCCGTCGAGCGCGGGCTCGTCCATGCCGAAGATAATCGAAGCCAACGCGCCCGCCGTGTAGCGTCCGATGCCTGGCAGTTTTTGCAATTCATCCACATCGCGCGGAAGTTTCCCGCCGTATTGTTCAACGACGATCTTCGCGGCTTTGTGAAAATTCCGCGCGCGGCTGTAGTAGCCGAGTCCCTCCCACGCGTTCAAAACCTCGCGCTCCGAGGCTTTCGCCAACGCCCGCATTGTTGGAAACAACTTCATCCACTTTTTGAAATAGGGAATCACAGTCTCCACCCGCGTTTGCTGGAGCATGATCTCAGAGACCCACACGGCGTATGGATCGCGATGTCCGCGCCATGGGAGCGTCCGCTTGTTTTTGTTGTACCAGTTTAGGAGTCGAGTGGAAAAGTGGGGCATTTGATGTGCAAACTAGATTGAACTTATTCAAGGCATGTCATGCTGAGCGTAGCGAAGCATCTCTACCACTGCGATCGAGACCCTTCGGTCGCAACAAGCGCTCCCTCAGGGTGACACAGAAGAACACGAATCATTCATTGATTCCACTTGATACGTCTCATCCAATTCAGGGAAGAAAACCCAACGCGCTTCGATGTAATCTTTGCGCTGGCATCCAAGCACGATCACATCCGCGCCGTGAGTTAGTTTGATGGGCTGGTCCGCCGGGAAGATGACACTGTTCGCACCGGTATTCAACACAACGAAGCCAAGCCGCGAAAAATCACGGACGGAGTAGATCGCCCACGGGGTGGTGGAAAAAATCCCATCATTGCGGCGGAAGAAGCGCGGGTAGAGTAACTTACCTTCGAGAATTAGAGAATTGGGTTGAGACAAAAATTCTTCCACAAGCGGGTCTTGGAGAATTATCTGCTCTTTCAACTCCTCGGGTGTTAACGTGTAACGCGGCTGGGCAATCCCTTCCGCCAGCCATGGGAGTGAACCGATCAACACGAACGCGGCGATAAGGACAGCAAGTTTTGATTTGCTTGGCATATCTTGCCGCACATCTTGACGCAGTCCAACTGCGTCAAAACCTTTTAGATTTGAAACATTCGCGCCGAAGAGAGATGCAACCCAAACCAAAATTTCTATCGCGCCGATGCCGAAATAAAAGTAGACGATCCAATCTACGGGAAGGTTATAACGCCACGAGGAAAAACGCGAGATGCCGTTCGCCAATGCGTAGCCGACGCTGAACGCCAGCGGAGTCAACCCAACCCACTTGAAGCGACTCCACGCCGCGCCGATTCCGATGGCGATGACCGCGAGATAGAAAATGACCAGCGCGAGGTTATACCATTCGAGAGTCCCGTTCCATTCGATCCAGTACAAGTTGACCGAGGCGCGCAATCCGTTGAATGGCTCGATCAGTGGCAGGGACAGTAATCCGCCGATCTCGGTGTTGAGGAAGTGATTCGTAACGAAGCCAGCCACAAAGCCGGGGTTTTCAAGCGTGAACGTGAGCAGACGGTCCCCGAGGCTTTCCTTTTCAAAATCGAATTGGCTGATGTCCAGATTCCCTTCAAAGGAATACTGCGAAAAAATGACCGCCATTTGCCCGGGATCGTCGAAAGCGAATTGACCGACGATTCTATAATTGTGAATCAACCATGGCGTGATCGTCGCGGTCATCACCAAGCCAAAGATGACGCAGGCGATGAGCCAATCTTTCATTTTCTTTTGATATGCAAAGAACGCAAGGATGAAAACGAAAGGCAAGATGATCAACGATTGAGTGCGGAGCAACAGCAATAGCCCGAACGAGCCGCCCGCGATGATCGCCGATCTTATGTCGCGCCGTTCAAGCCAGCGGATGATGACCAGCATCACAAACGCGATTCCCATCGAGGTGGCGAAATCGGTGACGAACATCTTTGTGCTGGCAGTGCGCGTGTTAGAGGAGATCCACAGCGTGGTCAGTTCGCGGAAAATGGCAAAGAGGGCAACCGCCACACCGGCGGCGCGGGAGTGGAGTTTTGCTCCGAGAAAATATAATGCAACGGGAAATAACGCAAAAACTAAAGTTTGCGCGGTGATAATTTTGACATAGTCCTGCCCGAACAGAAAATGAAGCGCGGCGAGGAAGGTCACATACAACGGACGCGGCGCGATGTTTCCAAGATAGTCCGTGCCGATGAGCAGGGATTGAGAGAGGTAATCGTAGAAGCCCGCGTCGGAGTATGGGAATGGGGTAGTGTATGGCGGCGTGATGGGAGCGTAGAAACTGTTTTTTAGCGAATCAATTGGGACGGAGAGCCAGAGGGCGGAGGCGGTCAACCAGACGGCAAACGGTAAGAGAAAATTGAGAATTGGAGGATTGGAGAATTTTGTAATTGGTAATTGGTAATTGGTAATCGAGTAATTGTGTAGTTGGTGAATGAGGATGGTTGTGCCGAGGAGGATTGATAGGACGAATTGCCATCCGAGAATTGGAACGCCCGGTTCGCCCCAGTAGGCGGTGTCTTTGGTGATGCCGTGTTTGGTGAGGGAGACGAAGAGCAAAACAACAAGCAGAAGGCAGAAGGCGGTTAGCGAGGCGGTGAAGATATTTTTGTTTTGTTTGAGCGAGGCGAGGTGGCATCCGTTTTTGAGATGGAGGAGATAGAGGGTGAATTGGATCGAGAGCGCGAGCAGATACCACAACAGCGGACTCAGTCGCGTGAAGAGCGGGAGGAAAGCCTCGGGGTTAAGATAACGCAGTAGAAACAGAGTCAGGCTGAACGTTAGAGAAAGAAGCGCGCAGAGGAGGATGAGAGGAGTCCGCGCGAGGCGATCAAGTTGAGGAGGGCGAAATGCGAACCATGCCGAAATCAGAATCAAAGAAAATATGATAGCGGTGAGGGCGAGTCGCGCGGGCGAGAGGGTCGCGCTTTCGGATGGAATCAAAAGGAGCGCGACCAGTGCGACCGCGCCCTCGATGGAGCAGAGAAAAAAGAATTTTGATTTTGGCATGGAGGGGAGTTGAATCAAAATGAATATTTTTTATCGGCGAGGAGATTGCTTCGTCGCTTCGCTCCTCGCAACGACATATCAGGGCGAATAGAATTGGAAGCCGGGGCGCGAAGGCACGACCTTGTAGGAATAATTTTTGACGAAGTTGAAAAGTTTATCTTGCAAGATCACCCAATCGGGAGAGTCGATGATGCGCCGCGCTTCGACGATGTCGGCGGCGAGCAAGCCCACTTGAATTTGCGGGTACGAGCCGTAGATGGTCGCCCAGGCTTCGGCGGGTTGCAAACCAAGCCGTTGCATGCCGGGGATGAATTCACCGATGATGAATTCGAAATATTCCTGATCGCGCTCGGCGGCGATATCCCATGTCATCAAAACTTTGACTGCCATTTATCTATATGCCTTGCTTTGCCACAGAGATCACAGAGACTCTGAGAAAAGAATTTAAAAACTCAATGTTCTCTGCGCGCTCTGTGGCGGAAAAAGAATCGTTCATTGACTCGCCTGATAGTCCAACACGACGACGTGCGTTTCGCTGGGGAGACCGGAGCGCGTCACCTTCAGGGATGGCTGAGTCTCCGGCTTCGACAGCCCCATCTCTTTGATGAACTTGCTGAGCGAGTCGAGCGAGAGTTTGACCGCGGGCGTGGAATAGTGCATCGGGATCACTAAATTCGGCTCGATGAGACTGATGATCTCCGCCGCCTTTGCCGCGTTCAACCCGCCGCCCCCGCCGACGGGAACCAGTGCGACATTGATCGTGCCAAGCGATTCGATCTCCGATTGAGTCGGCGTTTGTTTGAGGTCGCCGAGGTGCGCGACGGTGATGCCGTCGTAATCGAAGACGTAGATGGTGTTGTTCGGCGAGCCTTTGCCCTTCTTCTTGCCAACACCGCCGCCGTCGGTTGAAACGCCGGTGACAAAGACTCCGCCGATCTCGAACTCGCCCGCGCCGTCAATGACGTGCGACGCGCCTTTGACCGCGTCCACGTTGTTGTGACCGGGCGCGTCGTGGCTGACCGTGACGATATCCGATTTGAGTTTGAGCGCCGAATAGCCGATGGATTTGTTATCGAATGGATCCGTCACCACCGTCGCATAATTGCGCTCGGTGAGACGAAAGCAGGAATGTCCGTACCAGGTGATTTCCATAAATGAGGAGCCTCCGAGGGGGGATTATAACCGGAGTTAATTCTACCCCACTACCTTCTTCCGCCATGGTGTTCTTAAGAAGTCATGTGGCAGTCTTTTGGTATACGGAATTCACTGAATTGTTACAGATTTCGAAGTTGAGTAAAAAATAGTCTCCAAGCGAGGCAAACATAAAACGGTCTCGGTGTTTACCCGAGACCGTTTTCATTTTGTTGTAGCCGCAAAAATTACCCGGCGACTTTCTTTGCCATGTAGAACGCCATCCAGCGGTTGTTGATCTCCGCCTGTGCCTGCTGGCGCGTATACCCATACTTGACTTGAAGCAGGGTGACGAATCTATTCTGCTTGTCATCCGCCTTGTCGATTTTTTTCAGATCATGCTCTGCCAGCAGACTCCACCATTCGGTGGAACGACTGCGGAATACTTTCCATTGCAGGTCAAATTTTGTTTTCGGATTGCGCATGCGGTTCTCCATAGAGAGGATCAGAAACGGAATGGTCTCAGTTTGGAGTTCTCGAGATTTCGTTTCTTGATGACCATCCCTTCCCCATGGAACAGACAGGAACAAAATTGTCAAACTCTTTCACATCCATTGTACTACATGGTGAATGGAAATTCGGGATTTCGGACACGGATTGCAAAATTGAAAACGGACTCGCGCAAACTATATCTCGATCTCATCATAACGGACATGCATGTTCATGACGTACGTTTCCACATCGCCAAGATGTTCATACGTTTCAGCCTGTTGCACGAACGGCTTTTTATCAGCCTGCATGGATTCAAGACACTTCCCCGTAAATAGGATGTACCCATTCCAGCCCGTAGACTCGGTGACGCGGTTCTTCGCCAGCCTGTGGACCAGAGTCACGTCGCTCCCCAACAGGTCTTTGATGCCCGCCACTTGCTGGATAATGTATTCCCCATGATGGACAAAAAATTTCAGGTCAAGAGTTGGGATGGCTTTACACGCCCTGCACGGACAGGTCGCCTGCGCGTGCAGATCGCGGGCTGAGTCTCGAAAGATGCGATAGGTATCATCCAGCAGTTCGAGCATGGAGTTGCAATCGGGCATCTGGTCGTCGGCAATGTACGAAAAGACAGCATCACCTTCCAACTTGACGATGGTCAACTTGTCATCCATCCGCTCGATGATGGTCTCCAACAAAATGGAAATGGCTTTCTCGGCGTGTTCGATCTCCGTCTTGGCGACAAAGGATGTGTACCCTGAAATATCGGCAAGCACCAAATAACCCGTCTGGGTTTTGCGTTCCATAAGACTCCTGTCAATGAGAATGGATTGGATTTTAACTGATTTCGGGGATAATAAAAACGATCTCGTGGATTTTCCATCGAGACCGTTATCATACTTCACTCAATACACTTCTGCAATTATCGCGAGTTTTCACTTATAAACTTCACGCCTATGACCTACTTTTAGGACAAACAACTTGGTTGTCGAATGTTCTATTCGATAGACGATTCGGTAATCGCCAATCCGATACTTGCAACATCCTTTCCATTCTTCACCTTGCAAAGCTTGATGTTGCACAAGTTCTGCATTTTCACCGATCCATTCCAATTTATCGAGTAGGCGCGTTCTTGTCGCCGACGCAATGCGTTTCAAATCTGACTGCGCTCCGGGCGTCAGAATGACCTGATATGGATTCATCCCTCGTTCTCATCGCGGAAGGATTTCAAATCCATTCCTTCACCAGCCTGAGACTGCTTGATCGCCTTTCGCAGGGACTCGGCAAACTCGGGACGAAATTCGCTGGCAGGCTCGTCAATGCTGGTGAGCGCATCCATAAGTTGCGTCATCCAAACTTCGAGCCGCTTATCCACAGCGCGTTCAACAAGGGACTCGAATTCATTGGTAGATAATTGGTTGAGTGTTTTGTTCATGGCAACCTCTCAATTTCTGGATTGATTATATCCCCGTTTTCGACCCATCTCACGTCACCCCAATTGGAGAAACCTTTTGCTCCTCCAATTGGATTTTCATTTTATGCCACGCGCCGCCCACGCCCGCGCGGTAAGAGAAATCGAACCATCGGAATTAAGCGACAACCCTGCGCGGATTCGTTCACGCAATGCGGCGCGGCGTTCCTCGCTCAGCGACATCGTATAACTTGGCGCAGGTCCCACGCCAGCGAGAAATGGGGACCAATAATCGTCGAAGTTGCGGAAGACAGTCGGAATCTCGATGGCGCGCACTTCCACATTGTGAAGTCCAGTTGATTCAAAAAGTTGACTCAACGCGTCGGGATGGCAAAGCGGAAAACGCGGACCTTCATCATGTTCAACCGCGCTGGGATCCAATGCCACTGCCGCATCGAAGAAGTGACGTATAAACTGCATCCCGTTGGCATAATCCCAAACGTAGACTGCGACCAGACCGCCCGAGCGCGTGACGCGTTTCATGTCCGCGAGGGTGCGATCAGGTTGAGGGATAAAGTTAAGCATCAGCCCCGACACAGCCGCGTCAAAAGTCCCAGAGTCGTCTGTCAGCGCTTGCGCATCCCCAACCTCAAAGTGGACTCGATCATCCCGCACCTGTTCTCTCGCAAGGCTGATAAATCCCTCCGAGCGATCAACACCCTTGACGCGGGCAGGTTCAGCGCGTTGAAGAATGGTCTGGCTGAGCGCGCCTGTGCCACAGCCCACATCCAGCCACTGACTGCCCGTAGGGATAGCGAGCCAATTCAAGAACTCCTTCGCCACAAGACGACTCCAACGACCCATGTAACGCTCATACGATTCCCCGTTTGCCCAATTATCGTTCGGTTTCTTGTCCATGCTCAACTCCTACAGTGAAGGACTCAACGACATCTGAATTGGATTATACATTGGCACTGAATAAAACGGTCTCGCGGATAGTACATCGCGAGACCGTTTGTCATTCTCCCGAATCGGCGGGCTAAAGCCCTGCCTCAGCTCATGGAAGTCGGATGGAAACCGACTCGCTCCTCAGCCCGCAGGGCTTCCGCGCGCTGAGCAAGCGGCTTTAGCCCAGCGTGAACCGTTCTTCATTTGCAGAAAAAATACCCACCGCCGAGTCTCCCCCAAATCTAACTTGTCGTATTTGGAGGAGAAGCCCAAGCCCCCTCGAACAAAACTTATCCTTGAAAAACTATCAAACTTATCAACCGACCAGCCGATCAATCATTCCCATCTGGTAAAATCAATTTGTGGCTGAGATATTCGACACTGCCAAACTCCATCAATCAATTATCCAGCGGAAGATTATCTGGCGCAGACATGCCCTCGAACGGATGCTGGAGCGCGATTTGAGTCGCCGCACCGTGTTAGACATTGCCTCAAACGGCGAGGTCATCGAAGATTATTCTGCCGACCGTCCAACACCGACTGCATTGATACTTGGTTGGGATAAGAAACGCCCCATTCATGTTGTCTTGTGCGTTGAACCCGATGGTGAAGTTGCCATCATCACCGCCTACGAACCAAATTTAGATATATTCGAGTCTGATTATCGAACTCGGAGGAAACCATGAGCGCAAAAAATACTTGTCCTATTTGTGGTGGATCAAAAGTAAAAGGCACAACCACTTTCACGGTTGACCTCGGCTTCGGGGTGGTCGTTATCCGTAATGTGCCAGCCCTCGTTTGTGAACAATGCGGCGCGGACTGGATTGCCGACGAAACCGCCGAACGCCTTGAAGCGACTGTGAATGACGCGCGTAAACGTCACAGACAAGTAGAGGTGAGCGCCTATATGCCCGCATAGGAAACTAAAACTCGGAGACGAAATGCTCCGAGTTTTTTTATTCACCGTGTCTGTTTTTCATTTTCTTCGCTCTGCTTTGAGCAACGAACTATCTCCCGAATGGAATCGGATAAACCCATTCAGTGAGTTTTCGTCAATCACTTTAAGCCAGCCATCACCAGACAATAATTCGCCTTCATCGCTTCCCTCAAATGTGAAAGAGAATCGTTTTTCGCCGCCGAACTCCTCCATTTCTCCATGAATGCTCGCTCGGACAAGCCCAAACTGAAATTCGCCATAGCCTTTTCGATCTACCCTGATATGGGCTTGCGTTTCCATGTGGAGGTAATCCTCATCCCACTCATCCATTTCGACGATATTCCATGTTCCTACAAATTTTTTCATGGGTTCTCCTTGAATCAGGTTAGACGCCGACTCAACTTCTATTTAGTCTTATATTCTGGCGTATTCTCAAACACGGACTGATACTCTTCTGGTTTCAAGACCGTATCGTACAAGCCAATATCTTCGCCTGCGTGTTTGTTGACTCCCGTATAGACCAGGCTGGAATCTTCATAGCGTTTGAATTTATAGACGGCGTCGTTCATCAGGGCGGAGTTGAAGACGTTGAGGCTGACCAGCAATTCAAAATCTTTGACTTCCAAACCTGTGACTCTTTTGAACAGACCAGGCTCCAGTTTGGTGATCACATCGCGCAGAGTCCGTTCGCGGTAGTCGGTGAGATACATAAAGATGGGAACGCGGGTGGCGAACTTGATCAACTTCTCTTGAATCTGTTTGCGCAGACTCTTGTATTCCTTTTCCGCTTCGGTTAATTCCTGTTTCTTCTTTTCGGACAGTTCCTTGTCGTTGGCGTCTTTCTTCGCCTTCTTCACCGCCTCGGATTTGTTGATGATCGTCTCGATTTCCTGATTGAGCGAGCGGAATCCTTCAATACTCATCAACGCTTGCATGGCTTTCTCGCTTGCCATTAAGTTTTTCAACGTGTCATTATCCACATTGACCAGTAACGCGCTTTCCCAACGCCGCGCTAACAGGGTCGCGGTCGTGCCGCTCATTGCCATATCCAAAATGCCCGCCGCGTCTATCTGCTTCATGGAACTGCCGTCGTACGCCAGCACAGGCAGGAAAGAGATAAATTCCGCCACTTTGGTTTCGGGATTATTTTCATTGACGTTTAAGCGACAGCCGTAATCGGCGATTTGACGCAAGGCGCGGTCGGGCGCGAAGTCGAAGATGTAACATTCCTCTTTGATGATCTCTTCAGCGTTGGGAGAGTCGCCGTCGGGATTCTTAATTGTCCACGGAGATTGAACGCGGAAGGCGGCTTGAAAATATGTTTCAGGGCTGGATGAATTCCTCAGCATGAAAATCCCCGTCCAGGGTTTGACGGTGACGCCTGTGGTTAACTTTCCGCACGAGAGCGTGATGGTCTTGGATTTCAACGGGTCATCCATTGCGTCTTGCACAGGGTACAAGGCATTGACTCCAATGCCCGCCGAACTGCCCGCCGCCACAATGACTTTGTACTCGTGATAGAACTTGTTTTGCTTTTCCCCCAATAAATTATTCATGGCGTGACACGCCGCCACGCTGGGCAAAAACCAAAAGGTGTGCGAGAGAACCCGCAAGAGCGGGGCGTGAGAAAAAGGCATGGGCGGCTTCTTCGCTCCCAGTTTTAACGAATCAAGCGTCGTTTCGAGAAAAGAGCCGCGAATTAAATCCAGCCATTTTTGCACTTCGTCTTCATATTTGAAACGCGCCAGCACATCCGCGCCCTCCGCCCTGAAAAATTCGTTCAGATCAAATTCGTTGTACTCGCCCTGCAAGGCGATCTCGCGGATGGAATCGGGCAGTTGATAGGTGAGCAGAACCATGCGCGGAAGCATGGCGTAGGGATTCTCTTTACGAGTCCATTTCGCCTTGGCGCGTTGCTCGTCGGAATACGTCCAGTTGAAGATTTGGTCTTCGATGAATTCGCCCGAAGCGATGGCGCGGAAGGGCGTGCCAGAGAGATACAGGTAGGCGTTCGTGGTGATGGGCATTTCATCTTCTTTGAAAATCTCAATGCCTTCACCTTCCAGAAAATCAACTTCTCTTTTGTCCTCTGCTTCAAACAGGTCTTTGGCGTTCTCGCGCCACGCGCCGTAGTGATATTCATCCAAAATGACGCAATCCCATTGCGTGCTATGCACCCATTCGTTTTTGGTTTTGATGCCGCCCGTGCTTTTGTTTTTGCCGAGATAATCCTGAAACGAGCCGAAGCACACGAAAGGTTTTTTCTTGTCGGCGTCTTCGTAATGCAATCCATTGGGCGAAATAAACTGCCAGCCCGCAAAATCCACATGCCCTTTCAAATCATCTTCCCACGCGCTTTGCACGGCGGGCTTGAAGGTAAGCACCAACACTTTTTTCCAGCCCAGCGTTTTGGCGAGTTGATAAGCGGCAAAGGTCTTGCCGAAACGCATTTTGGCGTTCCACAAGAAATGCGGGGTCTTGCCCCTGTTGCCCCTATCCTTTTTGAAATTGACGAAATACGCGGCGGTCTTTTCCACCGCTTCGGCTTGTTCGGGGCGCATGACAAAATTAAGAGTGCGGTTTTCTTCGTTCAGTTCGCCCGTCTTGACCGCGATGTACGCCGCCTGCAATTCCTTGACCGAACACGCGAACCACTCGCCATCGGGATTTTTCACCCCGCTACTTTTCAAATACAGATGGACTTCGTGATCGTCGAAGACTGTGCCGTCGTTCTTCATGGCGGATTCTTCAAACACGATTCGATACGGAGCCGCGCCTGGTCGCCGCGTGGGGAACTGTTCCGCCACCCGCGCTTTTGCGTCTCGCGTTGTGTACCCAACCTTGAGCAGACCCTTGTACTGCGGGTTGGTGTCCTCGTAGGCGTAGATGGTAGGCGTGGATTCTGGGCGCGGTGGGAAGAATTCGTTAGTCATTGGATTCACCTTGTTTTGATTCTGTCATTTCGATACGCTCACTCTCTTGTCATTTCGAGCGGAGTGAGAAATCCTCTACTTGGCGTGGTGAGGATTTCTCCTCACCCTGTTCGTCGAAATGACAAGACTTTGTCATTTCGAACTGTTCTCTAGCTTGTCATTTCGAGCCGCTCTTTGGCGAGAAATCCTGCTCACTGTTGTGAAGATTTCTCCTCGCTAGCGCTCGTCGAAACGACAGCATTCGTAGGAGCCTGCCATTCCAAACTCAAATCCTTCCATTCAGGATTCATCGTCGTCACCAGATTATTCTTCTTCTCCCGCCGCCATTTTTTGATTTCTTTTTCTCTTGCAATCGCGGCGTGGACATCGTTGCCATGCTCGTAGTAAACAAGTTTGTTCACATTATATTTTTTGGTAAAGCCGTCCACCAATTTGTTTTTGTGTTCGTACAATCTGCGCTCCAGATTGTTGGTCATGCCAATATACATGACTTGGTCGTTCCAATTGGTAAGGATGTAGACATAGAAGTTGTAGTCTTTTGTCATGGACACTTCCTTGCTTTGTCATTTCGAGCCGCGAAGCGGGGAGAAATCTTCTGCTTGGCGTGGTGATGATTTCTCCTCACCGCAAAGCGGTTCGTCGAAATGACAAGACTTTGTCATTTCGAGCCATTCTCTATCTTGTCATTTCGAACCATACTTGCCTTTGTCATTTCGACCCGCGAAGCGGGGAGAAATCTTGCGCGTGCCATGTCAAGGATTTCTCAGTCGCTAGCGCTCCTTCGAAATGACAGGGAGGCGCGTGGAACTCATCACTCATCGGCTTCTGCTCCGTTGTCCATTGGACGAATCATCTTTTCGATGAACTCGATTTCCGCTTTGGTGAGTTTATATTTCTTGTAGAGTTTTTCGTCCGTCCATGACTCGCTGAAGTCTTGCATTGGAACAAGCGAATAAACTGGTTTCATTGCATGCTGTGTGTTCTTTTTTATCAAGACCAGAAATCTAAAGAATTTAGTTTGGATATATGAAGACACATTTTCGGCTTCCTTTTTGCTTTTCAATGGACCAATAGAGAGGTAAGTTTCTGAACAACAGGATTTAGGCTCTCCTATTAACGGCTTGTTTAATATTTGATGGGGAAATGATTCTCCTGCGCCGTAGGCACTTGATATATACACTTTCCATTTATTGACATAATCTAGGTTTTTTCTAACGTATTTTGTGTCTACATACCCTACGCCTTTTTTCTGCCATCCATAGTAATAAAATTTTATGCCGTCGGCAAACGGCTTTGTTCGAAATGTTGGTTTTATTCGTTTGTAACTATTTTCTTCTCGCACATCAAAGCCAAACGGGTCGTTAGCACTTACAATGCTTGTAAAGCCATCTTCTTTCAACTTCCGAACTTTATGCAATAAAGAAATTGCTTCGTTATATCTAACGAAAGTGTCCGCGCCATCTTCAAGTAAAGGTCTTTCGGCTTCAGAAACGATTGCATTTCCTTCATGAGTATAAATCTTGCAATCCCCTTGTTCATCTCTTGCCCAAAGAAAATAATTCACACCACCCTTAATTTCAACACCAGGGAAACAATCGCCCGCATCCAAAAAGTCATGAATGATTCTAATGCGTTTGTCGTTCAGCATTTCATCTCGAAAAGAGTCCAGCCCTCTGCCGCCAGTAAACCAGCGCGAAGGAATAATCATCGTCAAGTATCTTGGGTTGAGTTTCTTGGCTTGTTGCACAAACTTGTGATAAATGGGGATTGCGCTCGCGGCATGTCCACCATCGCCCATTTGATACGGCGGATTTCCAACAATGACATCGAATTTCATTTTAGATTTCTCCTTGTCGTCGAAAAGACCAAGCGGGTCGTCGGTGTGAATAAACTGATAAGCGTGGGTTTCGAGCGATTCGTCCCTGTCGTACTCGTGGATATTCGCGCCGCAATATTTACAGCGTTCGCCGTCCCAAACGTGAATCACGCGCCCAAAGAGTATGTTGCCTTCGGGCGAGTCAAAGCCTTCGCAGATCGAGTATTTGCCGTTCGCTTTCTTCGAGCAATACAAACTGCGCCGCGAGAGCAGGGCGGTCATGTCGGTGATGGCAATGCCAAATAACTGCCTGGTGAAAATGTGGTCAATACGTTTTTGCTGGTCGGGAATCTGTTTTTCCAGCCCTGTCATCAGCCGCTTGGCGATCTCGCGCAAAAAGACTCCGCTCTTGCAGGCGGGGTCGAGAAAGGTCGCGTTCTTGTCGCGCCAAATTTCGGCGGGCAGTAAGTCCAGCATTTGGTTGGCGATGTTGGGCGGCGTAAAGACCTCGTCATTGCTCAAGTTGGCAAGGCAGGTCAATACGTCGGGGTTGTAAGTGGTGAGCATGGTCATTTTTAGCGGCTAAACTCCTGATTGAAAAGCGGGCAAATTCGGCTATAATAGAACTGCCAGCGGACAAAACTCGGCTCCATGCCGTGTGATTGCAAGGCTACGGTCTGCGCAGTCCTATATCCACTGGCTTTTTATTTTCTCCATGAAAGAACAGCCGCGTTGAGCGGCTTTTTTTGTGTGTAATACGCGCCGTAGCCTGCCTTGCGCTGGTCATCAATATCCTGCACGAGATGGAACGAAGACCATAAAAAATCTACATAGCGGTCTTCGCCCGATTCGTATAAACGCTGTAACGGCCAGGTGAAATAATCCACTGCCTGCAACCCCGCGTGAGTTCTCGGCGCGCCAGCCGTCACATTCATCGGCGCGTTGCTGGTCACGCGCCACTGTTCGGCAAACCTGAGGCGGGCGGCTTCCAGGGCGTTTTTTAGGGCGGCGGTACGATCTGATTTTCCGCGGCTGGAAAACATGATTTCATAACTGCCGTCTTGATGAAGTCTGTCTTTGAACAGCCGTCTGGTCAAATAATCGTACAACTCGTTGGGATTGTATCGATAGCTGGGTTTGCGCTCGTTCTGCTGGCGCGCATACTCAAGCACGCTGAATTTATCGGTAACGACGGCGAAGAAGCGCAAGCCGTCCATGCTGTGCAAAAGATTAAACATTTCCCGCCGAACCTCTGGCAGATCGTCTTTGGCGTGAAACGCCAGCGCGGTTTTACCGCCCGTTAATTGCATGGACGGAACATTTTTGAAATAGGGGTCTTTGAGCAATTGCGCGCGCAAATTGTCCATTGAGGTTTGCAGGGCGGCAGGGTCAAACGTGTCGAGCAAGCCCAACATGAAAAAACGCGAACAGCCTGGCGTCCCGACAATGACCCTGCCCTTGCTGGTAAACAAAGCCCCATCGCCGCCTTCATCCACAAAGTAATGGCGGGTATCCACGCCGGGAATCTTTTTTGGTCTTTTGTTCATAGATACCTTCTACTGGCATATTTTATGCAATGATCTTCAAAAAATGCGTCAGCGGATAACTGCGCGTCTCGGTCGGCAGGAAAACCTTCTCGCCCAGATCGGATACCAATTCGGGCTCGGAGAACAGATCGGGCTGGCGGGACTTCTTTGAGTCGTCGGGCAATAACTCGGCAAAGACAAAGTCGCGCCGTTTGATCTGGCTGTTATGAAAAGGGAAAGACCATTCCGAAAAGATGATCTGGTGGGGATTCGGTCCAACCGTTTTCAAATCCAGCGCGTCGCCCCAAATAATATTCTTTTCAAGAATGAATTGGATGGCTTTCCGAACCTCAGTTTTGGCTTTTTTCTTGAAAAGCGCGGAGTACTTCTTATCCACAATCTCAAACAATCGCTTGCGGCATTCAAGGACGTTATCCTCCAGAATATCAATGCCGTACATGGATGAAACTGCGGAGACAAGATTGCGCTCAAACTCCAACTGGCTTTTGCGATATTTGGCTTCCACCACGTTCAGTTTGCGATTCAAAATTTCAGTCAGGAAATTCCCTGTGCCGCAGGCAGGTTCGAGGAAGCGCGAATCGATCCGCTCGGTTTCCTGCTTCACCAAATCCAGCATGGCGTTCACCTCGCGTTCGCTGGTGAACACTTCGCCGTGATCGGCAACGCGTTGTTTGGAAATCACTTGGCTGGTCATTGAAGAAAATTATAACTGTACTCGATGAACTTTGAATTTCTATTTCAAATCAGTTCGCTCCCCCCGCCACTCCATCAATTTATTTATCGTTATTCTTTCGGGAAGCAATCTTTCATCCTTCATCCCTTCGACAGGCTCAGGGCAAGCCTTCATAATTCATCCTTCATCCTTCTGAATTTATCCCCTCCCACCACCCCATCAACTCACTCAACGGCAAGGACGGTGTTGCATCACCCTGCCTGCCTGAATTCCACGTCACGATCAACTCCCGCTTGGCGCGCGTGATTCCCACATAGAACAGGCGCAGGCGTTCCTTGACGTAATCCAACCGCGAGCGCATCGTCGCCGCGCCTTCTTCGTACCAGCCATATTCATCATTCGCAGATCGAGTAGCGCCGTCGTTTGTTGGAGGCACGTATCGAGACCCCAACGCGCTCAACTGCGCCAACGCCTCCGCCGACAGGTCCAACCCACTCCGCACGAACCACTTCTCCGAAATAAAACGATCATTCGGCATCCCCGACGGGAAGTCATAATTATTGACCGACATCAAATAGACGCGGTCCCACTCCAGCCCCTTCGCCTTGTGCATCGTCGTCACCACCACCCGTCCGCGATGGCGTTCGGGGTCAAAGCCCGAATCATCCGACGAGAACCCGATGAAGCGCCGTTCGTTCTTCGCGATCACCGCCAGTTCCGCCGTCAACTCAGGCAGACGCCAATCCGCGTGATCGTCCGCCGCGCTCCGCAACACCAACGCGAGTTTATGCGCCAGCGCCAAATCCGACGCCTCGCTGAACACATCCTGCGCCAGCGTCAACACCAACTGATCGATCGGAAGTGTCACCGCGCTCAACCATCTCTGGATGACGACACGGAACGCGCTCAACTCTTGGATGACGTGCACCGTTTCCGACTCCCTTACGGCTGACAGCCAGTCGTCGGCATTTTGCGGCGCGACGAAGTTTTCCACATCAACCATCTTGCGCAAGAGAACAGATGAATAGTTAAGTAGTTGAGTAGTTGATAAGTCTCCCTTCTCGAATCCACTACTTTCTACTTCTCTACTCTCTACTCCTCTATTCTCTAATTCTCTATTCTCTATTCTCCAATCCCTCCTCCACACCTCATACGCCTTCGACAACTTCCTCGCCGACTGCGGATCCGCCAGATACCCCAACAAATGACTCAACGATCCCGCCGCCGCGCGTGTCTCAGACGTGGACGAAATCAACTCAATCGGCTCGATGCCGCGCTGACGCAACGCGTTGACCACATCCACGCCGCGTTGGTTGCGCGGGACAAGGATCGCAATCGTCGGCTTGTCGTCATCGGGAAAATCCCAAATGGAATCAACATATCCCTTCACCGACTTAACCACCGCTTCGAGTTCTTCGTCAGGTGTATATCGCTTGCTGATGAACTTGATCGCCTCAGGGTCATCAGGCGGATTCTGTTGCGGGTCATCTTCTGGCACAGGGACAATATGCGGCGCCGACAACGCCGTCCGCGCTTCGGTGATGGGATGAGACGTCATCACCCAATCAATCAAATGATTCGCCAGCGCGAGAATGGACGGCTGTGACCGCCCCGACTCGGGCATGTCTACACTTGGATTGTTTTGAATGAACGCGCGCAACAGTTCTGGTGATGCTGTGGTGAATGTCTCAAAGATCGCTTGATTCGGATCACCCACGCGGACCCAGTTCCCACCTACTTCGCTGGTTGAGTAGCCCCGCTGGTTTTCGCGGGGCGTATCGAAACCAGCAGTATCATGCAAACCTCTGGTCTCGACTGCTTGCGCTCGACCAGCGGATCCTCCAGATAATAACGAAAGTATCCTCTCCTGCGTCAGACTCGAATCCTGCGCCTCATCCTCCAAAATAAACGGATAGCGATATTGAAGACGCGCGAGATACTCTTCGTCGTTTTCGAGCAATGTCAACGCTAAGCGAATCAAATCGTCGAAGTCAACGGAGCCGCGATAGGCGAGAGCGCGTTGATAGTCCGCGTAGATACTCCAGCCGA
Organism: Anaerolineales bacterium; assembly: GCA_044222305.1. Lineage (GTDB taxonomy): Bacteria > Chloroflexota > Anaerolineae > Anaerolineales > Villigracilaceae > Defluviilinea. The sequence goes on from JBGANO010000009.1 coordinate 67,891, forward strand.
GTTCAGCGAGAGGCAGAGGCGTGGGAGACGCGTCGAGTTTGGTGCGCAGGCTGTCGGGAGTCAGGAGGCGATCTTTGGAGGAACGGATAAAGGCTAAGGCGAGGGAGTCCAATAGATCAGGCAGTTGCTGACGTTTGACCCAATCCAATTTGGATTGATCGAGAGCGGGGTCGAGGTAATCATCCAGCGAGTGATTCGCCAGCCACGCATTGACCGACTCGCGGCGGATGAAGCCCGCCTCACGCTCGTCAATGATGCTGAAACGATTTTCGAGTCCCACGCTCGCAGGCTTTTCGCGGACGATGTCATGCGCCAGCCCATGCAATGTGCGCACGCGATATTTGAAGAGGGCTTGAAGCGGGTTATCGAAAAAACGTTTGATGCGCGCTTCGAAATTATCCACCGCCGAATTAACAAGTGTGACGATGAGCACTTCCTGATCGTCCTGCAATCGCCCTTCGTGAATGATCTGCGCGGCGAGGGCTGAGAGAATATGCGTCTTCCCCGCGCCAGGCACCGCGGCAATGCCGAGACGTCCGCCGTTGTAGCGGAGGATGTTTTGTTGGGAGGGGCGAGGGGTGAAGTTATACATTCTTTTTTGAACCGCTAAGACCGCTAAGATCGCTAAGTTTTTAATTGGTTTTCTTGGCGCACTTCGCGCGCTTAGCGGTAAACCTTTTTGAACCGCTAAGACCGCAAAGATCGCTAAGTTTTTTAATTGGTTTTCTTGGCGCACTTCGCGCGCTTAGCGGTAAACCTTTTTGAACCGCTAAGATCGCAAAGGTCGCTAAGTTTTTTAATTGGTTTTCTTGGCGCACTTCGCGCGCTTAGCGGTAAACCTTTTTGAACCGCTAAGATCGCAAAGGTCGCTAAGTTTTTTAATTGGTTTTCTTGGCGCACTTCGCGCGCTTAGCGGTAAACATTGCTCGCTATGGTTTTTTGATAAATCCTGCGCGGGCAAGTGGCTCATCAAGACCAAGAGCAACTCGCTGAATTCCGTTTTTAATCAACTTCACGTTCCAGTTTATCAGAAAGCCGAGTTTGATATTTTTGAGTTTCATGTAGGTGAGAAGTTGCGCCATGCGGATCGGATGGACCTCGTCTACGGCTTTGTTTTCCACAATAACCAGATCATCTACCAATTCATCTATTCGATATCCTTTGTCAAACTGTTGACCGTCATACTCAATAGGCAAAATTAATTCTGCCTGCACAATTCTTCCACGTTTCCGAAGTTCATACACGTGACATTCCTGATATGCAGATTCCAGCAAGCCTGGACCAAACTGCTTATGAATTTGATAAGCGGCGTCAACGATGTCTTTCCCAATTGCCTCAATATCTATGCTCATCTTTAACTCCTTTTATCTTTTCTTCGCGTTCTTTGCGTTCTTAGCGGTTAATTCCTTTTCTCACTGCGAAGCACACTAAGGTCGCAAAGGTTTATTAATGGTTTTCTTGGCGTCCTTCGCGCTCTTAGCGGTTAATTTTTATTCGTTTCACCCGAATTCAAATCCACCACCAACGAAGGATGTTTTATTGGGAGGGGCGAGGAGTGAAATCAGTCATCAGTTATCAGTGATCCGTTAGGGCAGTAGCAAAAGACGAAAAACGGGTGAGGGATTATCCTTCGTCCGATGCGCGTTGCCGAATGGTTTCGATGACATTGTGGACTTCATTTTCGACATCCCCGCGGAAAGTTGACTCGCTGAATTGCCACGTTCCATCAGCAAGTCGCTCTTGAAAATGGTGCGGATAACTTTTCAGGCTTGCGAGCGCCGCATAATCAGGATGCGGAAAATCATCCCAGCCAAATAGTCTTTTATCGCCTGCGTAGGACAGGGTGAGGTCAATTACGGCGTACGAGTAACTATCGGCGATCGGGTCGAAATGAATGTCGAGAAAGCGAGTCTGATTTAGAAAAGCGCGGACTTTTCCCCCCACGAGTTGAACATCCGAAAACAATCCACTCACGCGCAAGATGCGGACGATGGAAGCGTGCCAAACGCTCACACCTTCTCCAGGAAGTGAGTCAATTGCTCCAGCTCATGCCGAACAGCGCGCCATTCCAAAAGGTCGGTGTAAAGCGTATGATCGTCCGCGGATACAGTTTTACTTTTTACTTCGAGTTTCTCGATATCGCCGTATTGCTCGCTCAATTGTCCGATGCGTTGGCGCAACTCGATAATGCGATCGGTAGTCGCCTGCGCGATTCCACGTTGGACAATTTCATCTTCGTCCAGCGCCATGATTTTCTGCAAGTCGGACAGCAGGCTTTTCGTGTGGGAGGTGAGTACCATGTTATCTCCTTGTTGCCCATCTATTTTAACACGTTGCCTTTATTTCGCCTCTCCCGAATCCTCGTCCACCATCAACCCAAACGTATCCACCGCCTCGAAATCATCTCCCGTCAACACATCCAGCAAATGCAACATATCGTTATCCCAACGTTCATCGGGACTTCCGCTCACGTACCAATTCGAGCCGTTGTCTGCCAAAATAATTCCATAGGTCTTGAACGCTTGCAACAAAATTTGCATCTCAGGTGGGAAACCTGAAATATCATAATCCGCTTTCAATCGAAAACGCGCGCCGAACGGCGGAGTTCCGTCTTGCGGATCAGATGTCAAATGCCGCGCAGGCCAGATATACCCTGCCGTGTCTTCGACAGTAAATCGCAATGCATGTTGAATCTCACCAGCAACAATTTCATCGTAGCGTACCAAGCCTGGCAAAATTGGCAAACCAGCCGCGTCGGCGGATGTCCATGTATCGGGGCGGAGTGCATTTGAATGTAGATCAAATATAGCGCCACCGCCGCCGAACCACTGTCCATTATCGAAGCTGGCATCAAAGATTTCATATAATGTGCAAGTTTCTGTATCCACAACCAAGATGTGATGATCGCTCCCCCATTCGATATTTGGATTATCGGGAATCGGATATGGTCCCGCGTCGGATTCTTCGGGATAATAAAACTCGGGGGAGTATTGAGTTACGCCCGAACCAGAAACTACATCATACGGAATACCAATCGGACCACCATCATATTCACCTGACCCGAAGTCCATGTGGAAGCCTACGTCGCGCCCGATGCTGTCTATCCACGCATCAGATTGTGAGTGGATGGGAAGCGAGTCCACGCGCGCATTCCAAAAATTGTTCGCGGGGAACATCGGGCAATTGGCGAGAGTCGGTCCGCCCGTCGAAGGAGGCGGCGGGGACGTTGAATCCACAGGCGGGATGATCGAAGTCGCGCTCGCCTCAACAGGAGGAATAATCGTCGGAGTTCCAGTTGCAGTACAAGCCAATAAAATCATCGAAACGATCACGAGCACATATTTTTTGTTCATTTGTTTTCCTCAAAGGTGACAGTCACGTTAAACGTGACTGTCACCTGCCTTTCATAAAACCTTTTGGAACGCGCGCAACAATTCGCCGCGCCCTTCAAACCCGCTTTCGCCCAATTCTGAAATTCCCAGATAGACGCGCTCGCGGCATCGGTGAAGTAGTCCCGACACCAACCGCGCCATCGCCTCTTTGCTGTATTGGACATCGTCCGCATCTGTCCATTGGCGACCCTCTCCCCATTCGCGGCTCAACACATATGGATGCGTGAGGGGCTGGGCGAGTCGCTCGTACCATCCGCTCGAACCTGCATCGAGCCAAAACTGAATCGTAACGGGACGGTTCATCGTCAAAAACGTATGCGCGGGCGCGACGAGAACCGCGTCCTTGTCTTCATTCTGCCAACCTTCGAGATACGACGCGGCAATCACGCCATCGTGAAGCATTTGGATGTATTCGCGTCCGAGACCTCCGACGTCTTGAAGACCTCGGAGGTCTGATTCAAGGGCAATACGAAACTTCTTCACCGACTCAACTAAACTCGCCGCCACGCGGACCGAGTCAAAGTTGCGGTGATAACCAAACCCCGCCTGCGACAACACCTCGCCAAACATTTTGCGGAAGAAGTGATCCAAGGGCAAGAGATTCGATGCGCGATATTCTTCAATCCAATTTCGAAGGGTTGAATAACGATTGCCGACTGAAAAAGTAATTCGTTCCTGAACGTCCGATTTGATCTCTTCAAAAGGTGAAAGCCGCAAGTCTCTTTGACGATAAACAATATCCGTCAGCAACTGCGCGCGGACGAGGTCGAGTCCATCAATGGACTGCATCAATGCGTATGCCACGTCAAATTTCGGCGGGTGGATATTCCAATGCGGATGCGCCAGCGCGGCAAGGGTGATCAACGCGTGGGAGGCAGGTTCGTCTTTCAACGAACGCGACGGTCTGTGCGAACGCCAAGGGATATTCTTGGCTTCGAGTCTATGGGTGATGGAGAATCGCAAAGCATCGGAGAGGTAAGGGGCGAGGATGACGATTTGAGAAGCAGAGATTAGATGATTAGAGATTAGAGATTGGATTTCGGCTACAACGGAGTCAAGAAGTTCAGGATAAAAATGGGATTGGATAATTGAGAGAGATTCGGGCGACCTTTGACTTTCGACCTTCGACTCAAGATTCGGAACAATCGCATCCACCAGCCCCTCACTCAATTGCGCCACGCCCTCCGACATCACAAAACTATCTTGCAATTGAACATGCTCATCGCAGAGTTCACGTAACGCCCAGCCCGTGTGCACGTC